>JBIQJY010000010.1:0-27267 GCA_044507065.1 Acidobacteriota bacterium
AGCCTCGGGTTCGAGCGGCATTGCCTGTTCCACGAAGCAGTCGCTGCGGCGAGGTTGTGAGGAGGGCAATCCTACCCTCCATTCAAAGGAGACGTCCCATGGTCAGAGCCGTCCTGCCGCGTCTGTCGCGGCGCGTCGTCATCCTGCTTGTCGCGGCCCTGCTGGCCACGGTGTCTCCGGCCGCCGCGCAGGTCGCAGGCCTGACCGGCACGCTGGTCGTCACGAACAAGCAACCGTCGACTGCCACCATTGTCGACGTCGCGTCGGGTCGCACGCTCGCCACGCTGCCCACCGGTACCAACCCGCACGAGATCGTCCTGTCGTCGGACGGCGCGATCGCGGCCATCACCGACTACGGGGGCGCGCGCCGAACGCTGACCGTGATCGACGTGCCGGGCCTTCGCGTCGCGCGGACCGTCGATCTCGGCGAGCATCGTGCACCACACGGCATCGCCTTCCTGCCGGGCGATCGCCTGGTCGCCGTCACGTGCGAGCAGACCAATCACGTTGTCATCGTCGACGTCGTGGATGGTGTCGTCCGTCAGGCGGTACCGACCGAGGCTGCCGGGTCGCACATGATCGGCGTGACGGCTGACGGGACGCGCGCGTTCACGGGCAACATGGGCGACCACACGGTGTCGGAACTGGACCTCACGAACCACCGCTTCGTGAAGCATTTTCCGGTGCCGCCGGTTCCCGAGGCCATCAACGTGACACCCGACGGCCGGGAAGTCTGGGTCGGCAGCAATCAGACGGGACAGGTGAGCGTGCTCGATCCGTCGACCGGCGCCGTGACGACGGCGGCCGAGGGGCTGAGGTGGCCCTATCGCATGCTGTTCAGCCCGGACGGGCGCCTGGTGATCGTTCCCGATCCCACGCTGCACGAGGTGCGGTTCATCGACAGGGCCGCACGGCGCGAGGTCGGCCGGCTGCCGCTGCCAGGCGCGCCGCAGGGTGTGACCATCACGCCCGACGGTCGATACATCTTCCAGTCGCTGGCCGCCGACACACGCGTCGCGATCATCGATCCGGTGCGCCGGTCGGTCCTGGGCCACCTGAGGGTGGGGGCCACCCCCGACGGCGTGGCGTACACGACGCGCGTCCTTGCGGCGGCGGACACCGGGCGCTGAAACGGCGGCGCGCCGACGCCGTGTGGTGCAGCACGCCCGCTGGAGAGGATCCGGCAATCGGACGGTCGGTTGACGGTGCGCGCGTCGTCGTCTTCTAATCACGCACATGTCGAGTCCGATCGCAAGAATTCTCGTGGTCATCTGCACGATTGCCGTCGTCAGCCCGGCGTGGGCGCAGCGCCCGCCGGACGAGGACGGGTACGACATGTGGCTGCGATACCACCAGGTATCCGATGCGCCGACGCTGGAAAGTTATCGGCAAGCGATCCGGCGTGTCGTCGCACAGGGCGATTCGCCCATCCTGCGATCGGCCGCCGCTGAACTGTCGCGCGGCCTCAGCGGGCTGCTCGGTACGACGATGGCCGCCGGTGCTGCTGTCGAAGCGGACGGCGCCGTGGTGATTGGCACACCGTCGGGCTCGCCGGTGATCGCGGCGCTGGACCTCGCCGGACGACTGGCGCCGCTCGGCCGGGAAGGGTTTCTCATCGACCGGCTGCCCGTCAGCGGGCGGCAGGCCATCGTCGTGGCCGCCAACGAGGACGCCGGTGTGCTCTACGGCGTGTTTCACCTGCTGCGGCACCTGCAGACACATCAATCGATCGACACGGTGGCCACGATGTCCTCGCCCAAGGTGGACATCCGGATGGCCAACCACTGGGATCATCTCAACCGGCGCGGCGTCGAGCGCGGTTACGCGGGCCTGTCGCTCTGGGAGTGGGGCACGCTGCCGCACTATCGGAACCCGCGCTACACCGACTACGCGCGGATGCTCGCCTCGCTCGGCATGAACGCGACGGCGATCAACAACGTCAACGCGGATCCGCGCATTCTCACCGATCAGTTTCTCGAGAAGGTCGCCGTCCTCGCCGACATGTTCCGGCCCTGGGGCGTGAAGATGTACCTGTCGATCAACTTCGACTCGCCGCGCCGGATCGGGGGCCTGACGACCGCCGACCCGCTCGACCCGGCGGTGCGTGCGTGGTGGGCCGATCAGGTGAAGAACGTCTACAGCTACATCCCGGACTTCGGCGGATTCCTCGTCAAGGCCGACTCGGAAGGGCAGCCCGGTCCGCAGGGGTACGGGCGCACCCACGCTGACGGCGCGAACATGCTGGCCGACGCGCTCGCGCCGCACGGCGGCATCGTCATCTGGCGCGCGTTCGTCTACAACCCGGAACAGACCGATCGGTTCCGTGAGGCCTACGACGAGTTCGTGCCGCTCGACGGCCAGTTCCGCGACAACGTCGTCGTGCAGGTCAAGAACGGCCCCATCGACTTCCAGCCGCGCGAGCCGTTCTCTCCGCTGTTCGGCGCGCTCGAGCGCACGAGCACGATGATCGAACTGCAGGTCACCCAGGAATACTTCGGGTTCTCGAACCACCTCGCCTATCAGGGGCCGCTGTTCGTCGAGGCGCTGCAGGCCGACACGCACGTGAAGGGGGAGGGGTCGACCGTTGCGAAGGTCGTCGATGGGTCCGTTCACGACTACCGGATCACGGGGATGGCCGGCGTCATCAACCCCGGGACGGACCGCAACTGGATGGGCCACCCGTTCGTGCAGGCGAGCTGGTACGCATTCGGGCGGCTGGCCTGGGATCACACGCTGTCGGCCGAGGCCATTGCCGATGAATGGATCCGGATGACCTTCAGCAACGACCCGCGGTTCATCGATCCGGTGAAGGCGATGATGATGCTGTCGCGCGAGGCGGGCGTGAACTACCGGAGTCCGATTGGCCTGACCCACCTCTATTCGCAGGGCGATCACTACGGTCCGGCGCCGTGGACCGCCGGGCTGCCCCGGCCCGACTGGACCGCCGTCTACTACCACCGGGCCGACGCCAACGGCATCGGCTTCGACCGTACCGCCACCGGCTCGAACGCCGTGGCGCAATATCAGGAGCCTGTCGCGCGGGTGTTCCGGGATCTATCGCTCATTCCCGACGAATACCTCCTGTGGTTCCATCACGTCGGCTGGGACCACGAGATGAAGTCGGGCAGGACGCTGTGGAACGAACTGGTGCACAAGTACTACGAGGGCGTCGACGAGGTGCGCGGCATGCGGAAGACCTGGGACGCGGTCGAGGGCCTCATCGACGATCACCGGTTCCACCACGTGAAGGCGCTGCTCGAAATCCAGGAGCGTGATGCGGTCTGGTGGCGCGACGCGTGCGTGCTCTACTTCCAGACGTTCTCGAAGCGTCCGATTCCGGACGCGTACGAACGGCCCGAGCACCCGCTCGAGTACTACCGCGGACGCGAGCGCGTGGTGTACTTCCCGGACACCTGGGCGAACCAGCCGCCGCCCGCAGCGCCATGAGGTGAGCCACGCCCGAGCGGCGGGAGGACCGCCGGAGGCGCAGCAGCGCCGGTGTAGAATGCCGCAGTTTCGCACATGCTGCTGGCACCAGGCTCCCGCCTCGGTCCTTACACGGTCACCGCGCTGATTGGCGCCGGTGGGATGGGCGAGGTCTATCGCGCCACGGACACCGAGCTGAAACGTGACGTCGCGCTCAAGGTGCTGCTGCCGTCGATGGCCGGCGAAGAAGCGCGACTGTCACGATTCCAGCGCGAAGCCGAGGCCCTTGCCGCCCTCAACCATCCGAACATCGCGCAGATCCACGGTGTCGAACGGTCGACGGGTACCACGGCGCTCGTTCTCGAACTGGTCGACGGCACGACGCTCGCCGACCGTGTGCACGCGGCGCGAACCGACCGCACACGCCCGGGGGGCGGCCTCCCCGTTGCCGAGGCGCTCCACATCGCCCGGCAGATTGTCGACGCACTCGACGCGGCGCACGATCGCGGCATCGTGCACCGCGACCTCAAGCCGGCCAACATCAAGGTGCGTCGGGACGGCACGGTCAAGGTGCTCGACTTCGGGCTGGCGCGCGTCGTCGCGCCGCACGACTCCTCGTCGGCCACGACCACCCTGGCGCTGACCAGCGCCGGATCGGTGGTCGGCACGGCCGCCTACATGTCACCGGAGCAGGCGCGAGGCGACCCGATCGACAAGCGCACCGACATCTGGGCTTTTGGCTGTGTGCTGTACGAGATGCTGACCGGCCGCAAGCCGTTTGGCCCGGCCGGCGTGTACCAGGACGCGGAGCACACGGCGCGCGCGGAGCCGGACTGGGCGCATCTCCCCGCGGCCGTGCCACCGCGCGTCGTCGAGCTGCTGCGCCGGTGCCTCGAGCCGGACACGCGGCGACGACTCCGCGATATCGGCGACGCGAGGCCGGAACTCCAGGATGGAGGCGTACGGGCGTCATCCGGATCGCACTGGACGCCGTCCCGGGTGGCCGCGGCGGTACTCCTCACGGCCGGTGCCGCGGCCGCGGCCGCCTGGCCCTGGTATCGCAACCCGGTTCCGGCACCGACGCTCTGGCGCCAGCGCGCGGCCGTCACGTCCTCGAGCCACGAATCGAACAGCCGCATGTCGCCGGACGGGCGATGGCTGTCGTACATCGCCACCGTCGGCGGTCAGGCGACGTTGATGCTCAAGCCGCTCGACGGCGGCGCGGTGCAGCCGGTTTCGCTTCCCGCCGGCACCGTCCAGAGCCACGCGTGGTCCCCGGCCGGCGACAGGCTGGTCTACGCGATTCAACAGGGCGACCACGTCCTCGTGCAGACCGTTCCCGCCTTCTTCGGCGGTGCACCACTGAGCAGCGTGGTCATCAGTACGACGCCCATCCACGCGGAGGTCCGGCGCTGGGTGGGGAACGCCGTCTTTCTCGACACACAGGACGGCCAGCGACGCCTGCTCATGCGCGTCGATCAGGGATCGAATACGTCTGTGCGCCTCGACGGTCCCTGGGATGAGGTCGGCGCCATCACGGGCATGGACGTCAGCCCGGACGGCTCGCGGCTGGTGTTTTCCGCGCTGCGCGACGGGCGTGAAGACCTGTGGCTGGCGCCCCTCGGCGGCGGACCGGCGCGCCGGCTGACCAACGACGACTTCTTCGAGCGCTTTCCCCTCTGGGCCGGCACGGGAACCGGCGTCGTCTATCAGTCGAACAACGGCGGACAGATCGACCTGTGGCGGATAGACGTTGCGTCGGGACGAACCGAACGGCTCACCTCGAGTGAAACCGTCGAAGAGCCCGAGAGCACGTCGGCCGACGGGGCACTCGTGAGCTTCCGGTACATCTCGGAGGACTCGCACCTGTGGACGTGGGAACCCACCACCCAGGTCATGACGCGCCTGACCGACGACGCCCTCAACGATTGGGCACCGACGGCGGCCGCGAACGCGCCGGTTGTCGTGTTCCAGCGCAGTCGCCCGACGCCCCAGGCGGCCAATCGGCTGGCCGACTCGACGCTGTTTCTCGGCGCGCTGGGGCCCGCGGGATTCCAAGCGCCTCCGGCGCCCATTGCCGATGGTTTCGCCCCGCGGCTGTCTCCCGATGGGACGAGCCTGGCGTATCTGCAGCGCGGCGAGGGCGGCGATCCCCAACGGGCAACGCTGCGCGTGCAGCCGCTCACGACGGGCAGCACGGTGACCGTATCCACCTCGGTACCCCTGCCCGCGTACTCGCCGTTTCCGCCAGCGTGGGCCAGACAGGGCGTCGTCTGGAGCCCGTCGGGCAGCGAGCTGTATTTCGTGGACCGACAGGACGTCTTCACCATACGCGTGTATCGTCCCGGCGCCACTGAGGCCGAGCCGCCACTGCTGTCGGCGCACCCACGCGAGATCATCTACGACCTGCACGTGTCGCCCGACGGCCGGGGACTGGCCTGCATCGTTTCGTCGCCTCAGGGATTCGAGCTGCGCATCGTCGACGTACCATCCGGCACGCTGCGCCAGACGATCCCCATCGGCAACGCGGCGGTCGCGCGAGGCTGGCTGGGCGACGGGTCGGGCGTCGTGGTCGTGCGTCTTCACGACGTCGAAGATGACTTCACGGGACGACTCGACGTCCTGATCGCGAGGTCGACCGGAGCGCTCAGCCCCGTGGCGTCCATTGCCAACGGGTTCGTCGTGACGACGCGCTACGACCCGGCACGCTCCGTCCTGTACGTCACTCGGCGCGAGGCGGACCGGTACAACGTGTTCGGGGTGGCGTTGACGGCCGGAGCGCGCGAGCAGCGGGTGACGCACGATGTCACGCCGGAAGCCCTGACGTCCGGTGTCGAGCCGCTGGTGAACGGGGCGATCGTCGGTGTGCGGTACGAACGCAAGAGCGATATCTGGGTGGTGGAAGAACAGTCGGAATAGCTGGGACGTTGGAATGGTTGGCTGGCGGGTCGGACGACCCGCACAAAGGAGCTGCTGCGATGCCTGACCCCAAAGAGTTCACGCTCGAGGATGCCCGCAAGTTCCAGTTGATGCGAATGTACCAGATCACGATCGAGAAGAAGATCACGGCATTGCTCGCCTCTGACGAGGGGGGCGCCAACTACACCAAGCTCGTGGCGGCTCTTCGCGCGCTGCTTGCGACAATCAAGGTCATCGAAGAAGACCAGCGCCAGCTGGGGCCGTGCACCTGCTACGAAGGCTACGAGTGCTGCAACGGCATCTGCGAGCCGTGGTGCTCATGAGGCCGTCCTGACGAACACTCCCATCGCGACGGTCGGCATCGTGACCGCCGGGCGCCCGGCGCTCCTGCGCCGGGCGCTCGAGTCGCTCCGTCGACATTGCGACGACCACGAGCGCGCACCGCGCGTCATCGTCGTCGACGGCTCGCCGCACGAGCCGGACCGGCGCGCGACGAGGGCCGCCGTCGCGGCCGTCGCCGCGCGCGGCACACCTGGCGCCCGCTACGTCGGTCCCGACGAAGCGGACGCACTGCGTGCCAGGCTCGTCATCCACGGCGGCCCGAACATGCCCCTGCGGCCCGGCAGCGCCGGGGCAAACCGGAACCTCCTGCTGCTGCTGACCGCCGGCGAACGCCTGCTGATGATGGACGACGATGTCGTCTGCGAAACGTGGGCGGGTGAGGACTGCCACGAGCGGATCGCCGTGATGGGCCATCACGGCGAGTTGATCCGGACAACCTTTGCCGAAACGCGTGCCGCCGCCCTCGCGGCGGCGCCACGCGCTTCGATCGACCTGCTGGGCGAGCACGAGGCGCTGCTCGGTCGGGCGCTGCGGGATCTGATCGCCGACAGCGCGCAACCCATGGACGCGACCTGGGCATGTGCCCACATGCGCCACGCTGTCGCCGGCGCGACAGCCCATACCGTCCGCGTGACAATGACGGGCGTCGCCGGCGACGCCGGCATCCATTGTCCACACCGGCTGCTGCTGGCCGCCGATCCACTGCGCGCGCAGCTGTGCGGCGCGGGTGACACATTCGCGACGGCAATGAACAGCCGCGAAGTCGTGCGGATCGCGCGGGCGCGCGTGCTCACGCACCATCCGGGCTGCATGGCCACGTGCACCGGAGTGGACAACGAGCGACTGCTGCCACCATTCCTGCCACGTGGGCGAAATGAGGATGGTGTGTTCGGCGCCATGCTGTCGATGGCTGCGCCCGACACGCTCTTTGGCCACCTGCCTGTCGGCATCGTCCACGACTCGCCGCGCCCATCGGCGAGGGACACGGCCGCGATCCTGTCAGCGCGCGAAACGCGACTCGCCGACCTGATCGTGCCGCTGGCTGCGTCGGTGTCCGGCCATGCGCGAGCGCCCGAGGCGTGGCTGCGCGAGGCGGCCGCTCTGTTCAGCGACCTCGGGCGTCGACCGGCTGACGCGCTGGCCGTCATCGTCGGGGACGTCATACGGGTACAGCGCATGCGTGAGCTCGCTCACGTCGACGAACTCTGTCGCAGCCGTGCGTGGCCTGCCTACTACCAGGCGGCGCTCGAAGCCTATCGAGACACGCTCGACGCCGGCCTCGAGCGCCCGGCATTCTTCCTGCCGATCGAGTTCCAGCACGACGGGTCGCTGTCGACCGGATACACGGCACTGGGAGGCACGCTTGCGGCGTACGGCGCGCTCCTGCGCGCGTGGCCGGCTCTCTGGGAGGCCGCAGCAAGGGTGCGGCGCTCGCAGCCAGCGCCTGCCTGAGGCAACTGCGTCCCGCGATCGGGAGGGTCGTCAGCGGGATCCGGCCAGCGCGCGTCGGGCCCGCGACGGGCGCTGTCGGGCTTCGGCCTGCCGTTTGCGCTCGAGTCCGTCGAGCAGCAGGTCGAGCGTGAACTCGAACTCGGCCTGACTGTCGCACCAGCCGAGCGTCCGGCCGTCGCTGGCGTGCAGCTCGGCCTGGACCATCGCGACGGCATGTGGCAGCCGTTCCGCCAGCCGCATCAGTTCGGCCTGCGCGAGGTCCGCGCCGCCGTCGAGCGGCATCGGCTTGAAGAGCTCCTGGACGAATCCGAGTGCCATGCTGCCGAGCGCGTGGAGGGCGCGGTGCCCGAGGTGGTACGAGAAGCCGGCCTCGATCATCGTTCCGAGGATCGCCTCGTAGTGCAGGAGCACTCCTGTCGGGATGGTCCCGCGCGAGGCGAGCAGGCCGGGCGCCCACGGATGACGAAGCATGACCGTGCGCGCCGCCAGGCAGCGCTGCCGGACCGATGCGCGCCACGTGCGCGCTGCGGGCAGGTCGACCACGGCCATATCGATCTCGCGAACGATGCCCTCGACGAGGCCGTCGAGCAGCCCTTCCTTGCCGGGGAGGTGATGGTAGAGCGACATCGCCTCCACGCCCAGCGTTCGCGCCAGTCGCCTCATCGTGACTGCTGCGAGCCCCTCGCTGTCGGCGAGCGTGACGGCGGCGGCGAGGACCCGGTCCCGACTGAGTGCGCCCCGCGCGTGTTGCCCCTGTACCGGCCGGCGTGTCGACATGTGCGCTTGCATTACCTTACAGCGTACGGATAGCCTTACGGTGTAAGTCAGATGAAGGAGGATCTCATGGCGGTGTCCGCGCATCCACACGGGAATGTCGAGGCCGGCTATCAGCCCGACGTGCGGCGGGCGGCCAGGGTCCGCATCGCCCGCACGACCGGTCTCTGGTACCTCGCGGTTGGCGTCACCGGCATGTTCGGGTTCCTGATTGTCAGGCCCGCGCTGTTTGCCGTCGACGATCCATCCGCCACGCTGGCACACCTGCTCGAGCGGGAGGCACTCGCCCGCGTCGGGATCGCGCTCGAGATGGGGATTGTGATGACCCAGGCGCTCGCCGCTCTCTGGTTCTTCCGCCTGTTCCGCGAGGTCGACAGTTTCGCCGCGGGCGCGATCGCCGTGTTCGGATGCATCAATGCGATCGCCGTCCTCGTGAGCGCGGCGGCGCTTGCCACGGCCCTCCAGGTGGCACTCCATCCGATTGGAGCCGGCGGCGAGGTGCAACTGCTGTATCTGTTCAGCAACAGCCTCTGGCAGGTGGGCAACCTGTTTTTCGGCCTCTGGCTGATTCCGATGGGCTGGTGCGTCCTGCGGTCGCGGTGGATGCCCGTCACGCTGGGGCGGATCCTCATCGTCGGCGGCGTCGGATACGTCCTCCTGCCATTCGTCGCGCAACTCGCGCCTGGCGTGGGCGTGGCGGTTGCTGTCCTGCCGCTGACCGCGACCGTTGGTGAGTTCTGGATGATCGGCTACCTGCTCGTCCGCGGTGTGAGTCGCACGGCGGCGTGACGTCAGTCGCGGCGTCACGTGCCACAATGGCGCGTGCCCGCGCTCCGCCGGATCACCGTCACGCGTTACGCGACACCACTGCGCGAGGGCGGATCGCTTCCCGCCATTGTCGAGGCCGACGATGACGGGCTGTACGTGCTGAAGTTCCGGGCGGCCGGACACGGGGCGCTCGCGCTCATTGCCGAGGTCGTGGCGGGGGAAATCGCCCGCGCGCTCGGGCTGCCCGTACCGGAGATCGTGATTGCCTCGGTCGATGCCGAGCTGGCGCGCACCGAACCCGACCCCGAGATCCACGCGCTCATCCACGACAGTGCCGGCCTCAACGTCGCGCTCGACTACCTGCCGGGCGCGGTCAACTACGATCCGGTCGTCCACACGCTGGCGTCCGACCTGGCGTCGCGCATCGTGTGGTTCGACGCCCTCGTCTCGAACGTCGATCGCACGGCACGCAACACGAACATGCTGATGTGGCACGGCCGGCCGTGGCTCATCGACCACGGGTCGACGTTGTACTTCCACCACTCGCCCGACTGGCCGTCCGAGCGACAGCGCGCCCGCGCGGCGTTCCCGCCGATCCGCGAGCACGTGCTCCTGCAGTCCGCGACGGCGCTTGCCGACGTGGATCGCGTACTCGCGGCGGCGCTCCCGCCCGATGTCGTCGCCGGCATCGTGGCGCTCGTGCCGGACGAATGGTTTCCGGCAGGCACGGCGGCCGAGGGCCGCGCGGCCTACTCGCGATACCTGATCGACCGGCTCCGGGACCCGCGCCCGTTTCTCGAGGAGGCGGCCGGTGGCCGCTGAGTGCACCTACGACTACGCGATCGTGCGCGTGGTCCCGCGTGTCGACCGCGGTGAGCGGATCAACGCCGGCGTCATCCTGTCGTGTGCCGACAGCGACTTCCTGGAGGCGCGGATCGAACTCGACGAGGCCGCGCTGCTGGCAATCGACCCGGACGTGGATCTGGAGGCCGTCCGGACGAACCTCGCGGCCATCGTGGCGATTTGTCGCGGCGGGTCCGAGGCCGGCCCGATCGGGCAACTTCCGGCCCGCGGACGATTCCGCTGGCTCGTGGCGCCGCGCAGCACGATGATCCAGCCATCGCGGGTTCACACCGGCCGCACGTCCGATCCGGTGGCCTGCGTCGAACGGCTCATGGACCGCCTCGTCCGACGTCGATAGGCTGCGGTCAGTCGGCTTCACCCAGCAGCACGAACCCCGCCCAGAATGCGGGGTCTTCCGACAGGACGATGGTACCGAGTCGGGTCTCGACCGTCACCCGGCCGGCCCGCAGGTCCGCGATCAGGCGCAGTTGTGCGGTCCGCAGCGCCGATGCCTTGTCCGCGCCGGCGAGCCAGGCGCGGTAGAAGGCCGGCAGCAGCCGCGTGGTGGGGGCATCGGCCACGTCCCAGATGCTCGCGACGACCGACGGGGTCCCAGCGGAAATGAACGCGCGCGCGAGCGCGGCGATACCGTCGCCGGTCGGCGGCCCACCGCCCGACCGGCACGCGCTCATCACGACGAGGTCGGCGTCGAGCGACAACCCATAGATCTTGTCGGGCGTGAGCTGGCCCGACGTCGACGCGTCGCCCGATCGCCCGAGCGCCAGGAACGACCCCGCGGGATTCGCGTCGCGCACGATGCCATGCGTGGCGAAGTGAATCACCGAATGGCGACCGGCCTCCGCAAGGACGCGCGGTTCGGTCGCGTCGGCGCCCGACAGGACCGTCGCGCCGGGCCACGAACGCGCGATGGCGCGCACCTCCGCGTCGGCTCCCGGCAGCGGCGGCAGCACGGGGTCGCCCGGAACGTGCGGCGGCGCTGACGGGTTGGACACAAGCAGCGCGGGTGCCGATCGCGGCGGCCGTGCATCGGTGCGTCTGGTGTAGGCGAAGAATCCGCCGGCTGGCGCGGTGTGCACCGCGAATCGCTCCACCAGATACCGGCCGCGCGCGTCGCGCAGGGCGGCAAACGGTACGGCGGTCAGCGGTCCGTGCGGCACGATGGTCAGGCGCGCGCCGGGCGTGGTTGGCAGGTGCGAGGCGATTGGTGCAATCAGCACGTCATACAACTCGCGCCACGCTCGTCGGGGCGGCATGACGATCGGGATCGTCTGCGCGCCGCGGGTGACGATTGTGCGTGCCGACGCGTCGTCGGCGCCGGCGGTGGATGTGAAGGCGGTGATCTCCCGCGTCATGGCCATGAGCCGCGCCGTCGACAGCGGCGTCACCGCATGGTGGACGGTGCCGTCAGGCGCCACCGTCCAGGCATACAGCGCGTCGTCATCGACCCAGTAGACGAGCAGCGTCGTCTTCAGGCGCGCGGCTGTTGCGACCAGGTCGGCTACGCGTGCCGGCCGTGCGACGGCGTCGCTGCGCCGGAACGTGGCCGGCGCGCTCGGCGATCCCGCAACGGCCCGCGCGAGCGTTGCTCGACCGGAGGTGTTCTCGTCGCGCGAGGCCATCAGATCGAGCAGCGCTCGCGACCGGCCAAGTTCCGCTGTCTCGAGCGCCTCCAGGGGGCGGCCCTGACGGAGCAGCAGACGAACGGCGAGCGAGTAGGCGGGAGTCCACAACTGACCGAACCCCTGCTTCATGAAGTCCGACGGGACGAGCGAGGCGTGCTGTTGCTCGATCGTGCGGAGCACCGCCCGGTGATCGTCGAGTGCTGCGGCTTCGTCGCCACGCGCCAGGGCGATTGCCGCGCGCTGCAGCCGGGCCGACGCGCAGTCGAACTGCGTGGTCTCGGCGCAGTGCGACATGGCCGTCTCGATCCCCGCCGCCGCACGATTGGCGTCGCCGAGCAGCAGGTCCGCACGCGCCAGTTGCATGTACCGTCGCGTCCGGTAGGCGGGTGCGGCGTCGTCGACCGCCTGCGCCAGCAGGTTGCGCCCGCGCGTAAGGTCGCCGGCCGTCACCAGCAGGTCGCCGTAGCTCGCGCGGAGGAACGCGAGGATCGAGGCCGGCGCACCATCCGAGGCCAGGTCCAGTGCGCGCTCGTAGTACTGCCGGGCGCGCGTCACGTCTCCGAGCATCTGATAGGTGGCGGCGACGGCATTGAGACTCTGGATGTGCGCGTAGGCCGAATACGCCGTCTCGTGCAGGGCGAGCGCCGCTTGCTGGTACTCGAGCGCGGCCTCGAGCTGCCCATGCGCGCGATAGAGGCGCCCCAGGCTGTTGTAGATGGTGCCGAGACGTACGGGGTCGACGTCGCCCCCGAGCGCGGCCGCCGCGGCATCGAGCGCGCCGATCGCGCGGACGAAGTCGCCACGGTTGAAGAATCGGTCGCCCAGGAGGTGGAGCACCGCCGCCTCGATCTGACGGTGGCCGAGTGCGCGGGCATCAGCGGCAAGTTCCGACGACAGGTCATCGATGCCGGGGGTGTCGTCGGTGACGCGCAGGGCCTGATACCGCGCGTGCAACCGCCCGTGCCCGTCGCCCGCCTGTTCGAACGCGGCGATGGCTCGGGCAAAGTGACTGCGCGCCTCGGATCTCGTCCCGGTGACGCCGGCCACGATGCCGAGGCTGACGTAGAGGTGGCCGATGTCGCCCGGCGTTCCCGCCGGTTCGAGCAGCTGCCGCGCCCGCAGCAACCACGCGCGCGCGTCGTCGTATCGCAGGCGCTCGGCCGCGACCGAACCGAGTCCCAGCCAGCCGCGGCCCTCCCAGAGCGGGTCCCGCGCGGTACGACCGAGGTCGAGCAGCCGCTCGTATCCGGTGGCCGCCGTGTCGAAGTCGCGAGCGGCGAACGCGTGCCGGGCCGCCGTCGCGACGCTCTCGAGCGGTTCGGCGGAGGTCTGGGCGGCGCGCGGCGTTCGGCCGCTCCCGACGGCGATCAGGATCGCGAGTGCCAGAACGCGCATGCGCCTGGAGCGCGCCGGTGCCTGCGCGGTCATGGCTCCCGCAATGCGGCCGCCGCGTCGCACGCGCGCGCGGCACGTGGCGATGAGCCCGTGCAGAGTCCGGCCAGGCTGGCGCGAGCTGTCGCGGCATCGCCGGATCGTTCCGCGGCAATGGCGAGGTACCAGGCGACGTCGTCTCGAAACGTGGGGTCGTCCAGCGCACGAGCTGCCTGCAGTACCGTCGCGGCACCCGGTGCATCACCAGTCATCAACCGGCTGACACCGAGGTAGAACGGCACCTCGATCGAAGCCGGATATCGCGGGGCGATACGAGCGAAGGCCTCCGCAGCCGCGTGGTAGTTGCCGGCGCGATAGGCGTCGAAGGCGGGAGCGGCTTCGTCGGCGAACGACGCCTCTCGGCCATCGCTGCGCAGCACGAGCGCGCGCGCCGTCAGTTTCACCGGCGCGGCTGTGAGCGGAATACGGAAGACCGGCGGCACCGTCGCCACGGCCGACGACGGCAGGGCCCGTGCCTCCTCGGGCACCTGCTGCGGCGCCGGGCGACGGACGACGACGGCCGTCGTGAGGATGACGAGCGCGGCGGCAAAGCCAATGACACCGAAGACGCGCCAGCGTATGGCTGCACGCCGCGCCACATCGTGCGCCTCGACCTCGCGGCGGATGCGCGCGAGCAGCCGATCGGCCGAGTCGGGATCGAGCGCCGCTTCCTCGCTCGCCGCGGTGGTACTGCGCACGACCCCCTGCTGCCATCGACTCGCGGCGAGGCCGGCCGCAAGCGAGGCCTGCGCCGGCGGCGGGAGGGCCTCGGCATCGGCCGCACGAAGGACGTCCGACGGTGGATCGGCGCGATGCCGGGCAGCCAGCTCGTCGAACTGCGCGCGCAGATCGCCGGGAAGCGCGTCGTCCTGCTCGTCGAAGGCGTCTCGGCGGCGGGTCATGCGGTCCTGCCTCGGGTCTGACCGTACGTCTTGCGCACGAGCGTCAGCGCGTACTGGAGATAGCCCTTCACCTGGTTCTCGGTGAGTCCCGTCGTCTGCGCGATCTCCGCGCGCGTGAGGCCCTCCACGTAGCGCAGGATGAGGCACGAGCGGTGCACGTCCTTGAGCTCAGCGCTCTCGAGCAGCCACGTTTCGAGTTCCGGCGCCGGGGTGGCGGGTTCGTCGACCGCCGTCAGGCTCAGTGCGTGTCGCTGCGCGACCTGCTGGCGACGCCAGTGGTCGCGCGCGCGATTCCGGACCACGGTCAACAGCCATCCCGGCAGGCGGAAGGCGTCGATTCGATCCTGGTGACGGCAGAGCTCGAGAAAGGCCTCGGCGGTGAGGTCCTCCGCCACCGCCCGGTTGCCCACGCAGCGCAGGGCAAACCTGTAGACGGACGGCAGGTGCGCGCGGTAGAGCTCGTCGAATCCGTCCACGTGGCCTCATTTCCGAACCGGACGATCGAACTCACGCAGGGTGTGAGGGGAGTTCTAGCCGTTCCGGCCGCAGCCGTCAATGCCGGGGTGGTGTCGCGGTGGATTCTTCCGTTTCACGGCGTCGTGCGTATTCCTAGCGGACCGGGACAGCACCTGTGCCCGGGCCCGGAGGAGTCATGAACGCCAAGCAGGGTCTCGCCTGTTCGCTCGTCGTGTGTCTTGCCGTCAATCTCATCCCGGCACGGGCCTGGGCCGGCACCGGTCCCGCGCCCGACGATGTCGCGCCGGCCGAGTCAGTACGGGCCGTCCCGGACGTCGACCTCAAGGCAGCGGTCCGTGACGCCGTTGCACGCCTCGATCCCGTCGAGCCATCGCCTCGTCCCGTCGCTGCAGCCAGGGCTCGCACAGCGGCACCCACGGCGGCCGTTCGTCAGGGCGGCGGCGGTATGGGCGCGGTCATCGGCATTGTCAGTCTGGTCGCGGGGCTTGGCATGACCTACTACATGATCAAAGAGATGAAGAAGGACGACCCGACGCCGGACGGTCAGTGATCGCAAACGGAGGTGAGGAATCCGTCCGGCTCGGCGCGTGATCCGCTGTCGTTCGTCACGGCCAACGCGGACCTGCCGCGGGTGAGTACGCCTTCGCGATCCTTCCCGCGGGCTCTGGTGCGGAGCTCTGGGACTTCGGCGTCGACGCCGAGTGACGCGCGTCCCTACGCGAACATCCGGGTGCGACTCTCCACGAAGTCGTCCAGGTATCCAGGCACGCGGTTCTCGAGCACGCGCAGCGAGACCCGCCCGAGCGCCCACGCCAGCGCCGACAGGATCGCGGCGCCGGCGATGACGCGCACCGGGTGCGGGAAGACCCAGAAGGCCTGTACCCCGCCGAGAATTGCCGCCACCACCAGGCAGGCCAGCATGATGCTCAGGTTGCCCGCGGCGCGCGTCGGATCGGGTGGACGGGTGAACGGCAGGCCCGTCTGGAGTGGCGCGAACAGCGTCACGTAGACCGACAGCACCGCCAGCGCGTAGCCGGCGAACAGGGCCGCATCGACGACGTTCCAGAGGAGCGTGCCCGCCACGAAGATGCATGCCGACGGGAGCAGCGCGGCCATGATCCAGACCGCCGTCAGCGTGCCACGCACGACGCCACGGAGCGCCGAAGCGGGCACCGTGAGGAAGATGTCGCGGGCCTTGTAGTGATCGCTGAACGGCAGGAAGTCCACGGCAATCACACCCGAGATGCCGATCAGGTGCGGCAGCACATGCACCATCGTGAACCCGGAACCGGGCGCCAGCGGTGAGTGCAACGCCCCGCGACCCGTCGCGACGAGCGCCAGCATCAGCGCCGGGATCGCCGCGCGAAGTGCCGCGCGGCGGAACTGCCAGTCGCGCATTGCCATCTTCAGGACGAACAGACTCGAGCCGAGCCCCGCGCGACTCCCGGTCATCCACGCCAGCCTGCGGGAGAACCAGGGGCGGCCGGGCCGGCGTGACGGCGGGCGCTTCGACCGCAACACCGTCGAGACGCGGGTCATGTAGCCCTGGCTGAGCGCGCGGAACCCGGCGACGACGAGCGCGGCGGCAACCGCCATGGCCGGCAGGGCCATCGTCATCACCAGCGGCTGGCCGCCGGACTGTCCGGCCAGTCCCAGTGCGGCGAACCACGCCATGGGTGTTGCGGACCAGTACGGTGCGTCGAAGTCAGGACGCACGTCGAGAAGGCGCGACAGGTGCGGCACCAGCGGGAGGGCCAGCCCGCCGAGCAGCTGCACCCACAACGCGGCCGTGCGAACGCGCGCGACAGGCACGACACGGAACACCACACCGAAGACGCCGCACGTGGCCAGGGCCGTGAAGGTGGCTCCGATGACGGCGGCCCCCAGGTGGGTGATGGGATAGAACCAGGCGGCGCCCGCGAGGCTGATGCCGGCCAGGGCCGGCGGCAGGTTGAAGGCCCCGGTGATCGCCAGCGAAAAGCCCAGCAGGTAGGTGACCTTGGCCGCGAGGTACGTCAGGTTGCCCACGGGACGATGGGCCAGCACGGAGGCCTCCGCGGGATTGAGCAGCGCGTCGGCCGCTTCCGACACGAGCAGGGGCACCAGAACGATCGCGGTCATCACCTGGCAGATCATGATCACGTCGCGCGCCGGGATCTCGCCGCCGAGGATGACAAGCGCCAGCAGTCCGCCCATCAGCAGGCCGAAGAAGGCGAGGATGCCGAGCGCCGGTCCGTGCATCGACAGCTGACTGGTCAGTTCGCGGCGCGACCCCAGTGTGCGCAGCAGACCGAGGAGCAGCAGGTACTGCCGGCGGTCGAACGCCGCGGTGTTCACGACCGCAGTCCCTCGATGATCCGCGCCACGCGCGGTTCCACGTCGTCGGCCTCGGTGACCTGGCGGAAGACGTCTTCGAGCGTCGATCGATGCGTCGCGGACTTCAGGTCCCCGGGCGAACCGTCGGCCATGATCGTGCCGCGGTTGAGAATCAGCACGCGCGCGCACACCCGCTCGACGACCTCGAGCACGTGCGAGCTGTAGAGAACGGTGCGGCCCTCGGCCGCGAGCGTCTGCAGCAGGTGCTTGACGAGCACCGCCGAATCCGTATCGAGGCCGGTGAGCGGCTCGTCGAGGACGAGCATGGTCGGGTCGTGGAGCAGGGCTGCCGAAAGCAGGATCTTCTGCCGCATGCCCTTCGAGTACGCGCCCAGCCGCTGCAACCGATCGTCGAGCAGCCCGAAGCCGCCGAGCAACGCCTCGATCCGCGCCTGGAGCACGGGTTCATCGAGGCCGTGGAGTCGTCCGCAGAACTCGAGGAACTCGAGCCCGCTGAGCGTGTCGTACAGTTCGGCCGCCTCGGGCACGTATCCGATCGTCTTCTTGAGTGCGAAGCTCTCGGCTGGCAGCGTGCAGCCGTTCACGGCCACCGTGCCCTGCCGTGCCACGAGGATGCCGACGAGGATGCGCAAGAGCGTCGACTTGCCGGCGCCGTTCGGTCCCAGCAGCCCCGTCACTTCGCCAGGACGTATCTCGAACGTCAGGCCATGCAGGATCTCGGGGCCGCCGTAGCCGAAGCGGAGATCGCGGACGCGAATGGAGGGCGCGGCGCTCGCCATGACGTGCGGGCCAGTGTATGCCAGAGGGCGGGACAGTCGATATCCCGCGCGGCCACACGGCCGCCCCTGCGGTGGTCGCGCCCCTGCGATGGTGGGGCAGCGCGGGGGTCAGGTCAGCAGGTCTTCGAGCGCGCGGCGGACGGCTTCGATGGCTTCGCCTTCCGAGTGCGCGGCGCGCGCGAGGTGGGCGAGCCGTTCGGCGACGCCAGGGTGCGCCGAGGGCGCCTGATCGGACAGCGGGTTGACGATCATGCCCGCGGCCGCCGTGAAGTTCGTGGTCGGCTCGATCAGGATGAAGGCACCCGTGCCGCGCTGCTCCTCGTACTTGTCGAAGATGAGCGCGCGCGACGTCTCGATGTTCACCCGGCCGATGTCGTTCAGGAGCAGCCGCGTGTCGGACTGTGCGGTCGTGGTGCCCGACGCGTGCTTCAGCACGTAGAGCCGGTTCGGCTCGAGCGGCCGCTCGTCCATCCAGACGACGTCGGCTTCGAAGCGGCGGCCCATGTTGATGTGCCCGTCGACCAGCACGTCGCCGCGACTGATGTCGAGCTCGTCCTCGAGCGCCAGCGTCACCGACATCGGTGCATAGGCCTCGTCGAGGTCGCCGTCCCAGGTGGCGATGCGCTTGACCCGGCTGGACCGGACCGACGGCCACGTCGTGATCGTGTCGCCGACGCGCACCGTGCCCGAGAGCAGCTGCCCGGCGTACCCGCGAAACTCGTGGTCCGGCCGGATGACCAGCTGCACCGGCATGCGCAGCGGCCCGAACGGCGCGTTCGAGTCGATCTCGACCGTCTCGAGGAACTCGAGCAGGGGCGGCCCTTCAAACCACGGCGTCCGGTCGCTCAGGGTCGTGATGTTGTCGCCGTGCAGCGCGCTGAGCGGAATGGGGTGCATCTTCGATCCGGCCAGCAGCGTCGAGAAGCCCGACGCGATGTCCTCGAATACCGATCGGTCGAAGTCCACGAGGTCCATCTTGTTGACGGCGAGGACGAAATTGCGGATGCCGAGCAGCGTCGCGATGCGGGCGTGCCGGCGCGACTGCTCGAGGATGCCCTGCCGCGCGTCGACGAGCAGAATCGCGACGTCGGCCGTCGAGGCGCCGGTCGCCATGTTGCGCGTGTACTGTTCGTGCCCGGGCGTGTCGGCCAGGATGAACTTGCGGCGGCTGGTCGCGAAATACCGGTACGCGACGTCGATGGTGATGCCCTGCTCGCGCTCGGCGCGCAGGCCGTCGGTGAACAGCGAGAAATCGATGGGGCCGGCATCGCGGTTCTTCGACGCCTTCTCGACCGACAGCAGCTGGTCTTCGTACACCGATTGCGAGTCGTACAGGAGCCGCCCGATGAGCGTGCTCTTGCCGTCGTCGACGCTGCCGGCCGTGCAGATGCGCAGGAGAGTGGATTCGACGCCGCTCATCAGAAATAGCCCTCGCGCTTCTTGATTTCCATCGACCCGTCCTGATCGTGGTCGATGACGCGGAGCTGGCGTTCGGACTGGCGCACCTGGACGAGCTCCTCGATGATGTCGGGCACGGTCGTGGCCGTCGAGCGGATGGCGCCGGTGCACGGCGAGCAGCCGAGCGAGCGCATGCGGCACATCACCATCTGCGGCGTTTCCCCCGCGAGCAGGGGCACGAACGGCTGTTCGACGGGAATCAACGACGCGCCGCGCACGACGACCTCGCGCGGCTTCGCGAAGTACAGCGGCACGACGGGAATCTGCTCCTCGTGGATGTACTGCCAGACGTCGATCTCGGTCCAGTTCGACAGCGGGAAGACGCGGATGCTCTCGCCCTGGCGCACGCGGCCGTTGAGCAGGTGCCACAGTTCCGGCCGCTGCCGCTTCGGGTCCCACTGGCCCTTCTCGTCGCGCAGCGAAAAGACGCGCTCCTTCGCGCGCGAACGCTCCTCGTCGCGCCGCGCCCCGCCGAACGCGGCGTCGTAGTTGCCCGCCTCGAGGGCGTCGAGCAGGGCACGCGTCTTGAGCAGGCCGCAGCAGCGCTGCGTGCCGACCGCAAACGGCTGCGTGCCGGCCGCGATCGCGTCGGTGTTGGTGTGGACGATGAGCCGGGCGCCGATCTCCTTCACGTAGGCGTCGCGGAACTCGATCATCTCGCGGAACTTGTACGTCGTGTCGACGTGCAGGAGCGGGAACGGGATCGGACCCGGGAAGAACGCCTTCTGGGCGAGCCGCAGCAGGACGGACGAGTCCTTGCCGATCGAATAGAGCATGACGGGCCGTTCGAACTCGGCCACCACCTCGCGCATGATGGCGATGCTCTCGGCTTCGAGTGCGCGGAGGTGATCGAGGCGTGGCGCGACGCGCGCCGGGCTGGTCCCGTCGCCGGGTAGTGCAGTTTCAGCGATGTGCATGACGACCTTTGACTAACAGACGAATTCCTCTTCGAAGGCGGACCGATCGGACTTCAACCGCCACGATCGGGCTTCCTTGGCCTGCCCCTGGCGGACGGACACGATGAGGTAGCTCATGTTCGGCCAGGCATGCTCGAGATCGAACTGCGACGGCTCGGCCGGATGGTCCGGGTGCGAATGGTAGAAACCCAGCAGTTGCAGTCCGGATTCGGTGGCGCGGGCCTCGGCGCGCCGGTACTCGTCGGGGCCCACCAGGAAGCGGCGTCGGCGCCCGTCGGGGAACGTGTTGTCGAGTGGATAGGCCTCGGTGACCTCGCCCTGCCTCGGCCCGAGCAGCGCGCCGCAGCACTCGTCGGGATAGATGCGTGCGCCATGTCGGCCGATGGCCGTGAGCTGGGCGTCGTCGACGCGCAGGTGAATGGGGGCATCAGCCACGTTCGGATCCTCCTCGGGCACGTCCCACAACCCGTCGGACAGATACCGATCGCCGCCGTCGGGAAAGATGATCACGATGACGCCGGCCGACAGGTCCGCGGCAACCCGGATGGCCGCCGCCAGCGCGGCGCCACTCGACGGGCCGACAAACAGACCTTCCTCGTGCGCGAGGCGGCGCGTCAGGTGGTGCGCCTCTTCGGTGTCGACCGGCAGGTCGCGATCGGCCAGCCCGGCATCGTAAATGGATGGCACGATGGCCGACGCCATGTGCTTGAGTCCTTCGAGTCCGTGCAGCGGCGTGTCGGGCTGCACCGAGATCAGCTGCACGTCCGGCTTCTCCTGGCGCAGCCGTCGCCCGGTGCCGACAAACGTCCCGCTCGTGCCGAGTCCGGCGATGAAGTGCGTCACCCGGCCCTGCGTCTGCTGGAAGATCTCGAGGCCGGTGCTGTTGAAGTGCGCCTGCCAGTTGGCCGGATTGCTGTACTGGTCGGGGTAGTAGTAGCGCTGGGGGTCGCGCTCGA
This sequence comes from Acidobacteriota bacterium, assembly GCA_044507065.1. Taxonomy (GTDB): domain Bacteria; phylum Acidobacteriota; class Vicinamibacteria; order Vicinamibacterales; family SCN-69-37; genus SCN-69-37. Next base: position 21,425 of record JBIQJY010000010.1, read on the forward strand.
AAATCGCCCGCACCTGCCGGATGGCCCCGTCGCTGCCTTCCATGGGGTCGGTCAGCACCAGGTCCGCGCCGTAGACCTTGAGAAGACGCTTGCGTTCCGGGGTCACGTTGGCCGGCACGCACAGCCGGACCCGGTGGCTTCGAGCCGCGCCAATCATCGCGTAGGCAATGCCGGTGTTCCCGGACGTCGCGTCGAGCAGGATCCGCCCCGGTCCGAGTTTGCCCGACCGCTCCCCTTCGAGGACCATGGCCAGGGCGGCCCTGTCCTTGACCGAACCGCCCGGGTTCTTCATCTCGAGCTTGGCGTAGATTTCCACGCCCGGACGGGCTTCGAAGCGCCGCAGTCGCACGAGCGGCGTGTTGCCGATCTGGTCGATGAGCGACGTGCCGCCGGTCTGCCTGGATTCGAGCGTGGTCTGGGACATGGCGTGTATCGGCTGCGCAAAAAAACAAAAGGCCCGGAACGCTGGTCCGGGCCTGTCTGGAGGGCGCTTTCGGGCTGCCCTGCGATATCGGTTCGTGTATCGGCTTGATCAGGGTCGCACGCGCTGCCGGGACAGGCCCGTAGGACAGCAGCAACAACAGGGACACACGGCAGCACCGTTCCTGAGGATCGACACGACTCTCCATTAATAATCCACAAGGAGGGGAGAGTCAACGGGCCGGGGCCGCCGGCGCCCCCCGCCTTGTCGCCGTCCGGTCTTCGTGCTACCGTCACTCGTTGATGAATCGGCTGCCCCAGGCTTGCTGTCTTTCCTGTTGTCCATGCTGTTGCGGCTGTGGTCGTGCCGGTTCGCAGCGGGGGTGACCTGAAGGGGCGATTCACAAATCCGTTCCCTGAAACCCGCGAACCGTAGCCGGTACGCGGGTTTTGTTGTTTCTGGACGCAACCACGGGGTGATTGAGGCCCCTCTGACGTGAACGTGGACGCGTTGTTTCCGGTGTTCCTGAAGCTCGGTGGTCGCCGCGTGCTGGTCGTTGGCGGCGGTCCCGTTGCCACGAGCAAGCTCGACGCGCTGCTGGCGGCTGGCGCCGACCTGACCGTTGTCGCGCCGGACGTGACGCCGGCCATCGCCGCCTCGGGTGCCCGCATCGAGCGGCGCCCGTTCGACCCGTCCGACCTGGACGGCATGTGGCTGGTGGTGGCCGCGGCCACGCCGGAGGTGAATGCGGCCGTGTCGGCGGCGGCCGAAGCGCGGCGCCTGTTCGTCAACGCCGTCGACGACCCGCCCAATGCCACGGCCTATCTCGGCGGCGTGGTCCGGCGGTCGAGCACGACGATTGCGATCTCGACGGGAGGGCGCGCGCCCGCGCTGGCGGGCCTGCTGCGCGAAGGGCTCGAGGACGTGCTGCCGGGTGACGACACGTTCGACGCCTGGCTGGTCGAGGCCGATCGGCTGCGCGACCACTGGCGGTCGACCGGTGTCCCGATGGAGCAGCGCCGCCCGCAACTCGCGGAAGTGATCGCGCGACGCTACTGCGGGCGGCTCGATTCGTGCGTGGCATCGGCCGGCGACCGCAGCGGTGGCGCGTAGGCGAAGGCGATCAGCATGAGCTCCGGACGAGGATTCGTTTCGATCGTAGGCGCCGGCCCGGGCGACCCCGACCTGCTGACGGTCCGCGCCGTCGACCGGCTGCGGCGCGCCGATCTCGTCCTCTACGACGGCCTCGTGCCGCAGGCCGTCGTGGATCTCGCCGGGTCGGCCGAGAAGGTCTCGGTGGCCCGTCGCGCCGGGCACAAGACGCTGACGCAGGCCGATGTCTCGGCGTTGATTGTCTCGGGCGCGAACCTCGGGCAGCGCGTCGTGCGGTTGAAGTCCGGCGATCCGTTCGTCTTCGGCCGCGGCGGCGAGGAGACGCGCGCCCTGGTCGAGGCCGGCGTGCCGTTCGAGATTGTGCCCGGTCTGTCGGCCGCCACGGCGGGACCCGGCCTCGCGGGCATTCCCGTGACGCACCGGGGCCTCGCCTCGGGGTTCGTCGTGGTCAGCGGCCACGGCCCCGAGGCCTACGAACCGCTGCTTGGCGGGCTCGTGCCGGGTTCGGCGACGGTGGTCGTGTTGATGGGGATGGGGACGCGGCCGCAACTGGCCGGGTACCTGACCGGCATCGGCTGGAAGCCGGACACGCCGGCCGCCGTGGTCGTCAGTGCCTCGCGTCCGGACCAGCGCGTCTGGGCGGGCACGCTCGCCGACCTCGGGCATGACGTTGACGATCGCAATCACGAGGACCCCGGGGTGATTGTGATCGGTGAAGTGGTGTCGGCGGCCGCCATGCCGCACGACATCACCGGGTTTCTGGCAGAGGAGCACACATGGCAGCCCATGACGATTCAAAGACGCTAGGCCGCGCCCGGCTGTCGTTCGCGAAGGAGTCGGACATCGACGAGTTCGCCGACATGCTGGCCAAGTTCGAGAGCGGCGAGATCTCGCCCGATCAGTGGCGGGGCTTCCGGCTGCTGCGCGGCACCTACGGCCAGCGTCAGCCCGAGGATCTGCACATGATGCGGATCAAGATCCCGCAGGGGCTGGTCACCGCCGAGCAGTTCGAGGCGATGGCCGACGTGGCCGATCGATACTCGCGCGGCTTCGGGCACATCACGACGCGGCAGAACATGCAGTTCCACTTCGTCAAGGTGCATGACGCCGAGCCGGCGATGCGGCGGCTGGCCGAAGCCGGCATGACCTCGCGCGAAGCCTGCGGCGGCTCGGTCCGCAACATCACGGCCTGCGCCTACGCGGGCGTCTCGCCAACCGAGGCGTTCGACGTGACGCCGTATTCGGAGCTGACGACGCGCTACTTCCTGCGTCACAAGCTGTCGTCGTCGCTGCCGCGAAAGTTCAAGATCTCGTTCGAGGGGTGCCGCGAGGACCACATCAAGGCAACCATCAACGACATCGGGATGCTCGCGCGGATCGAGAACGGCCAGCGCGGGTTCCGCATGCTCGTCGGCGGCGGCACGTCGATCATGCCGGTCAGCGGCATGGTGCTGTTCGACTTCGTACCGGCCGGCGACATCCTCAACGTGTCCGAGGCGGTGGTGCGGGTGTTCCACGACCTCGGCGACTACAAGAACAAGCACAAGAACCGCATCAAGTTCCTGATCAAGAAGCTCGGCTGGGAGCAGTTCCGCGCGGAGTTCGAGTCGCGTCTGGCCGACGTGCGGGCCGAAGGCGGCGTGTCGCTGCCGTTCGATCCCGCCACGCAGCCCGAGGAACAGGCGCCCGACTGGGATCGCCAGGTGCCGACGGTTGCCGAAGTGGCCGCGCGCGTCATCTCCGGCGATGTCCGTGGGCCCGGCATCCGGCCGGATCCGACCCCCGTGCTCAACGTCACCGACGAGCAGTATGAGCGCTGGGCGGCCACCAACGTGCTGGCGCAGAAGCAGCCCGGGTACGCATGCGTCATTGCGACCGTGCCGCTCGGCGACCTCTCGAGCATGCAGATGCGGGTGCTGGCCGACCTGTCGCTGGCCTACAGCGACGGCACGTCGCGCGTGACGCCCACGCAGAACCTGGTGTTCCGCTGGGTGAAGCACGACGAGGTCCGCGGGCTGTACGAACGGCTCTGCGCCGCGGGCCTGCCGCTCGGGGACGCCGAGACGATTGCCGACGTCACCAGCTGCCCCGGAGCCGAGTCGTGCAAGCTGGCCGTCACGCAGTCGCGCGGGCTGGGCCGCTACGTCGAGGAGCACATCCGGGCCAACCCGCGGCTCATCCCGCTGGCCCCCACGCTCGACATCAAGGTGAGCGGGTGCCCGAACGGCTGCGGCCAGCACCACATCGCGGCCGTCGGCTTCCAGGGCAGCCTGCGCAAGATCGATGGCAAGCCCGCGCCGCAGTATTTCGTGATGGTCGGCGGAGGCGTCTCGGTCGACGGCGCCACGTTCGGCCGTCTGGCCGCGAAGATCCCGGCGCGTCGCGGTCCGGCGGCCGTCGAGCGGCTCGCCGAGTACTACGCGGCCGAACGCCGTGATGGCGAGACGGCAGCGGCCTTCTTCAACCGCGCCGACATCACCGCCGTGAAGCGGTTGCTGGCGGATCTCGAGCCGCTGGCACCCGAGGACGCGAAGCCAGAGGACTTCATCGACCTGGCCGAGGACCACGCGTTCGCACCCGAGACCATGGAAGGCGAGTGCGCGGTGTAGCCGCCGGTCGCCGCCGGGCGCCGGCGCGATGAAACGTTGGGCGACAGGCAGGGGCGGACTTCGTGTCCGCCCCTGCTGTCTGTGACGCGTCCAGGCTTAGACTGGTGCCGTCATGGCGTTCATCAACGACGACTTCCTCCTTCACAGCGACGCGTCGCGCTGGCTGTATCACGAGCACGCTGCCGGCCAACCGATTCTCGACTACCACTGTCACCTGTCGCCGCAGGACATCGCCGCCAATCGTCGTTTCACCACGCTGACCGAGATCTGGCTCGAGGGCGATCACTACAAGTGGCGGGCCATGCGCGCCAATGGCGTGGACGAGCGTTTCTGCACCGGTGATGCCGACGCCTGGGAGAAGTTCTCGGCCTGGGCGGCGACCGTGCCGAACTGCCTGCGCAACCCGCTTTACCACTGGACCCATCTCGAGCTGCGGCGGTACTTCGGCATCGACGATCTGCTCGGTCCTTCGACGGCCCGCGCGATCTGGGAGCGCGCCAACACGCGCCTGGCGACCGACGAGTTGTCCGTCCACGGCATCCTCGAGAAGTTCGACGTGCGTGCCGTGTGCACGACCGACGATCCGGCCGACAGCCTCGACGCACACGCCGCCATCCGCGCCTCGTCGCTGCGCACACGCGTGTACCCGACGTTCCGGCCGGATCGCGCGTTCGATGTCGACCAGCCCCCGGTCTTCAATCCCTGGGTCGACCGTCTCTCAGCCACGGCCAATGTCGACATCGTGCGGTTCGGCGACCTGCTCGACGCGCTGCGCCGACGCCATCAGGATTTCCACGACGCAGGCGGACGCCTGTCCGACCACGGGCTGATGCATTGCCCGATCGGCGTGGCGGGTGACGCCGAGGCGGCCGGCACATTTGACGATGCGCGTGCGGGACGAGTGGTGGGTGCCGAGGCGGCCGATCGCTTTGCGGGATACATGATGCTGTTCTTCGGGCACCTCGACGCCGCGCGCGGCTGGACCAAGCAACTGCACCTCGGCGCGCGGCGCAACGCGAGCCAGCGCGCGATGACCGGCATCGGGCGCGATACGGGCTACGACTCGATTGGCGACTATCCGCAGGCCGATGCGCTTGGCGCCTGCCTTGACCGGCTCGAGCGCGAGGGCGCGCTGCCGAAGACGATCCTCTACAACCTCAATCCGGCCGACAACTACGTGTTCGCCACCATGATCGGCAACTTCCAGGACGGGAGCGTCCCGGGCAAGGTGCAGTTCGGCAGCGGCTGGTGGTTTCTCGATCAGAAGGAAGGCATGGAATGGCAGATGAACGCGCTGTCGAATGCCGGCCTGCTGTCGCGCTTCGTGGGCATGACAACCGACTCGCGTTCGTTCCTGTCGTACCCGCGCCACGAGTATTTCCGCCGCGTGCTGTGCAACCTGGTGGGGGAGGACATCGAGCGCGGCGAGGTGCCCGATGACACGACGCTGGCCGGTGGCCTCGTCGAGGACGTCTGCTTCCACAACGCCGCGCGGTATTTCGGGCTGGACCTGCCGGGCTGAACGACGCGACCCGCGCCGCGACGCGAGGTCCGCCGCCGTCGCGGCCCCTGCCGAGCCTCTCTCAGGAAGGAGCACCGTTGCTGGCCTACGTCTTCTGGCACTGGAAGCGGCAGGATGTCGCGTGACCCGACGATGAGGCCCGCCAGCGCGGCTTCCACGCGGCGCTCGGTGCGGCGCC
>JBIQJY010000010.1:27367-42805 GCA_044507065.1 Acidobacteriota bacterium
GTTCAGAGGTCCAACCTCGCTTCTCGAGTTCGCCAACGTGCAGGGACGACGCGCCGGCCGTGGCCTGAAAATCACCGGGAAAGGCAATGATGTGTCGCCAGTCACTGGTATGATGACGCCCATGAAGAGGAAGCCGATGGTCGCCGCGAGTGCGGCGACGGCCCTGGTTGCCGACCACGTGAGGCAGATGATTCTTCGGGGCGACCTGCGGCGCGGGCAGAAGCTGCCGCCTGAGCGCGACCTCGTGCAGACGCTCGGGCTCAGCCGTACGAGCGTGCGCGCCGGGCTCCAGCTGCTGGCCAACAAGGGTGTGCTCGTCATCCGCCATGGCCTGGGCACGTTCGTCGCGGACGGTCCGCTGGTGCTCGACAGCGAGCAGTTTCACTTCCTGTCCGCGCTCCACGGGTTTTCACGCGCGGACATGTTCGAGGCCCGGCGATCGCTCGAGAGCACGGTGGCCGGCCTGGCCGCCGAACGGGTGACGGGCGAGGATTTGGCCGCCATTTCCGATGCGGTCACGGGCATGTTCGTTTCGGTCGGCGATCCCCTGGAGTTTCTCGGCTACGACCTCGCGTTTCACCGCGCCGTTGCGGCCGCCTCGAAGAATCCCATCCTCGCCTCGCTCGTCGAGATGGTCTCGGGCATGTTCTTCGAGGTGCGCAAGAAGGACACGGGCCGGAGCGATCGCGATCTTCAGGCGGTCGCCGAAGTGCATTGGTCGATCTACCAGGCGATCCGCGACCGCGATCCCGCGGCTGCCGCACGCCGGATGATGGAGCACCTCATCAGCGCCGAACGGCTCCAGAAGGCCGAGACCGGATCGCTGCTGGCCGTCGGGGCGACGGCGCTCGCGGCAGCGACCGGTTCGTCCTGACGTCCGGGCCCCCGGTTCCCACTCCTCACCGACACGCCGCGGTCGACATCCGGCTGCGAGGTATGACCTCGCAGGTCCGCGTTCCCATCGCCAATCCAGTCCCGAACCAGCGCCGCTGCGCACAATCGCGCGCTATTCTACGGTCGTTCGTCTGGTTTGCCGCCCGCAAGTACTTACAAAAGCCGTCGTTGACAACCCATGGGGCCACCTGTATCGTCCGTCCAATCCAAGTGGTCTGATGTCAATAGCTGTTCCCCTCGAACGAGGTGGAACAACAGAGGACGGGTCCACGCCGGCGCCGGTGTGTGGGCGGCGGGCTCGCAAGAGGGGGTAGGGGCATGAGCCGAGTCATTCGGAGAGTGTTCCGAGGTCTGCTGGTGGGCGTCCTGACGTGCCTGCCGGCGCTCGCTGCCGGGCAGGTGACGACCGGTGTCGTGTCGGGCGCCGTACACGACGAGCAGGGCGGCGTGATTCCCGGCGCCACCGTCGTGCTGATCAGTGAAACACGCGACACCCGTTCGGTTCCGGTCACGACCGGCGCCGACGGCGGATACTCGTTCCCCAACCTCGCCCCCGATCGCTACGCGATTGAGGTGTCGATGAGCGGGTTCCGGACGGCGCGCCGGCCCGGACTGCAGGTCAGCCCGGGCGACCGCGTCGGCGTCCCGCCGATTGTCGTCACCGTCGGCACGGCCGAGGTGGTCGAGGTCAGCGCCGAAGGCGCCGCGGTCCAGTCACAATCCGGTGAGCGGTCGTTCACCATCGCCACCGATGCGGTGGCGAACCTGCCGATGGCCACCCGCAACTTCGCCCAGCTCGCGACACTTGCCCCCGGTGTCGATGGGACCAGTCGGGTGGGCGGCGGCGGCCAGACCAACTTCATGATGGACGGTGTCGGCACGATGGACACCGGCAGCAACCGCCTCCTGATGGCGGTCAACACCGAGTCGATTGCCGAGGTGAAGATCCTCACCTCGGGCTACCAGGCAGAGTACGGTCGGTCGAGCGGCCTGCAGATCACGGCTGTCACGCGAGGCGGCACCAATCGCTTCCACGGATCGATCTACGACGTCGAACGCAATTCGAAGTGGAATGCGAACAGCCGCGTCAACGAGCTCAACGGCGATCCCAAGACGCGGTCCGAACAACGCGACTGGGGTTTCTCGATTGGCGGTCCGGTCGGGCGAGCGGGCGGCGACAACAGCGTGTTCTTCTTCTACGCGCAGGAATTCCAGCCCCGCACCTCCGGCAACAACACCGTCCGGTTGCGCGTGCCGACCGCACTCGAGCGCGCCGGCGACTTTTCGCAGACCACCGACCAGAATGGCAACCTGTTCAACCTGATTCGCGATCCGCTGTCTGGCCAGACCTGCTCGGCGAGCAACACGGCGGGCTGTTTCCAGGATGACGGCGTGCTCGGGCGCATTCCCGCCAACCGCCTCTATCAGCCGGGTGTGAACGTGCTGTCGCGCTATCCGATGCCGAACCTCACGTCATCACCCGGCGTGGCCTACAACTATGAGGCCACGACACCCGTCGAGAAGCTGACGTCCTACCAGCCGGCTGTCCGGCTCGACTGGCAGGCGAATCCGTCGCTGCGGATGACCTACAAGTTCTCGGCCTGGCACCAGCCGCGCAAGGTCATCCTCGGCAACATCCCCGGCTTCAACGACACGATCATGCAGCGGCCGGTCGTCGCGACCAATGCCTTCTCGGTCAACTACACGATCAATCCAACGACGTTCCTCGAGGCCACCTGGGGGCGCAGCAGCAACGAACAGGCCGGCTGTGCGCTCAACGGCAACGGCGCCAACTTCTGCCGGAGCGCGCTGCCGGTCAACGACATCAGCAACCGCTTCAACGCCGGCCTGGGCGACATTCCGTATCTCTTTCCGGATGCCACCCTCCTCAATCCTGACTACTACGCGTACTCCGTGATGAACGACGTGCAGCCGACCATCTGGGACGGCAGCCGCATCCAGCTGGCTCCCGGATTCCAGTGGGGCAATCGCGTGGCCAACGCGCCGCCCAACACGCCGTTCCCGGGCTTCCTCAATGTGAACCGCACGTGGGATCTCTCGGTGAGTGTCACGAAGGTGCTCGGCCGGCACACGATGAAGGCCGGCTTCTTCAACACGAACAGCTACAAGGCGCAGCAGCGCGGCAACTGGAACGGGACGATCAACTTCGGCAACGACTCGAACAACCCGATCGATTCCGGCTACGGCTTCGCCAACGCGGTGCTGGGGAGCTTCTCGTCGTATTCGCAGGCGTCCAACTACGTCGAGGGCAACTTCGTCTACAGCAACGTCGAGGGTTACGTCCAGGACAACTGGAAGGTGAACAGCCGGCTGACGCTCGACTACGGCCTGCGGTTCGTCCATCAGGGACCGCAGTACGACGAACTCGGTCAGGCGTCGAACTTCCTACCCGAGCGCTGGGACCCCAGTGCCGCCCCGCTGCTCTACACGGCGGTCTGCGCGAATGGCGCCGCGACCTGTTCGGGCAACAACCGGCAGGCCTTCAACCCGCTCACCAACGAAGCGCTGGGCCCGAACTCGTCGCTTGCGATCGGCACCCTGGTTCCCGGCAGCGGCGACTCGACCAACGGCCTGTTCCTGTCGGGACAGGGCATCGTCGAAACCACCTACAACTATCCGGCGCTCGGGGTGAATCCGCGGTTCGGCATGGCCTACGATGCGACCGGCAACCAGAAGATCATCGTGCGCGGTGGCGTGGGCCTGTTCTTCGATCGCCCGGACGGCAACGCCATCATGCCGCAGGTGGAGAATCCGCCGAGCTACACGCTCGTGACCGCCCGCTACGGCAACCTGCAGTCGATCGGCAGCTCAGGCCTTTCGACACAGGGCGCGCCAGCGCTCTCGGTCTACGAGTACGACAGCAAGCTGCCGTCGTCGACCCAGTGGAACACCGGCGTGCAGATGGTGCTGCCGTGGAACTCGACGCTCGACGTCGCGTACGTGGGCCAGCATGGATTCAACCTGCTGCAGTCGGTCAACATCAATGCGATTGACTTCGGCGCTGCGTACCTCCCGGAGAACCAGGACCCGACGCTGGCGGCCAGCGCCACACCCGGGGCGGCGGCCGTTCACGAGGACCGGCTTCGCGCCTACCGCGGCTACGGCAACATCACGCAGCAGTGGAGCCGGGGCTGGCGGACGTATCACTCACTGCAGCTGTCGTTTTCCCGCCGCTTCAGCAACGGGTTGTCGTTCGGCTTCAACGACACCATCAGCCTGTCGGACCGACAGAGCACCGGCGCGCGGCTGCAGCACGCAGCCGATGGGTCGTTCAGCATCCGGGCCGACCAGGCGCAGGCCGACGAACTGCTTGGCAACGCGCTCTCGGCCCGTCACCTGCTCAAGGGCAACTTCGTGTGGGATCTCCCCGACATGGCTGGCGATGGCGGCGGACTGTCGCGCGTCCTGGCCATTCTGGCCAACGACTGGCAACTGTCGGGCGTGTGGACCGGAGAAACCGGCAATCCCTACACGATTGGCTACAGCTACAGCAGCGGCGGCAGCAGTATCAACCTGACGGGCTCGCCCAATTACGGCGCGCGCATCCGGGTCATCGGCGATCCGGGCTCAGGTTGCAGCTCCGACCTGCAGCGTCAGTTCAACACCGCGGCATTTGCCGGGCCGCTGCCGCAGAGCGTGGGCCTCGAATCGGGAAACAACTACCTCAGGGGCTGTTTCACGAGTACGCTCGACCTTGCGCTCGCGCGGAACATCCGTCTCGGTGGAGGCCGGGCGGTCCAGCTGCGCGTGGACCTGTTCAACGCCCCGAACTCGGCCATCATCACCGGCCGACAGACGACGATGAACCTGGCGTCGCCCAACGCGCCCGAGACGGCCACCAACGCGGCTTTCGACGCCAACGGCAACCTCATCGAGGCGCGTTCCCGTCCGAGCGGGGCCGGCTTCGGTGTGGCCAACAACTACCAGTCGCCGCGCACGGTCCAACTGCAGCTGCGATTCTCGTTCTGACCCGCCGCGGGTGCCCGGCACGTGTCCGGGCATCCGCGTCGCTGTCCTGTCGCATCGTCGGCTCTGGCCGAGCGCGCGGCACGACTCCGGCCGGAGTGGCCGGCGCTCGTCGAAGTCGTCGCCTCGACCTCCGGTTGTGCACCAGGAGGCCGGGCACTCGAGGTCCGTCCATGTCGTCATCCGTGTTCAGAGTCGCAGTGCTGCTCGTTGTCGGCGGTGTCACCGGCCTCGCGCTCCAGTCACAGTCGGACAATTCGAGCTGGCCACCCGCACTGCAGTCGGTGCCGGACGGCCCGGCGCCCGTGCTGTCGCCCGCCGAAGAGATGCAGACCTTCTTTCTCCCGCCCGGCTACCGGGTGGAGCTGGTCGCGAGCGAACCGCTCATCCAGGATCCCGTGAACTTCGACTTCGACCCGGCGGGCCGCATGTGGCTCATCGAGATGCCGGGGTACATGAGCGACGTCCGCGCCTCGGACGAACTCGAGCCGACGGGACGGATTGTCGTGCTCGAGGATCTGGACAAGGACGGCCGCATGGACAAGCGGACGGTCTTTGCCGATGGCCTGGTGCTGCCGCGTGCCATCAAGGTGCTCGACACGGGCATCCTCGTGGCCGAGCCGCCCACGCTCTGGTTCATGGCCGACACCAATGGCGACCTGCGCGTCGATCGTCGCGACGCCGTCGGCGAATTCGGACGTCGGGAAGCCAACGTGGAGCACAACGCCAACGGCCTGACGTGGGCGATGGACAACTGGCTGCACACGTCGGAGACCGACGTCTTCTTCCGGTGGAAGCAGGGCGTCCTCGAGTCGCGGCCGACGCTCTCGCGTGGCCAGTGGGGGAATTCGCAGGACGACGGCGGCCGGATCTACCGCAACAGCAACTCGGCCGTCCTGTATGTCGATACGGTGCCGACGCCCTACTACACGCGTCACCAGAATCTCGTGCGCACGCGCGGCAGCTATGAGTCGCTGCTCGGCGAGAGCGGGGAGGTCAACGTGGTGTGGCCGGTCCGTCCCACGCCGGGTGTCAACCGCGGCTACCAGACGGGTGTCCTCCGGGACGACAAGACGCTCGCCACCTACACGGCCGTCCATTCGCCAACCGTCTATCGTGGCGATCGGCTGCCCGCCGAACTGCGCGGCAACGTGTTCGTCGCCGAGCCGTCGGGCAACGTCGTCAGCCGCATCCTCATCGAGGACACGGGCGCGAAGCTCATGGCGAAGAAGGCCTACGACCGTGCGGAGTTCCTGGCTTCGACCGACGAACGATTCCGGCCGGTGTCGCTGGCGAACGCGCCGGACGGCACCCTCTACGTGGTCGACATGTACCGGGGGATCATCCAGCACCGCGGCTACATCACCGAGTATCTCTACGAGCAGATCAAGATGCGCACGCTCGAGCCGCCGACCGGACTCGGTCGCATCTTCCGGATCGTGCACGACACGACCCGGCGTGATACCGGGACGTCGCTCGCCGGCGCGGACAACCAGCGCATCGTCGAGACACTGTCGCACCCGAACGGCTGGTGGCGCGACACGGCGCAGCGGCTGCTCGTCGAGCGACGCGATATGGCCACGGTGCCGGCGCTTTCCGCACAGGTGGCCGGTGCACCCGACCCGCGCACGCGCCTTCACGCGCTGTGGACGCTCGACGGCATGGACGCGGTGCAGTCGTCCCAGGTGATCGCCGCGCTGGCCGATCGCGATCGGGACGTGCGTGTCGGGGCGCTGCGCGTGTCGGAGCGCTATCTTGCATCGGGCCACGCCGAGGTCGAACGCGCGGTCCTGGCGCGGGCGACCGACGCCGACTGGGCCGTGCGCGCGCAGCTGGCCGCCACGATCGGAGCCATGAACGGAGACGGACGCGTGGGGGCGGCTGCAGACCTGCTGGCGCAGCATGGCACGGACCCCGTTGTTGTCGACGCGCTCATCAGCGGGCTCGACGGCGTGGAAACCGCCGTGATTGCGCGCCTCGCCGAGGGCGCCGAGACGCCGGCGCGCGCGCAGGCCGTCACCATGATTGCCGCCACCGTATTCCGGAGCAGCGACGAGCCGGCCGCCAGTGGGCTTCTCCTGCAGATTGCCGATTCGACGCGGCCGGGGTGGCAGCAGGCAGCGCTCCTGCGTGGTGCGGAAGTGGCGCTGCTCGGCGCACCGGCACCCGGAACGCCGCCCGCGCGCGGTCGGGGGGCCGGTGCGGCAGCTGCCGTTCCGGATGACGCGCCCGGCGGACGCGGCGGGCCCGGTGGCGCGCGCGCATTCGAGCAGGCTCCGGCCGCCGGCCCGGGCGCCGGGCGCGCGGCAGCCGCTGGCGGACGCGGGCGCGGCGGCGCTGGTCGCGGTGGTCGTGGCGGGGGCCCATCTCTCGGGGTCGCCCAGGAACCCGCCGTCGCTATCGCGCGCGCGTCGACCCGCGATGAGATCGGCACGCGCCTCGCTGCCGTCCTGGCGCGCGTCGAGTGGCCCGGCAAGGCCGGCATGACCGTCGCCCGCGCCCTGACGCCAGCCGAGGCCGCGACCTTCGAAGCCGGACGGACGATCTACACGAACCTCTGCGCGGCCTGCCACCAGCCGACAGGCACGGGCGCAGACAAGGTTGCCCCGACGCTCGTGGGCTCCCCGCTGCTCGAGGGTGGCGTCGAACGCGCCGTGCGCATCCTGATCCACGGGAAGGAAGGTCCCGTCGGGTTGATGCCGCCGCTCGGGCAGGTCTTCAACGACGAACAGATCGCCCAGGTCCTGACCTACGTCCGCCGTTCATGGGGCAACACGGCCGATCCGGTAGGCGCGGCCGCGGTTCAGCAGATTCGCAGCCGGTTGCCGGCCCGGTCGCGACCCTGGACGAACGAGGAACTGGCCGCGCTGCCCAATCCTTGATGTAGCCTCACGGTAACCGGCTGCCGATTCGACACCGGCGGGCGAACGCAGCAGGAGGAAATATGGCAATGACAAGACGCGAGTTCGGGTGGCTGGCGCTGGCGGGTGTGCCGGCTGTGGGCATGTTGCGGGGCGAGGTGGGCTACGCGGCCGCGCAGACGCGCGAGCCGCTTTCCCGCTGGGCGGGCGTGCAGGTCGGGCTCAACGTGCCCTACAGCCTGGGCACGGGCAACAACATTTCGGCGCAGGATCTGCTGAAGCGGGTGGTCGACCTCGGCGTGGGCGGACTGGAACTGCGGGCGCAGCCGGTCGAACACTTCCTCGGTTCGCCGACGGTCGTGGCAGCCGCCGAGGCGGCGGCGGCCCGCGGTGCGGGCGGCGGTCGTGGCGGCGGACGAGCGGCCGGGCAGGGGGGGGCGGCCCGCGGTGGCGGTCGGGCCGGGCAGGCCGGCGGCGCGCGGGGTGGCGGTCGGGCGGCGGCAACGCCGGAGCAGGTTGCCGCAGCGAGGCAGCAGGCCGAGGACGTGCGGAAGTGGCGCCTCTCGGCGCCCATGAGCCGGCTGAAGGACATGCGGCAGATGTACGAGGATGCCGGTGTCCGCATCGAGATCCTGAAGGTCGACGGACTCTACGATCTGGCCGACGACGAACTCGACTACTTCTTCCAGATGGCGCGCGACCTCGGCGCGCGGGCCCTCTCTTCGGAACTGCCCAATCCGTTCGACGATACGAAGCGCATCGGGGCCTTCGCCGACAAGCACCGGATCTTCCTGGCGTACCACCATCACGCGCAGGCCGGCGCGGCCGAGTACGAGGCGTCGGTCTTCCCGCACGCACGCTACAACGGCGCGAACGTCGACATCGGCCACTGGACGGCGACGCAGAATGCATCGCCGCTGCCCTTCATCGCGGCGCATCACGAGCGCATCCCGCACATTCACGTGAAGGACCGTCGGTTCGGGACCAACGGCGGGCAGAACGTGCCCTTCGGCGAGGGCGATACCGAGATTCGCGAAATCCTCCGCGCGATTCGTGACAACAAGTGGAACATCCAGGCGACCATCGAATTCGAATACCCGGTGCCGGAGGGATCGGATCGCGCGACCGAGATCCGCAAGTGCGTGGCCTACTGCCGCGACGTGCTTCAGTCCTGAGGCACGGGCGCGCGCGGCAGGCACGCGCGCGCATCTCCCTGCGCCTGCATCTGCACGTGGGCCCGTCCTCGATTGACCTGCGAGGAAGGGCCGACGTAATGTCTCCGGTATCCTTCTCAGCAGCATTCGCGGGCCAGATCCGCTGCCTCGCCTGCGTCTCACGGGAGGGTTGGGTCCGGTTGCAACAGCAGGAGTAGTGCCGGTGAACGTCTCGCGATTCCTCATCACGTCTCTGCTCGTCTGCGCCGGCGTTGCCGTGTTCGCGCAGCAGGGCAGTCGCCCCTGGCCTCCGCCGGTCGTGCCGGTCACCCCCGAGGCGCCGGCGTTGTCTCCCGAAGAGTCGATGCGGACGTTCGTCCTGCCGCCCGGGTATCGCGTCGAGCTCGTGGCAGCCGAGCCGCTGATTCAGGATCCCATCGTGACGGAGTTCGATGCCGACGGCCGACTCTGGGTCATCGAGATGCCCGGCTTCATGCCCGAGCTGAATCCGTCCAACGAGCGCGAGCGACAGCCGGACGGCCGTGTCGTCATCCTCGAAGACAGCGACGATGACGGCCGCATGGACACCCGTCGCGTGTTTCTCGACGGCCTGATCCTGCCGCGGGCACTCAAGGTGCTGTCCGACGGCGTTCTGGTGGCCGAGCCGCCGAACCTGTGGTTCGTGAAGTTCGACGCGCAGGGAAATGCGGGTGAGAAGACGCTCGTCGCCGACAGCTACGGGACGCTCAACGCCGGTATCGAACACAACGAGAACAGTCTGTGGTGGGGATTCGACAACTGGATCCACACCGCTGAGGGCACCACGCTCCTCCGCCGCAGGGACGGGGAGTTCGAGGTGCAGCGCACGCTCTCGCGCGGCCAGTGGGGTGTGACGCACGACGATGCCGGGCGCATCTTCCGCAACACGAACGAGTCGGCCCTGCACGTCGATCTGGTGCCCACGCCCTACTACGCGCGCAATCCGAACCTGTTGCGGACGCGCGGCGCCTACGAGTCGCTCGCGGGGCCCGACCGCGAACTCAATCGTGTGTGGCCGGCGCATGCGACGCCGGGCGTCAATCGCGGCTACGTCTACAACGTGCTGGCGCCGAACGGCGCGCTCGCCAACTTCACGTCGGTGTCGGCGCCTGTCGTCTTTCGCGGCGATCGCCTCCCGCCCGACACCTACGGCAACGTGTTCGTCGTCGAACCGGCCGCCAATCTGGTGAGCCGGATTGTGCTGTCCGACGTGGACGGCGAGCTGACAGCCCGGAAGGCGTACGAGGGCGGCGAGTTCATCGCGTCGACCGACGAGCGGTTCCGCCCGGTGTATCTGTCGCCGGGCCCCGACGGCACGCTCTACGTCGTGGACATGTATCGCGGCGTGATACAGCACCGCGACTACGTCACCGAGTATCTGCGGGATCAGATTCTTTCCCGTGACCTCGTGGAGCCGGTTGGCCTCGGGCGCGTCTACCGCGTCGTCCACGAGACGACCGAGCGCGGACCGAAGCCGCGACTCTCGGCCGCATCGCCAGCTGAACTGGTCGGTCACCTGTCGCACCCGAACGGCTGGTGGCGCGACACGGCGCATCGCCTGCTCGTCGAACGCGGCGACACGAGCGTCGTGCCGGCGCTGCGCGCGCTGGCCGCCGGCGAGGACGACCGCGCGCGTCTGCACGCGCTGTGGGTCCTCGACGGTCTCGACGTCATCGACGAGGCAATCGCGCGGCAGGCGCTCTCCGCGCCCTCGCCGCACATTCGTCGCGCGGCGCTGCGCATCGCGGAGCGATGGCTGGCCGGCGGCGCACATCCGATTGCCGCCGACGTCCGCGCACGGATCGGCGACGATGACGCCTCGGTGCGTCGCCAGGCGGCGGCATCGCTTGGCGCGCTGCCGGAGGCCGAGCGTGTGCCGGCCGTGGCCGCGGCTCTTGCGCAGACTGGTGAGGATCCCATCGCGGTCGACGCAGCGCTCAGCGGCCTGCGTGGCGTGGAAGCGGCGACGCTCACCGAGCTGCTCGGCACGACCCAGGCGACGCCGGGGCTCGAAGCGGCCGTCACGATGCTGACCGCGACGGTGGTGCGATCGGCCGACGACCTGGCCATTCACGAGGTGTTTGCGCGCGTCGGCGAAACCAACCGTCCGGAGTGGCAGCGGTCGGCACTGCTCGCCGGCGTCGAGGTGGCGTGGCTGGGCGCCCGCGCGCCGGGCACGCCCGCACCGCGGCAGGTTGCCGCGCCACCCGGCGAGGCGCCACCGTGTCCCACGTGTCCGGGCGGTCGCGGCGGGCCGGGAGGCGCGTCGGCTTTCGCGCGGCCAGGCGGCGGCGGTGGGCGGCAGGGCGGTCCGGCGCCGGTTCGCGTCAACCGCGAGCCCGAGACACTGGCGGCCGTTGTCGCCGCTGGCGGCCCGCTGGCCGATCGTGCGGCGCGGATTCTCGATCGCGTCGAGTGGCCCGGCAAGCCGGGCGCGAAGCCGGTGGCGCCGCTCACCACCGCCGAGCACGAGCGCTTCGAGCGCGGACGCGATGTCTACGCGAGCGCCTGTATCGCCTGCCACCAGGCCGACGGTCGCGGTCGCGAACGTGTCGCGCCGACGCTCGTCGGCTCCGATCTGGTCATGGCGCCGTCCGGGATTGCCGCGCGGATCCTGCTCAACGGCAAGGAAGGCCCGACCGGTCTGATGCCGCCGCTCGGCCAGGTGCTGACCGACGAACAGATTGCCAGCGTGCTCACCTACGTTCGTCGTCAGTGGGGCAATACCGCTTCACCGGTCGAACCCGCCGCGATGGGCGATGTGCGCGCCCAGACGGCCACACGCGCGCGGCCGTGGACGCAGGAAGAAATTCTCGCGCTGGCCGCGAGTGCGCAGTAGCCGCCACCGGAGGAGTGAACTTGAGAGTTGGCATCGTTGGTACCGGCGCGATCGCACACCTGCATGCGCGCGCCTATCGCAACATCGGCTTTACCGTCCGGGCGGCGCTCGACGTGAATCCCGCGGCCGCCGCCGCCTTCGTCGCTGAGCATGGTGGCGAGGCACTCGCCGACGTCGAGGCCCTTGTCGCGCACCCGGAGGTCGACTACGTCGACGTCTGCACGCTGCCCGATGTGCGCCTCCAGATTGTCGAGTTGTGCGCGAAGCACGAGAAGCCCGTACAGGTGCAGAAGCCAATTGCCACTTCGGTCGACGACGCCCGCCGGATGGTCGACGTCGCGGCCGACGCGGGCATCGTGCTCGGCGTGGTCAGCCAGCATCGGTTCGACGAGTCGAGCCAGTTCCTTCATGAAGCGCTCCGGACCGGCCGTCTCGGACGCGTCCTGCAGTGTGACGCCTACGTGAAATGGCATCGCAGCGATGCCTACTACGCGCGGCCGGGGAAGGGTACCTGGAGCGTCGAGGGCGGCGGGGCACTCATCAATCAGGCGATCCACCAGGTGGACCTGCTGCGCTGGTTCTTCGGGCCGGTGCGCGACGTGTGGGCCGCCTGGCAGCTCGGGGCGGCTCACGACATCGAGTCCGAGGACGTGGTGAACGCCGTCCTGCGGTTTGCCAGTGGCGCCACCGGCGTCATCCAGGCATCGACGGCCTTCTGGCCCGGGTATCCCGAGCGAATCGAGATACACGGCACGAGGGGCACGGCCATCATCACCGGCGATCGCCTGACGACCTGGGATGTGATCGACGATCGCGGCAGCACGCCGCCGGTGGCGCAGAGCGTGGCGTCGGGCGCCTCCGATCCGCTGGCCATTTCCCTCGAACCCTTCGAGCGCCAGTTCCGGGACTTCGCCGAAGCCGTCCGGACGCGGCGCCAGCCGGCCGTCAGTGGGCGCGATGGCTACGAGGCGCTCGAGGTTGTCGACGCGATCTACCGGGCGTGCCGGACGGGCGATCGACAGACGCTCGCGGAGGCGTGACATGAAGCGATCCATCAGGCTGGCGGCCATCACCGACGAGTTCTCTGCCGATCTCGACGTCGCGCTCGACGCGATGGCGTCGGTGGGAATGACAGGTGTCGAACTGCGCACCATCAAGGGCCGCAACATCGTCGACTTCAGCGACGCCGAGATCGACGACGTGATGGCGCGAGTGCAGGCGCGCGGCATGGCCGTCATCTCGATTGCCTCGCCGGTGCTCAAGTGCGTGCTGCCGGACGCCCCGGCGCTCGACACGCGGTTCCAGCAGGACGCGTTTGCCTCCAGGCACACCTTCGACGACCAGCCACGGCTGGCCGCGCGAGCCTTCGACATTGCCGCCCGCACGGGCGCGGGATTCCTGCGCGTCTTCTCGTACTGGCGCACGGTCGACCCCGAGCAATGCCTGGATCGCATCGTCGACGCGCTGTCGGGGCTGGCGCGCGAAGCACGGGGGCGCAACATCATCGTCGGCCTCGAGAACGAGCATGCGTGCAACGTCGCTACGGCCGCCGAGTCCGCGCGGCTGCTCGCGATGATCGACGACCCGGCCCTCGGCCTCATCTGGGATCCGGCCAACGCGCTTGTGGCCGGGGAGACGCCGTTTCCCGACGGCTACCGGCTGCTGCCGGCCTCGCGCATCGTGCACGTCCACGCCAAGGACTGCGACGTGCACGAGCACACGCCGACATGGGGGCCGATCGGGGAGATGAGTGTGGACTGGTACGGCCAGGTGCGCGCGCTCGAGCACGACGGCTACACGGGGTGGATCAGCCTCGAGACGCACTGGCCCGGCCCGGGCGGCGACAAGATGCAGGCCAGCCTCATCTGCGGGCGCAACCTGCAGAAGCTCGTGGGTCAGGCCTGAACGACCCTACGTGCAGCGCGGGAAGATCACCTCGAACCGCACCACGCGTCCCGGCTCGCCTTCAACGCGCACGTGTCCACCGCAGCGGCGTGCCACGAGCTCGACGGCGGCCAGCGTGCCTGGCGCCTGCGCGCCATAGCCCGAGGCGGCGACCGACAGCAGCGGACCCGGCATCGCGAACGGCGTATCCCCTGGCGTCGTGCCGCCGGCCTGCTGTTCTGCCCGCACGACGATGGAGCCGCCGGTGGGCAGGGCATCGCGCCCGAGCGTGACGAGCGATGTCAGCAGGTGATCGATGTCGCCGGGGTGCGCATGAAGCGGCGTCGTCGGGCGCCGTTCGGCGGAGAAACTCACGCCGTCACCGGCCAGCCTCGCCAGAATCGGCTCCGCCGTCAGGACGGCCTCTCCCAGATCCAGCGGTGCGAGCGTGCGGTTCTGTCGACGGCTGAAACCGGCCAGCTGACCGACCAGCGCCGCGGTGCGGGCGGCCGTGGCGTGCAGATCGTCGAGGTCCGCTGTCGGCGGGACGCGACCATCGGTCTGGCGCGCCAGCGCGGCGCTGCGTTCGTCAACCGCGGCCACCAGCGTTTCGAGTTCGGGCATCATCGCCGCCGCGAGCGCGCCGACTTCCTGCAGGCGGCGTGCCTGCACTTCCTCGGCCGAGGGCGCGGCCTGTCGCGCGACGATGACGTGTTCGACCATGCGGGCATCCGGCCGGTCCGCCGAACCGGTGACGACGGCAGATTCGAGAATGCGGATGGCTCGCCCGTCGATGCGGTCCACACAGGACTCGACGCGGTCGATGCGGCCGTCGGCGGCCAGGCGCGCCGCGATGGCGGGTCGGTTGGCCAGCGGCGCAAACGGCCGTCCGGCCGAACGCGCCAGCGCCTCAGCACCATTGACGAAGCCGAACATGCGCGCGAATGCGTCGTTGCAGCGGACGAGGTCACCAGCCAGCGTCGTCACCGCATAACCGAAGACGTCGGTGGCGACCAGTCGCGCGTGGCTTTCCCACGCGCGTGTGTAACCGGCGCGCAGCTCGGCGCGCGTGGCTTCGGCGGTCCCGGTGACCTGTGCGATCCGGTCGGACGCCTCGCGCAGCTCGACCTCGAGGTCGCGGATGCGGGCGTCGTAGAGGGCGGCCTGGCGCGCGAGCTGCGCGTCGGCCGATCGGGACGCTCGCGCAAGGGCGGCGTCGAAGTCGGCCTGGCGCCGCTCGGTGTCGGCGAGCGTGGCGCGCAGGGCGTCGGCCTCCTGGTGGATGCGGCCCTGCTGCGTGCGCTCGGCCGCGAGCGACTCGGCGAGCGCCGCATAGTCGGCGCGCAGTGACGAGAGTGCCTCTTCGGCGGCCTGGCGTTCGCGGGCCAGCCTCGCGGCATCCCGCGCATCGGACTCGAGCACCGAACGGGCGCGCGCCCAGTCGTCGCGGTCGGCGTCCCGGCTCGTGATGGCTTCGTCCAGCTCGCGCGCGAGCAACTGACGTGAGCGCTCCCACTCCTCACGTTCCGCGCGGTGCGCCGCATCGGTGTGGCGAATTTCCTCGCGCGCCGCGTCGAGCGCGGTGGCCAGGGTGTCGCGGTCGCTGGCGCGCTGGCGCAGATCGTCGAGCTCCCGGCCGAGCGCGTCGAGCCGTGCGCGCGTCTCGTCGAGCTGGCGACCGACAGCATCGCGTTCCTGCTGCAGGGCCTCGTGCCGCTGGCGGACTTCGTCGCGTTCCCGCTGCAGATCCTCCTGCTGCCGGCGCGCCTCGTCGCGTTCG
>JBIQJY010000010.1:42905-57060 GCA_044507065.1 Acidobacteriota bacterium
CGCTGGCGCGCTGGCGCAGATCGTCGAGCTCCCGGCCGAGCGCGTCGAGCCGTGCACGCGTCTCGTCGAGCTGGCGTCCGACGTCGTCGCGTTCCTGCTGCAGGCCCTCGTGCCGCTGGCGGACTTCGTCGCGTTCCCGCTGCAGGTCGTCCTGCTGCCGGCGCGCCTCGTCGCGCTCGTGCTGCGCGGCGTCGCGTTCGGCCCGCGCCGACTCGAGCTCGCCGGCCAGGATGTCGCGGTCGCTGGCGCGCTGGCGCAGATCGTCGAGCTCCCGGCCGAGCGCGTCGAGCCGTGCACGCGTCTCGTCGAGCTGGCGTCCGACGTCGTCGCGTTCCTGCTGCAGGGCCTCGTGCCGCTGGCAGGCGTCGTCGCGTTCGCGCTGCAGGGCTTCCTGCTGCCGGTTTACCTCGTCGCGTTCGTGCTGCAGCGCCTCGTACTGCTGACGCACATCGTCGTGTGTGCGCTGCAGGGCCTCGCGCTGCCGCTCCGCCTCGCCGTGGTCGTGACGCAGGCTTTCGAGCTCCTGCCACGCCTGGTCGCGCTCGTGCTGCGCGGCATCGCGTTCGCGTCGCGCGGCGTCGAGCTCGGCGACCACGGCGTCGTGGCTGCCCGCCAGGCGTCGGACGTCCTCGAGTTCCACCGTGATGGCGTCGACCCTGCCGCGAGCCTCGTCGAGTGCCTGGCGCGCATCGTCGCGATCGTGTCTGGTGGCTTCGACCTCGGCGGCCAGCGCGTTGCGCTCGGCATCCCATTCGGCGCGCGCGTCGGCCAGCGCGCGTGCGTGTTCGGCAGACCGCGCCTCGCGTTCCGCCTCCCATCGCTGCTGGATGAGCTGCGCCTGGTTGCTGGCGTCGAGCAGGGCCTGATCGAGGCGAGTGCGGGCGTCGGTCCAGGCCTGCAGGGCGGCGGCATGCGTCTCGCGGGCGTCGTCGCGTTCGCGTTCGAGCCGCACGCGCGTCGCATCGTACTCGTCGGTAATCGAGCGGGTGGCTTCCTCGGCGCGCTCGATCTCTTCCCGCGCGCGGCGTTCGACGGCGTCGGCCGCGTTGCGCTCGAGCGACAGTTCCTGCCGGAGCTCCTCGAGCTCGGCCTCGAGGCGCGAGCGAACCGCCGTGAGTTCGCGCTGCGCACCCTCCGCGTCCTGCGCGCGCCGCAGGTCGCCCTCGAGGGCGGACCGGCGCTGCTGCCACTCGGCGCGCTCGGCCTCGAACCCGGCCTGCAGCTGCTGCAGTCGCTCCTCGATCTGCCGGTCGCGTTCCTCGCGCTCGCGGTCGCGAGCGAGGTCGACCGCTTCCCGGGCGGCCCTGGCGTCGGCCAGGGCGTGTTCGAGCGTCGCCTTCGCGTCGAGCCAGGCGGTGCGGTCGGACTCCAGCTCTTCGCGCAGTCGAGCCAGGCTGGCTTCGGCCTCGGCCTTCGACGCATCGCGCTCGTTGTGCTCGGTCCAGAGCGCCTCGCGGGCGTTGCGGAGCTCGGCCTCGAGCTCGTCGCGTGTCGTGGTCCACCGTTCGCGCTCGGCGGCCAGGGTCTGCTGCAGCTCCAACACTTCGGCCCGCAGGGCCGACAGGGCCGAGGCGTGTTCGGTCTCCTGCGTCGTGCCGAGGTCGCGTACTCGCGCTTCGAGCTCGCTGCGGATGTCCTGCCAGCCCGAACGCTCGAGCGCGTGAGCGGCAATCGCCTGCTGCTGTTCCTCGCGCACCGCGTCCAGCGCGCGTTCGAGCTCCGCGCGTGTCGCACCGAGCGCCGTCGCATCGCGCGCGGCGGCCTCGAGCTCGGCCATCCGGCGTTCCAGGGCCTCGCGCTCGGCGGTGAACGTCTCATTGGTGCGGTTGAGTTCGGCCGTCACCTCGTCGAGCCTTGCGCTCAGGCTCGTCCGCTCGGCGGCCAGCCCTTCGGCCTCCTGCAGCCGTGCCTCGAGGCGCAGTCGCTCCGCCTCCCAGGCGGCCTGCTCGCGGTTCCGGGCGTCTTCGAGCTCGGCGTAGTGGCGCTCCATGGTCTGCAGCGAGGCCTGCAGGGCACCGAGCTCTGCGCTGCGCGTGTCCGACTCGGTGTCTTCGGCGCGCGTCACGCTCGCAACCACGCCGCGGCCGCCGCGGGCGTCGCGCTCGAGCACCACCGCATCCAGCCGCGCGCGAACGGGGCTGCCGCCGATGGCCAGCGCATCGAAGGTGATCGACGCGGCTTCGCCGTGCGTCACCCGTCGGATCAGATCGGTGATCGCGTCCTGGTCGGCCGGTGCGACGAGCTGGCGGAAGTCGCGGCCGACGACGTCGCGCGGCCGGCTCGCGCCGAACAACTGGAGGGCCGCGGCGTTCATGGCCAGCACGTTGCCGCCGGCCGCGACGACGATGATTCCGGTGGGGACGTTCTCGACAATCTGTCGGAGCCGCTCTTCGCGCGTCCGCGTTTCGGTCTGCTGCGCGGTCAGTTCGAGCCGCTGGTGGACGCGGCGCAGCGTGGCAATCAGCCGACGCCGGAAGATCCCCGTCTTGAGGACCGTGTCGTCGGCGCCCAGTTCCAGCGCGGCGGTGGCGATGTCGGCCGCCCCGGCCGAGGTCAGGACGATGACGGGCAGATCCGAGGCCTGCGCCTTGACCGACTTGAGCACCTGCAGCGGATGCGCATCGCCGGGCTGCTCGTCGATGATGACGGCATCGGCCCGCATGCTGTCGTCGCCCGACCCGGAACGCCGGACCGGACACGCGCCGTCGACGCCGCAGACGACCCGTTCGGCCTTGACGAACGGCACCTGATCGAGCAGGTTCCAGACGAGCGGATCGCGGCCCGCGTAGAGGACCGAAATCCGCCGGCGCTGTTCGGCGGGGAACAGGTGTGGACTCTGCCGGATGCGCGCCAGCGTTTCCGGCACGTTCACGAGCGCCTCGCCGCGCCGGACCAGCACGTCGTCGGCGCCGGAGGCCACGGCCGAGGCGAACAGATCCTGGTGCGAGTCCTCGACGATCGGCACGATGGCGATGGGAATGCGATCGCGGCGCAGGCTCGTGATGAGTGCGAGGATCTCGTTCTGCGGCAGCGACGGCGACGCCAGCAGAGCCTGCCAGCCCGGAGTGCGCCGCAGTTCAGCCAGCGCGGCCGCCGATCCGGCAATCGTCGTGATGTGCAGTTCGGCTGCGACCGCGCGCAGCTGGTCGGTCGTCGCCGCGTCCACCGCGGGAACCGATCCTTGAACGTAAAGGGCCTTGATGGACACGTCTAACACGATCGACATCCGGAATGCCTCGAAGGCTGGGGACTACCAGTCATTGCCGTTGAACAGATCGCGCAGCTGATCGGCGGTCGCGTCGACGGCGGCCGTCACCGTCAGCATCGCCGGCGCAAGTTCCATCGTGGCCTCGAACGCGAGCACTTCCTCGGCGCTGATGTCCGAGACGACCGCCGTGTCCGGCTCGAAATCGGTGGCCGCATCAGGATCGGTCGGGACCGTTTCGGCTGGTACCGCGTTGCCGGCCGCATCCGCAGCCGGCGGCGCCGTCGCGGCCGGGGTGGCCCGGGTGTCAGGGGGCGGCTGTGCCGAGGCCGCGCTCGCCTCGATCGCGCCGGGCAGCACCTCGTTGAACGCGACGGCCACGACATACCCGAGGCCGCCGGCGGCAAGGCGCACGATGCGCGACCGCACGACCCGTCCGCTCACCACGACCACGTCGTCATTGGTCACGAGACGGAGCGACACGGTGGCGTTCGGCAGGAAGCGGCGGTCGCATTCGAACTGCGCGCCACCCCGCGACAGGTCGATGAGTCGCACTTCGGCACCACTGGCCAGTCGTGCGGCCAGGGCGTTGGCGCCATCGGGCTGGACGCGGACGAAGCGGCGCCGCTCGGCGCCTGTCGGCGTGGCGCCGGCGGGTGTCTGTGTGGCGTCTGGTGCGGCTGGATCGGTCTGGGTCTTCGCCACGGGCTGTACCTATCACGCTCCCCTGAAATTCGTATCGGCGGATTGAAGGCAATCCGCCCCTGGTCCCGCCAGCCCGGGGCAACGCCACGGAATCGACGGAACGTCTTCCGTGCCATTCGCAAGACGAGTGCCACGCAGTCAGCCCATGGCCGGGATGGGCTATCGAGAGCACTCCGAGAGGGGCAGCGGGGAGAGAGGGGAGGTCAGCGCGGGGAAATGGCGCGAAAAACGCGGGATGGCGGCGGGACTGCGGGCGCAACGGCCAGCCCGTCGCGCCCCTGGGGGTGTCGCCCGGCCGTCACTCGGCCGGGCTGGTGTCAGTGGGCCGACCCCTCGCCGGTCACCTGCTTGACGACGTCGCCGATGACCTGCTTGGCGTCGCCGAACAGCATCAGCGTGTTCGGCGCGTGGTACAGCTCGTTTTCGATACCCGCGAAACCGGGCTTCATGCTCCGCTTGATGGCCAGCACGGTCTGCGCCTTGTCGGCATCGATGATCGGCATCCCGTAGATGGGACTCTTCTCGTCGGTGCGCGCGGCCGGGTTCACGACGTCGTTGGCGCCGATGACCAGCGCCACGCCTACCTGCGGCATCTCCGGGTTGATGTCGTCCATCTCGATCAACCGGTCGTAGGGGATGTCGGCTTCGGCCAGCAGCACGTTCATGTGGCCCGGCATGCGGCCCGCCACCGGGTGCACCGCGAACTTCACGTCCACGCCGCGCTTGACGAGTTGATCGTAGAGGTCGCGGATGCGGTGCTGGGCCTGCGCCACGGCCATGCCGTAGCCGGGGATGATCACCACGCTGTCGGCATTGAGGAGCAGTTCGGCCGCGTCGGTGGGCGTCGCGCTTTTCACCGTACGCTGCTCGGCGGCCGCGGCCACGGCCTGTACCGATCCGAACGCGCCGAACAGCACGTTGGTGACCGATCGGTTCATCGCCTTGCACATGATGATCGAGAGGACGAAGCCGGAAGCGCCGTCGAGCGCGCCGGCGGCAATGAGCAGCTTGTTCTCGAGCACGAACCCCATGGCCACGGCCGCCAGGCCCGCGTACGAGTTGAGGAACGAGATGACCGTGGGCATGTCGGCGCCGCCGATCGGCAGGATCAGGAGCACGCCGAACACGAGGGCGAGCACGATGATGATCGGCAGTGCCCAGGACTGTGTTGGATCGATCGCGATCCACACGCCGAGCACCGCGGCCGTCGTCAGCAGCAGGAAGCTGACGATGTTCTGGCCGGCGTAGGTGATCGGACGCGTGGGCAGCCACTCGGCGAGCTTGCCGGCCGCCATCAGGCCTCCCGTACAAGTCAGCCCGCCGAGGATGACCTCCGCGGCAATGACCGACATCCGGAAGTGCGACAGTTCGCCGTCGCCCAGCCACATGTAGTACTTGGCCGTGCCGACGAGCAGCGCCGCGAGGCCGCCGAAGGCCTGCGACAGCCCGGTCCGTTCGGGGACCGCCGTCAGCGGCACGCGGGCGAGCGGAATGCCGAGCAGGATGCCGGCAATGGCGGCTACGGCAATCCACTGGTACGTGACGATGACCGGGTTGAGCAGCGTGCCGAAGACGGCCAGCAGCATGCCCGTGACGGCCGAGCCGACCGCGCGGCGCGCGGTGGCCGGCTGGCTCATCCACCGCAGGGCGAGGATGAACAGCGCGGCCGCAACCACATAGAGCGCTTCAGTGATGAGGTTCACGACTTCGGCGCCTCACGGCGCTTGAACATGCGCAGCATGCGGTCCGTGATCATGTAGCCGCTCACCAGGTTCGTCGTCGACGCGAAGACGGCGACGGCTCCGAGCCACGTCGTGAGTGTGTCGTCGGACTGCCCGGTGACGAGCAGTGCCCCGACCACCGCGATCGACGAGATCGCGTTGGTCAACGACATCAGCGGTGTGTGCAGGAGGCGCGAGACCCGGCTGATGATGTCCATGCCGAGAAACGCGGCAAGCATGAAGATGAAGAGTGCTGTAAGCAGATCGAGTTGCATAAAAAGTCGCCGCGACAATATATCAGGCGAATCCGCTGTCGGGGCGCGAACCGGTCCCGGTGACGCGGCGCGTCAGACGCGAGCAAGCCTGTCGATCGCGTCGGCCAGGCGCTCGATATCGGCCCATTCGGTGTAGACCTGCGCCGACACGCGCGCCCAGAGCCGCCCGTAGCCGGCGTGGATCTGGACCTCGATCGCGTCCTCGAACAACAGGTGGTTGCGCACGCGCGCCGCGTCGGCTGGCGTCGCACCGAGCCGGTCGGGCAGGCCGACGGTCGCCATGAACCCGATATCCTGTCGGGCCCCCGGCAGCGGCGTCGTCCAGTGCGCGGCGAGTTCCGAACCGGCGCGCCACGCGAGTCCGTGGTTGTACTGCCAGACCGCGTCGATGCCAAGGTCGTGCAGCAGCGCGATGCCCTCCGGGGCGGCCAGCCACGGCGTGGGATCGCGCGTGCCGAGCCAGTCGAACTCCGCGGGGAACCCGGCATCGAGCCCCCACGAGATCACTGCCGGATGCAGGCCCTCCTGCCGCGACGGGTGGGCCCAGAGCAGCCCGGCGCTGCGCGGTGCGTGCGCCCACTTGTGGAGGTTGCCCACATACCAGTCGGCACCGATCGACGGCACATCGAGGGGCAGCACGCCCGGGGCGTGTGCGCCGTCGACGAGCAGCGGCACGCCGCGGGAACGACACACAGTCGCGATGTCGCGGACCGGAAGAATCAGCCCGCTCTCCGACGTGATGTGATCCACGATCATCAGCCGCGTGCGCGGCGTACACGCCGCCTCGATGCGGGCCGCCAGTTCGACGGCGTCGAAAGCCGGATAGGGCACCGCGATCGTGCGGACGACGGCGCCGTGCTCGCGCGCGACGAGCGCGGCGATCCGGTCGATCGAGCCGTAGCCGTGATCGGTCAGCAGCAGCTCGTCGCCAGGCGCGAGCGTCGGCGCCATCGATCGCAGGACGGCATTGACACCTGTCGTCGCGTTGTCGACGAACACCACGTCGTCGGCACGCGCGCCGATGAACGCCGCGACGTCGGCAGCCGCCAGACGCAGCCGCGTGGGTCCGGTACGGCCGGCGATGAAGTCACCCACGTCGCGCAGCATGAACCGCGCCGGCTGCCGCTCGATCTCGGCGCGC
Source organism: Acidobacteriota bacterium (assembly GCA_044507065.1). Classification (GTDB taxonomy): domain Bacteria; phylum Acidobacteriota; class Vicinamibacteria; order Vicinamibacterales; family SCN-69-37; genus SCN-69-37. Next base: position 49,953 of record JBIQJY010000010.1, read on the forward strand.
AGTGCCTGCTGTCGGTCGAGGACACGCGCCGGCGTGACGCCGACGGTACCGTGGTTGAGATAGGTGATCGCCGGATCGAGCGGCCACTCGGAGAGCAGGCGCCGCCCGAACGGGGGGCCTACCGGAGCGGCAGGATCCACGACAGCAGGACCGCCGTCAGGAAGCCGACCGTGCCGATCGTGGCGGCCGTCCCCGTCCACATGCGAAGCGTCTCGGAGTTGTCGAGGCCGCCCATTTTCGCGATGACCCAGAATCCGCTGTCGTTCATCCAGCTGATGACCAGCGAACCGCCGGCCGCTGCCAGCGCCGCATACACGGGATGGGGCAGCAGCGCGGGATCGCCGCCTGCATAGATGCCCGCGATGACCGAGGCCGACGTGATGATGGCTACCGTGCTCGACCCCTGAGCAATCTTGAGCAGCGAGGCGAGCAGGAAGGCGAGCACGAGAACGGGCAGGCCGAAGGCCGCCGCGTAGTCGGCGAGCGTGGCGCCAATCTCGGCGCGCGTGAGCATGCCGCCATAGGCGCCGCCCGCGGCGGTGATCAGGATGATGGTGCCCGCGCTGGCAAACGCTTCCTCGGCGAGCGCCGACATCTGGATGCGCGTCGTGCCGCGTACCGTCGCCAGCAGATACATGGTCACCAGCACGGCCAGGAACAGGGCGACGTTCGGGTCGCCCACGAACGTGAGGGTCGTGGCGACCGGCCCCGTCATCCCCATGGCGGCCACGGCCGTGCGGCCGGCAATCAGCACGATGGGCAGCACGATGGGCGCCAGCGACAAGCCGAGCGAGGGCAGCGCCTGCGTGTCAACAGCGGGCGCGGCATCGGCGGACCGTTCGATCTCGGCTCGCACGTTGGCGGCCAGGTTGGGCCACCGCCGGAACGCCCACGATGCGTAGACCAGCCCGCCCATGGTGGCGATCACCGCCACGACCGCGCCGATGGGAATCATCAGCCCGAGATCCACGTTGAGCTGCGCGGCCGCGGCCAGCGGGCCGGGCGTGGGCGGGACGAACACGTGTGTGGCTGCCGCACCGCCCACCACGGCCATCAGGAACAGCGAGTAGCCCCAGCGGGCCTGCGCGTGCATGGCCCGGATGAGCGGTGCCATGAGGTAGAAGACCGTGTCGAAGAACACCGGAATGGACAGGATGTAGCCGTTGGCCGCCATGGCGTAGTGGCCGCGCTTCGCACCCGTCAGGCCGATGAAGAACGCGCCGATGCGCGCCGCACCGCCGCTGTGCTGGAGGCCCAGGCCGATGAACGATGCGAACGCGATGATGATGCCGATGCGGCCGGTGACCGCACCCAGCTCGGTTGCCGCGAGCGTCACCGAATCGGCCGTGTTGACGGCCGGCGCGAGCACGCCCACGATGACGGCGCCCACGAGCAGGGCCAGGAATGCGTGCAGGCGGGCCCAGACGATCAGGCCGATGACGGCAGCCATGGAGATTGCCAGAACGAGGAGTGGGTGCATGGGGCGACATCTTATCCGCTGGGCCGCACACCGGTGCCTGCCGCCGGGTTGCGCCGTCGGATTTTCTTAGGTATCATTCCATCCGGATTTACGGATAGATGTCTGCCGCCGCGCTGCCCCTTCTCGATTCGTTCTCGGCCCTCGCCGATGCCACGCGGTGTCGCACGTTGTGGCTGCTCGAGCAGCAGGAACTGACCGTCTCGGAGCTCTGCAGCGTGCTCCAGCTCCCGCAATCGACGGTCAGCCGGCACCTGAAGACCCTGGCCGATGCCGGCTGGGTCACGTCCCGCCGCGAAGGCACCAGCCGTTACTACGCGCTGGCGACTGGCGAGGTTGGCGACGACGAGGGCGCGCGCGCGCAGATCTGGGCGTTGACGCGTGCGCAGCTGGTGGGCCGACCCGGGGTGGCGCAGGATGCCCGGCGCCTCGCTCGCGTGCTCTCGGGTCGCAGCCGGACATCACAGCAATTCTTCGCGACCGCCGCGCGCGAGTGGGATCGGCTGCGCGAGGATCTGTTCGGGTCGCAGTTCGTCGCGCAGGCGCTCGTCGGCCTGCTGCCCGACGACTGGGTGGTGGGCGATCTCGGCTGCGGCACGGGACAGCTGCTCCCGGCGTTATCCTCGGTCGTGCGCCGGGTCATTGGCGTGGACGGATCGGACGAGATGCTGGCCGCGGCGCGGGCCACGGCGGGACACCTCGACAACGTCCAGTTACACCGCGGCACGCTCGAGGACCTGCCGCTCGCCGACCGGAGCCTCGACGCGGCCGTGATGGTGCTGGTGCTGCATCACCTGCCGTCGCCGGTGCTGGCGCTGACCGAGGCGCGTCGCGTGCTCGTGCCCGGCGGCCGGCTGCTCATCGTCGATATGGCGCCGCACGAGCGCGAGGCCTATCGTCAGCAGATGGGGCACGTGTGGCTGGGATTCGATGAAGACCACGTGCGCCGGCTCGTCGAACAGGCCGGCTTCGATCTGCGCCGCTTTGCGCCGCTCACCCCGGCGACCGAGGCCAAGGGGCCCACGCTGTTCACCGCCACGGCGGTTGTCCGCTCGACGTCCGATTCATCCATCACCGGTACCGGAAACACTGAGGAGTAGCTGATGTCCACTGCAACATTGTCCGCACATGCGTTCGAGCTGGCCCGCAAGGCCGGTCGCCAGCCCTACAAGGTGGCGGATCTGAATCTGGCCGAATGGGGGCGCAAGGAACTGCGTCTCGCCGAGCAGGAAATGCCGGGGCTGATGGCCCTGCGCGAGCGCTACGCGGGCAAGGCGCCGCTGGCCGGCGCGCGCGTCATGGGCTCGCTGCACATGACCATCCAGACGGCGGTCCTGATCGAGACGCTCGACCTGCTCGGCGCCGACGTGCGCTGGGTGTCGTGCAACATCTTCTCGACGCAGGATCACGCCGCCGCGGCTGTGGTCGTCGGACGCCCGGAGACCGGGGGCACGCCGGAATCGCCGAAGGGGATTCCCGTGTTCGCGTGGAAGGGCGAGACGCTCGACGAGTACTGGTGGTGCACGGTCGAGGCGCTGATCTGGCCGGACGGCAGCGGGCCCACCCTGATCGTCGACGACGGCGGCGATGCGACGCTGTTCGTGCACAAGGCGTACGAGTTCGAGAAGGCGGGCGCCGTGCCGGCCTTCGATCCGGCCACCGAGCCCGAAGAGTGGGGCGTGATTCTCGAGACGCTGCGACGCGAACTCGCCGCGCGGCCGGGCGTGTGGACGAAGGTGGCGAAGGGGATTCGCGGCGTCTCGGAAGAGACGACCACGGGCGTGCATCGGCTCTACGAAATGAAGAACGCCGGCACGCTGCTGTTCCCGGCCATCAACGTGAACGACTCGGTCACCAAGAGCAAGTTCGACAACATCTACGGCTGCCGGCACTCGCTGCCCGACGGCCTGGCGCGCGCGACCGACGTCATGCTCGGCGGCAAGCTCGCCGTCGTCTTCGGGTTCGGCGAAGTCGGCAAGGGCTGCGCGCAGGCGCTGCGGGGCCAGGGCTGCCGCGTGGTCATCACCGAGATCGATCCGATCTGTGCCCTGCAGGCCGCGATGGAGGGCTACGAGGTCGTGCGCGTCGAGGACGTGCTCGAGAAGGCCGATATCTTCGTGACGGCGACGGGTAACTTCAACATCATCACCGCCGACCACATGGCGCGGATGAAGGACAAGGCCATCGTCGGCAACATCGGCCACTTCGACAACGAGATCGACATGGCCGGGCTGAAGAAGATCCCGGGCATCGTCAAGAACAACATCAAGCCGCAGTACGACGAATGGGTGTTCCCCGACGGGCACAGCGTCCTCGTGCTGGCCGAAGGGCGCCTGCTCAACCTCGGCTGCGCCACCGGCCATCCGTCGTTCGTGATGTCGGCGTCGTTCACCAACCAGGTGCTCGCGCAGCTCGAACTGCACGAGAACGCCGAGAAGATTGGCATCCAGGTGCTGATGCTGCCCAAGAAGCTCGACGAAGAGGTGGCACGCCTGCACCTGGCCAAGCTGGGCGTGCGCCTGACGACCCTGAGCGAGGAACAGGCGAAGTACATCGGCGTGGATGTCAACGGCCCCTACAAGCCCGAGCACTACCGCTACTGACACCGATGTCGTGCGTCCTGCGGGCCAGCCGGCCCGCGGGACGCACGTCGACGGACTCCACGCCCTGGACGCTGCATGCTGCTCTTCCTGTTGATTCCCGTTGCCGCCGTGTTGCCGATTCTGGCGATGAGCACCGTGGCCCGCCGCAAGCGGGACATGGCTGCGCTTGCCGAACGTGGCCAGGTGACGGCGGGGAAGGTTGCGGCGCACAGTCGTATCAACAGTCGTCGCGGCCGCGCGCGCAAACGCGTGCACCTGATGTACGAGCGGGCCGATACCGGCCCGCGCCGGCGCTGGGTGACCGTCACGCAGCGCGAGTGGGAGCGCCTGCCGGAGGGCGCACTCGTCGATCTGGTGTACCTGCCTGAGAAACCGTCGGTGTTTGCCACGCGAACGCAGGTCAACGCGATGCGCGCCGCCCGCGGATTGCCGGAGCTCTGAGCCGGGCGCGTCTCGACACCCAACGGGACGGCTTCACGCCGCGCGTTCAGCGTCCATCATCCTCATCAACCGATCGTAGAGGGCCTGCGCGTCGGCCGTCGGCAGGAAGCGCACGCGCAGCACGCCCTCGGTCGCCCCCGCTCCCGCGCTGTCGAGCCACAGCGTCGCCATGCCGTGGCGTCGATCGAGCGGCGAGGCCGTGAGCCGCAGCGCCTGTACCTTGCGGATGTCCACGATGCCCCAGCGCCGGTTGAGCCAGCCTTCGCGCACGAGCACCGAGTAGGACGCAATGGCGTAGCCGGCCAGCCGCGCCAGCCGTCGGGCACGGTAGACGAGCAGCGGAATGATGCCGAGCAGCGCAAGTGCGGTCCATCCGAACTGCCACGTCGCCACGGCGGTCGCGGCCACGACACCGACGGAGGGAACGACGAACAGCCGCCGCCAGGCCGCCGGATGGACGGCGCGCCACTCGGCCACCGGCCAGACGCCCTGTCCAATCAGCCGCTGCAGCAGTCGCGTGACCGTCGCGGCCGGTGCGACGGGCGCGAGGTGGCGGATCGCGTGCTCGTCACCCTCGCCGCCGGCCGCGCTGTCGACGCGAAGGCCCTGGCGTCCGAACCAGCGATGCAGCAGCGTCTCGTCGATGCGCCACGCCTGGATGCGGCGCCGCGGCAGTTGGTGACGCACACGCGTCAGCAGGCCGCGCTCCACCCGCAGTTGCGGCCCCACCTCCACGAGCGAGAACCCGTGGTACTGCAGCAACGCCAGCAGCACCGACAACACGCGGACGATGGCGAGCAGGATCATGAGGAGCACAGCCGCCGAGAGTGCGAGGACCGCGGTATCGTGCAGGTGTCCAGTGACGAACTGTCCGGCGTCGGCGACGATCGTCATGATCGACGTCGGCACCAGGTCGGTCGAGAGCCGATCGCCCACCAGTTGCCACAGGGCGCCCACACCGGCTGCGATGACAACCATGCCCCGGTTCGAGATGAGTCCGAGGCGCACGACCTCGGCCGTGCCGAGCGCGAGCAGCGGCACTTCGGCGACGTCCGCCAACGCCGCGGCGGCGGCAGGGTCCTGCGCCGACCGGCGCAGGACGCCCTGCTCACGCAGGAACGACTCGAGCGCGCGGGCGTCCTCGATCGACAGCACGCGCATCACCGCCTCGGCCTGCTTGCTGCCCGCCGACTCCAGGCGCACTTCGGTCACCCCGAACAGTCGGTGCAGCAGTGTCTGGTGCAGGTTCACCGTGTGGACGCGCTCGTACGGAATATCGCGCCGGTTGCGTTGAAGGACGCCGCTGCGGATCACGAAGCCCTCGGCGTCGGTGCGATAGCGGAACGTGAAGTACTGGGCGACCGACACGACGGTGAGTCCGACAACGCCGATGAGGCCGTACCACTCGGCGCCGCTGCCGCCGCGCCCCGTGACGAGCAGCAGGACGAGCGGCACGGCAAACGATCGCAGCTGCTGCAGCAGCACGAAGAGCCACGAAAGGGGGTGGAGCCGCCGGTCCTCGACGGTCGGTGCGGATCCGGCCTCAGAGCGCGTCGACATGGTGGGCCGCGTCCGGGATCAACGCATCACGGAGCGCGACGGCATCGGGCTCGTCGAGGCCCGACAGTCGGAGCGCGTGCGTCTGCGTACCGGCGGTGTGGACGACGAGCGTGGCGACATCGAACTGACGCTCGATCGGACCGCGTTCGATGTCGAGGTGCTGGACCCGCGAGCGCGGCACGAGGATCTCGGTGTGCCAGAGCACGCCGCGGCGCACGTGCAGTCCGATCTCATCGAGACGCCAGCGCGTGCGGCGCCATCGCAGCGAGCCGAGCCATGCACCGGCTGCCGCTCCCGCACCCGTCGTTCCGACGATGGCGATGGGGCCCGCGACGAGCGGACCGATGCCGAGACCGCCCACAAGCATCGCCACGAACAGGCCGCCCACGGGGATCGACAGAATGATGCCGCCAATCGCGCCGCCGATGCTGCGGACGACGCGGGCCGCCGGCGCGAGTGGACGCCACTCGTCTGTCGACGGGCCGATATCCGGCACGGGCGCGGCAGCGGGGAGTGACATCACGCGACATGGTAGCGCAGCGGCCAGCGGGATCGGCTCACTCCGGAGGATTCACGCATCGCGCAGACAGCAACGCCGCGGAACGGTGACGAATCGTTCCGCGGCGTTTGGTGCACGGTCGGCGTAGCGGCCGGGGTTTCGTGGGGAGGAAACGCCGTGCAAATCGTTTAGACGGGTCAATAGAGCGTGAAGTTCACCGTGACCGTCATCAGGACCGACACCGGCGCGCCGTTGAGCAGGGTCGGTGTGTACTTCCACTGGCGCACGGCGTCGATTGCGGCCTGGTCGAGCATTGGCACCGACCGCAGGATCGCGACACCCGTGACGTTGCCGCCCGGATCGATGGTGGCCTCGAGCACGACCGCGCCTGATACGTTCGCTGCACGTGCATCTGCCGGGTAGACGGGCGGGACGGAGTGCGTTTTCAGGGGTGGACGGATGTCACCCCCGACTCGGACGGTGCCCACGCGTGACGTGTGCCCGCTCGTCAAGTCGCCGCGCACCAGG
>JBIQJY010000010.1:57160-71817 GCA_044507065.1 Acidobacteriota bacterium
TCGGACGGTGCCCACGCGTGACGTGTGCCCGCTCGTCAAGTCGCCGCGCACCAGGTGCACTCCGCCGGGGCCGGCCACCGCGTCGTCCGATGGTGTTGTTTCGTTCGGGAGCTCACCGTCTCCGGCGAACTGCACCGCCGTCTGCGTATTGGGTGTGAGCCTGAAGTGCACCGTAACCGTCATGATGACGGCGACCGGCTGGCCGTTGAGCAGCACGGGATCGTAGCGCCACTGGCGCACCGCATTGATCGCAGCCTGGTCCAGGTCGGGAACCGATCGCAACACCCGCAGGTTCGATACGGTCCCTTCGGGATCGAGTGTGGCTTCCAGGATGACCATACCCTGGATCCCGGCCGCACGCGCGGCCTCCGGGTAGACGGGCGCGACATCGAGAATCTTCCGCGGCGGCCGGATGGCGCCGCCGACGCGCAGTGGCCGCGGTGCCGGTGGAGGAGTGGTCGGCGCTGGCGCGACAGCCGGAGGTTCCGGAACCTGTACCGGTTGCGCCGGCGCGGGTGCCGCCTGCCGTGCCAGCGCGATATCGCGCCCGGACGTCGTGGGTGTGGCCTGCGCCGAGATCGTCGTGCGTGCCTGGATGGTCGCGAACGAGACGGCGGCCATGATGACGACGACACAGGCCGCAATTGGCACCGGGCGCGGGCGGTTGCGGGCCGGTGCACGCCCGACGAGCCGGCTGATGCGCGCGACGAGCGATCCGTCGGTGGCCGCCAGCGCCAGCGACCCGTGCTGTTGCCGCACCTCCTCGAGCGTGGCCAGCGCGCGCGCGTACTGGAGCGCGCTGCCGCACGCAGCCACCGCGGCATCGTCGCAGCAGTGCTCGCGCTCGACGCGCACGGTTCGGGAGAGCCACCAGACGGCCGGGTGGAAGAAGAACAGCGTCTCGACGACGCTCTGCAGCGCGTTGACGAGATGATCGTGCCGTCGGACGTGGGCCAGTTCGTGCGCGAGCAGGGCCTCGACCTGCTGCCAGGACAATCCGGTGAACGCGCCAATCGGCAGGAGGATGGTCGGGCGCAGCCAGCCGATGACGGCCGGCACGTCGATCCACGGCGATTCGACGATGTCGACGCGGCGTCGCACGCCGAGCCCCTCGGCGAGTCGCCGCGTTGCAACCTGGAGCGCATCGGGAACCGCCAACACGTCGCGCCGACGCACCCGCTCGGCCAGCCACCAGTCGCGCGCGAGACGCGCGGTCAGCACCGCCACGCCGAGGCCCCAGGCCGAGACGACGCCGGGGAGCCAGGCGGTGAGACCGGCCGTCGGCGCGCCGCCGACCAACGCCGTCGCCGCCTGCACGGGAACGGCAATGGTGCTGGCAGCGGTGGCTGCGCCGGTCGTCGCCTGCGCGACCATCAGCAGGGAGGCGAGCGGCGTTGCCGCCATGACGAACAGGCCCGCGCACGCCAGCGTGTAGCGGGTGGTTGCCGTGGCGCGCGGACACGCCGCGAGCACGGCCGCGGTGACGAGGCCGATGAGCGTGGCCTGCCAGAGGAAGTCGATGAGCGTGACGCCCACGACAAGCACGGCGTCACTGGCGGCGAGGGTCATCATGAGCTACTCCTCTTCTTCGTGTTCCTGTGCGTGGGCGTCGAGCAGCCGGCGGATCTCGCGCAGCTCCTCGGGGGAGGTCTTCCGGCTGGCCAGGGCCTGCATCACGAACTGGGATGTCGACCCGCCGAACGCGCGGTCCAGCAGGTCCCGCACGAGGCGCCGCTGCATCCGCGCTTCGGCGTGGCGGGCACGATAGACGTGCTGCGTGCCGCGGTCCTCGCGAACGGTGAGGCCCTTGGCCGTCATCACCTGGAGGACTTTGAGCGTCGTGGTGTAGGCGACCGTCCGCTTGCCGGCCATGGCGGTGTGGACCTCGCGGACCGTGGAGGGGCCGTGGGCCCAGAGCACGCGGAGAACGGCGAGCTCGGCATCGGTCGGGCGGGGCGTGGTGGGCATGGGCGCAGTCTATCTACGACGACTGTCGTAGTCAACGACAATCGTCGTAGGCGTCCCCGCCGCGCGCTGGCGCGGACCGCGCCCTGCCGGGCGCACGGGTGCGCCGGCGCCCCGAAGGTCATATAGTGGGACGGCTTCCCGACATCCCGAAACGGTGGTGCTACATGGAACGATTGGAAGAACTCAAGAAGAAGTACGCCAGCGCGCTCAGCGTCATTACCGCTGCGGGCGTGAGCCTGCAGAACATGCACGTTCAGGACAACAAGCTCTTCCTCAAGGGAAAGGCGCCATCCGAGCAGGCCAAGAACGAGGTCTGGACCGCCATCAAGAGCATCGACCCGACATACAGCGACCTGCACGCCGACATCAGCATCGACCCGTCGCTGCCGTCGCCGCCGCGTGCCCAGTCCTACACCGTCAAGGCGGGTGATTCCCTGTCGAAGATCAGCAAGGAGTTCTACGGCGACGCCAACAAGTACATGAAGATCTTCGAGGCGAACAAGGACCAGCTGTCGGACCCGGACAAGATCAAGGTCGGCCAGGTCCTCAAGGTGCCGCCGGCCTGACGCAATCGGCGAGACGTCTTCGTGCGGCATTCGGGCCGCGCGAAGACGCCCGCTCCGGCCTCAGTCGACGACGACGATCGGGCGGGGTTCGAAGGTCTGGACGGCGCTGCCGGGATCCCAGTCCGGATCCACGTTGCCCACCGGCCGGCTGTATGCAATCGCAGCGTGAAACCGTTCGAGCGCCGACGGGCGTCCGTAACACCACTCCGCGCCGCTCCGCTTCGTCGACAGCACGTCGCCCGGTTCGTCGGTGTGGAAGAACCCCATCGCATGACCGAATTCATGGCGTACGGTGCCCTGCGACACCAGGCCGCCGTCGCAGTGGCAGCGCGGGTTGAGGTGGTGCAGTTCGATCCATCCGCCGGGGTAGCCCACCTGTGCGCTGCCGCAGATGGAGTCGACCGACGGGTTTGCCCACCTGACCGTGATCCATTCCGGATCGCCAATGCGACTGGCCGTCCCGCGTACCATCTCCGCAATCCCGAAACGCCCGCCCGTCCATGCCGCCGGATCGTCGAGCAGTGCTGCTTCGACCTGGCGCAGGTGCGCCTCGTCGACTGGCAGGCCCTGCTCGTCGATGGTCCGTAAATAGATGCGCGGTGCGCGCGTCCATCGCCGCAGCGGCAGCGCCGGCCTGTCGAGCGTGCCGCGGACGAGCCGGCGGTAGTAGTCGAGATTGAAGCCGTTGCCGTCGACGATCGCATCGACGGTCAACTGCGTCGGGACGCCGAGCGCCACGGGGACCGATCGCGGGATGATGCCCGGCGCGCTCAGCGACAGCCGCGAGCTGGCGCCGGCGGCGGAAAGGTCGAAGACAAAGGACCCGGAGGCCGGCGTCTCCACATGCTGGGATCCGAGGCCGACGGTGATGCCCCCGAGCGGCTCGCCGGTAACGGTCGCCACGACCCGGCCGGTGAGGTATCCGCTGGCCGCGGGGGGTGGCGGTGCAGGCTGCGGCGACGGCGCCTGGGGCGCCTGCATCCGGTCACACCCGGCCAGCACGAGCACGGCCATCAGCAGGCCAAGCGGGCGCATGCACCGAGCATAGCAGTGCCGCCCGGTCGGGCTGCTGTTGACCACTGCAGTGGCGCTCTGTAGGATGCGCCTCATGCGCATACTCGTCGCACTTGCCGCCGTCACCCTGCTGGCTGTCCCGCCGGTCGCCGGCGTCGTGCAGACGCCGCCCACCGTCGAGGCGGGCTTCACCGCGCTCTTCAATGGCCGCGACTTCTCCGGCTGGCGCGTGGCCAACCCGGACGCGTTCCGGATCGAGGACGGCGCCATCGTTGCCAACGGCACGCCCGGCCACGCCTTCTACGACGGACCTGTCGGCAATCATGCCTTCCGGAATTTCGAGTTGAAGGTGGACGTGATGACGAAGCCCGGCGCCAACGGCGGCATCTTCATCATGACGGAGTTCCAGGAGTCGGGCTGGCCGGCCAAGGGCTTCGAGGTGCAGGTCAACAACTCCTACACGCGCGATCCCATCCGGACCGGCAGCCTGTATCAGATCGTCAACGTCAACGAACCGCCGGCGCGCGACGACGAGTGGTTCACGCAGCACATCACCGTGCAGGGCGACATGGTGATGGTGCGGGTGAACGATACGCCCACCGTCCACTGGATGCAGCCGGCCGGCTGGGACGGTGGCGGCCCGAACACGCCGGACCGCCGGATCCGCACCGGGACCATTGCCCTGCAGGCCCACGATCCCGGCAGCACGGTCCACTACCGCAACATCCGCATCCGCACGCTGCCCTGACCCGGGCGCGTGCGCGGTGACGTCCGCCTCAGGGCGCCGAGGCGTAGATCCGAACGCTGCCGCCGCTCGTGGCCGCCAGCAGGCGGCCACCGCCGCCGTTCATGGTGCCGACAAGCTTGCTGCGTCCGCTCGAGGCGACCGCCAGCGGCAGGTCGGTGGCAGAAACGCTGCCGCCGCTGGTCGAGGCGTTGACGTGCAGGCGGGCGCCCCTGTCGACGCCCACCCGGATGCTGCCGCCTGATGTGTTCACCGCGACGTCGCGGGCCGAGGCTCCGACGTAATCGACGGTGATGCTGCCCCCGCTCGTGTCGGCATGGAGCACGCCCAGGGCCCGGCCGACGCGGATCGATCCGCCCGACGTATCGAGCGCCAGGTCGCCGGTGCCGCCGTCGACCGTAATCGAGCCGCCCGAGGTATCGGCCGCGATGGCTCGTTCGCGCGCCCCGCGGACCGTGATGGATCCCCCGGATGTGTCGAGGTCGAGCCGGACGTCGGCCGGCACTTCGAGGACCGCGCTCGCCGACACCCCGCGATTCGATCGCCATCGGCTGCGGTCCCGCTGGCGGAAGGCCAGCACGACCTGGTCGCCGCGCTGTTCGAGCGTGAGGTCGTAGCGGGCCAGCTCGGCATCGGCCTCGGCCTCCGTGTCGGCGTTGACGCGCTGGATGAGCGTGAGGCGTGCCGTGCGGCCCGGCACGGTGGCCACCGAAATGCTGCCGCCCGAAATGGCGACAACGACAGCCGAGTCCGGACGGACCTCGAACGACCGCTCGACACGGCGCTCCAGAGGCCCGAGCGATGGGCCGATGACGGCGGTGATGGCGGCGAGGACGAAAGCGGCGGCGTCCGAAATGAGGCTCATGACCAGCTAGAACACGCCGGGAGCGCCGAAGTTGCAGCCGCCGCGATACTCTTGACGCCTCATGACAGTTCGTCTGTCCCTCGGGATTGCCGCAGCCTGTCTGGTCGCGACGCTGGACACTCCGGCCGCCGCCCAGCACCCGCAGGCGATTGTCGACCGCGCGGAGGCCGATTTCGTCGACGGTCGGCTCGACGAGTCGGTGGCCGGGTTCGATCGGCTGGCCGCACTCGATCCGGCCGCGGCGCCGTGGATGTGGCAGCGCGGCATCGCGCTGTACCTGCTCGGCCGGTTCGACGAGTGTACGGCCCAGTTCGTGGCCTATCGGGAGGTCAATCCCGCCGACGCGGAGAGTGCCGTGTGGCACTTCGCATGCGTGGCGCAGGTCCGCTCGGCCGACGACGCGCGTGCGGTGCTGGCCGTCGTCGGCCCCGATCGCCGGGCCATGCGCGCCGAGATTCTCGAGATGTTTCGTGGCAGGCTGGCGCCCGGCGCGGTGATTGGCCGCGCGGCGTTCCTGGCCGAGGAAGCGCTGCTCGTGGCCCGGTACTATGCCGGGCTGTACGCGGAGGCGACGGGCGACGACGAGGCGGCCGCCGTGCACCTGGCGTCGGCGGCTTCCGATCGGTTCGACGGAATGGGTGGATTCATGCACGACGTGGCCCGGGTGCACTGGGCACGGGTTCAGCCGCGGGGTGGATCGCACCCGGCAGGAGTCGGCTCCGAGCGCGGGCCGGGAGGTTCGGATGAGTGAGAGAGAGACCGTGACGCGACGTACGTTCCTGGCCGCCGCCGGCGCATTGCCGCTCGCCATGTCCCCGGCGATGGCCGCCGCCCGGCAGCGCCCGGCCGTGCCTGTGGGCCTCGAGCTGTATTCGGTGCGGACCGAGCTGGCAAACGACCTGCTCGGCACCGTCGACACCGTGGCGAAGATGGGATACCAGGCGGTGGAGTTCTACTCGCCGTACCTGCAGTGGAGCAATCGGCTCGCGCGCGAAGTACGCCAGCGCATGGACGACCTGGGCATCGCGTGCCCGTCGACGCACAACCCGGCCGCCGCCCTCAGCGGCGATCCGCTGCAGCGGGCGATCGAACTGAACGAGATTCTCGGCAGCCGCCTCATCGCGATGGCCAGCCCGCCACCCAAGCTCGTCACCATCGACGCGTGGAAGGCGCTGGCCGATACCTGCACGGCAGCGTCCGAGACGCTCCGGCCGCTCGGCATGCGCGCGGGGTTCCACAACCACGCCGTCGAATGGCGCAGCGTGGAGGGGCAGCGGCCGATGGACATTCTCGCCGCCGGCACGCCGCGCGACTTTGTCCTGCAGCTCGACATCGGCACGTGCCTCGAGGCCGGCGTCGATCCGGTGGCGTGGATCAACGCCAACCCCGGCCGCATCCGCAGCATGCACTGCAAGGACTGGGGCGCGGGCGAGGGACGTGGCTATGCGGTGGCGTTCGGCGAAGGCGATGCGCCGTGGTTGCGCATCTTCGAAGCCGCCGAAGCCACCGGCGGCATCGAGCAGTACCTGATCGAGCAGGAAGTCAGTCCTCCCGGAGGCCAGTTCGCCATGGCCCGGCGGTGCCTGGACAACTACCGGAAGCTGCGGGGCTGACCGTTCGGGTGCGTGCTACGATCCCGGAGCTTCCCCGGCCACGAGTTCTGGCAAGGAGTGGATCATGCGAATCCGATCGCTGCTGTGTTCATCCGTCTTGGCCGTGTCGGCACTGCTGCCGGCTTCCGTGCTGGCCGCCGACGGCGTGCTGATCGTCCAGACCGTTTCGGACGGCGCCGCGACGACGGCGGCCTCGGGGCGCGTTCAGCTCGAAGCCAACCGCGTGCGAACCGAGTTCACCGACGACAACGGTCGTCGGCAGGTCGTCATCTATGACGGCACGAAGGACGTCGTGTGGATGATCGACGCGGCTGGTGGCAGCTATGTGGAGATCACCCGCGCCGATGCGCAGCAGGTCGGCGGCATGATGCAGGGCGCCATGGCCATGATGGCCGAACAGATGGCCAAGATGCCGCCCGAGCAGCGCCGGATGATGGAACAGAAGATGGGCGCCATGATGGGCGGCTCGGCCGCCGTAGCGGCGCCCACCTTCACGCGCACCGGCACGGGCCGTGTGGGGCAGTGGGACTGCGATCGCTACGACGGTCATGCGGGCGGCCAGAAGGTGACCGAGATCTGCACCGTGGCGCCGGCGGCGCTCGGCCTGACGGCGGCGGATTTCGCCGTCCTCACGAAGCTGAGCGAGTTCGTCCGCAGCATGGCCCCGCAACTGGCCAACCAGATCGTCGGGCTCGGCACGGCCGAGCAGGGATTCAGCGGACTTCCCGTGCGGACGGCGTCGACCATTGACGGCCGGACCATCACGTCGCAGGTGACCGAGGTCCGGCGCGCGACGTTCGAGGATTCGATCTTCCAGGTGCCGGCCGGCCTGAAGAAGCGTTCCCTGATGGGGGCGATGGGACAGTAGCCTGCATGATTCTGCCGAAGACGAACAGGTTCACCGCCGAGCAGCTCGCCGAGGTCACGGCCATCGTCCAGGACTTCGGCTGCCGCGTGCAGCCGATCGTGGGCGAACTCCGCACGATCTATGCGATTGTGGGCGACGAACGCGACGAGCTGATGATCAACCGGCTCGAGGGGCTCGAGTATGTCGATCGCATCGATCGCATCCAGTCGCCATTCAAGCTGATGGACCGCCGATCCGACCTGGCCAGCGGGCACTTGCGTATTGGCGGCGTGACGCTCGGCGACGATCTGTTCGTGATCGCCGGACAGTGCACGATCGATCCCAAACACCCCGAGTTCTTCCACGAAACGGCGCGCGGGGTGAAGGCGGCCGGGGCCCATGCGCTGCGCGGCGGTGTCTGGAAGCCGCGCTCCAATCCGTACAGTTTCCAGGGCGACACACGTTCGCTCGACATCCTGACGGAGGCGGGCCGGGCCGTCGGCCTCCCGGTCGTCACGGAGGTCATGGAGCCCGAACACATCGCCCTCGCGCTCGAGGCGGGTGTGGACGTGCTGCAGATTGGCGCACGCAACGCGCTGAACTACTCGCTGCTGCGGCAGGTCGGGCGCGCGATTGCCGGTCGATCGACGGCGGTCCTGCTCAAGCGCGGCCTGCACATGGGGTCGATCACCGAGTTCATTTCCGCCGCCGAGTACATCGTCAATTTCGGCAACCCGAACGTGATTCTGTGTCCGCGGGGCACCGCGCCGGCGCTCGATGGATATCGGAATCATCCGGACGAGAGCATCACGCCGCTGCTCAAGGAGAAGACGTGGGCGGCCGTGGTCGTCGACCCGTCGCACTCGGTCGGTAAGGCGTCGTACGTACCGGCGTGTGCGCTGGCGGCCGTGGCCTATGGCGCCGACGGCCTGTGCATCGAGACGCACGTCAACCCGAATCAGGGCATCGGCGACGATCCCAAGCAGTCGCTCACACCGGCGGCCCTTGCCGAACTGATTCAGCAGGCCCGCACCGTGTACGGCCTGACCCGCGGCGAACGGGCCGAAGCCCGCTAGATCCGATACGCGGGTCGCCCGGCGGTCATTCGATCGGCGGGCGCACGAGCCGGTAGACCCGGCCGTCCCGCCCGTAGTACGCGGGGCGCAGCCAGTCGCTGCCCGCGTCGATGCGTGCCATGGCGGCGTCGCGCTCGTCGTCGGGATACAGGTCGGGATGTACGACGACGTGCGTCACACCCATGTCGGCCATGGCCTCGAGGCTCCGCTCATCCGGGAAGAACATCATCGCCAGCGAGAGTTCCGCGTAGCCGGGTGGCTCGGCGCCACTGTAGCCGTGGATGGTCTTCTGCCAATGGGCCGTCGAGTGCAGCATGAACCGCGCGTCGCGCCTCGCGCGCGTACCCGCCATGCTCGTCATCGGAAGCGGGATCTCCGCGACGACGAACGGGGTGGGCTGTGAAGCCAGCCAGCGATCGACCGCAGGCGGTTCGACCGAGTACGGGACGGTCCCCATCGGCAGGGGCGCGAATTCCACGAGCAGCAGCAGGCCGATGGCCGCGGCCGCCTGCCGCTGCCTGGCGGGTGTCGCGTGGCGCACGAGCCACTGGTAGCCGAAGCCGGACAGGACCGCGAGCGCCAGCATCTCGAGCAGGACGAACCGAGACGGGACGCGCAGGAAGTTGAAGACCGGCATCCAGTACGTCCAGCGCCACAGGCCGAGGGGCGGACCCAGCGTGAACCAGGCGGAGACGACGGCGATCGCGCCGTAGATGACGATGGGCTGATCGGGCCGGGCCGAAGAGGCGCGCGTGTGTATCGCGGGACCGCCTCGCGAGAGGATCGCCGCCGCCACGGCGACAAGCGCCAGCACAATCGGGAGGACCCCCGGGAACAGGTGCGCATCGGGCGGCACCGTGCGAATCCAGTCGGGCATGAGCGACAGCAGCCACTGGTGCACATGGGCGGGTGTCGACAGGTAACTCGACACGGAACTGCCGAAGTCGTCGAGTCCGCGCGCGAGTGAGGGCGCCTCGAGTCGTGCGGCGCGGTACGGGCCGATGATGAGCACGGACGGCAGCAACAGCAGCGCGCCGGGGATGCCGAGGTCGCCGATCCGGCGTCTGATGTCGGGGCGTTCGCCACGTCCCAGCCGGTAGCCCAGGTAGAGGAGGACGGCCACAGTCAGGAACACCGCGCCGTGTCCACTCGTGAGCGCCTGCGCGGTGAAGAAGAAGACGGCCAGCCGCAGGTCGCGCGCCCGCCCGCCGGGACCGAAGTAGGTGTGCAGGTACGCGAGACAGAACGGGAGCCACTGGATGGTGGTCAGGTGCGCCTGGGGCATGCGGAAGAACCGCGCGGGCGCAAATCCGAAGACGATGCCCGTGAGCAGTGCGGCCGGCACGCCGAGGCCCAGGCGTCGTCCGAGCAGGTAGGCGCCGAGCGCCGAGAGGAACACGGACGACAACTGCACCACGTTCATCGTGAGCAGGAGGTCGCCGGTCAGCCAGATGAGCGGCGCCGTCAGGATGGCGCTGCCGATCATGTTCTCGGAATAGGCCAGCGCATACTTGGCGGGATAGAAGATGTTGGCGTCGAACAGCGCGAACGGCTGATGGAGGAATGCGTGCGCGTTCCAGCCGAGCGCCCACATCAGCAGGTCGATGTCAGGATCGCGGGCCAGCAGGTGCGTCGTCATCCTGGCCGGCAGCGGCCAGCTGAAAACCACCGTCAGCGCCAGGAAGAACAGTACGACGGCCAGTCCACGACGACGCCGTGCCGTGCTCGAAGACGCCCGGTCTTCCGGCGAAGTGCTCGACGAAGTCATCATCAACGGGCATATTCTATGAGGTCGGGCAGGCGGCGTACAGCCGTCCGGGGGTGGGGGAATGCCGGTACGGGAGACAGTCGTCGGGGCGATTCGCGAGGCCGTCGGAGCGGGGGCGGTCGTCGACGGGGACGCCATTGATGCGCGGCATCTGAGCGACTGGGTGGTGCCGATGGCCGGCGGTGCGCCCCTCGCGCTTGTGCGGCCGGGCAGCACCGCGGATGTATCGGCCGTGCTGCGGATCTGCCACGACGCGCGCGTGCCCGTCGTGCCACAGGGCGGATTGACCGGGCTTGCCGGCGGCGCCACGCCTGTTGATGGCGCCGTCGTGCTGTCGCTCGATCGGATGAGCGGCGTCGAGGAACTCGACGAGGTCGCCGCGACCATGACGGTCCTTGCGGGGACGCCGCTGCAGGTGGTGCAGGAGGCCGCGCGGGCCGCCGGGTTCCTCTTCGCGCTCGATCTCGGCGCCCGCGGCTCGTGCCAGATTGGTGGCAACGTGGCGACCAACGCCGGCGGCAACCGCGTGATCCGCTATGGGATGACGCGCGACCTCGTGCTGGGGCTCGAGGTGGTCCTGGCCGACGGCACCGTGCTGACCTCGCTCAACAAGCTGATCAAGAACAACGCGGGGTTCGATCTGCGGCAGATCTTCGTCGGGTCGGAGGGCACGCTCGGCGTCATCACCCGTGTCGTCGTACGGCTGCACCCGCAGCCGCGCAGCCAGTGCACGGCGTTCTGCGCCGTTGCGGATTTCGATGGAGTCGTGGCGTTGTTGCGCCACGCGCGCGAAGGGCTGGGCGGATCGCTGTCGGCCTTCGAAGTGATGTGGCCGGACTTCTACGATCTGATGACGGCGCCGGGCGTGGGCATCGCGCCGCCGCTGCCGTCGGGGGCCGGGGCCTACGTGCTCGTCGAGGCGTTCGGCGCCGATGCGGCCCGCGATGGGCGGCATTTCGAGGAGATGCTGGCCGCGGCGGTCGATGCCGGCATTGTCATCGACGGTGCCGTCGCGTTGTCGGCCGGTGAGGCCGCCGCGTTCTGGAAGGTCCGCGACGCGTCCGCCGAGTTCCCGCGGCTCGGGTGGCCGGCGCTCGGGTACGACATCGGCATCCCGACAGGTGATATCGGACGTTTCGTCGCGGCGTGCCGCGAGGCGGTCACGGCCACCTGGCCGGGAGCCCGCACCGCGTTCTTCGGACACATCGGCGATTCGAATCTCCACCTGCACGTGAAGGCGCCGGCTGGCGTCGACGCCGCCAGCGTCCAGCAGCTGGTCTATGGATTGGTGCGCGACTGGAAGGGCACGACGTCGGCCGAACACGGCATCGGCACGCTACGCCGGGCCTATCTGCCGTACACGCGCAGCGAGACAGAGATCGCCGTCATGCATCAGCTGAAGCGCGCCCTCGATCCCCGCCACATCCTGAACCCCGGCAAGGTACTCGCGTAAGGGAAATGTGCGCGGGCGGCCGGGCGGTCGATTCGTCAGGAGCCGACCGGCTGGACGCCGCGCCCGCTCAATCGTCCGCTCAGCGCTTCGGCCGCTGACGTCACCATCCGCTCGGTCGTGTCCCAGTCGACGCACGCGTCGGTGACCGACACGCCGTACTGCAGCAGCGAGCGATCGGCCGGAATGGCCTGCTGGCCTCCGTTCAAGTTCGACTCGGCCATCAGGCCCACGATCGATCGGTTGCCGCCGACGATCTGCTCCACGCAATCGCGGAACACACCGGGCTGCCGGTTGTGATCCTTCAGTGAATTCGCGTGCGAACTGTCGACAACGATGTTGGGGGCCAGTCCGGCGTGTACGAGGGCAGACTCCGCACGCAGGACGTTCGCCGCGTCGTAGTTGGGACGACCGCCGCCACCGCGCAGGATCAGGTGCCCGTGCCGGTTGCCGCGCGTGCGGACGATGGCCGGGCGACCGAGTGGATTGATGCCCAGGAATCCGTGCGGACGAGCGGCCGACCGGATGGCATTGATGGCGGTCTCGAGACTGCCATCGGTGCCGTTCTTGAATCCCACGGGCGCCGACAGGCCGCTGGCCATCTCGCGATGCGTCTGCGACTCGGTCGTGCGCGCGCCGATGGTGTACCAGCTGATCAGGTCGCCGAGGTACTGCGGCGACAGCGGATCGAGCGCCTCGGATCCGGCCGGCAGGCCCATGTTCGCGAACTCCACGAGCAGACGGCGCGCCCGGACGATGCCCTGGTCGATGCGGAACGAGTCGTCCATGAGCGGGTCGTTGACGAACCCCTTCCAGCCGGTGGCCGTGCGCGGTTTCTCGAAGTACACGCGCATGACGAGGAACAGCGTGTCGCGCACACGGTCGGCCAGATCGCGCAGTCGGGATGCGTACTCCAGCGCGGCATCGGGGTCGTGAATCGAACACGGTCCGATGACGACGAACAGCCGCGGGTCTTCGCGGGCCAGGATGCGCTGAATGGTGGCGCGGCCGTCGGCCACCGTTCTGGCGCCGGCTGCCGGCAGGGGGACGTCTGTTTTGACCTGGGCCGGCGTGGGCATGTCCTCCAGGCCGGCGACATTGAGGTTATCGAGCGGGGGGCTACTCATAAACTGACCTCTTCATTATCGGGGGGAAAGGGGCTGCGCGACAAGGTGACGGCTGCGGTAGACTCGGCCCCGACCGTTTCAGGAGCGCCGCCGTTTCCCGCCGTGTGCCCGGTTTCCGGGCCGGCGTGTGCCGGCGATCCGTGTGAATCCGTGTGCAACGGTGGGGAGAACAGCGATGGCGAGCATCCGGGGCAGCGTGTCGGCGGCAGTGTGGAGTGCAGTGGCGGCGCTGGTGTCGACGACGGTGATCGTGGCCCAGGACGCCGCGCCGCGCCCCGTATTCAGGGCCGGCGTCGACGTCATCGAGGTGGACGTACAGGTGATCGGGCGCGACGGCGCCCCGGTGCTCGACCTCACGCCGGAGCAGTTCGACGTCCGGATCGGCGGCCAGCGGCGGCGCGTGGCCAGCGCGCAGATGATCCGCTACGGCGACGCCTCGCTCCTGGCGAGTGCCCCGGCCACCGCGGCGCCGGGCGAGGTCGTCGAGGGCCTGACGCCCGCCGAAGCCATGGCCGGTCGGCGCCTCTTCATGATTGCGGTCGATGCCCTGTCGTTCGATGCGGGTGATTCACGCGGCGTGGCGGTGGCCACGCAGCGCTTCATCGAACAGTTGCCGCCGACCGACCTTGTCGGCCTCTTCACGTTCCCGTCAGGCCCGAAAGTCGATCCGACGACCGAGCACGCCGAGGTCGTGCGCGCGCTCGACGAGGTCACGGGCCGGCGCGTCATCACCCGGGGGCGCTTCCCGCTCCAGGCGTCCGAGGTAGTCGACTACATTGCCAGCGAATCCGAGCGCGAGCCGATCATCCGTCGGCACTGCAATCCAGAGGACGGGACGTGCGCAGCGCAGCTCGAGAGCGAGATCCTCGGGCTGGGCGGGACGTTCGAGGCAATGGCGCAGTCGAGCCTGGGCATGCTGCGCGACATGATGGCGGAACTCGGCAAGGTGCCGGGGCGCAAGATCCTGGTGCTGGCGAGCGCCGGCCTGCCCGTGAGCGATCGGCCGGGCGGCCGTCCCGGCATCGGCGACCTGCCCGAGCGGCTCGCCGAGACCGCGGCGCGGGGCCACATTTCGATCTATTCGCTGTTCGTCGACTACAGCATGCTGCGCGCATTCGCCTCGGAGGAAGCCAACGCGCGGCGGCAGATGGTCAACGTCGCGCGCGAGAGCAACCTGCTCGGCCGCTGGCTCGACCAGTTCTCCGGAACGTCCGGCGGCACCATGATCAAGGTGATGGTCGACAGCGGCGAGGCGGCCTACGCGCAGATTGCCCGCGAGACAGGCGTCCACTACCTGCTCGCGATCGAACCCGACAGGTCCGATCGGTCGGGAAGCTCGCGCCGGATACAGGTGCGTGTCGACGTGCGCAATGCGACCGTGCGCGCGCGGCAACTGGTGGTGCTGCCCGAAGAGTAGGGGCGCACCCCCGACGCTACAACCGCGATCCCGTCAGCGTGACGTCGGCGCGTTCCCAGACGTGTCCGAACATCGTGAGCGTCTCGGCGGCCTCGGTGGATTTTCCCTGGGCCTCGAGGCTCTGCATCAGCCCGAACAGCGACCACCCGTTGTGCGGATACTGCTCGAGGTCCTTCCGGTAGACGGCCTCGGCATCGGCGG
>JBIQJY010000010.1:71917-76795 GCA_044507065.1 Acidobacteriota bacterium
CCGTTGTGCGGATACTGCTCGAGGTCCTTCCGGTAGACGGCCTCGGCATCGGCGGCCCGGCCCGCGGCGAGCAGCGCCTCGCCGAGCGACTGGCGTGTCGGGTAGTACCAGAACGGCGGCTCCATGTACGGCAGCGAATCCTGCAGCGCGACGGCGGCCTCGAAGTGTCCGATGGCCGACGCCGGCTGTCTGGCCGCAAGCGCGATGTCGCCCTGCAGCAGGTGATCGGCGATCTGCAGCAGCGTGACGGCCGGATAGTCGTTCGTGTCGAGGAAGACGATCGGCGTCGTGTCGCGCAGCGGGACGAGCCTGGCGCGTTCAGCGCGGGCGCCGGCCACGTCGCCCTTGCGCGCGAGCGCGGTGCCGCGCGCGTAGTGCGTAATGGCCGTCGAGTACTCGAGCGCAGCGTCGGGCATCGGCTCGGCCAGGATCTCATCCCAGCGGCCGAACTGCACGAGCGCCAGCAGTGGAATCGTCTTGAAGAACTCCACCGTCGGGAACTCCGCGATCTGCTCGATGCGGACGTTGGCCGCGACCTTGCGTGCGGCCTCGATGGCCACGGCACTGCGACCTTCCATGCTGGCCGCCGCCCAGAGGAAGTGGATGTTGTGCGGGTAGTACATCGCCGGGTAGAAGCCCTGGGCGTTGCACTGCGCGATGTAGGCCTCGTCGACGGCGGCGGCGCGCACGTTGGCTTCCGACGCGTCGTGGTAGCGTCCCACGCGCCAGAACGTGTGCGCCGGCATGTGAACCAGATGGCCGGAACCCGGCACGAGCGTCGACAGCGTATCGGCCGCCTGTTCGGCGCGCCCGGGATTCGACGATGCTTCGACGGCGTGGATATAGAGGTGCAGCGCCAGCGCGTGGCGCGGTGAACGCTCGATGATGCGCTCGAGCGCCGTGATCACCTCGACGGTCTCGGGTTTCGGCTCACCGTTGTCGGACCAGTAGTCCCACGGCATCGTGTTCATCCACGCCTCCGCATACATCGCCGCTGCGTCGTCGTCGGCCGGGAAGCGATCGACGACCGAGCGCATGGCCGTCGCGTAGGCGCGATCGAGGGGATCGCGGTCGGATGTCTCGCTGCCGTCGTAGCGGGTCACGAGCGCCTCGATGAGCGCGCGCTCGACCGGCGTGGTGTTCTCCACGAGGCCGAGGGCGCGCTGCGCCGCGGCGTGCGCGGCGACGCGGTCGGCCGGCGACATGATCGCCTTGCCCTTGCTCGTCACGTTGATGTTGGGGCCGGTGGCCAGGCCCTCGCCCCAGAAGCACATGGCGCACGACGGATCGAGGCGCTGCGCGGCGCGGAATGAGCGGATCGCCTCGGCGTGGTTGAAGCCGAAGGCCAGCACCATGCCCTGGTCGAAGTAACGCTGGGCGCCGGGATCGGTCGTGGTGATGGGGCGGTGATAGTCCCCCATCCCGTCGAAGAGCGGCGCGCCGCCGCGCGCGGCGAGCGCCTCCCGCGTCTCCGGTTCGGGCGTTGCGCGGCACGCCGCGGCGACGACGAGGACGACGAGAACGGCGAGTGTGCGCGTGCGCATGATGGCCTCCACGTCAGTAGTCCGCTGTGTTGCTGACGAACGCGATCGTCCGGCCGTCCGGTGACCACGAAGGCACGTTGATCGTGCCCTGGCCGCCGTAGACGTATCCGATCACCTTCGCCTCGCCGCCATCGATCGGCATCACCCTCAGGTAGACGCGTTTGTAGTAGGGGTGATCGTCCGGATCGATGTCGGCCGGGAAGGCGATGTAGGCGATGGACCGGCCGTCGGGCGAGATGTGCGGGAACCAGTTGTTGTACTCGTCGTCGGTGATCTGCTGCTGGCCGGTGCCGTCAGGGTTCATCCGCCAGATCTGCATCCGGCCGCTCGCCCCACGCACCGAGTTGAAATAGATGTAGCGCCCATCCGGCGTGTACTCCGGGCCGTCGTCGAGGCCGGTGGCCTTCGTCAGGTTCTCTTCGGCGCCGCTGCCGTCCGACGGGATGCGGTAGATGTCGAACTCGCCGTTGCGGCCGCCCGTGTACACGAGCCACCGGGCGTCAGGTGACCAGCCGTGCAGGTAGGACGGCGCCAGTGTCGTGATGCGCTTCGGCGCGCCGCCGCCGATCGGCACCGTGTAGATGGTCGAGCCGACGCCCTGCAGGCTCTGGTCGCTGATGCCGAGCATGGTGCCGTCGAACGACAGTACGTGGTCGTTGTTGTTCCGGATGTTCGTGCCCGTGTCGATGACGACCGACTGCCGCGTGAGCAGGTCGAAGCGGTGCAGGCGGCCGCGGTGGTCGGCGTTGGCGCCGCTCGTGTTGTAGATGAGGGCCCCGCCATCGGTCGTCCAGTTCGGCGCCTCGTAGGGCAGCGCCTGCGGCGACCGGTGCAGGACCTGCCGCCGGCCGCTCTCGACGTCGAGCGTCTCGAGCACCGCGCCGATGTAGTCGCGATACGGCCGGAAGCCCTCCGGCGCGGGTCGTGTGATCCGCACGTTGTCGAACGTGGCGCGTTCGATCACGTCGGGGTTGTGCGAGCAGAGGAAGAGCCCGACGTACACCTCATCGCCCAGGTCGACGTCTGCCGTCTCCGATGTCGTGAACGTCTCGCCGAAGCGCGCCACCGACATCACGTAGGTGCCGCCGCGTCGTTCGAGTCGAACGACGTCGGCACCCTGGAGCGGCGATTCAATCTGTTCGGTGATGGCGCCCGGCGTGCGCCGGAACTGGAGCGACGTGAGCCCGTCGCCGTGAATGGCGGCGTCGACATGCGGCGCGTTGTCGTCGAGCGTGCGGCGGACGATGAGACCGGCCTTGCGGTGCGGGTCGACGCCCTCGCCGTGAAACGCAATCCGCGCGTCGAGGATGAAGTCGCCCGTGAGCTTCCGCCAGGCGAACTGGTACTCGTCGCGTTCTCCCCACATGTTCACGCCGCCGGCACTCAACGTGTACTCCTGCGTCGCGCCGTTGTAGAACGATGCTCCGGCAAGCTTCGGGTTGCCGATGTCGCCGTGGCCCTCGAACAGGCCGAGCGCCGGACCTGCCGCGGGGGCTGGCGCCTGGCCGGACAGTGAGGTGACGGCCAGACCTGCGACCACGAGCAGGGCACACACGTGCGTGACGGCGGCGGCGGGCGACTGGCGGCGGGCGCGGGGAACAGGCACAGGGATCTCCATATGAGGCGGCGGGGGGCGCCCGTGATGGTAGATCGGCCTGTCGGACAGGGCGGCAGGAAAAATGCGGGATGTCGCGAAAAAAACGGGCCGTCGGCGGGTATCACCGTCGCCGACGGCCCGTGTGTTCTCCCGGGGCTGAAGCGGCCGTTCGCACGGGCTGAAGCCCGTGCGCTCCATGCTGTTCTGCCTGGAGGCCACGGGCTTCAGCCCGTGGCGGACGCAGCCCGGCGCCTACCGCTTCGCGGGCACCGGCGTGTCGTCGGCCTTCAGGTCGCCGAGCGCGTACTGGATGCCCGCCAGGATGTGCTCGAGCATGGCCGGGTTGTTCCAGTAGATCGACTCGTGGTGGCCGAGCACGTTGACGTAGACGCGGCCCTGGCCTTCACGCTTGATGTAGCTGAGCGCGTAGTCGTTGTCGG
Source organism: Acidobacteriota bacterium (assembly GCA_044507065.1). Lineage (GTDB taxonomy): Bacteria > Acidobacteriota > Vicinamibacteria > Vicinamibacterales > SCN-69-37 > SCN-69-37. Next base: position 75,499 of record JBIQJY010000010.1, read on the forward strand.
GACGACGGTTGGTCTCGAGGCCCTTGTCGCAGTCGGTCATCTGCGAGTAGTCCACGCTCGTGAGCACGCGGACGTTGTCGCGCGAGAACGAGTCCCACGCGAACGTGTAGACCTCGTCGATCGTGTTGAACGACTGGCCCTTGAACGCCGCGTTGATCGGGTTGCTCGGGTCGTCGATCTTCACGGTGATGGGCGTCGGGTAGTTCCAGTGGTGCTTGAAGTAGCCGCCAATCATCGTGTTGAACTCGGGCCAGAGCGGCGAGCCGCCCGCCGCGGCGCCCGCGGTCTGGTTGCTGGTGCACGGCGCCGGCTGGGCGGGGGGACCGCCCTGGCCGCCGGCACGGCCGCCGCGGCCTGCTGCCGCACCGCGCCCGGCAGCGCCGGGCAGCTGGCCGTGATACGCGTCGGTGGCCGCGTGGATGCCCGCCAGCCCCTTGCCGCCGCGCACGAAGTCCACGAACGCCTTGCGTCGCGCATCGGTGACGGCCTGGATGGCCGGATCGTTGAACGGATTCGGCTCGTCGAGGAACGTGCCCGTCGTGCTCGACAGGAAGATCGCGTCGTAATTGGCCAGCGTCGCCGCGTTGATGGCGCCGGCGTGGTAGGTCACGTCGGTCGTCCAGGCGCCGGTCTTCTTGCCCATCTCGACGACCATCTGTGCCGCGAGTGGAATCGAGGAGTGCTGCCAGCCGCGCGAGGTGCCGAGCACGAGGATGCGGCGCGGACTCGCCGGCGAGGCAGGCGCGGTCGACGGCAGCGCGGCCACCATGCGCGTGACGTCGTTCTCGCAGGCCACCATGGGCGTGTTGCTGCGGCCGCCGCAGGTGTCGGGCAGGCTGGTGTCGAGCGCGCTGTCGGCCAGCGGCGCGCCGCCGCGCCCGGTCGGCAGGGCGCCGGGCGTGGGCGCCTGTGCCTGTGTCGGCTGCTGCCAGCCGCCGCCAATTGCCGCCGTGAGCGCGGCCGCGCAGAGGGCGGTCATCATCACGCCAGTTGAACGTTTCGTTGCCATGAGGTCCTGTCTCCTTGGCGGCTTCCGCACGAACCGTCGCATGCCGCGCGATCCGTCGCCGCCCGTGCCAGTCGCCCGCGCCGCATGACGCGCAAATGCTTGCCGCGATGCCGCACGGAATGGGTGTGAGCGGCAACACGTTAACACCTCTTGTCGCGTCGCGCGCGGCAATTCGCGCGGGGATTTTCGCGCGGTACTCCCGTCCTGTGTGGCCCGCGCACGGCCTTCGGGGGCCGCACGGGCTGAAGCCCGTGCGCTCCAGCACGCTATGGAGGCCACGGGCTTCAG
>JBIQJY010000072.1:0-10717 GCA_044507065.1 Acidobacteriota bacterium
GGGTTGCGCGACCGCTTCTCAGTCGGGTGCCCTGATCGCGAAGTCACGAGGCAGGGAGTGTGGACGGACGACGGCGCCATACGGCAGCGTGCAGCGCGCCGCGGGAAACCGCTCTGGCTAGACCTTGCCGAGCAGTTCGGCGACGCGGTTCGCGCGCGTGGCGAGCACTTCGGCCAGCGAGAAGTTCTTGATCGACAGCTGCTCGTTCGCCATGCGGATGAAGCTGCGCGCCTGCTCGTAGTGCGCGCGGCCCGCGACGCTCAGCTCGCGGTAGTTCACCGCCTTCAGGCGCTGTTCGGCCGAGCCCAGCAGCTTCACGATGTTCTGCTCGAGCACGCTCGAGTTGGCGACCGTGCGCAGAGCGGGTGGCGCCGGCTCGGCGGGAGGGGTCGGTGGCGGTGCCGCCGGTTTCTCGGTGGAGCGGTTCCCGGCCGTCGCGCGCGGGGCCTCCGGTTCGGGGGCCTCGAACACGACCGGCTCTGGCGGGGGTGCCACGTAGATGGGCAGTTCGACGGGAAGGAACGTTCGTGCCGGAGGCGTCGGGATCGCGAGCGCCACCTCGCGCGGAAGTTCTGGGGGCGTCTTGCTGCACGCGGCCGTGCCGACGGCCAGCAGTGTCGACAAGGCCAGGAGGGTGCCTCGGGTCACCCCGCCATTATGACGCAGAAGCCGCGCGCGACGACGGCGGCAGATCGTGCGTCAGGCCGAGGATGCCGCGCGCCGGCGTCAGCCGCGGGTCCGACGCCGTCGCCTCCCGCAGGAGCACCCGGAACGTCGTGCCGCGCCCGGGCACCGACTGCACCTCGATCTCCCCGTCATGCAGCTGGACCGTGCGGTAGACGAGCGACAGGCCGATGCCGCTGCCGTGCTCCTTGGTCGTGAAATAGAGGTCGAAGATGCGGCTGAGGTCCTCGGGCGAGATGCCGACGCCGCTGTCCTCGAACGCGACGGCAATCTGGCGCGCCGCGGTGAGCGAGGCCGCGATGCGCAGCCGGCCGCCGTTCGGCATGGCCTGGCACGCGTTGAGCGCGAGGTTGAGGAACGCCTGCTGCAGCATGCCGGGATCCGCGCTGGCCGGCGGCAGGTCGGGCGGGAACTCGAGCTTCACGTCCACGCGATGCTTGCCGGCCTCGGCCGAGACAATCGGCATCAGCTCGTTGACCAGCCGCGCGATGTCCACGCGCTGCAGCTGCAGGTCCTCGGGCCGCGTGAACTTCAGGAACCCCTGCACCACCTCGTCGAGCCGCCGCACCTGCGCCACGATGGTCTGGACATGTTCGAGCGCGGCGGGGTTCGCGCCAATCTGCATCTTGAGCAGTTCGAGGTGAATCATTGTCGCGTTGAGCGGATTCTTCACCTCGTGGGCGATGCCCGCCGAGAGCCGCCCGAGCGCGGCAAGCTTGCGCGAGTAGCTGAGGGTGGATTCGACCTGCGTCAGGTAGGTGAGGTTGCGCGCGACGAGCATGATGCCGAGCAGCTGACCGTCGGTGTCCTCCACGGGGTGGGCCTGCACGAGGCGTTCGCCGCCGCCGGGCACCTGCACGCGCGTGGGCGGCTTGTGCACGCCGGGCGTCTTCAGCGCACGCTCGACCGCAAGTCGATATGGATGTTCGGCCGGCAGTAGCTGCTCGATCTGGCCCGCGGCGGCCGCAAGCGTCGGCTCCATGGCCGGATTGGCGAAGAGCAGCGTGCCAGTGGGGCCGAAGAGCGCCACGGCATCCTCGAGGTTGTCGACGACCGATTCGAGCGTGGCGCGCTGGCCGGCCAGCGCCGTGCGGTCCGCCGCCAGGCGCGCGGTGACCGCCTTGAACGAATCACCCAGCTCCGCCAGTTCCGCATCGTCCGGGAGTTCGACGTCGACGTCCGTCTCGCCGCGGCCGAGGCGCGCCAGTCCGCTGCGGATCACGTGGATGGGCCGCAGCACGATCTGCGCGAGCAGCATCCCGACGAGCGAGGCCAGCACGATGGCAACCACGGCCGTGATGAGCGACGCGCGCATCTGCTGCTCGAGTTGGTCGCGCAGGAGCAGGAGCGACAGGCCGATGCGGACGGTGCCGAAGTCGATCGTGCCGTCATCGGTGTTGTGGACGAGCGGCTGGCGATACTCGAAAAAGCGAGGTTCGGCCGCGAACAGGGCGCGCGCCTGCGCGACGGGCCCGGCGGCCAGCAGCGTGTCGATGTCGTCGGTGACGTCGATGAGCCGCGTGTCGATGCGCGAAGCGTCGTTGTGGTTGAGGATCAGGCCGCGCGTGTCGACGATGGCGGCATACATGACGTTGTCGGCGTAGACGCTCGCCTGGAGCAGCGACCGCAGCCCGGGGTCGGTGCGCAGGGCACTCACCGGATCCTCGCCCGTACGACCGACGTCGAAAATGCGCTGGTTGATGGCGTTGCCCAGCAGTTCGGCGCGCTTGCGCGTCTCGGCCAGCCACAGCCCGGCCAGCGACGACGCGTACCACACGCTGACGAGCACGACCGCGAGGCCGACGATGAAGGTGACGCCGGCCACCTGTTTGGTCTTGATGCTGAATGGCATGCTGCCTCGTGGTCGAAACCCCGACTCCGCCGCGGCGGACCGGGCTCAGGCGTCCTGGCCGGCGCCCTGTTCCTTCATCCGGTTCAGCTTGTTGTGCAGCGTTTTCAGGCTGATGCCCAGCATCTCGGCCGCGCGCGTCTTGTTGCCGCCGGTATGCACGAGCGTGATCTCGATCAACTGTCGTTCCGCCTCGTCCACGGTGATGCCCGCGGTGAGCTGCGGGCCGTCGCCGCCGCGCATCTGCTGCGGCATTTCGGCGGCCAGGTGCGGCAGGTCGGCCGGCTCGATCATGTCATTGCGCGAGACGATGACGGCGCGTTCCATGACGTTGCGCAGTTCGCGCACGTTGCCCGGCCAGTGGTACTGATCGAGCAGCGCGAGGGCGCGGTCCGATACCCCCGCCACGTTGCGGTCGTTGCGCTGTGCGAACTCGCGCACGAACGACTGCGTCAGCAGGGGAATGTCCTCCTTGCGGTCGCGCAGGGGCGGCAGGCAGATGGCGAAGACGTTGAGGCGATAGAACAGGTCCTCGCGCAGCTTGCCCTGACGTACGGCCTCGGGCGGGTCGACGTTGGTCGCCGCCACGACGCGGATGTCCACCGACTGTTCGCGCTGGCCGCCGAGCGTGCGGAACGTCCGTTCCTGCAGCACCCGCAGCAGCTTCGCCTGCGTGGCCGGCGTCATCTCCGCAATTTCGTCGAGGAACAGCGTGCCCCGGTTGGCCAGTTCGAAGGCACCCTGGCGCCGGGTGATCGCCCCGGTGAACGCCCCCTTCTCGTGCCCGAACAGTTCGGATTCGAGCAGCGTGTCGGGGATGGCCGCGCAGTTGAGCGGCACGAACGGCTGGTTCGCGCGCTGGCTGAGCTGGTGCACCGTCTGCGCCACCAGTTCCTTGCCGGTGCCCGATTCGCCGCTGACGAGGATCGAGGCCGAGGTCGGCGCGGCCTGTTCGACCATCTGGTAGATCTTGCGCATCTCCAGGCTCGACCCGATCATCTTGCCGAACGTGCCGCGATCCTGGAGTTGGCGACGCAGCGCGCGCACCTCGCGCTGGGTGTCGTGGCGCCGCACGATCTGGTCGAGCAGGATCTTGAGGCGCTGCGGGTCGACGGGTTTCGACAGGTAGTCGTAGGCCCCCTGCTTGATGGCGGCGACGGCGGTTTCGACCGTGCCCTGCGCCGTCATCAGGACGACGGAGATGTCGGGATCCTCCTGCAACAGGCCGGTCAGCAGGTCGAGGCCGCCCATGCGCGGCATCACGACGTCGCTCAACACGATCGTCGGACGGACCGCCGGCAGCTTCTCGAGCGCGTCGCGGCCATCGATGGCCGTTTCGGCGACAAAGCCCCAGCTCTTGAGCAGCTGCTGCAGCCCCACACGCTGCGCCGCGTCGTCTTCGACTACGAGGATGCGGTCCGAGTCCGCGCCCGTCGAACGCTGTGTCATTTCCACTCCACCAGCGATGATACAGGACATGCAGGATCCGCCCACGCGGGGCCTGCAGGGGTGGGGACTACCGTTTCACGCGGTCCGACAGGACGTCGTCATAGTACTGCTCGTAGCGGGGCACGACGATGCTGGTGCAGAAGCGGGCGGCGACATCGGCCGCGGCGGCCCGGCCGATGCGCTGGCGCAGCTCGGGATCGCGCAGCACCTGCAGGCCCCGTGCGGCCATGCCGTCGACATCGTCGGCGTCGCAGATGAAGCCGGTGACGCCGTCCTGGATCACTTCCGGCAGTCCGCCCACGCGCGACGCGACGACGGGCACTTCGCACGACATCGCCTCGAGCGCGGCGAGGCCGAAACTTTCCTGGGCCGACGGCAGCAGGAAGAGATCCGCGGCCGACAGCCACTCGACCACGTCGTGCTGCTCGCCGACGAAGTCGACGACATCGGCGAGTCCGTACTCGGCTGCCTGCCGCTCCGCGGCCTGACGGTCGGGGCCATCACCGACCATGACGAGGCGCGCGCGCACCTCGGCGTGGATGCGGCGGAAGATCTCGAGCACCGTGCCCACGCGCTTGACCGATCGGAAGTTGGAGATGTGCGTGACGAGCGCGTCGCAGTCGCCAGGCGGGCAAAGCCGCATCCGCAACGAAGCGTCCTGGAGCCGCTGATAGTCGCCGCACTCGAGGAAGTTGGGGATGACGGCAATCTCGCGCTGCACGCCGAGCGCCGATTCGGTGTCGCGCTTCAGGCTGTCCGAGACGGCCGTCACGCCGTCCGACGCGTCAATCGAAAAACCCACCACGCTCGCGTACGACGCATCGCTGCCGACGAGCGTGATGTCGGTGCCGTGCAGCGTGGTCACCGTGCGCGGCGGTCGTGCGTGCTCGGCTGCGAGGATGCGCTGCGCGAGGTAGGCCGCCGTGGCATGAGGCACCGCGTAGTGCGCGTGGATGATGTCGAGCTTGTGCTGCCTCGAGACGCGCACGAGCGTGTTGGTGAGGGCCAGCACGTACTGCGGCTCGTTGAACAGGGGATAACTGGGTGTATCCACGCGTTCGAACGCGAGCCCGGGCGTGCCCCAGCGCCACCGGAAGGGGAGCTCGGCGCTGATGAGATGGATGTCGTGTCCGCGGAAGGCGAGGGCGTGCGCCAGCTCGGTGGCAACGACGCCGCTGCCGCCAATCGTGGCGTAACAGACGATACCGATTCTCACGCGAGTGTCCGGAGGAGCGACGGCCGTTCGACCGGCTCGACGACGACCACGCCTTCGGCGAATGCGACGCCAATCTGCGCGCCGAACTGCGCGTCCCGGCTCTCGATGAGCTGCTGGAACGAGCTGGCCGTCAGTCGCGTGGGCACCGCGTCGGACCCGGCCGGCGCGAACTGCGTGCGATGACAGGCCAGCGCGGCCCGCTTGCGTTCGTAGTGCGCCGAGACGTCGATGACAAACGACGGGGTGGCCGACTGGTTGATGAAGTAGTAGCAGATCCAGTCCGGGCGCCACGCGGCACCCTCGGCCTGGTAGCGGCGCAGGCCGCTGCGGAAGACGGCCTCGCGGAGCACGCGGCTGGCGGCGCCGTGGTCCGGATGCCGGTCGTCCCAGTGGGGGACGGCCACCACGCGCGGCTGGTGCCGCCGGATGAACTCGACAGCCGGACGCACGTGGTCTGGTGTGATGCCGCCATCCGGCCAGCCGAGATTCTCGCGCCATGCGACGCCGAGGACGCGCGCGGCATCCTGGGCCTCGGCCAGCCGCTCCTCGGCCGTGCCGTTCGAACCGAGTTCGCCCGCCGTCAGGTCCGCAAGCCCGACACGATGGCCGTCGGCAACGTGCCGGGCAATCGTGCCGCCGAGACCGATTTCGAGGTCATCCGGGTGAGGGCCGAAGACGAGCAGATCCAGTGCCATGGAGCGTGTCTACTGTATCGCGGGCGGGGCGGCCCGGACACGGCGCCCTCCTACGATGCCCGCGATGCCGCCCATTACAATGCGGCATGCGCGCTCGACATGCATCACGGCAGCTGCGTGCGGCGGCGGGCGGGGCGGTCGGCGCCGTCCTGGTCGCGGGCGCGGTGGCCGTCCTGGCGGCCGCCCAGGCGGTCGTGCTCGATGGCCCCGCGCTGCTGCGCGACATGCAGCTGCTTGCCGCCGACGACATGGAAGGCCGCGCGACAGGGACACCCGGCGCCGCGCGCGCACGCGCGCTGCTCGTCGATCGCTTCCGCTCGGTCGGCCTCGAGCCGCTGGGCGACACGTTCGAAGACCCGTTCGCCTTTGACGACACGTCCCGCGGCATCAACCTCGTTGGGCGCATCACCGGCACCCGCGACCCCGATCGATTCATCGTGGTCAGCGCGCACTACGACCACGTCGGCGTGCGCGATGGCCGCGTCTTCAATGGGGCAAACGACAATGCCTCGGGCGCCGCGGCGCTGGCACACATCGCGGCGCACTTCACGCGGCACCGCCCGGCCACGTCCATCCTCATCGTGGCGTTCGATGCCGAGGAGCGCGGCCTGAGGGGTTCGCGCGCGTTCGTCGCCGCACCGCCCGTCGATCGCGCGGCGCTGCTGTTCAACCTCAACCTCGACATGATCGGTCGTGATCCGGCCGACGCGCTCTGGGTCTCGGGCACCCACCAGTTCCCCGCGCTGCGGCCCATCGTCGCGCGCGTGGCCGCGGATGCACCGGTCAACCTGCGGATGGGGTACGACGATCCGGCTGCCGGCCGCCGGAACGACTGGACGCGCGATTCGGACCAATGGGCGTTCATCGAGGCGGGTATCCCGGCACTCTACGTCGGCACCGAGGACTACGCGTTTCACCACGACGATCGCGACGAGTACGAATCGATGTCACACGCCTTCTACGTGCGCGCCGTCGAGACCGTCATCGCGCTCACGACGGCGTTCGATCGCGAGACGTCGGCGCTCGAGGCCGCCGGGCAGCCGGGGGGCGCAAGGCCTGCGAGATGATCGGCTCTTCACTCGGCGAAACCGGCAGGATCACCGACGTCGTCGTCAGGCACGCGCGCGACGCGTTCGTCAGTCCGGCGCGCATCGCGGCGGAGTGGCGCTCGCTGAACTTCCTGGCCCCGCCCGACCATGCGCAGGCGTGCGCGGAGTACGACGCGCTCTTCGCGCTGCTTGCCGAGGGTGGTGCCACGGTCCGGTTGCTTCCCGCAGGCGACAGCGTCGGACTCGACTCCATCTACACGCGCGACGCGTCGGCCGTCGTGGCGACAGGCGCCGTGCTCTGCCGCATGGGCAAGCCGGCACGGGCGGGGGAGCCGGACGCGCACGCCGCCGCCTTCGCGGCCTGGGGCGTGCCGATCGCAGGCCGGATCGAACCGCCCGGCCGCCTCGAGGGCGGGGATGTGGTCTGGCTCGACGCGCACACGGTCGCCATCGGCCGCGGCTACCGCACCAACGACGCCGGCATTGCCCAGTTCGCGGCGCTGGCCGGCCCGGATGTCACCTGCCTCACCGTCCCGCTTCCACACTGGCGTGGTCCGGGCGACGTGTTCCACCTCATGTCGATGCTCAGCCCGGTCGATCGCGATCTCGCCGTGGTCTACGCACCGCTGCTGCCCGTGCCGCTGCGGGAGCGGCTGCTCGATCGCGGCATCACATTGATCGAAGTCCCCGAAGAGGAGTTCGAATCGATGGGCGCGAACGTCCTCGCGCTGGCGCCGCGCGAGTGTCTGATGGTGGAAGGCAATCCGGTCACCAGGCGGCGGCTGGAAGCGGCCGGCGCGCACGTGCGGACTTACGACGGTGCGGAAATCAGTCTCAAGGGCGGCGGCGGCCCGACCTGCCTGACGCGGCCGCTCGCGCGCGCGTGAGCGGCGGCTTCGCTCGATCGAACCAGGCTTCGGACTTCGTGCTGAGGAGGACCCACAGCAGATAGGCACCGATGACGGTGCCGATGGGGACGAATACGACGACGATGGCTGCGAAGACGATGCCGGTCAGGCGCGCCCAGCGGCGGCGCGTGAGGATGCCCCAGCCGGTGGCGGCCACGGGGATGAAGAGCACTGCAGACCCGGTTGCGAGGAATCGTCCGGTCAGGCCGACGGCGGCCGCGCCAAGTTGCGCGGTCTCATCGTCGGCTGCGGCAATGTGGGCGGCAAACCGATCGAACAGCCACGACGAGGACGCGGCGCTGACGGCGAGCAGCAGGCCCGCCGCGAGGAACAGGGACGCGGCGATGCGCAGATGGACCCGCATGTCACGCAACGGGAGGCAGGGGGCGAGGCCGGGCGGGTAGCCCGCACCGGCCATCGCCCCGAGCAATCCGCGTCAGTTGTCGTCGTCGTCGGCGCGCGACGCGACGTCGTCGAAATCCTCCGGCTCGTCGATCGGCTCGTCGCCCGGATCGTCGTACAGCCCGCCAAGGCGCCCGGAGTAGCGCTCCTTGATCGGACCCTTCGGGCCGCGGTCCTTGGCTTCCCAGCGCTTGTCGCCCGAGCCGCCCTTCTTCTTGGGCGGACCGAAGTTGCGTCCCGCGGCGCCACCCGGACCACCCGGTCCCGCACCCGGAGGCCCGGGCCGCGGACCGAACCCGCCCGGCCGCGGACCGCCGAAGCCGCCCCCGCCGGGACGCGGACCGCCGAAGCCACCGCCCGAGGGCGGACCCGGCCGATACCCCCCGGCCGGACGTTCCTCGCGCGGGCGCGCCTCGCTCACCGACAGCGAGCGGCCCATGAAGGGTTGCTGGTCGAAGCGGGCGATGGCCTGCTCGGCCTGATCGCGTTCGAGATACTCCACAAACGCAAACCCGCGAGGGCGACCGGTGTCGCGATCGACGGGAATCACGATGTGAGACGGGTTGCCGACGGGCGCGAAATGCGCCCGCAGATCCGCTTCGGTCGCTCCGTATGGCATGTTGCCTACGAACAAACGTACAGCCACTGAAACTATCCTCGTATCTGGAATTGAGCCCTGGGTTGACCGTTGGTCAAATGCTCACGCCGCGCTGGTGCGATAGCCACTGGGGATGTGCGGGGGGAAGAAGATTCTGTCGCAAACGATGAGCGTTTGACTGGTACTTTGCCCGGACGGGAGAATAACACGCTCCGCCGATCGAGGCAAAGACCAGGGTAGGTCGTTGGTGTTACGATCATGGTTTGGCGGAGACTCGTTATCCCTCACCGTCACCACCCCCGCAACACCCGCGCGCGGCGTCACCGGCCGGCGCAACCGGTGGTCGTCCGGCCGGCGAACTCGTAGTCCGCGGCGCCCGGACGCACAACCTCAAAGGGGTGGACCTCACCCTGCCGCACCGGAAGCTCATTGTCTTCACCGGGGTCAGCGGGTCGGGCAAGTCGTCGCTTGCCTTCGACACGATCTATGCCGAGGGACAGCGACGGTACGTGGAGTCGCTGTCGGCCTACGCCCGCCAGTTCCTGGAGCGGATGGAGAAGCCGGACGTCGACGGGATCGACGGCATCAGCCCGGCCATTGCCATCCGGCAGAAGAACTCCACGCGCAACCCGCGCTCGACGGTCGGCACTACGACCGAGATCCACGACTACCTGAGGCTGCTCTGGGCCCGTGTCGGTCGGACCATCTGCCGCCAGTGCGGTCGTCCGGTGGAACGCGAATCGCCCGAAGCGGCCGCCGCGGTCCTCATGGCGCTGCCGACAGGCACGCGCCTGCTGCTCGGGTTCGACATGGCGCTGCTCGCGCCGCCGGACCGCGCGGTGTTCTCTGATACCGACACCGACGGTGGTGCGGACCGCGAGGACGAGGCAGTCGACGCGGCCGATGCGCCGTCGGACGTGCAGCCGGTCGGGGAGGCCGCCGCGCGGGCGACGATTGACGCCCTGCGCCGCCGCGGCTTCGGCCGCGCGCTGGTCGACGGGCGCGCCAGGTCGTTCGATGAACTGCTGGCGGCGCCCGACCTGCTGCGCGATCTCACCGCACTGCAGGTTGTGGTCGACCGCGTGCGCGTGAGCGACGACGCGACGTCGCGACTGACCGATTCAATCGAGGCGTCGTTCCGCGAGGGGGAAGGGGCCGCTTTTGCGGTGGAGGTCGACGCCGACGGCGTGTCGGGCGTCGTTCACCGGTTCAGCGAGGCGTTCGAGTGCCGCACCTGCGGCATTGCCTACGAGGTGCCGCAGCCGCGCCTGTTCTCGTTCAACAATCCGTTCGGCGCCTGCGCCACCTGCCACGGCTTCGGCAACGTCGTGGAGCTCGACCTGAACCTGGTCGTGCCCGACCCGTCGAAGACGCTCGCGGCAGGCGCGATCGAGCCGTGGACCAAGCCGCACTACCGCACGTCGCTCACGCAACTCAAGCGCGTGGCCAAGGCGCGCGGCGTGCCGTTCGACGTGCCGTGGCGGGATCTGCCGGACGACATCCGCCAGTTCGTGGTCGAAGGCGACGGCGACTATGAGGGCGTCCGCGGATTCTTCGGCCGGCTCGAGCGGAAGAAGTACAAGGTGCACGTTCGTGTGTTCCTGAGCCGGTACCGCGGCTACCAGACGTGCCCGGACTGCGGGGGCACGCGGCTGCGGCGCGAGGCGCGCGACGTGCGGGTCGGCGGCCAGACGATCGACTGGGCCTGCGCGCTCACCGTGAAGGACGCGCAGGTGTTCTTCCAGACGCTCGAGCTCGGCGAACGCGACGCGGCGGTGGCCGACAAGCTGCTGCGCGAGATTCGCCGGCGCCTGGGGTTCCTCACCGACGTGGGGCTCGACTACGTGACGCTCGATCGCCTGTCGGC
>JBIQJY010000072.1:10817-14886 GCA_044507065.1 Acidobacteriota bacterium
GGGGAGCAGGGCGGCCGCGTCATCTATGCCGGCTCCTACGATGGCCTGCTTGCCGATCCGAAGTCGCTGACGGCGCGCTACCTGCGCGACGAACTGTCGATTACCGTCCCGCCCGTCCGCCGCCGGCCGACGACCCAGCGGCTGCGCGTGACGGGTGCCGCGGCGCACAACCTGCAGCACGTCGACGTGGAGATCCCGCTCGGCGTGCTGACGTGCGTGACCGGTGTCAGCGGGTCGGGCAAGTCGACGCTCGTGCACGACGTGATCTACGCGGCCGTCAAGCGCGCCAAGGGCAACTGGGACCGCGCCGTGGGCGCGCACGACACGATCGACGGCACCGAGTACATCAGCGACGCCGTGCTCGTCGACCAGCAGCCGATCGGCCGCACGCCGCGGTCGAATCCGGTCACCTATCTCAAGGCGTTCGATGCCATCCGCGAGCTGTTCGCCGCCACGAAGGAGGCGCGCGCGCGCGGGCTGACCGCCAGTCACTTCTCGTTCAACGTCGCGGGCGGCCGGTGCGAGGCGTGCGAGGGCGAGGGTGTCGTGCGCGTCGAGATGCAGTTTCTCGCCGACGTGTTCGTGCCCTGCGACCAGTGCGAGGGCAAGCGCTTCCGTCCGCAGGTGCTCGAGGTCCGCTACAAGGGCCGCAACATCGATCAGGTGCTGGCGCTGACCGTGCGCGAGGCGCTCAGCTTCTTCGCCGGCGCCACGAAGGTGACGCGGCGGCTCCAGGTGCTCGACGAGATCGGCCTGGGCTACCTGCACCTGGGCCAGCCGGCCACGACGCTCTCGGGCGGCGAGGCACAGCGCATCAAGATTGCCGCGCACCTCGGGTCGCAAAGCGGCGACCGCATGCTCTACGTGCTCGACGAGCCCACCACCGGCCTGCATTTCGACGACATCGCGAAGCTGCTTGCGGCCTTCAAGCGGCTGCTTGCCGCCGGCCACAGCCTGCTCGTCATCGAACACAACCTCGACGTCCTCAAGACCGCCGACTGGATCATCGACCTGGGACCCGGCGGCGGCGCGGCCGGCGGACGCATCGTCGGGGTGGGCACGCCGGAACAGATTGCCGAGCTGCCCGGCTCGGCCACCGGCGACTATCTGGCCCGCGTGCTGGCCCAGGGCCGCGATCGCACATTCGCCGACCAGTCATGACGCGCGGCGTGCGGGCCCGCCGGCTCCCGCGCACCTTCTACGCGCGGCCGACGCTCGACGTCCTCGCGGACATCATCGGGAAGGTCCTCGTGCACGATCATCCGGACGGGCGCACCGCCGGCGTGATTGTCGAGGCCGAAGCCTACATCGGTGAAGGCGACCCGGCGTGCCACGCGGCGCCAGGTCCCACGCGTCGCAATGCGCCGCTCTACCGGCAGCCGGGCGGCGTCTACGTCTATCTCAACTACGGCCTGCACGACCTGGTCAATGTGGTCACCGAACCGGTGGGGCATCCGGCGGCCATTCTCTTCCGGGCGCTCGCGCCGATCGACGGACTCGACCTGATGCGCAGGCGCCGGACGGCCAGGCGACGCGCCGGTGCGCCGCCGGTCCCGGATGTCGAACTGTGCCGCGGGCCGGGGAACCTGACGGTGGCGATGGGGATTGGACTGGCGCTGAACGAGTCGGACCTCACGCGCGGACCGCTCGTCATCGAGGACCGCGGGATCGTGGCGCCGGCGGTCCACTACTCGGGGCGCATCGGCATCCGGCATGCGGCCGATCGGCCGTGGCGGGCGACGTGGGCGGGTCACCCGGCCGTCAGCGGGCCGACTGGCGTCAACGGCGCCGCGGCTGCTGCGTCTGGCGCGCCACGACCGGGACCTGAATCTCGGCCTGGCGCCCGTCGGCCTTCACGACGTTGAGCACGACGGTCGCCCCGATCTTCTGCCGCGGGATCGCACGATAAATCTGGTCGGCCGACGTGACGGCCTGGCCATTGATGCTGGTGATGATGTCGCCCGGCTCGAGCCCGACGCGGTACGCCTCGGCGTTGCGCGCGATGTCGCGCACGTAGGCGCCGGTGGCCGGCAGGCGGCGGTAGAGCGCCGTGTCGCGATCGATGGTGATGAGGGTCATCGCGCCAATCGAACCCCACGAGACGACGCCGTGTTCGACCAGTTCGCTCATGATCTGGCGCGCGGGATTCGAGGGAATCGCGAACCCGATGCCCTGATAGCCCCCGGTTTCCGAATAGATCATCGTGTTGATGCCCACCAGTTCCCCGCGCGCATTGATGAGCGCGCCACCGGAGTTGCCGGGGTTGATGGCCGCATCGGTCTGGATGAAATCCTGCACGGTGCCAACCTGGTCGCCCGATCGCGACACGGTGGAGACAATGCCGAGGGTCACCGTGCCGCTCAGCTGAAACGGGTTGCCGACGGCCAGCACCCACTCGGCGACGCGCAACTGCGAAGAGTCGCCCCACGGGATCGTCTGCAGGTTCGTTTCGTCGATCTTGATCACGGCCAGATCGCTCACCGGGTCCATGCCGACGAGCGCGGCGGGCATTTCGCGTCCATCGGGCAGCGTGACGCGGATGGCGCGGACCTGATCGCCCAGCACGTGCCGGTTGGTCAGGATGAGACCGTCGCTCGAGACCACCACGCCCGATCCCAGGCTCTGCTGCGCCCGCACCTGGTTGCCCCAGAGGAACTGGACGTACGGATCAACCCGCACGATGTTGGTGGACGAGATGTTCACCGACACCTGCAGCGCGCGTTCGGCAATGGCCGACAGGTTGGGCAGAGCGGGCGCGGCTACTGCGGCGCCGGCGGGCGTCGCCACATCGACCTGCGGCGCAGCGGTTTCGTCGAGTACGTCGCGCGCGGCGGCCGACGATGAGGTGGTGAGGTCGAGCCGCCCGGAGATCACCAGCCCGACGGCGAAGCCCGCAACGAGCAGCAGGACAGCGGCGGGGAGTACGACGCGCAGGGGGCTTCTGGACATGGGTCAGCTCACTTCGATGCGGCGGCGACCGGCGGTGCTCTTCGGGATGGTGACGACGAGTACGCCGTCGCGCATGTCGGCCGTGATGTCATCGGCCGCGACGGGAGTGGCGAAACGGAACGCGCGCGAGAACCCGCCCTGCCCGCGCTCGAGCTGCTGATACCGTTCGGGACCGCACGTCTCGGTTGGTGTGGCGCCGCGCACGGTCAGTACCTGGCCGTGGAACTCGAGCGTGACGTCGTTGCGCGACAATCCGGGGAGTTCGAGCGAAAGCACGTAGCGTTCGTCGTGTTCGACGAGGTCGACCGGCGGGACCCATCCGGGGGTGGCCTGGCCGAACAGGCTTTCGAGGCGCCCTTGCATGGTCAACAGGTCCCGCACCGGATCCCACGGCATGCCCACCATCGTAACCGAGGGCCGGCCGGAACGGACCGCCGGGCCGGGCGGTCCCGCGAGTGTCGGCCCGGGGCCGGCCGGCCGTTTCCGCGCGACTCGCGGGCAGGCCGGCTGATAGAATCGAGGTTTCTGAACAGAGCGACACACACGACTGTATGGCATCAATCCAGGCAACGAGACTCCGCAAAGGCATGTTGATCCAGTACGAAGGCGCCCTCTGCCGCGTGCTCGATCTGAACCACATCACCCCCGGAAACAAGCGGGCCCACGTCCAGTGCCGCATGCGCGACATCCGGTCCGGCCGGCAGCTCGACCACAAGTTCCGCGCCGAAGACGACGTCGAACGCGCGACGCTCGACGAGCACCAGATGCAGTACCTCTATCGGGACGGCGACATGTTCTGCTTCATGAACACCGAGTCGTACGAGCAGGTCCACCTGTCGGCCGACGTGCTGGGCGACAACGCGTCGTACCTGCTGCCCGAGGCGGTCATCAGCGTCGAGTTCTTCGAGGATGAGCCGGTGGGCATCCACCTGCCCGTCACGGTCGACCTGAAGGTGGCCGACACGGTGCCCGGCATCAAGGGCGCGACCGCATCGGCCCAGATCAAGCCCGCGACGCTCGAGACCGGCCTCGTCGTCAACGTGCCGTCGTTCATCGACACGGGCGACACCGTACGCATCAACACGGAGACCGGCGAGTACCTGGGCCGCGTGTAGCCTCG
>JBIQJY010000147.1:0-2242 GCA_044507065.1 Acidobacteriota bacterium
CGCCGGTACTCGAGGGCGCCGGTTTCGCCCTGGATGCCGATGAACCCGCGCGGGTTGACGATCCCCTCCGCCGCGAGCACGGGCACGCCGTTGACGCTCGCGGTGATCCGCTCGCCCCTGGCCTCGATCTCGAACAACTGCCACTCGCCCGTCGGACGGATGGCCCCGATGGCCGCGTCGGCGTCGAACCTCGTCTCGCCCGGCGCCACGCGGTGACGATACAGGTTGCCGGCCCAGAAGGGGTTGGTCGTCCGGTTGACCGACATGTCGCGCACCTGCACCTGGTAGGCATTGGCCGGCCAGCCGCGAACGAAGATGTTGCTCGCCGGACCCGGCGCCCGCAGGAACACGCCGCTGTCGGCGTCGGGCGTCAGGAACCGCACCTCGACACGCAGCGCGAAGTCCCCATACTGCAAGTTGGATCGCAGCCAGCCCGCCGGCCCTTCGACCCGCAGCACCCCGTCGCGCACCGTGAAGTTGTCCGTCTGGCTGTTCTCCACCGTCCAGCCATCGAGGTCACGGCCGTTGAGGAGCGGCACGAAGTCGGCAGGCGCCTGCGCCAGCACGCAGACGCTCGACAGACCAACGAGCAGCCCGGCAATCATTCCCTTCATGGCGTCGAACTCCCCTGTCCCAGTTCGCGCAGCTTGCGCATGACGCGATCCTCGGTCCACTTCGGATCCCACCACTCGATCGGGTTGACCATCTGGCCGTTGACGAGCATCGTGAAGTGCAGGTGGTCGCCGCCGGCCAGACCCGTGATGCCGCTGCGGCCGATTTCCTGGCCTTTCTCCACCGTGGCCCCCACCGGCACGCCGATGCTGGACAGGTGTGCATAGAGCGACTGGACCCCGAAGCCGTGATCGATGATCACGCAGTTGCCATAGATGCCGAGTTCGGCGGCGTGGACGACCGTGCCCCGGTTGGCGGCCGGAATCGGCGCCATCGCCGTCGAGGCCAGGTCGAACCCGAGGTGCACCTGCCTGTCGACCTCGCGCCCCTGGTACACGTACGTCCGGCGGTCGGCAAACGCGGACTGGACGGCCGTGTTCGTGAAGGGATGAAAGACGGCGCCACCCCAGAGCATCTCGGGCGCCGACGTCGCGGCATAGGACGCAATCGTCTCGTTGTTCCTGCGCCGCAGGTCCCCGTTGATGGCCAGGAACTTCTCGAGCGTCGAGCCCTCCGGCGCAATTTCCGTCGTGCCGGACAGGATCGCGGGCACGACGCGTTCGATCAACCGATCATCGAGGCCGATACGGCTCTCACGTGCGGGCTTGGCGAACGTGCGCGTGTCGAACGGCACCGTGGCGGAGTTGCCGGCCTCGTCTCGCGCAAACAGGCGGATGGGCGTGGTGACCGCCTGGTCGTAGAGCACCGCAAAGAACGCGATACGCACCGCGGGATCGGCACTGGCGAATCCGGCCGGTGCGGCGCCCGACGCCGGGTATCCGGGATACTCGACGTCGCCGACGATGACACCCGATTCGACGTCGGCCGGTGACACGCGATAGACCACCATCTCGGCGCCGCCCTGGTTGACGTAGTGGTGCGTCGAAAGGACGGCCAGCGTCGGCGGCTGCAGCCGGACCTCGACGTCGCGCGCGACGGTCGTCGTCGCCTGCCGCCACCCGAAGAGGACCGGTCTGGTGGCCGTTACCACCACCCGCGCCGGGCCTTGCACAATCGAGGGCACCGCATCCCGGCCGATGACATGCGTCACGCGTACGCGCTCCGGGCCGTCGTCGGTCACGTGCGCGGCCGTCTCGCCAGCCCCCCGCTCGGCCAGGCGCGTCACCTGGCCGTTCTGTTCGAAGTCGACCGACACCGATGACACCGCCGTGCCCGGCGCGTCGATGACGACGTCGAGCGGCGTGGACTGGCCAACGAAACGCACCGGATTGGTGATGTCGATCGCGGGTCCGGGGAGGCGGCCCGCATAGATGTAGGCACCGGCAGCCACGATACCGAGCAGGATGAGGAGGGCGAGGAACTTACGCATGGAAAGCTGATGATACTTGCGTCGCGCGTGGCGCCGCTACGGGTGCAGAAAGAAACAGGCGGATGGGGTTGCCCCCATCCGCCTGGTGTGTGGTCTGGCCGGAACCCGGCCTGTTCCGATCGCGCCGGGGCTCATGCCCCGGTCGCCTGATATCGGCCGCCTAGAACGAGAAGCGGAACGTCAGGCGAATCGTGCGCATGCCACCAGCGCTGGTGACCGCACCGAAGCCGGCGTTGTTCG
>JBIQJY010000148.1:0-2233 GCA_044507065.1 Acidobacteriota bacterium
GCGGGCGCGGCATGATCTCGAACTGGTGCACGCTGACCGCACCCTGGCGGTGCGCAGTGCCCAGGCAGTCGGCGCCGGTGTCGCCGCCGCCGATGATGACGACCTTCTTGCCCTTGGCCGTGATCGGCGGCTGCCCGTCCGCGTCGGTGATCGGGTCGCCGAGCTGCACCCGGTTGGCCAGCGGCAGGTACTCCATCGCCTGGTGGATGCCGTCGAGTTCGCGGCCCGGGATCGGCAGGTCACGGCGCACGGTCGCGCCGCCGGCCAGCACCACCGCGTCGAAGTCCTGCCGCAGCTGGCGCGCGGTGATGTCGACGCCGACGTTCACGCCGGTGCGGAACTCGGTGCCCTCGGCCGCCATCTGCTCGAGACGACGGTCGATGTGGCGCTTCTCCATCTTGAACTCGGGGATGCCGTAGCGCAGCAGGCCGCCGATGCGGTCGGCGCGCTCGAACACCGTGACGGTGTGGCCGGCCCGCGTGAGCTGCTGGGCGGCGGCCAGTCCGGCCGGTCCGGACCCGACGACGGCGACCTTCTTGCCGGTCTGCACATCGGGCATCTTCGGGACGACCCAGCCCTCGTCGAAGGCGTTGTCGATGATCTCGACCTCGACCTGCTTGATGGTCACCGGATCCTGGTTGATGCCGAGCACACACGACGCTTCGCACGGAGCAGGGCACAGCCGGCCCGTGAACTCAGGGAAGTTGTTGGTGGCGTGCAGCCGTTCGATGGCATCGCGCCACCGGTCGCGGAACACCAGGTCGTTCCACTCGGGGATCAGGTTGCCCAGCGGGCAGCCGTTGTGGCAGAAGGGAATTCCGCAGTCCATGCACCGTGACGCCTGGACCTGAAGCGTCTCGTGGGAGAAGTCCTCGTAGACCTCTTTCCAGTCCTTGAGGCGCAGCGGAACGGGCCGGCGGGCCGGCAGTTCGCGGGACGTGTGCTTGAGGAAGCCGTTCGGATCAGCCACGGGCCGCCGCCATGATCGCCTCGTTGACGTCCTCGCCGGCCGTCTCTGCCTCGGAGATCGCCACCAGTACCCGCTTGTAGTCGCGTGGCATCACCTTGCGGATCTTGCGCTGCTGACTGGGCCAGTCGGCAAGAATTCGTTGTCCCACTGCCGAATCCGTCGCGTCGACGTGCGCGGTGATCATGCCGTGCAGCCATTCGAGGTCGGCGTCGTCCAGTTCGTCAAGATCGACCATCTCTGTATTCAGGTTCCCCGCCAGCTTGTTGTCGGGGTCGTACACGTAGGCCACGCCGCCGGACATGCCCGCGGCGAAGTTGCGCCCGGTCGAGCCGAGGATCACCACCTTGCCGCCGGTCATGTACTCGCAGCCGTGGTCGCCCACGCCTTCGACGACCGCGTGCGCGCCGGAGTTGCGGACCGCGAACCGCTCGCCCACCACGCCGCGGAGGAAGGCCTGGCCGCTGGTGGCGCCGAACAGGATCACGTTGCCGCCGATGATGTTGTTCTCGGCGATGTAGTCGGCGGGGGCGCTGTCCGACGGCCGCACCACGATGCGACCACCCGAGAGGCCCTTGCCCACATAGTCGTTGGCGTCGCCGTACACGCGCAGCGTGATCCCGCGCGGCACGAATGCGCCGAAGCTGTTGCCGGCCGAGCCTTCGAACGTGATGTCGATGGTTCCGTCCGGAAGCCCCTGGCCGCCGTAAACCTTGGTGACCTCGTGGCCGAGCATGGTGCCGACCGTCCGGTTCACGTTGGCGATCTTGGTGGTGAACCGCACGGGCGTGCCCGCATCGAGCGCTTCCCGGCTCTGCACGATGAGCTGCTGATCCAGCGCCTTGTCCAGGCCGTGGTCCTGCCGCGAGCTGCAGTACAGATCCTGGTTCATGAACGCCGACTCGGGCTCGTGCAGCACGGGCGACAGGTCGAGCTTGTATGCCTTCCAGTGCTCGGCGGCGCGGGTGGTGTCCAGCGCGCCGACCTGGCCGACCATCTCGTTGACGGTGCGGAAGCCGAGCTTGGCCATGTACTCGCGGACCTCTTCGGCGATGAACATGAAGAAGTTCTCCACGAACTCCGGCTTGCCGGCGAACCGCTTGCGCAGCTCGGGGTTCTGTGTCGCCACGCCCACCGGGCAGGTGTCGAGGTGGCAGACCCGCATCATGATGCAGCCCGACACCACCAGCGGCGCGGTCGCGAAGCCGAACTCCTCGGCGCCCAGCAGCGCGGCGATCACCACGTCGCGGCCGGTCTTGAGCTGGC
>JBIQJY010000149.1:0-2221 GCA_044507065.1 Acidobacteriota bacterium
GAACGCAAAAAGGTCGCCGGAAACAGGCGACCTTTGCGTGCCGATGAAAGTGGTTGCGGGGGCGGGATTTGAACCCGCGACCTTTGGGTTATGAGCCCAACGAGCTACCGGACTGCTCCACCCCGCGACACGTGTGCGGATGACGCTGACGTCAATCCCCTGTTCCCTCCACAGCAGAACGCTGTGACCTGAACAGACAGTCATTGTAACGCGATACTCGCACCCGGGTCAATGACGGTGTGGCTTCTCTGAACGTTGACGCGCGCTGTCGCGACGACGATGCAGGACAAAGGCCCTGCATCGTCATCGCGAATGCGTGAGGACCTCAGGAGCCCGGCGCGAACAGACGCAGCCGCAGCAGCGTCATCGGCGGCAGATCCGGCCC
The DNA here is from genome assembly GCA_044507065.1 of Acidobacteriota bacterium. Classification (GTDB taxonomy): domain Bacteria; phylum Acidobacteriota; class Vicinamibacteria; order Vicinamibacterales; family SCN-69-37; genus SCN-69-37. The sequence continues at coordinate 386 of JBIQJY010000149.1, forward strand.
GGACGCCGTCTGCCGCAGGCGCACGTACCGCGTCTCGACCGGCTCGAACACGATGTGCGTGTTCGCCCCGGTCCCGGCCCCCTGCGCCACCGTCCGCCACGTGGTCCCGTCGTCGGACACCTGCACCTGGTAGCCGCGCGGGTAGCCAATCGGCGGCGCATCACCCGCCCCGCGGCCGAAGACGCTGCGCGACGGCATGCCCGGCGTGATCGTCTCCTCCACCACTTCAGCAGGATTCGACTCGAAGGCAATCTCGGAGACGACCGTCGGACGCGGCAGTTCCACCTGCCACCACGTGTCGGGCGACTGCCGCACGCCGGACGTCCACGGCTGGATGCCCAGGGCATAGTAGGCAATCCCCGGGTTGTTGCTGGCCGAGAAGTTCCACGACGCATCCGACACGAGCTGACGCGGCAGCGACGCCTCGAGCTCGGCCGCGGTCCACATCGTCGTGCGATCCTTGGTGGCCTCGCGTACCCGGGCCACCGCCTCGGGCGTCACCATCTGCGCGCTGTTGCCGAACGCGTTCCTGACGTAGGACGCCACGGCCGCAATCCACTCGTCGGTCTGCATGCCCATCGGCACCATGACGTCGGCGTAGGTGGCGCCGCCGACCGGCCCGGTCATGCCGTGCAGCAGCGTCTTGATCACATAGTCCTGATGGCCGAGCACACGCGGCGAAGCCGCGAGTGCGGGCGCGCGCGTCGCGTTCTCGCCCGGAATGGGTTCGCCCATGCCGTCGGTGCCGTGACACGCGAAACACACCTCCGCATACGCCGTGCTGCCCCGCTCGAGCACGGCCGTCTCCTCGGGCGTGAGCGTCCGCGTCATCTCGAGACCGCCGCCCCGCCCGACGACCACGCCGGCAGGGCTGGCAATGGCCTTCGCCACCACCTGCACGCCGCGCGCCTCGTTCGACTCGAGCACCGACTGCGCCACCGTCTTCACGTCGGCCACCTTCAGGTGGTTGAGCGTCAGGAGCGCCTGCATGACGACGTCGACGTCGGCGTCGGTGGCCAGCCGCTGGATGTCATCGGCAATCGTGCGATCGCCGGCCTTGTAGACCGTCTCGCTCGCGCGGATGGCCTGCAGGCGAACCTGCGCGTCGGCATCCTTCATCAACTCACGCAGCAGCGCCGGCGTGGCCGATTCGAGCCCGTCGAGCGTCCAGAGCGCGTGAATCCTGGCCAGCTGGTTCGACTGGCCCTGCTGGCCGCGTGCCAGCTGCTCGAGCGCCGGCACAACCGACTTGTCCTGCTTGAGGATGATGAGCTGCTGCGCGGTGTCGCGCCACCAGCCGTTCGGATCGGACAGGTGCCGCACGAGCTCGGCCGCCGATTCCTCGAGCATGCGCGGCTGCTCGGTGCGCCGCTCGATGCCCTCGTAGGTCAGCCGCCAGATGCGCCCGTGCCGCACGATCTTGTCGAGCGCGTACTGATCGATCTTCCGCCGCAGATAGGTTCCCGGGCCCGACCACTGCGATTCCTGGATGATGCCCCGGTACATGTCCGTGATGTACATCGTCCCGTCGGGCGCCGTGGTCATGTCGACCGGACGGAAGAGCGGGTCGGTGGACCGGATGAACTCGGAGAGCGGATAGACGTTGCGCAGTTGCGTCAGGCCCTCTTCCTTCACCGGCCGCAGCCGGCGCACCACGCGGCCGACCGTCTCGCCGTAGAAGTAGTCGCCCACCATGTCAGCGGGCAGCCGGTCGCCGCGGAAGATGTCGTTGCCCGCCGCGCCGGTCGCGCGCGCCAGAGACCCGTCCGGCATGCGCACGGCATTCATCCCGCCCTGCATGTCGGCGATCAGCACGGGCGCGCCCCAGATGATGTT
>JBIQJY010000150.1:0-2148 GCA_044507065.1 Acidobacteriota bacterium
AACGTCACGCGGATTGGCGGACGCCCTGAAAGATCGGCTACCCAGATGTCGCCGTCCGTGACGAACGCCAGTCGCCGGGCGTCGGGCGAGAGCTGGGGATACCAGACGCCGCCCTCACGGGCGAGTGACGGCAGCGGCGCCTCCCCGCCCCGGCCGTCCACCCACACGAGCGTGCCCCCGAGATGCGATGCCCCGCTCGGGCGGTAACTGACGACACCGTTCGTCGAGACCGAAAAGTTGCCGCGCGCGCCCATCGTGAATGCCGCCGACACCTGGGGGATCAACAGCGTGGGGTCGCCTGTCACCGCGCCGCGTTCCACATCGAATGGCTGCACCATCACGTTGGTCTGCCGCAGAAAGAACAGATGACCCGCGGCAAACCAGACATTCCGCGCGTTCTCGATGACCGGCGTGCGTTCCGGCCCGTGGACCGACCCGATGAAGACACGCTGGCCGGGCGTCGCCGTGAAGAGAAAGCGCTCGTTGCCCGGCAGGAACTGTCCCACGCTCAGCTCCGTCTCGCTGGGTGCGAGCGATGCCACACGGCGACGTTCGCCACCCGGCGCGATGAGCCATAGGGCAACGTCGCTCGCGCCAGGCGTCGCGGGCGCCGAGACCAGAAGGGTGCCATCGGTGGACCACGCCCCTGACTCGGCGGAATGGCTGACGATGCGCTGGACAATGTTCGTCGCAAGGTCGAACCGCTTCACGCTGTTCGGGTCGGAGAACGCCAGTGCCCGGCTGTCCGGAGTCCAGAAGATGGCCAGGACGCCATCGCTGTCCGGGACCTCGCGCTCCTCCATCGTGTCGAGCGCGCGAATCCACAGCCGCACGTTCTCCCCGGCGCGGCTCGCGCGAAACGCCAGCAGTCGTCCGTCGGGAGAAAGCGCGTGGCCCGCTTCGAAGTGCGCGCCTCGAGGCGCCGCAACACTGACGCGAAAGGCGGGCAGCCCCGAACCCACTGCCGCGCCCGGCCCTCGCCCGATCCACGGCGAGACGAGAGCCGTCGTCAACAGCGCGCCCGCGAGCGTCCATCCGGCTCGCGAGAGCCACGGCGATCGCGAAGAACGTCCACGCTCGTCGTTCGCGTCGGCGGTCTCGCGATCGCGCTCGACCGCGTTGGCATCTTCGATCTCGAGGCGCGCGTCGCCGATGTCCGACAGTCGACGGCCAGGATCTTTCGTGAGGCAGCGCCTCAGCAGTCGCCGGACCGACGACGACGTGCCGTCCGGCAGCGCCGTCCAGTCGGGGTCGGTCTTGATCACGTTCGCGAGCGTGACCGACACGTCCTCGCCATCGAACGTGCGGCGTCCGGTCAGCATCTCGTAGAGCACGCAGCCGAATGCCCAGATATCGGCGCGCTTGTCCACGGGGCGGCCGCGCGCCTGTTCCGGTGCCATGTAGGCCGCCGTGCCGACGATCATGCCGGTGGACGTCATCGCGGGTGATGTCACCGTTGGCGCGCTTGCCGCGTGCGCGGCGCTCGCCCCGACGCCGCCGGACGGGTCGGCCAGTTTCGCAAGGCCGAAGTCGAGCACCTTCACGGCGCCATCGGCGCGCACGATGATATTGGCCGGCTTGAGGTCGCGATGGACGATGCCATGCGCGTGCGCCGCGTCGAGCGCATCGACGATCTGCCGCGCAATCGGCAGCGCATCGTCGGCGGCGATGGGGCCGCGTGCGATGCGTTCGGCAAGCGTGGCGCCCTCGACGAGTTCGAGGACGAGCGCCGTCGTCTCGCCAGCATCTTCGATACCGTAGATGGCTGCGATGTTGGGATGGTTGAGCGCGGCAAGCACCTGGGCTTCGCGCCCGAAGCGCGCCAGCCGATCGGCGTCGTGCGAGAACGGAGGCGGCAGCAGCTTCAGTGCGACGTCGCGCCCGAGCCGCCTGTCGTGGGCGCGATGGACCTCGCCCATCCCGCCGGCGCCAAGCACGCCGAGCACTTCATAGGGTCCGATGGACGTCCCCGGAGGCAATGCCATCGCGATTGCCCCTAGTTCTCGCGCACGATGACGGAGGAGCCCGGCCGCGCTGCCGGCCGCACCACCCACCCGGGGTTCAGCGTGATGGTCCAGCCTTCTCCCCGCAGGGTGGTCCCGTCGAGCGGTGCGGTGACCGGCAGGGACAGCGTCGCCCCATCGGCAG
>JBIQJY010000011.1:0-17913 GCA_044507065.1 Acidobacteriota bacterium
CGGGCACTCTGCGGGCGTTGACGGATCTGTACGGGTCACTGGAAGACGTCGAGACTCGCCAGGCCATCCTGTCGGCGCTGGCCCGCCGGCAGAACGCCGACGCGCTCATCCGGCTCGCGCGTACCGAGACCAATCGCGCGCTCAGGACGTCCATTGTCGGCCACCTGTCCGACATGGCGCCGCACTCGCCGGCCGCCGCCGCCTATCTGGTCGAGGTCATCAAGTAAGGTGCGCGTCAGTGCACGCCGTGGCCCATCTGCAGGAGGCTCGGATCGGCGCCCAGGCGGCGGATGGCCATCTCCCACACGACGGCCGACGGAATCTCGAAGATGAGGTCGAGTTCCACCGGCATGATGAGCCACGCCGACTCGGCAAGTTCGGCATCGAGCTGACCGGGACCCCAGCCGGCGTACCCCGCCAGCACCACCGTGCGCCTGGGAGGCGGATGCGCACCCAGTGCCCGACGCAGCAACAGCGGCGAGGCCGACAGGTACAGCCCCGCGCCAAGCGGGCGCGCATCGACACCCTCGACCGCTCCCGTCGTCAGGATCCATCCGCGCTGTGGTTCGACCGGGCCGCCGAGCAGCAGCGGGAGGTCGTTCGGCTGTTCGATGGCCGGCTCGAGCTGCACGGCCTCGGCGGCCGTCGTTTCGGCGGGCCGATTCACGACGAGGCCGAAGGCCCCCTCCTCGCCGTGTTCGCACAACAGGACAACCGTGCGCGCGAAGTTCGGATCGATGAGCTGGGGCATCGACAGCAGCAGCGACGGTGCAAGCGACATAACCTTCATTGTAAGGCGCCCTCGCCGCCGGTCGGCGTTACGACCGATATCGCTCGAAGAAGCGCTCTTCGGCCTCGCGGTCACCCAGCAGGACCAGCTCCGAATCCGCGGGAATCGGCATGTCGGTCGGGGGATTGATCGTCATCGTCGAATCGTGGCGGATGGCGAGCACGTTGCAGCCCGTGTCGACGCGGATCCGGCTCTCGGCCAGCGTCTTGCCCACGAGCGACGACGGCGTCGGCAGCGTCGCGACGTCGAGCCCTTCGGCCAGCAGGAGCAGGCTGCTCGCGCGCAGGCGATTCGCGACGGCGTTGGCCCCCATCGCACTGTAGGACAACACGAAATCCGCGCCCGCGCGGTGCAGCGTGACGGCATTCCGATCGAGGGTGGCGCGGCTCAGGATGAGCACGTCCGGACGCAGCTTGCGGCAGTACAACGTGAGGTACACGTTCATGTCGTCTTCGTGCGTGGTCACGATGATGGCCGAGGCGCGGCTGATGCCGGCCCGCTCGAGCACCTCGATGTCCGACGCGTCTCCGACGATGCCGCGCGGGTCGTCGGCAACCCGATCGGCCATCTTCTCGATGATGCGGTAGTCGGTGCCCTGCTCCCGCAGCGCACGCGCGACGGCCCGGCCCACGCGCCCGCCGCCCATCACGATGGCAAACGCGGCGGCGTCCGGATCGCGGCCGAACTCGTTGTCGTAGGCCTCGAGCTGCTCGGCCGTGCCGGCCAGCAGCAGCACGGTATCGGACATCACGACCGTCTCCGGCCCGCCGAGCTCGAAGCGCCCGCGCTGCCATACGCCGCCAACCGTCACGTGGAACCGCTCGCGCAGCCTCAGGCCGCGCAGGGTATGGCCGACGAGCGGCGTGCCCATCGCGGCGGCCTCCGCGATCCGCAGCCGTCCGATCGCCCCGATGAAGTGGCTGCGGCCCGTGCGCGCGAACACCCGCCGCGCCATCGTGCGGCCAAGCAGGTCGTCGAGCTGCAGCACGAGGTCGCACCCCGCGAGCTCGAGCACGTCGGCTGACACGCCGTCCTTCGCCGTCGCGACGACGGGCACATCGGGCGCCGCCTCGCGCGCCGTCATGGCGATGTTGGCGTTGGCCGTGTCGCCGACCAGCGCAACGACGAGCGCCGCCCGCGACACCCGCGCGCGCCGGTACGTCTCGGGATCGTCGTGCGGGCCAACCATCACCCGCACGCCCTTGTCGAAGAGCGCCAGGGCTTCGGAGGCCTCGGGCACGATGACGCAGTACGGCGTGCCGAACTGGACCAGTCGATGGATCAGGGCGACGTCGATCGCGCTGTAGCCTGTCAGCAGTACGTGCCCATGTTCACCCTCAGGCAGTTCGTGTGGCGTACGCGCGGCGTCACGCGCCTCGAGCCACGGCGCGTAGAAGAACTGGATGAACGTGAACGGCAGCAGCACGAGCATGAAGATCGTCCCGCTCGTCAACACGATCACCGAGAACATGCGCCCCAGGTCCGAATGGAACGAGACGTCGCCGTAGCCAAGCGTCGACATCGAGACCATCGTCCAGTAGAAGCCGGTCAGCCAGCTGTGCTGCTGCCCTTCGCGGGCCATGATCAGGTGGAAGAGCACGCTGTAGAGCACGACAATCGCGACGAGCAGAGCCAGCAGCCGCAGCAGCATCGTCAGGTTGCCGCGCTGCCGCCGGCTGCTGACATACGAGGTGGCGAGTGCCGTCAATGTCTTCATCGTTGTGTCGTCGCGAGTCGGGTCATCGTCGCACGGACGCCCGCGCGTGGGCGATCGCCTCGGCCACCTCCGCGTGCCCGGCCGATGGCTGGCCGGCCATCGCGTCCACGGCGCGATCCGCATCGTCGGGCGGCAGGTGCGCGGCCGCGTAGGCCAGCGACCGGCGAATGCGCCGCACCCCGGCGCGCCGCATCGCGCTGCCCTTGAGGACGCGGCTCCACGCGCTGTCGCTCATCAGACAGAGGTCGATCAGCCGAGGGGCGCGCAGTTCGGGCCGCGGCTGCCATGCCGGATCGTCGCTCACCGCCGCACGTCGATTCCACGGGCAGACATCCTGACAGATATCGCAGCCGAAGATCTGCGTGCGGATGGCGGGCCGCAGCGCCTCGTCGACGGCTGCCCTGGATTCAATGGTGAGGTACGACAGGCAGCGGGTCGCGTCGACCGTGTAGGGCTCGACGATGGCGCCTGTCGGACAGGCGTCGAGGCAGCGTGTGCACGTGCCACACAGGTCGACCATGGGCGTGGCCGGCTCGAGGTCGGCGTTGGTCACAATCGTGGCCAGGAACAGCCACGATCCGAGCTTCGGGTTGATCAGGCAGGTGTTCTTGCCGATCCAGCCCAGGCCTGCCTGCTCGGCGAACACGCGCTCCTGCACAGGGCCGTCATCGACGCCCGAGAGCGCCTCCAGCCCGGGACCTGCCGTGTCGGCCATCCACCGCAGCAGCGCGCGCAGCCGGGGCCGCAGGACGTCGTGGTAGTCGTCGCCCCAGGCATAGCGCGCCACGGCAGCGCGCCCCTCGTCGTCAATTGCCGTCGAGTAGGGCTCGGCCGTGTTGTACACGCATGCGAGGCTGACGACCGAACGCGCGGTGGGCAGCATCACGGTGACGTCGAGCCGCTCGTCGAGGGTGTCGGCGAGGTAGCGCATGTCGCCGGCGCGTCCCTCGTCGATCCACGAGGCAAGCCGCGCCAGGCGCGGGTGGCGCGCGGCCGGCGCCACCGCGCACAGATCGAATCCCAGTTCGATCGCCTTCGACGCAAGCGCTTCGGACGTCAGGCCGTGATCGCGCCCCGGCATCGGGACTGCCGCCGGGCCTAACGTGCGGCCAGCCGGCGCAGCACGTACGGCAGGATGCCGCCGTGGCGATAGGCGGTGAGCTCCTCGGGCGTGTCGACACGGACGATTGCGACGAACTCCCGCGTCGTTCCGTCGACATCGCGCGCGCGCACGGTCACCGTTCCACGCGGCGTGAGCGACGCGCCGGACCCGGCCAGTTCGTACACCTCGTGGCCGGTCAGCCCGAGCGACGCGGCCGACTCGTCCTGCGCGAACTGCAGCGGCAATACCCCCATGTTGACGAGGTTGCTGCGATGGATGCGCTCGAAGCTCTCCGCGATGACCGCGCTGACCCCAAGCAGCAGCGTGCCCTTGGCCGCCCAGTCGCGCGACGAGCCCGATCCGTACTCCTTGCCCGCCAGGATGATGAGCGGCGTCCCCGCCTCGCGATATCTCACCGACGCGTCGTAGATCGACATCACCTCGTCGCCTGGCAGCAGTGTCGTCCAGCCGCCTTCGGTCCCCGGCGCCAGCTGGTTGCGCAGCCGCACGTTGGCAAACGTGCCGCGCATCATCACCTCGTGATTGCCGCGGCGCGAGCCGTACGAGTTGAAGTCGCGCGGCGCGACCCCCTGCGCGATGAGGTACTGCCCCGCCGGCGTGTCGGCGCGGATCGCACCGGCCGGGGAGATGTGATCGGTCGTGATGCTGTCGCCGAGAAGCGCCAGCACACGTGCGCCCGAGATCTCCCGGGGCGGTGGCGGTTCGGCCGACAGGTTCTCGAGGAACGGCGGGCGGCGGATGTAGGTGGAATCCTCCTCCCACGCAAACCGATCGCCGGTCGGCACCGGCAGATCCTGCCAGAGCTTGTCGCCATCGAAGACGCTCGCGTACTGCTCGCGGAACATGTCGGCCGACAACGAGGACAGCAGCGTGGTCTGGATCTCCTGCTGCGTGGGCCAGATGTCCTTGAGGTACACCGGCGTGCCGGCGCGATCGACGCCGAGCGGCGTCTTCGTCAGGTCGACGTTGAGCGACCCGGCCAGCGCGTAGGCGACGACGAGCGGCGGCGAGGCCAGGTAGTTGGCCCGCACGTCCTGCTGGATCCGGCCTTCGAAGTTGCGGTTCCCCGACAGCACCGAACAGACGACGAGCGCCCGCTCGCGGACCTCGGCGGCCACTTCGTCGGGCAGCGGGCCGCTGTTGCCGATGCAGGTCGTGCATCCGTAGCCGACGAGGTTGAAGCCGAGCTGATCGAGGTACGGGGTCAGTCCCGCCTTGTTCAGGTACTCGGTGACGACCTTCGACCCGGGCGCGAGACTCGTCTTCACCCACGGCTTGCTCGTGAGGCCGCGCTCAACCGCCTTCTTGGCGACGAGGCCGGCGCCGATCATCACGCTTGGATTCGACGTGTTCGTGCAGCTCGTGATGGCCGCGATCACAACCGAGCCGTGCTCGAGCTGCGTCGCGGCGGCCACGGCGGTGCCGCCGCCCGGAGCCGCCACCTTCCTGGCGCCGCGCTGAAGGTCCGGAAGTGCGGCAGCGAACGACGTCGGCGCGTCCGACAGCGGCACGCGATCCTGCGGACGCCGCGGACCGGCGAGGCTGGGTTCGACGGTCCCGAGATCGAGCGACAGCGTATCGGTGTAGATGGCCTCGGGCGTGTCGTCGGTGGCAAACAGGCCCTGCGCCCGCGCATACGCCTCGACGAGCGCTACCTGGGAGGCGTCCCGACCGGTGAAACGCAGATACTCGAGCGTCATCGCATCGATCGGGAAGATGGCGACCGTCGCTCCGTACTCCGGACACATATTGCCCAGGGTCACGCGGTCGGCGATCGTCAGGTGCCGCAGCCCCGGACCATAGAACTCGACGAACGCGCCCACAACGCCCTTGCGCCGCAGGGCCTCGGTAATGGTCAGGACCAGGTCGGTAGCCGTGGTCCCTTCGGGCAGTTGGCCGGTGAGCCGGAACCCGACGACGGGCGGGATCAGCATCGAGCTCGGCTGCCCCAGCATCGCGGCCTCTGCCTCGATGCCGCCGACGCCCCAGCCCACGACGCCGAGTCCGTTGACCATCGTCGTGTGCGAGTCGGTGCCGAACAGCGTGTCTGGATACGCGATGGCGCCGCCGTCAACCGTCTCGCGACAGACCACGCGCGCCAGGTGTTCGATGTTCACCTGGTGGACGATCCCGGTCTCGGGCGGTACCACGCGGAAATTGCGGAACGCCGTCTGGCCCCAGCGCAGGAAGACATAGCGCTCGCGGTTGCGCTGGTATTCGAGCTGCGCATTCAGCTGCAGCGCATTGGTCTGGCCGAAGTGATCCACCTGCACGCTGTGGTCGATGACGAGCTCGACCGGTTGCAGCGGATTGACGCGTTCCGGGTCGCCGCCGAGCTGCACGATGCCGTCGCGCATTGCCGCCAGGTCCACCACGCAGGGCACGCCCGTGAAGTCCTGCAGGAGGACGCGCGCCGGCATGAACGAGATTTCCTTATCGACGCTCTGCCCCGGCTGCCACGACGCCAGTGCGGTGATGTCGGCCGCTCGCACGAAGGCGTTGTCCTCGCGGCGCAGCTGGTTCTCGAGGAGGATCTTCAGCGAGAACGGCAGGCGCGCCACTCGAGGAAACCCCGCCTGTTCGAGGGCGGGCAGGCTGTAGTAATCGACGGTGTCGGTTCCGACCGTCAGCGTGCGGCGTGTGGCAAACGAGTTGAGTGACATGTGGCTGTCGATCCGGGTTCGTTGTTTGGGTACGGCGACGGGTGGTCCGCCGCACTCCAAGAGTATTTCATGGCCGGGCCCGCGAGCGAAGCACCGCGGCCGGCCGGTTCACCGTGAACGGGCCGCAGTCCTGAGCACGGCTGCGGCTGCGCGGCGGGACGCGCCCGCCTCTCCCAGCCGTTCGCGCACCTGCGCAAGTCCGTCCCGTACGCGCGCCGCCCGCACCTCGTCGGTCAGCAGCGCCACCGCTTCGTCGGCCATGCGGTCGGCCGTACAGTCCCGCTGAATCAACTCCGGCACGATGGCGCGTCCTGCGATGAGGTTCACCATACCGTAGTGTGGCAACCGGACGAAGGCGCGGCCCATCGCGTAGGAGAGCGGCGTCAAGCGGTACACGATGACCATCGGACGGTCGTGCAGGGCCGTCTGGACCGTCGCCGTGCCCGATGCGGTGATGGCCACATCGGCTGCCGCCAGCACCCCGTCGGTGTCGCCGGTGACCACGCGCACGTCGGCCGTGCCGGCGACGGCGCGGAAGACGTGATCGCCGAGCGATGGCGCGCGCGCCACGACGAACTGCGCGCCGGGAACGCGGGCGGCGACGCGCGGCACGGCGGCGGCCATGACCGGCAGGAGCCGCGTGACCTCGTTCGTGCGGCTGCCGGGCAGCAATGCGACGACGGGGCGCATGGGATCGAGACCGTGGCGCGCGAGCCACGTCTCGCGCGGCTCGGCCGGCGGGATGAGATCCATCAGTGGATGTCCGACGAACTCGACCGGGATGGACGCATCCTCGTAGATTTCGCGTTCGAACGGAAAGATCACGAGCATCTGCGCCACGTAGCGCCGGATCTGTTCGATGCGCCCGGCGCGCCACGCCCAGATCTGCGGGCTGATGTAGTAGACGACGGGCACGCCCTGCGCGTGCATGGCCGGCAGCAGCCGGAAGTTGAAATCGGGGAAGTCGATCGCCACGAACACGTCGGGGCGCCGCCGCGCAGCTTCCTCGCGCAGGTGCCGCAACATCCGGAATGACCGGGGCACGACCGAGAGAGCCTCGACCAAACCGGTGACCGCAAAGCGTCCATAGTCCCCCAGCAGCTCGGCGCCGGCGGCGGCCACGCGCGGTCCACCGAACCCGAACACCTCGGCGTCGGGCTCGATCGCATGGATCTCGCGCGTGAGCGCCGCGGCATACGCGTCGCCGGACGCCTCGCCACACGAGAGCATGACCCGTGTCGACATCTGGGGAAGGCGGTTTCGCGCCTGCGCGCTCAGCGCGCCGCAGGCGAGCCCGGCTGCCGGCGCAGCGTGGGGGCGTCGAGATCGAGCTGCGACACGGGAATCCGCACGTACTCGCCGAACCCCTCCGCGGCCAGCTGGTTGACGAACGTGGCGGCGTCGCCGACGAGGACGATGGACAACGCGTCGGGATGCAGCAGCTGCCGCGCCGTCCGCTGGATGTCGGCCGGGCTCACCTGCGACACCCGATCGAGATACGTCTCGATCTCCGACAGGTCCTGTCCGTAGAAGAGCCGCACCAGCACCTGCTCGGCGATGGCCGACGATGTTTCGATCGTCAGGGGAAAGTTGCCGGCCATGAAGTCCTGCGCACCCCGCAACTCGGCGGGGTGGACCGCCTCGCGCTGCAGCCGCGCCACCTCATCGACCATCAACCGGAGCGACTCGCCGGTAGCCGATGACCGCGTATCGGTCTCGGCCATCACCACGCCCCCGGTCCGGTACGTATGCAGGTTTGCCGACGCGCCATAGGTGAGGCCGCGGTCCGAACGCAGGACGCCAAACAGTCGATTGGCCCCCTCGCCCCCCAGGATGCGAATCGCCAGGTCGAACGTGACGTGGTCCGGATGGGTGCGCGGGATCGACAGGTGACCGACGCGAATCTCGGTCTGCGCCGATCCCGGCCGATCGACGATGACCACGCGCGGGGCCGGCGCCGGTGGATCGGGCACCGTCACGGTGGGCACGTCGCGACGCTCCCAGCCGCCGAACGCACGCTCGACGGCGGCCATCGCCTCGTCGACCGTGAGGTCGCCCACGATCGCCATGAGGGCGTTGTTCGGAACGAACCACGCCCGGTGGAACGCCACCAGATCCTCGCGTGTAATGCGGCCGATCGAGTCGGGCGTCCCCTGCCCTGGCGTCCCGTAGGGATGTGTGCCGAACACGAGCCGGCTGAACACCGCGTTGGCGAGGTAGTCCGGATCGTCGTAGCCGACCTGCAGCGCCGACAGCGCCTGCTTCTTCTGGAGCGCGATCTCGCCCTCGGCAAATGCGGGATGCCGGACGATGTCCGACATGAGATCGAGCGCCAGATCCGTCCGATCCTTGACGACCGCGCCCTGCAGATAGGTCAGTTCGTTGCCGGACCCCACGCCGAGCAGGCCGCCGGCCGAATCAATCAGCGTCGCGATCTCGCCCGCTGATTTCGTTGTCGTTCCCTGATTGAGCAGCGTGGCGACAAACGACGCCACGCCCGGCTTGTCGACCGGCTCCTGCATCGCGCCGGCCCGCACGATCATGCGGAAGCTCACGGCCGGCTGCTCGTGATGCGGCACGACCACGACCTGCAGGCCGTTGGCGAGCGTTCTCAGCTCGTAGCTCGGGAAATCGACGGGACGTGCTTCGAGCGGCGGCGGCGGCCCCTCGGTGGGCCACGACTGTCCGTAGGCGCAACTGACGACGGTCAGGACAATGGCCAGCGTGCTCGCGGCGCGGGCAAACGACAGCACCTTCATTGAAACGCTCCGACGGCAGGTGCCGCGCCCGTGCGGGGAAGGATGGTCAGCCGCATCCGCGACCCTTCCGTGAAATAGGTGCGCGCCACACGCTGCACGTCCTCGAGCGTGACGTTCTGGAACAGATCGAACTCCCCGTCGGCCGTCGTGATATCGCCGTGGATCACGGCGGCGTGTCCGAGGTGCAGGGCCTTCTGCCGCACGGTTTCGCGACCGAGGATGTAGTCGCGCGCGAACTGGCGCTTCGCGCGGTTGAGTTCGGCCTCGGTAATCCCCGTCGCCTTCACGCGCTCGATCTGATCGACGAGCGCCTGCATCACTTCCGCCGGCTGCCGACCCGGGTTGACGATGGCCACCATGTAGAAGAGGTTCGGGTGCTCGATGAGCTTCGCCTCGCCGAATGCCGCCAGTGCGATCTGCTGGTCGTAGACGAGCGACTGATAGAGCCGCGAACTGTCGCCGTCGGACATCACCTTCGCCAGGATGTGCAGCGGATAGGCATCCGGATGGCCGTCATACGTGATGTGGTGCGAGAGGACGACAGCTGGCAGCGGCCACGGCTCGGTCACCGTGACCACCGACTCGCGCGTGTGCGCCGGTTCGGCCGGAATGTCGCGCGGGACAGGCTGCCCGCGGGGCACGCGACCGAGATACCGCTCGACGAGCGTCAGCGCCTGATCGCTGTCGAAGTCACCCACGATCACAACCGTGGCGTTGTTGGGGACGTAGTAGGTCCGGTGGAACTCGCGCACGTCCGCGATCGACGCCGCCTCGAGGTCGGCCATGCTTCCGATCGTCTGGTGCCTGTACGGATGGGTGGTGAAGGCGTTGTCGAAGATGATCTCCGGAAGGCGGCCGAACGGCTGGTTCTCGAAGCGCATGCGGCGCTCCTCCTTCACCACCTCGCGCTCGGTGCGGAACTTGTCGGCACTCACGTCGAGCGACGCCATGCGATCGGCCTCGAGCCAGAGCACGAGCGGCAGGTGGTGCGACGGCACCGTCTGCCAGTAGAGCGTCGTGTCCTCGTCGGTCTCGGCGTTGGCCTCCCCGCCGATGCTCGTAATCCAGGACGGGTGCTGATCGGGCCGGACGTTCTTCGACCCCTTGAACATCAGGTGTTCGAAGAGGTGGGCAAACCCGGTGCGCCCCGGTTTCTCGTCTTTCGATCCGACGTGGTACCACACGGCCACGTGCACCACCGGGGTCGAGTGGTCTTCGAGCATGACGACCTCGAGCCCGTTGTCGAGCGTGGTCATGCGGTAATCGAATTTCGGTGGTCGGACGATGGTGTCGATGCTGGTGGCACTCGAGCACACCAGCACGGTGGCCAGGATGGTCAGGCCGCGGACCCAGGGCATGCGAAGCATGGCCCGATTATGTCACTTCAGGTGTTGTTCGAGCGCGGCAAGTCGGGCATCGAGGTCGGCCAGATCGCGCCGGATCTCCGGCAGGCGGCGACCGAGCACGACCGTCTCGCGCCACTCGGCCAGGTCGACGGCCGGGATCCCGGCGACGTGCTCACCGGCCGCCACGTCCTTGGTGACGGCCGACTTGGCGCCGATGATGGCGCCGCGCCCCAGGTGCACGTGCCCGGTCGACCCCGACTGCCCCGCCATGATCACGTCGTCATCGAGCGTGGTGCTGCCGGCGATGCCCACCTGGGCGGCCAGCAGCACGTTGCGTCCGATGCGCACGCCGTGGGCAATCTGCACGAGATTGTCGATCTTGGTGCCGCGTCCGATTCGAGTCTCGCCGACGGCCGGGCGGTCGACCGCCGACTGCGCCCCAATCTCGACGTCGTCTTCGATGACCACACGCCCGGTCTGCGGGATCTTGCGGTGTGTCCCGTCCGGGCGCCGTGCGAACCCGAACCCGTCGGCGCCGACCACCACACCATCGTGCAGGATCACGCGCGCCCCGATCTCCACCCGTTCGCGCAGCGACACGTGCGCACGCAGGATGGTGTCGGGGCCGACGATGACGTCAGCGCCAATGACCACGTGCGGTTCGACCACGACACGGTCCCCGATCCGGGCGCCCGGCCCGATTACCGCAAAGGGGCCGACATGCACCTCTTCGCCAAGCGAGGCCGTGGCATCGACCGAGGCGAGCGGACTGACGCCGGCAGCGGGACGCGAGACGGGGGCGAGGATCGAGACCGCCTCGGCCCAGGCCAGATAGGGCTGCGGCGTGCGCAGCACGGCGCAGGGCGCCGACACCACCGACTCGTCGGCGATGACGGCCGACGCGCGCGTCGTCGGAAGCCGCGCGGCATACTTCGAATTGGCCAGAAAGGTCACGTCGCCGGGACCGGCGTCGTCGATCGCGGCTACCCCCCCGACCTCCAGAGCACCATCACCGTCCAGACGACACCCTAATCGTTCTGCGAGGTCAGCAAGCGTCACTGCGCGCGCGAGTATACACCCCACGCGCTCACCCGCTGTGATCGGCCACGCGCTCCACGAAGGCGGCCAATCGATCGAGTCCGAGGGCCGCGGCCGCGTCGGCCAGTCGAGCCGCGCGCGCCTCCGGCGCCTCCCGGAGCGCGTCGGCCACGGCCGACAACTCGGAACTGGGCGACGAGATCCAGGTGACCGTCGAGAGCCCGCATCGTGCGCCGCGCATGGAAAAGAAATGTCCCACGGCGCGGAACGTGAAGTACCACGAGACCACATTGGGTCCCGGGATGAAGAAAAGGGCCGGTCCGGTGATGGCGACGAGCAACCCGTCGATGACCATCCAGCGGCGGTGCCGGCCGTAGTCGGCCTCGAGCTCGCGGCAGGTAATCGCGATCGCCTGGGGCCCGTCGAGCAGGTCGGGATGCACGAGCGTGGCGGACGACTCGTATCGGAGGTTCCAGAGCAGGCGCTGCTCGGCGACGGCCTCGGCAATCTTGCGGGTCACGAAGCGCCGGATGCGGCCGCGGCCGGGATCGTCGGTGCCCCCTCGCTGCTGCTCCTCGCCCTCGTTGACGGCCCGGCGGAATGACGCCTTCAGACGGTCGAGCCACGAGGCCGGCTCGCGCTCCTCCTCTGCTTCGCCGGTGACAGTTGACGCTTCACAATAGAGGGCGTACCGGGTCGAACTGGCGGGAACGAGATAGACGTCCATGCTGGAGGTACGATTCCGGTCGGTCGGCAGTATCGAGCCGGCATCACTCGCGTGGGAGCGCGGTCGCCGTAGGTGAACATGCTAGCATCCTGAAGCGCATGGCCACCCGACCCGACATCGACGTCATTGCCGTTGCCAGCCTGGCCCGCCTGGCACTGACACCGGCAGAGGTCGAGCTCTTCTCGACACAGCTGGCCGACATCCTGGCGTACGCCGAAGCCGTGCAGCAGATCGATACGACGGGTGTCCCGCCGACGTCGCATCCCGGCGCGGCCGCGCCCGTGTGGCGCGAGGACGTTGTCGCAGCCTCGCTCCCACGCGATCAGGCACTGGCCGAGGCGCCCGGCACGACGCCGCGCAGCGGACTGTTCAAGGTTCCGAAGGTACTCTGACGCATGGCCGATTCGCTGCCGACGGCGCGCGACATCCGCGACGCCATCCTGGCCGGGACCACCACGGCCCAAGCCACGTGTGAAGCCGCACTCACCCGGATCGCCGACGCCGACGGGACCCTCCACGCCTTTCACCTCGTCGATGCCGAGCGCGCCCTCGCGCGTGCACGCGCGCTCGACCGCGGCGAGGCTCCGACCGGCCCCCTGCACGGTGTTCCTGTCGCGCTGAAGGACAACATCACCGTCGCGGGCATGAAGACGACGGCCGGTTCGAAGATGCTCGAGCACTACACGCCACCCTACGACGCCACGGTGGTGCGCAAGCTCGAGGCGGCCGGCGCCGTCATCATCGGCAAGACGATTTGTGACGAGTTCTCGATGGGATCATCGACGGAGAACTCGGCGTTCGGCCCGGCACGCAACCCCTGGGCCACCGACCGGGTACCGGGCGGTTCGAGCGGCGGATCGGCCGTTGCCGTGGCCGCCGGCATGACCCCGCTCGCGCTCGGCTCCGATACCGGCGGGTCGATCCGCCAGCCCGCCGCGTTCTGTGGCGTGGTGGGGATGAAGCCCACCTACGGGCGCGTGTCCCGGTACGGTCTCATCGCCTACGCATCGTCGCTCGACCAGATTGGACCATTTGCACGCACGGTCGCCGACGCCGCGTTGTGCCTGGACGTGATTGCAGGCGCCGATCCCCAGGACGCCACGGCGGCGGCCGTCGATGCGCCGAGGCTCGCCGATGCGCTGACCGGTGAGGTGCGCGGGTTGAGGGTCGGTGTGCCGCGATCGTGGCTGCGCGAGGGCCTCGACGCCGATGTCTCGCGCGCGTTCGACGAGAGCCTGGCACTGCTCGAACAACTCGGCGCGACCTTGCACGACGTGGAGCTGCCCCACAGCCGGGCGGCCGTTCCCACCTACTACCTGGTGGCCACGGCGGAGGCCAGCTCGAACCTCGCACGCTACGACGGCGTCCGCTACGGACTGCGCGTACCCGATGCGACATCGCTGGGCGACATGTACGACCGCACGCGCGATCAGGGCTTCGGCGCCGAGGTCAAGCGCCGCATCATGCTCGGCACCTACATCCTGAGCGCGGGATACTACGACGCCTACTACATCAAGGCGCAGCAGGTCCGCACGCTGATCCGGCGCGACTTCGACGCGGCGTTCGAAACCGTCGACGTCATCGCCACGCCGACGACGCCCACCGCCGCGTTCCCCCTGGGCGCACTCAACGACAATCCGCTGCAGATGTATCTGGCCGACACGTTCACGGTGAGCGCACCGCTGGCCGGCCTGCCGGCGCTCAGTGTGCCCTGCGGTCTGACGAGTGAACAGTTGCCGGTGGGACTTCAGTTAACGGGTCGGACATGGGACGAGGCCACGATCCTGCGCGCGGCCGACGCATTCGAACGTGCGCGCGGTACGCTCGGCATCCCGGTCGGCTGACGGACCGATTCCCGGTCAGCGCCCGCGAGCCCTGTTGGGCCGCCAGACAGCAATGAGCGCGACGAGCCCGGACAGCGCGGAGATGGCCAGCACGACACGACTGGCCATGGCACCGGCCGGCGGCTGGTTCTGGCCCGTCCATTGCCAGCCGACCACCACCGCAAAGAGGATCACCAGCACGAATATCGTCACGAGCGTTCGGACAAGCGCCATTACGTCCTTCCCCTGACTGCAACCGGGCGCGATCCTCGCAGCCGCCCCTCCCGTCGTCAATAGTGGATTCCGGCTACCCGCGGCACAAAAAAAAGGCCGGGCAGTCATCCTGCCCGGCCCTCTGTGGCCCGTTCTGGCCCCGGTGCCACGACCATCAACCGCTAATCGCGATCTGGCGTGGGCGGGTCTCTTCACGGCGTGGCAACGTCACGGTGAGCACGCCATCCTTGTAGTCGGCCTCGACGCGCGCGGCGTCGATGGTGGCCGGCAGCGAGAAGCTGCGGCGGAACGAACCATAGCCGCGCTCGACGCGATGGTACGTGTCGCCCTCGGACTTCTTCTCGAACTTCCGCTCGCCCTGAATCGTCAGGACGTCGTTCTCGAAGGTGACCTTGATGTCCTCCCGTCTCATGTCGGGCAGTTCGACGCGCACGACGACGTTCTTCTCGGCCGTCTCGACGATGTCGACGGGCGGAACCCAGGCTCCGGGCGAGATCGGCTCACCTTGCCAGGCCGCTTCGAACATCCGGTTCAGGCGGTCAATCTCCATGGCCGCGAGGCCGGAAACGGGACTCCAACGTGTCAATGTCATTTGCGTTCCTCCTTCCTGATGTTTCTGCGTATAGGGGGCCGGGCGCCTGTTCGGCCGCCACATCCCCCCGAACTCACTACCATTTTGCACCTGATATGAGTGTTTGTCAAGCATCATGTATTAGTGTTTACAACTCATATTATGAACCGATTGCGTGCGTTGTGGCCACGGTCTTCGCGCCCCGTTCGCGGAAACACCCCAGGGCGTCCTGTGGTCTTTGCCCGCCCGGACGAATGCGCCGGGACGCAGGCATATGATGTTGCGGTGAGTGAAACGTTCCTTGGCGCGGCCGATCTGGCGGAAGATGCCCGTCAGCTCCTCGCCGAACTGGATAAGGATGTGCCCGGCGCCGCGGCAATCAATACGGACTGCCGGCCACCCGTCGACGTATTCGAGACCGCCACAGCCGTCGAGATCGTGGCCGACGTCCCGGGCGTGTCCCCAGAGTCGGTCCGCGTCGCCATCCGACGCAACACCCTGCTGATTGTCGGCGCCAAAGCCGCGGCCGCCGTCGACCGCGCGGCGCGCTTTCACATTGCCGAACGCAGCTACGGCCGGTTTGCGCGCGTCGTGCGCCTCAACGGGGCGTTCGACGCCACGCGCGCCAGCGCCCGGGTTCAGGCCGGACAGTTGCGCATCACCCTCCCCAGACTCGAGGAGCGGCGCGGCCGCATCCTCCGTATCCCGGTGGAACGCGCATGACCCGTCTGCTCTTCATTGGTGACATCGTCGGCAAGCCCGGACGCGAACTCGTCCGTCGCGCGCTGGCGCCGCTCGTCGCACATCACCGGATCGACCTGGTCATTGCCAATGGCGAAAATGCAGCCGCTGGCTTCGGGATTACGCCCGACCTGGCCGACGACCTGTTTTCGTTCGGCGTTCAGGTCATCACGGGCGGCAACCACAGCTGGGACAAGAAGGAAATCTTCTCCTACATGCCCGCGCATCCGCGGCTGCTGCGCCCGTCGAACTTCCCCGCGGGCGCACCGGGCCATGGTCGGGTTGTCGTGACGGCAACCAACGGCGTGTCGGTCGGCGTCATCAACACGATGGGCCGGGTGTTCATGACGGCCCTCGATGATCCCTTCGCCGGCGTACTCGCCGACATCGACGCGGTGAAAGCCGACGGTGCCCAGATCGTCTTCGTGGACTTCCATGCCGAGGCGACATCGGAAAAGGTCGCCATGGGGTGGCACCTCGACGGCCGCGTGGCGGCCGTTGTGGGCACGCACACGCACGTGCCGACGGCCGACGCCCGAGTGCTGCCCCAGGGCACCGCGTACATCACGGATGTCGGCATGACCGGGCCGCACGATTCGGTCATCGGCGTCGAGCGGCACGCGGTCGTGCAGCGGTTCCTCACCGGCCTGCCGCAGCGGTTCGAAACGGCGCGCGACAATCCACGACTGAACGCCGTGATCGTCACCGCCGACGAAGCCACGGGGCGTGCGACGGCCATCGAACGCATCGGACTGTCGGACGACGACGTCGAGGCTCTCGTCGCGCGGCCAGTCGACGCGGTGCCTCGCTAGCCGCCACCATGCCCGGTCCGTCCCTGCCCTTCGACAACGAGCCACCCGCGACGGTGCCGCCATGGACGGTGTCCCGGCTTACCGCCGCCATCCGCGGCACGCTCGAGCGCACGTTCTCGTCGGTCATCGTCGAGGGCGAGATTTCGAACTGCCGCCAGTGGAGTTCCGGCCACCTGTACTTCACGTTGAAGGACGATCTGGCTCAACTGAAGGCGGTGATGTTCCGCACGGCCGTTCGCACGTTGAAGTTCCGACCGCAGGACGGCATGCACGTGCTGGTGCGGGGGCGCCTCGGCGTGTACGACGCCAAGGGCGAATACCAGATCGTCTGCGACACGCTCGAGCCGCACGGTCTTGGCGCACGCCAGGCCGCGTTCGAGGCACTCAAGCGACAACTGCAGACCGAGGGACTCTTCGACGGGAGCCGCAAGCGGCCGCTGCCGGTCCTGCCGCGCCGGATCGGCGTGGTGACCTCGCTCGATGGCGCGGCCGTCCGTGACATCGTCCGCGTGCTGGTCACGCGTCATCCGTCCGCGCGCATCCTCGTGCGCGCGGCACGCGTTCAGGGAGAGGGCGCGGCCGACGATCTGGTGCGCGCGCTCGCGGCCATCACCCGTGTGCCCGATGTCGACGTCATCATCATCGGCCGCGGTGGCGGTTCCGCCGAAGACCTCGATGCGTTCAACGACGAGCGGCTGGCGCGGGCCATTGCCGGCACGCGCGTGCCTGTCGTCTCCGCCGTGGGGCACGAGGTGGACTTCACCATTGCGGACTTCGTCGCCGACGTGCGCGCCGCGACGCCGTCGAACGCGGCGGAGCTGGTCGTCGACCGCGCCGACAACTTCGTGGCGCGCATCGATCGGGCACGCCGCCGACTGGCCTCGGCGCTCTCGATTGGCAACGCGCGAAAGGCCCAGCGCCTGCAACGGCTGCAGGCGCAACTGGGCCGCTGGCCCACGGTGCTGGTCCTGCGCGATCGCGACGTGCATCAGATCGGCCGGCGGCTCGAACGCGCGGTGACGGCTCGGGTCGCCAGCGACGCGCAGCGGCTCGAGCGTCTGCGTCGGCGCCTCGAGGCCCGGGATCTGCGCCGTGTGGCGGCCATGCTCCAGACGCGCGTCGCCACGGCAGGCGGTCGTCTGCATACCGCAATCGCGCGCCGCCGAGACGCGGCCGCTGCCGATGTCGGCACGCTCTCGGCGCGCCTCGACGCCTTGAGCCCGCTGGCCGTCCTCGGGCGCGGATACGCGGTGTGCTGGAATGCCGGTCGCGACGGTATCATTCGTTCGGCGGATGCGGTCTCTCCGGGCGACCGCGTCCACGTGACGCTGGCCGAGGGGGAACTGAGCTGCCGCGTCGATCTCGCGCGGCTCGACCGCACGCAATGACTCAGGGCGTCGCGCCTCGCGCGGCAGCCGGGAATACGATGTCCGACACCATCAAAGACTTCGAATCGGCAATTGCCGAACTCGAGCAGATCGTCGCGAAACTCGAAGCGGGCGATCTGCCACTCGACGCGTCGCTCGGCCTGTTCGAACGCGGCGTGGCCCTCTCGCGGTACTGCCACGA
>JBIQJY010000011.1:18013-68521 GCA_044507065.1 Acidobacteriota bacterium
TTCCAGATCGTCGACGACGTCCTGGACGTGGAAGGGTCGGCTGCCGATCTCGGCAAGACGGCCGGCAAGGACGCGGCGGCCGGCAAGCTGACATTTCCCGCGCTCTACGGCGTCGACCGCTCGCGGCAGCTCGCCGCCGAGTGCATCGAGCGGGCAACGGCCGCCATCGATGGCGCCGGGCTTGGCGGGCGGCTGACGCAACTCGCGGCCTGGAGCCTCGAGCGGCGCTCGTAGGCCGATGGCGAAGTCGCGGCTCGACGTCGTCATGGTCGCGCGGGGCCTCGCGCCGACGCGCGAGCGGGCGCGCGCCCTGATCCTGGCCGGTCACGTCAGTGTCGCCGGCACCACCGTCACCAAGGCCGGTGCGCCGGTCACCGACGACGCCGACATCGTGCTGCGGCAGCCCGACCACCCGTGGGTCGGCCGCGGCGGTCTCAAGCTCGACCATGCCCTTCAGGCGTTCGGCGTCGACGTCGGCGGGCGCGTCGCCCTCGACATCGGGGCTTCGACAGGCGGATTCACCGACGTGCTCCTGGCGCGCGGCGCCACGCGCGTCGTTGCCGTCGACGTCGGCACGGCGCAACTCGACTGGCGGCTGCGCACCGACCCGCGCGTGATCTCAATCGAGGGCCTGAACGCGCGTCACCTGACGCGCGATGCGCTGCCGCCCGACATGCAGCCGTTCGCGATCGTCACCATCGACGTGTCGTTCATATCGCTCGCGCACATCCTGCCGGTCGTGCCGCCCCTGCTCGCCCGAGACGGGCGCGTCATCGCGCTGGTGAAGCCGCAGTTCGAGGCCGGTCGAGAGGAAGTGGGCGCCGGCGGCATCGTGCGCGATCCCGCCGTTCATCGCCGCGTCGTCGAGACCGTAGCCGACGCGGCGCATCGGGTAGGATTGGTCCGGCTCGGAGTGGAACCCTCGCCGATTACCGGAGCCGAAGGTAACCAGGAATTCCTCATGCTGCTGGCTCACCATGACTGAACAAATCCCGGCGATTCGCCGCGCGGCGCTCATCGCCCGGCCATCGCTGCCGGCCGCGCTCGAGACGATGCGCGAGGCGGCCGCATGGCTCGCCGCGCACGGCTGCACACCAGTCATCGAGCGCGACGGCGCCCACGCCGCGCAGATCGACGACCGATGGGAAGTGGTCTCGCGCGATGCCCTCGCGGCCTGCGCCGACGTGGTGATTGCCTTCGGCGGCGATGGCACCCTGCTCGACGCGGCACGCGCCGTGGCCAACTCCACGAGCGACGTCCCCCTCATTGGCGTGAATCTCGGACGCCTGGGGTTCCTGACCGACATCGGCCGCGCCGAAATGACCACCGCGCTCGAGGCGCTGCTGGCCGGACGTACGCGCACGGAGACACGGTTGATGCTGTCGACCACCGTGCGCAGCGTGCAGAACCGCGGCGTGTCCGCCCAACTGGCCCTGAACGATGTCGTGGTGACGCGCGGCGCACGGTCCCGCATGATCGACGTGGAAGTCCGCATCGACGGGCAGTTCGTGTGTCACGTCAAGGCCGATGGCCTGATCATCGCGTCGGCGACCGGGTCGACCGCCTACAACCTCTCGGCCGGTGGCCCCATCGTCCACCCATCGGTCGACGCACTGCTGTTGACGCCCATCGCGCCCCACACGCTCACGAACCGTCCCGTGGTCCTGCCCGCTTCGAGCCGCATCGCGATGCACACCACCGCCGGACCGCACGCCGACCTGCTCGTGAGCGTCGACGGCCAGACCGGCGTTCCCCTGGCGCACGACGATGTCGTGGAGGTAACGCGGTCGCCGCGTCTGCTGCGGCTCGTGCACACGTCGACGCGCACGCACTTCGACATGCTGCGCGAGAAGCTGAAGTGGGGCAATTAGCGCCGGTGAGCGTCTAGCGGCCGCGCCGCTGCCACGTGTTGACGTTGCGGTTGTGCTCCGCGAGCGTCGAGGCGAACACGTGCGTCCCGTCGTTCCGACTGACGAAATAGAGATACGGCACGTCGGCCGGCCGAAGCACGGCTTCGATCGAGGCACGGCCCGGTGCGGCGATGGGTCCGGGCGGCAACCCGCGCGTCCGATACGTGTTGTACGGATGATCCATCTGCAGGTCGTTGCGCGTGATGTTCCCGTTCCAGCGACCCGATCGCATCATCGCGTAGATGACCGTCGGATCGGTCTGGAGCGGCATGCCGATACGCAGCCGGTTGAGGAAGACCGCGGCCACCACGGGACGTTCCTCCGGGACCGCTGTCTCGCGTTCGACGACCGACGCCAGCGTCACGACGTCGCGGGGGCTCAGGCCTCGTTCGGCCGCCAGGGCGCGCAGTTCAGGGTCGAAGGCCCGCTCGAAGCTCGCGACCATCACCTCGACGAGCCGGTTGGCCGAATCCCGGCGTGAGAGGGTGTAGGTGCTGGGAAACAGGTAGCCCTCGAGATCGACGGCATCCGGATCGACGTCGCGGACGAGTTCGGTTCGCTGGGCGGCGGCCACGAACTCATCAGCGGCCCCGAGGCCGGTCGCTTCGAACACGGCGGCCATCTCGGCGATGGTGAGTCCCTCCCGGAACGTCAGCGGCACCGTGAAGACATCACCCCGCGCTATTCGATCGACGACCTCGGCCGGCGTGGCCGGTGCGGCAAACCGGTACTCCCCCGCCTGCAGCCGGCGATCGGCGCCCGCGACGCGCGACGCGAGCCGGAATGTCCAGGGGTCGACCACGACACCCGCATCGGCCAGCCGGTCGGCCATCCCCGAGACGCTGAGCCCCGCGGGCAGATCGACAAAGACCTCGTCGCCAGTGAAGCCGCGATGCGGCGTGGCGAGCCGGTCGCTGATCCACCAGGCGCCGCCGCCGGCCGCCACCAGCAGCGCGAGCAGCAGAATTCCAATCGCGCGAATCATTCGACGCCTTCCCCGGTTGCAGCGGGCGCCCGGTCGAGATAGTCCTGCAGCACGACAGCCGCCGCGGCCGCATCGATTTGCTTCTTGCGCGCGCGCCAGTCGGGTACGCGCACCGCAAGCCGGGCCTCAGCTTCGTGGCTGCTGAGCCGTTCATCCTGGAGATGCACGGGGAGTCCCGACCGCGTACCAAGTGCCGCCGCCAAGGCCCGGGCGCCGGCGGTCCCGTGGGTATCCTCACCGTTGAGCCGGCGGGGCAGCCCCACCACGACGGCGCCGACGGCGAAATCGTCGAGGCTCTCACGCGCCGCGCGCTCGACGGCCGCCAGGATCCGCCCGGCCGATTCGTCCGGGGTGGCCCCCGCCTCGAGCGTCTGCCACGGTCGCGCGAGCATGGCCGAGTCGTCGGAAACAGCCAGCCCGATACGCCGGCGGCCATAGTCCACACCGAGGATTCGCATCTCACCCAAGAGTAATCGACGGCCGCTTTTGTTGTCGCCTTTTGGCCGCTGGCGGTCCGATAATGGGATCCATGTCCCGTCGCACTCGTCTGCTCGCGGTGTACGCGTCGACGCCGCTCGTCATCCTCGTCCTTATCGGTGGCCTGCTGGGCGCGGCACGTCCGGGGGCAGCCGGCCAGCAGGGTGCGGAGCACCTGAAGGTCTTCGTGGACGTCCTCCGCCTGACCGCCGGTGCCTACGTCGAGCCGCCCGACATGGAAAAGGTCATGGACGGCGCCATGCGCGGCCTGACCGACGGACTCGACGCGCTCAGTTCGTACCTGCCGCCAGCCGAGGTTCGTGCAATCGACGCCGGCACGCCGCTGCCGGCCGCCGACGTCGGCATCACGCTCTCCAAGCAGTACTACCTGCTCGTGGTCGGCGTACGCGACGGATCGCCGGCCGCGCGCGCGGGGATCCGTTCGGGGGACTTCATCCGGGCCATCGACGACATGGCCACGCGGGACATGTCCGTGCACACCGGCACGCGACTGCTGGCCGGTGAAGCCGGATCGCGCACGATGCTGCTGGTCCTGCGTTCCAACACGCCGGAGCCGCGACCAATCGAACTCGTCCGCGAACTGCCGGCCGCGACACGCGCCACCGCGCGCCGACTGCCGGGCGGCCAGGCCTACGTCCGCGTCTCGAGCTTCGGGCCCGGCGCGGCCGAGGAGATTCGCACCGCCGTGGCGTCGCTTGGCGCGGCGGCCCGCGGCGGCGTGGTCATCGATCTGCGCGATACGGCCGACGGCACGCCCGACGAAGGCATTGCCGCAGCGAAGCTGTTCGTCAAGTCCGGGACCGTCGCCACGCTGGCCAGCCGCAAGGCGGCGCCAGTCGTCACGACGGCCGGTGCCAACGACGGCGCATTGACGATGCCGGTCGTCCTCCTGGTGTCGATCGGCACCGGCAACGCGGCCGAAATCTTCGCGGCCGCACTGGCCGACAACGACCGCGCGAGCCTGGTTGGCACGCCCACCGCGGGACTGGCCGGGGTACAGACGGTCGTGCGCCTGCCCGACGGTCACGGCCTGCTGCTGACCACGGCGCGTTACGTCCGCGCGGACGGCACGCCCATCCATGGCGAGCGGCTGCGCCCGGAAGTTCTGGTCGACATGCCTATCGTCGGCTTCGACGACGCACCGGCGGCCGGGGCCACCGACGACGCCCTCGATCGGGCGCTCGAGCAGCTGCGGACCGCAGCTGTTCCGGCAGTTCAGTAACTCCAGAATGTTCTGCTATACTTGACCGTTCTTCGGGCGCCCCATGGCGCCCGTCGGGGAACACAACGGTTTCTAGGCGCGTAGCTCAGCTGGTTAGAGCGCCTGCTTGACATGCAGGAGGTCGGCGGTTCGAGTCCGCCCGTGCCTACCATTCGACTCGGCCGTTTCACGGCCTGCCCCGGTCGGGCCACGCAGCGGCCGAGTCGAACGATGCCCCGAGCCGGCGCCGAGGGGCGCAGAGAGAACGTACGCAGCGAAACGAGCGAGTCACAACCCGTCCTGTCCCCGCCGTGATCACCATTTCACTTCCAGACGGATCGACGCGAGAGGTACCTCCGGGCACCTCGGTGCAGGAGTTTGCCCGGACGACCCTGCCCCAGGGTGTCGTCCGGAAGGCAATTGCCGCGACGATTGACGGGCGCCTGGTGGATCTGTCGGCGCCACTCGAGAACGATGCCGCGGTTCGACTCGTGACGCCCGACGGGGCCGAGGCGCTGCAGCTCTACCGCCACTCGACGGCCCACCTGCTCGCGGCCGCGGTGACCAACCTCTATCCCGGGGTGCAGTGCGGCATCGGGCCAGCCACCGACGAGGGCTTTTTCTACGACTTCGTCGTGCCCCGGCCATTCGTCCCGGAGGATCTGGAACGCATCGAAGCCAAGATGCGTGAACTGGCTGCCGCCGATCTGCCCTTCGAACGACAGATGTGGCCGCGCGACGAGGCCCTGGCGTTCTTCGAGCAGCGGGGCGAGCCGCTCAAGGTGCAGCTGATTCGGGAAAAGACCGAGGGTCAGTCGGAAGTCTCCTGCTACACGATCAAGGATCGCGAGACCTTCGTGGACTTCTGTGTCGGGCCGCACGTGCCGTCGACCGGCCGCCTGAAGGCGTTCAAGCTGACCTCGACGTCGAACGCCTACTGGAAGGGCGACGCCAACAACCAGCCGATGCAGCGCGTCTACGGCACGGCGTTTTTCAAGGCCGAACAGCTCGACCAGCATCTGCACCGGATCGAAGAGGCGAAGAAACGCGACCATCGGCGTCTCGGCCGGGACCTCGGCCTGTTCATGTTCCACCCGTGGGCGCCTGGTGCGCCGTTCTGGCTGGGCAAGGGCACGGTACTCTGGAACCTGCTGGCCGACTACATGCGGTCCGTGCTCTTTCCGGAGGGCTACCAGGAGGTGCGCCTCCCCCTGATGTTCAACAAGAACCTCTGGGAGACGTCCGGCCACTGGCAGCACTATCGCGAGAACATGTTTCTCGTCGAAACGAGCGACGGCGAGCAGATGGCCCTCAAGGCCATGAACTGCCCTGGCCACATGCTCGTGTTTGGCAGCGCCACGCGCAGCTACCGCGACCTGCCGATCCGCCTGCACGAGCAGAGCGTGCTGCATCGCAACGAGGCTTCCGGGGTCCTGTCGGGCCTCACCCGGGTGCGCCAGTTCTGCCAGGACGATGCCCACTGCTTCGTGGCCGAGGAGCAGATTGGCGAGGAAGTCGAGCGACTGCTGAAGCTCGTGCATCGGGTCTACGGCGATCTGGGGCTGGACTACTCGCTGACGCTGGCCACGCGCCCCCCGGACTTCCTCGGCGAGGCTGCCACGTGGGACCACGCCGAGAACAGCCTGAAGGCGGCCCTCGAGGCCGCCGGGCAGCCCTATGCAATCAATGAGGGCGACGGCGCGTTCTACGGCCCGAAGATCGACCTCGAGGTCACCGACGCCATCGGACGGAAGTGGCAGTGCGCGACCATCCAGCTCGACTATCAGATGCCGCAGCGCTTCGGGCTGAAGTATGTGGGGTCGGACAACGCCGAACATACGCCGGTCGTCATCCACCGAGCGATCTTCGGCAGCTTCGAGCGCTTCATCGCGATCCTGATCGAGCACTTCGCCGGCGCCTTCCCGCTCTGGCTGGCCCCCATCCAGGCCGTCGTGCTGCCCATTGCCGACCGGCACCTGGATTACTGCCGGGGAGTGGTCGAAACACTGACGGCCGCCGGGCTCCGCGTCGAGTTGGACGAGCGGCTGGAAAAGATTGGTTATAAGATTCGTGAGGCCCAGCTTCAGAAGGTCCCCTATATGCTGGTCGTCGGGGACCGGGAAGCCGCCGAAGGCACCATTGCGGTGCGCAGTCGCGCGGGGGGCGATCTCGGAGCTCGACCCGTCGCGGATTTCGTTCGGGCGGCCGGCGATGAGATTGCGAACCGTGGTCGCTGAAGGCCGTCGTCATGCCAGGCCCGACGTGGGCGGGCAGGCGCGTGCTGGTCTGCTGAGGAGGTAGTTATCGCTTACGATCGCGGTCCACGACGGGATGATCGCGTCCGGATCAATGAACGGATCCGGGTTCGTGAAATTCGCGTGATTGACGAAACCGGCACGCAGCTCGGCATCATGCCGCCGCCGCAGGCCCTGCAACTGGCGCGCAGCAAGGGCCTGGACCTCGTGGAAATCTCCCCCACGGCCGTCCCGCCTGTGTGCCGGATCATGGACTTCGGCAAGTATCAGTACGAGCAGCAGAAGCGCGCGCGGTCGGCAAAGAAGCACCAGAAAGTGATTCTGGTGAAGGAGATCAAGTTCCGGCCAAAGGTCGACGAACACGACTATCAGTTCAAGAAGAAGCACATCGAGCGCTTCCTGGCTGATGGGGACAAGGTGAAGGCGACCATCTTCTTCCGGGGTCGCGAGAACGCGCACCCGGAGATCGGCCATCGGATCCTGGAACGGCTTGTCGGCGAACTGAGCGACATTGCTGTCTCGGAGACGAATCCGCAGAAGGAAGGCAACCAGTTGCACACGATTCTTGCGCCGAAGCCCGGCGCCAAGCCGCGTGCGACGCCTGCAGCCGCGCTCGCGCCGCTGCCGCAGGAAGAATCGTAAGCGTTCGGAATCGTTTCGAGGACAACATGCCCAAGCTCAAGAGCCACCGGGGCGCCGCCAAGCGCTTCAAGAAGACAGGAACCGGCAAGTTCGTGCGGTCGAAGGCGTTCAAGCGCCACATCCTCACGAGCAAGCCCACGCGCCGCAAGCGGCAGATGCGCGGCACCGAGCTCGTCTCGGCGTCCGACACCGCCAAGCTGAAGCGGATGCTGCCGTACGCCTAGCGGCGGCTGACAACGGACACACAGAAACGATGTCTGGGCGGACCGTGTGTCCGCCCTGGCGTGCGGGCCGGGTCGAGGCCGGCCCCCGCATCTCCGAGAGGATCCCATGCCCCGCGTCAAGAGAGGAACCGTTCGCCGCGCCAAGCGCCACAAGCTGCTGAAGCGCGCCAAGGGGTTCTACGCCACCAAGAGCAAGCTGTATCAGGCCGCGCAGGAAGCGGTCGACAAGGCCCTGAACTACGCCTACGTCGGTCGTCGCCGCAAGAAGCGCGACTTCCGACGGCTGTGGATCGTGCGCATCAACGCCGCCGCGCGCGCCAACGGCCTCACCTACGGGCAGATGATGAACGGGCTCCGGACCGCCGGGATCGACGTCGACCGTCGCAACCTGGCCGACCTGGCCGTCAACCATCCCGCCGCGTTTGCTGCCATCGCGCAACGCGCCCAGAGCGCGCGCGACACGGCGACAACGGCGTCCTAGCCGCGGCGCGTCCGCACCTCATCGGGACGGTCGGCCCGCGGCCGCCGTCCCTGTTTCGTTTCCGGTTCCCATGGCCCAGCTTCCGGATCTCCCGGCTCTTCGCGCGGACTTCGAGCAGGCGCTCGCCGCGGCGCGGACCGTCAGCGACGTCAAGGCAGTCCGCGATCGGTTCCTCGGCCGCAAGGCCGGACAACTGACCGCGCTGCTGAAGTCACTCGGATCGCTTCCGCCCGACGATCGGCGCGCCGTGGGCGCCGGCGTCAACGCCCTCAAGCAGCACGTCGAAACCGTCCTGGCCGCACGCGAGGCCTCCATCGGCAGCGATGCGCCGGTCGGCGGTGTCGATGTCACGCTTCCGGGGCGCGTCCCCGCGTTCGGCCGCCGCCACCCGCTCACGCAGGTGCGCGAGAAGATCGAGGACATCTTCGCGGGGATGGGCTACCAGATCATCGAAGGGCCGGAACTCGAAGACGACTGGCACAACTTCGAAGCCCTGAACATGCCCGGCGACCACCCCGCGCGGGACATGCAGGACACGCTGTACCTGTCGACCCCACTCGCCCCCGACGCGCAGGGGCGGCGCGCGAGCCTGCTCCGCACGCACACGTCGGGCATGCAGGTCCGTTACATGGAATCGCATCCGCCGCCCGTGCGGTTGATCGCGCCGGGACGCGTGTACCGACGCGACAACTTCGACGCCACGCACACGCCGATGTTCACGCAGGTCGAGGGACTGGTCGTCGACGAAGGCATCAGCCTCGGCGACCTCGAGGGCACGCTTCAGGCATTCGCCGACCGCTTCTTCGAGACCCACGTCAGGACGCGGCTGCGCCCCAGCTTCTTCCCGTACACCGAGCCATCGGCTGAACTCGACGTCGAGTGCCAGGGCTGCGGCGGCGCCGGATGCGCCCTGTGCAAGCACACGGGCTGGATCGAAGTGCTCGGGTGCGGAATGGTGCACCCGGCCGTATTCGAGGCCGTGGGCTACGACTCCGAGAAGTACACGGGCTTTGCGTTCGGCGTGGGGATCGAACGGCTCGCCCTGCGACTCTACGGCGTCGACGACATCCGCATGTTCTACGAGAACGACCTGCGATTCCTGGAGCAGCTCGCACCATGAAGCTGCCCGTCGACTGGCTGCGCGCGTTCGTCGACGT
Organism: Acidobacteriota bacterium; assembly: GCA_044507065.1. Lineage (GTDB taxonomy): Bacteria > Acidobacteriota > Vicinamibacteria > Vicinamibacterales > SCN-69-37 > SCN-69-37. The sequence goes on from JBIQJY010000011.1 coordinate 27,367, forward strand.
GCCGGCCGATACGCTCGAGGTGGCCGGCCGCCTGGCCGGCTGCGGCTTCGCCGTCGACGGCATCGACGGCGACGTGGTGGATTTCGACGTCACCGCCAATCGACCCGATGCGCTGAGCGTGTACGGCCTGGCGCGCGAAGCGGCGACGGCCTTCGACCGCGACGTACGCGCGCTCGATCTCGCGCCGGCCCCGAACGGGCACGCACCGATCAAGGTCTCGATTGCCGACGCCGGCTGCGGCCGATACGCGCTGGCCGTGGCCGACGTGCGCGTCGGCCCCTCGCCGGCCTGGCTGGCCGATCGGTTGAAGGCCGCCGGCGTGCGCCCCATCAACAACATCGTCGACATCACCAACTACGTGATGATCGAGACCGGTCAGCCGATGCACGCCTTCGACGTCGCGCGCCTTGCCGGGCCGGAACTGCGCGTCCGTCGCGCGCGCGCGGGCGAGTCACTCACGACACTCGACGGCGCCACGCGCACGCTCGACGAGGCCATGCTCGTCATCGCCGACCGCGACAGCGCCGTGGCCGTAGCCGGGGTGATGGGCGGCGCCTCGTCAGAGGTTGGCGCAGGCACCACGCAGGTCGCCTTCGAGAGCGCCTGGTTTCTCCCCGCGACCGTGCGCGCCACGTCGCGGCGTCTCGGCCTGAAGACGGAAGCCTCGGCACGCTTCGAACGCGGCGCGGATGTCGCCGCGCCGGTGGTCGCGTTGCGTCGCGCGCTGGCGCTGCTGGCCGAGACGAACGCCGGCACGGTGGTCGGCGGCGTCACCGACATCTATCCTCGCCCGGTCGAGCCGCGCACCGTGGTACTGCGCCGAGCGCGCCTGGCTTCGGTGCTCGGCGCCAGCGTTCCAGACGCGACGGTTGTCGGCCTGCTCACGCGTCTGGCGTTCGCGGTCAGCCCGCAGAGCGACGGCTGGCGCGTGACCGTGCCGTCGTTCCGCGTCGATGTCGTGCGGGAGATCGATCTCATCGAAGAGGTCGGCCGGCACTGGGGACTCGACCGGATTCCCGCGACGTTCCCCGCCCTGCGCGAGTCGCCGCGGCCGTCGGCGCCCGGCGTCGCCCGCGGCCGGCTGCTGCGGCGTGCGCTGTGTGGTGCGGGGCTGCAGGAGGCGGTGACCTTCACGTTCATCGAGGCGCAGGCCGCCGCGGCCTTCTCGCGTGATGACGTCGTCGCCATCGCCAACCCCCTGTCCGAGAAGTTCGCCGCGCTCCGCCCGTCACTCGTACCGGGCCTGCGCGACTCACTCACCTACAACCGCAACCGGCAGGCCGCCGACGTGCGCCTCTTCGAGGTTGGCGCGATCTTCTCGACCAACCGCGGCGAGCGCCAGGCGGTCGGCTGGGTCGTCACCGGATCGCGCGGCACGCACTGGAGCCGCGACGACGGGCCGATGACGTTTGCCGACGCGAGCGGCATCGCGCAGCTGATTGCGCAGTCGCTCGGCACCCCCATCACGATCACATCATCGAGCGACCTGCCGTGGACGGTTCGCGGCGAGGCGGCCGATGTCTTCGTCGGCGGACAGCGTGCCGGATGGGTCGGCCGGCTCGCGGGCGGCGATGCCGGCGACGACCCCATCTACGCAGGCGAACTGGAACTCGACGTCCTGAGCCGGGCTGCGTCCGGCAGCGTGCGCGCCATCGCGCCGCTGCCCCGCTTCCCGTCGATCGTGCGGGACCTGTCGATCGTCGTCGACGAACGCTTGCCAGCCGCCGACGTTCGTGGCACTATCCGCTCCAGCGGTCCCGCTACACTCGTCACGGTTCGCGAGTTCGATCGGTACACGGGCAAGGGCGTCCCGGATGGCCAGGTGAGCCTGTCGATCCGGCTCACGTTCCGGCATCCCGATCGCACGCTGACCGATGCCGAGGTGCAACAGGCGGTTGACACCATTGTCGCGGCGCTCGCGCAGGCGCACGACGCGACACTGCGCGGCAGGTAACCGCACTCGCTTCCGAATCGGACGCGTCCCGCGCGCGCGCGGACGCACGCTGGAGTTTCTGATGTCACGAACGGCCACGACCACTGAAGTCCTCCCGATCGACCGCCTCGAGGAGAAAGTCCGCCAACTGGTCGCCATGATCGACACGTTGCGCGCCGAACGGGCGAAGGCGGCCGACGAAGTGGCGCGGCTGCAGCACGAGATCGAGGCGAGTCGTGCCCGGCTCGCCGAAGCCAGCACGCTGTCGGCCGAGCTCGGGACGCTGCGCGAGGAGCGCGATCTGATTCGCGACCGCGTCAGCCAGATGATTTCCCAGATCGACAAGCTGAACCTCTGACGCGCGCCGTGTCCGAGGCTGCTGCCGGGGGCCACATGTCGAAGGTCGTCCACGTCGAGATTCACGGTCAGCGCTACGCGGTCCGCAGCGACCTCGATGCGCAGTACATCGCCGAACTCGCCGGCTTTCTCGACGAGCGCATGCGTGCGGCCGCGCGCGAACTGGCCAGCGCCGATCCCCTGCGTATCGCGGTCATCGCGGCCATGAATATTGCCGACGAACTGCACCGCGCCCGTGCCGACTCCCGCGGCGTCGAAGGCCAGCTGCACGCCCGCGCCGAGGCGATCGAGCGACTCGTCGACGCCGTGCTCGACAGCGCACGCGATCGCATCGCCGTCAACGAATGAGCCCGGCGCCTTGTGCGTTGTGCTCCGCTCGGTTACGATTGGGAGGACTCTGATCCCTGCGTTGTGCGTGATGGTTTCGGAGTGTCGCTTGAGCCGATGTTCTATTCCCAAGCGAGCCGCGACGTTGCGTGGTGTGCATGCCTCCGTGGTGAGGAAGCCTGAAGCGCGACTTATCCAGTGGCTCCACCTGCACTAGCAGGTTCATGCGACCTCCCCACACGGCAACGCGGGGACCTTCTTCGTCACTCCGGTTCGCGCCATCCCGATGCCACAAACGGTTTCCGATCTGGGTGAGCGCGCGCTCATCAGCCGGCTGCGCACGCGGCTTCCTCCATCACCCTCGCACGTCCGCATCGGTATCGGTGACGATGCCGCCGTCATCGCACCCGAACGCGGCGCGCAGGACGTCATCACGACCGACAGTCTGGTCGAGCACGTCCACTTCCGGCGCGACTGGACACGGGCGGACGCGATCGGCCACAAGGCCCTCGCCGTCAACCTCAGCGACATTGCCGCCATGGGTGCCACCCCGCGGGCCTCGCTGCTCAGCCTGGTGCTCCCCGACGACTACCCCGTGGCCGACTTCGATGGACTGCTCGACGGATATGCGCAGCTCGCGGCCGCATCGGGCGCCGTGCTCGTCGGCGGCAACATCGCCCGATCCCCCGGCCCGCTCATTGTCGATGTCACCGTCGTCGGCAACGCACATCCGCGCCGCCTGCTGACGCGAGGCGGCGCACGCCCCGGCGACGCGCTCTATGTAACCGGCGCGGTCGGTGCCTCGTCGGCCGGCCTCGCGTTGCTCGAGGCCGGCGTCGACCGCGCGGTGCTGTCCGACGACGAGCGCGCGTGCGTCGAGCGGCACGAGCGACCCGATGCCCGCCTTCGCATCGGCCGGCTCGTCGGCCGCACCAGTGCGGCATCGGCCGCAATGGATCTGTCGGACGGGCTGGCGGATGCGGCACGCGGCATCGCGGCAGCCAGCGGCGTCGGCGTCGTGGTCGACGCCGATGCCGTCCCGGTGCACCCAGCCGCGAAGGCGTGCGCCGAACGCCGCGGCCAGACGGCAGTCCAGTTCGCCCTGGCCGGCGGCGAGGACTACGAGATCGCCTTTGCCGTCCCCTCTCGCCTCAAGGGCCGGTTCAGAAACGCTGCGCACCGCTGCCCGGACCTGCACGTCACCTGCATTGGCCGGTTCGAAGCCACGCCCGGCGCCTGGCTCGAGGAGAACGGCCGCCGGTCCCCGCTTCCCGAAGGTTTCGGCCACTTTTCCGCCATTCGCTGACATTGGCGGCCATGGGGACGCGGCCTGCGTCGCCCGGGGGCAGCAGGGCGACGGCCCGGACGCCCCAGACCGCCACCCTTGTCCATCCGGCCTCCGGGCAGTACGCTTGGAGGACCGTGTCGGTCCACAGGGTCTCGCGCGCGGCCCCCAGCCCGAGGGTGTCGACCTGATGCTGCTGTCGCGTTCGCTTCGGCGAAAGCTGCTTGCGACGGCGCTTGCAGCAGTGGCATTCCTGCTCGTCTACCAGGCGACCGTCATCGACTCCCGATCGGTGCCCGGCGCCCGGCTCGCGGGCATGGCCATCGGGGCGCGCCAGGAATTCACTGCCACCGCCTACTGCAAAGGCTCGATTACCGCCGCCGGCACGGCCGCCCGGTCGGGGGTCGCGGCCGCCGACCCGAAAATCCTGCCACTGGGCTCGGTCGTCCGCCTCGAGGGCGCGCCCAACCGGCACAACGGCATCTACACGGTCCTCGACACGGGCCCGAAGGTGCAGGGCCGGCACCTCGACCTCTACATGTGGAGCTGCTACGAAGCCCTCGATTTCGGCAGGCGCCCCGTTACCGTTACCGTCCTGCGCCGCGGGTGGCGACCGAACGACATCCCCGAGGCCCCGGTCCGCCCGCTGGATGCCCCCCCGGCGGAGTAAGCCGGCCCCGGCGCCCGCACGCACCCGCGAAGAAATCCTTCCAGAGTCATATCCAACCGAACCCGACGTCCCGATAAGACGAAATGCGCACCAATATCGGGGTGCGCTCCGGCGAGGTGCGGGCCCACGACGGGCCTTGGCGGTATTGCCAGTGAGCGCCAGTCGCCGGAAGCATGGAGACAGGCAATCCAATGGCGTTTTTCCCCCGGCAGTCATCGTCTTGCATCACCGTGGCCGGTGCGCTGCTGCTCGGCACCCTGATGGCGCCCGCGACGGCGCGCGCGCAGTATGAAGCGCCCGGGATGTCGGGCGCCGCCATCGGCGAGAAGTACTGGGTCGAAGTGGCAGGTACGCTCTGGAACCCGGAACTGATCGGGCAGATTTCGAGCGAACAGTTCGGGTTGATTGGCACGAACATCGACTTCACCGACGACCTGGGCTACACCGCCACGCGCTTCCGCGACCTGCGTATCGTGCTGCGTCCGACGCGCAAGGCGAAGTTCCGCATTCAGTACACGCCCATCCGCTACGAGGCCGACACCTCCTTCTCGCGGACCATCGTCTTCAACGGCGTGGCGTACCCCATCGGCGTCCCGGTGGAGTCATCGTTCGACTGGAAGGTCTGGCGCTTCGGCTACGAGTACGACCTCCTGTATCGGTCGCGCGGATTCATCGGGATCCTGGCCGAAGTCCGCTACACCCAGATGGATGCGCGGCTGGCGACCAACAGCCCGGCGATCTCGCCGCGCTACGAGGAGTTCACTCGATCCAAGGCTCCGCTGCCCGCGCTGGGCGTCGTGGCCAGGGCGTACCCCCTGCCCGCGCTGGCGGTGAACTTCGAGATCAGCGGCATGAAGGTGCCGGACGTCGACCCCGACTATCAGGGCAACTACGTCGAGTGGGACCTGAACGGCACCTTCAACGTGACCAACAACGTCGGTATCCAGATGGGCTGGCGCAAGTCGACCACGTTCCTGGCCATCGAGCAGGATCTGGGCGACCTCCAGTTCAACGGCCTCTGGTTCGGCGCCGCGCTCCGCTACTGACCGTGCGGGGCGCCCGCGCGCCCCAGCGCACGAGGAATCAGGTCGAGCCGACGACCTCCAGCGCCGAGCGCCTCGTCGACGACGAACCGCAGGCTGGGGACGTCGCCGGCGAGGTCGACGCCGACCGTCTGCTCGGACAGCCGCTGGAGTTCGATTGTCGTCAGTGGGACTCCGCTCGTGCCCGCCCGGACGACCAGCGTGCCGCCCGTAGGGCGGCGAGCGGAGAAACGGAAATCGTAGCGCCCGGCGGGCACACCTGACAGGCCACCCCATTCGACGGTCCGTGCCCCCGCCAGATCCACGCGCGGCACCGTGATCCGCAGCGGGATAGTGCCGGCAGGTACGGCGCCGACCGCAAGCGGCGCGACTCGATAGACCGGCGCTCCGCCGGCCAGCGCGCGCAATACGGCGAGCTGCGATTGCGCGGGCGCGAGCGACGGAGCGTCGCTCAGCCACCAGCCGCCGGACACGGCCAGCATCAGGCCCAATGGCCACCACCAGACGCCGCAGCCAATCGTCGCCGCAGCGCCGGCGCGCCGCACCGCGGCCTGCATCAGCACGGCCACCAGCGCGAAGGCGGCGACCCAGACGAGCACGTGCTGGGCGAATGGCGCTTCGCTCCGCACGACGGCCGGCGTCAGGTCCCAGAAGAAACTGGGCCAGCCACGCGGCAGGTTGGCGAGCGATTCGAGCCGCGTCAGCCAGGCGGCCGACCCGCCGCGGACGTTCCACGCAAGACCGCCTTCGCCCGTCAGCAACACGAGGCCGGACGTCGCGAGGGAGACACCGAGCAGAACCGTCGACGCCGCCCGCGCCGCCCGCCCGAATCGCAGCCATCCGAAGGCCGCCGGAGCGGCCATCAGCGGCAGCACGCTCGTGAGCAGGCGAGCCGGTATGGCCGGCACACCCGCCCACCACATCCAATACGCGGAGACGGCTGCGCCGTAGGCAAATGCAATTGCCGCCAGCGCGACGAGGGGCCGTGCCGTCCGGAACCGCGCGGACGCGATCCACCCGGCCATGGCCACGACGAGCGCCGGTGTGTAGGCGAACACTCCGAACTGCTGGTCGAACAGCAGGCCCGTGAGCCCGCCGGGAATATACGCAAGACGCGTCTCGGCACCAGTGCCGTACGGGGCAACCGGATCGGGCGTGCCGTAGATGATCCAGAAGTACGCAAACCATGCACACGCGCCCACGAGCGGCAGCGCGAGGAACGCCATGACGCGTCGCAGGCGTACGGCGGCATCGATCGTCTGGTCGCGCCACAACCCGTACAGAATCGCGAGGCCGAATCCCGCCGCGAGGATGACGAAGCGTGTGTGCAGGAACGGCAACGCGGCCAGCAGTCCCGACACCACGACGAGCCATATCGTCCGGACACCGTCACGCCGGGCGATGTGCAGCCAGAGCAGCGCAGCAGCCGCGGCAATCGGCGCGCCGGCACCATCGGGAAATATCGTGACGCTCTGCACGAGGAATGTCGTGCTGCCCGCCACGGTTGCCCACGCAAACCAGGCCGCCGCCCGGTCGCCGGTGACAACCCAGCCGAGCAGCCAGACGAGTCCCCCCGTTACCGCGGCCAGCAGGATCATCGTCGCCTGCGCGCCGCGCAGGCCGAACGCTGCGAAACCCGGGGCGACGAGCACCGAGACACCCGGCGCGTGAATCGAATAGATCTCGCCGTCCTGCCCGCGCTGGACGTAATCGGGCCCGATGGTGCCCGGAAAATATGCCTTGTAGTCGCCATCGAGATGGTTGTTCTCGATGCGGAGATCACCATCCTTCAGCAGACTCTGGGTGATGACCAGGTAATGCGGCTCGTCGCCGCCGGGCAGGCGGGGGTGGATCGACCACCACACGAGGCCGCTGGCGCACGCCGTCAGCACACCGGCAAGCAGCGCGGCGGCCAGTGGCCGGCGAACCCGGCTCAGGGCGACGACGTCGGGCGCGTCACCGGCGGGAGCCTGTCGGCCTCCGCAGACGGCGGCAACGACGGCCAGACCGACAGGCACCCAGGCGATCAGGCCGGACCAGACGAGCACAACGGGGGGCACCGGCAGGGGCAGCCACGGGAGGACCGCCAGTAGTGCCGGGGACGCGAGGACGGGCCGGCGCCACGCCGGCACGGCCAGCGCCACGACAAGAGCCGCCACGAACCACCAGGGTGACGCCGGGACGACCAGTCGAGTGGTCGTATCGTCGACACCGGCCACGGTTACCGTTCCCGCGGCGCACCACACCGCAGCGGCCACCAGGAGCGGACCAATGACGGCCACGATGCGCCCGCCGATCCCGGACCGCGTCGTCGGCCGACCGGCCTCGCCCCGGATCGCTGTGCTCACGTGTGCCTGCACGGGCAGAATCGGGCACGCAAACGGACATTCACCACGTTGTGCTCACCTCCGCGGGAACCTCGTTCCCCCACGGCCCCGCTATTCTACGGCTGGCCGGCCGTCTGCCGGCACGATTACAAATCTGCTATCGCACGTACCCGTCTCGAAATCGCTCGACATTACCGGAAATCGACCGATATCAGTTCTTGTGGGAGCAGGATCGCCACGCGCGGGAACCGGTGAGTATGTCGCGCTCCGGCGGGGCACCGATATTGCTATCGAGAACCGACTGTATGACTCCTGATGGATCGGCCATGGTGCACCTAACCCGTTCGAGTTTCCTCCTGGCACGTTTCCTCGTACTGACGGCCGCCCTGGTGCTCGCGCCGGCCGCGGCCGGGGCGCAGATTCCGACTGGAGCGATCTCCGGTCGCGTCATTGACTCGCAGAACCGTTCAATCGGCGCGGCGACAGTGACGGTGCACTCCCCCGCGCTCCAGGGCCTGCAGTCGACCACGACGTCCGTCAATGGCGACTACACCATCCGGCTGCTGCCGCCGGGGACCTACACCATCGTTGTCGAGGCTCCAGGTTTTGCCGCGCAGACGCACACGCGGGTCATCGCCGCGACCGCCACCGTCACGCTCGATGTTTCGCTCGAGCCTGCGGGCGTCAGCGAGGACGTCACCGTCGTCGGCTCCACGCCCTTCTTTGCCAACACGATCGAGAGCGCCACGAATCTCGATCAGCAGCAGATCAATCTGCTGCCCAACTCGCGCAGCATCCTCTCGGCCGTCGCTCTTGCGCCCGCCGTGCACGAGACCGGACCAGGCGGCAACATCTCGATTGGCGGCGCCATGTCGTTCGAGAACCTCTTCATGGTCAATGGCGTCCAGATCCAGGACAATATCCGCGGCGAACCGCTGCCGCTCTACATCGAAGACGCGATCCAGGAAACGACAATCACGACCTCCGGCATCTCGGCCGAGTATGGACGGTTCTCCGGCGGCATCGTCAACGCCCTCACCAGGTCGGGCGGCAACATGTTCAGCGGCACGTTCCGCACGTCGTTTCGCAACGACGACTGGACGGGGACGACGCCGTTCGGCGAGTCGAAGATCGACTCCACCGTCCCGACCTACGAGTACACGTTCGGCGGACCGGTGCTGCGCGACCGAACCTGGTTCTTCACCGCAGGTCGCTTCGAGGACGAGCAGGTCAGCCGCGACACCGGCATCACGCAGATTCCGTTCGTCTTCGAGCAGGACGAGAAGCGCTTCGAGTTCAAGGGGACGCAGGCCCTCGCGGCCGGACACCGGGTCGAGGTCGACTACATCGGAATCCAGCGCACGCAGGTCAACTGGGCCGAACCTTCAGCGGCCGGCGTCATGGACCTGGCGTCGCTCGACACGCGGGAGGTACCTCAGTCGCTGCTCGCCGCCCACTACACCGGGACGTGGCGCCACAACCTGTTTTTCGAGGCGCAGTATTCGGAGCGTGATTTCACGTTCAGGGGCGCCGGCGCCGACACCCGCGACCGCATCATGGGCACGCCGCTACAGGACCGCACCACCGAGGCCTTCTGGTGGTCGCCACTCTACTGTGGCGTGTGCGGCGACGAGGAGCGCGACAATACCAGCCTGGTGCTCAAGGCCAGCTACTTCCACTCGTCGGCCCGCGCCGGGACGCACCAGGTGGTTGTCGGCTACGACGGGTTCAACGACCGCATGAAGGTCGACAACCACCAGTCGGGATCCGACTGGCACGTCTGGACCACCGGTTCGGTGATCGACAACGGCACGGTCTACCCCGTGGTGCGGCCCAATGAATCGACGTGGATCATCCACTGGCCGATTCGTGAATCGAGCCAGGGCTCCAATTTCCGCACGCACTCGCTCTTCGTCAACGACACGTGGAGCTACAACCGCCACCTCACGTTCAACCTCGGCCTGCGCTATGACAAGGCCGCCGGGCGTGACGCCTCGGACAACCTGGTGGCCAACGACAGCATGCTCGCGCCGCGGCTGGGCCTTGCGTGGGACCCGACCGGCGAGGGACAGACGACCATCAACGCGAGTTACGGTCGCTATGCGGCAGCGCTGTCGAGCGGCGTTGCCGGTTCGGCGTCACCGGCCGGGACGCCCGCGATTCTCGGCTACTACTACCTGGGCGAGCCCATCAACACGGGCGGCGCCCCGTACGTGTCCTCCGACGCCGCGCTGCGGCAGATCTTCGACTGGTTCGACGCGAGTGGCGGCGCCTCGATCTTCTTCGCGGACATCCCGGGGCTGGCCAGCCGCATCGACGGCTCGCTGCGGTCGCCGCACGCCGATGAGTTCGTCGTGGGCATCAGCCATCAAATCGGCACGAACGCATCGGTCCGCCTCGACTTCGTGAACCGATCGTTCGGCGACTTCTATGCAATCCGCACGGATCTGACGACCGGACAGACCGAGGACGAGTTCGGCCAGCCGTACGACGTGGGGCTGATCCAGAACACCAACGATCTCGAACGCCAGTACCGCGCACTCAACGCACAGGGGTCGTACCGCCTGGGCACCGATTTGGTCGCGGGCCTGAGCTATACGCTCTCGAAACTCCAGGGCAACGTCAACGGGGAAAGCGCCGGCGCAGGCCCCACCGCCAGCGGGGCGTTCCAGTACCCGGAGTTCAAGGATCCGGCATGGTCCAACCCCTCGGGCGACCTCTCGGCCGATCAGCGCCATCGCGCCCGCGTGTGGGCCTCCTGGAACCTGCCCTGGGCGAGATCGTTTGCCGACATGACGCTTGGCGCCGTACAGGTGCTGCAATCGGGCACGCCCTACAGCGCCGTGACGTCGGTCCTCGTTTCGCCCTTCGTGGATGCCCGGGGTTACGCGCTGCCCCCTGACTTCTCCACCTACTACTTCACGGCGCGCGACGCGTACCGCACGGAAGGCACGGCACGCACCGACGTGGCGTTCACGCTCTCGAAGCGCGTTGGCGCCGCGCGCGGACCCGAGGTGTTTGCCAACGTGCAGCTGTTCAACCTGTTCAACCAGTTCCAGTTGGCGAACATCAACGCGATCAACACGACTGTGTTGACCGCGATCGAGGATCCGAGCCTCGAGTTCTTCGATCCGTTCACCGAGGCGCCCGTCGAGGGCGTTCACTGGCAGAAGGACGAGAAGTTCGGTCAGGCTGTCGGTCGCGGCGCGTACACGCAGCCGCGGACGTTCCGGTTCTCGGTTGGCCTTCGGTTCTAGTCCACGCGCGAGGCTCGCGGTGACAGCCGCCGCAGCCGCTCTGCCGCGGCCGCGAGCGTTTCGTCCTTCTTGCAGAAGCAGAAGCGCACGTGCCGCCGGCCGTGCGCCGGGTCGCTGAAGAAGCTGCTGCCCGGCACGGCCGCCACCCCGATCTCGCTCACCAGGTGGCGCACGAACGCCACGTCGTCATCGAACCCGAACGCGTCGATGTCGGTCATGACGTAGTAGGCGCCCTGCGGTGCGTGACAGAGGAATCCGCACCCGCGAAGGATGCCGAGCAACCGATCGCGGCGGGCCTGGTAGCCGGCCGCAAGCGCATCGTAGTAGTCCGATGTTCCCCGCAGCGCGGCGGCAGCGGCCGCCTGGAGCGGCGCGGCTGCGCCGACAGTCAGGAAGTCGTGCACCTTGCGAATGGCGCCGGCGATGTCGGGCGGAGCCACCGCCCAGCCGACGCGCCAGCCTGTCACGCTGAATGTCTTCGACACGCTGTTGATGGTGACCGTGCGATCGGCCATGCCATCGATCGCGGCCATCGACACGTGCCGGTGTCCGTCGAAGACAATGTGTTCGTAGATTTCGTCGGTGACGACGATGGCGTCCCACTCGCGCGCGAGCGCCGCCACCTGTTCCAGCTCGGCGCGCGTGAAGACCTTGCCCGTCGGGTTGTTCGGGGTGTTGATGATGACTGCGCGCGTGCGGTTCGAAAACGCGGCGCGCAACTCATCGGGATCGAACGTCCACGTGTCGCCCTCCGCCGCTGGCGGGCGCAGGCGCACGAACCGGGGCACGGCACCGGAGAGGATGGCGTCGGGTCCGTAGTTCTCGTAGAACGGCTCGAAGATCACCACCTCGTCACCGGGATCGACGATGGCGAGGAGCGTCGCGATCATCGCTTCGGTCGACCCGCAGCACACGGTGACCTGCGTATCGGGGTCGATGGCCTGCCCCGTGCGCGCCACCCAGTCGTCCGCAATGGCGTCGCGCAGCGGTCTGGCGCCCCAGGTGATCGCGTACTGGTTGATGTCGCCGGCAATCGCCTCGGCGGCGGCCGCCTTCAGGTGGTCCGGCGCGGGAAAATCCGGAAATCCCTGCGAGAGGTTGACCGCGCCATGGCGCTGCGCGAGGCGCGTCATGTCACGGATCACCGATTCGCTGAACCTCGCCGCCTTGCGTGACGTTCGCGCGCGCGGCACCGACGACGGGCCGGACACGGTCATCGCGCCCGCGCCCCCGGCGCCGGCGCCGGCGCACCAATCGATGCGTACAACTGGCGGTAGTCCTCGGTGGTGCCGATGATGCGCTTCACGTAGTTCTGCGTCTCCGGAAACGGGATATCGTCGATGAACTCGTCGCGCGCGACGCCGGGCCGCTCCGCGCGCCATCGCGCCACGCGGTTCTCACCGGCGTTGTAGGACGCGAGTGCCGACGCCACGTCGCCGAATCGTGCCATCAGATCCGCGAGATACGCGGTGCCGAGGCGCACGTTGATGTCCGGGTTGGTCAGCGATGCCGTGCTGAAGCCGGAGATGCCCAGCCGGGTCGCATACCGGCGCCCCGTTGATGGCAGCAGCTGCATCAGTCCCCACGCGTTGGCTGACGATCGGACGTCGGCCTGGAACGTCGATTCCTGCGCCATCAGCGCGGTGAGCAGGTACGGGTCGAGCCCTCGCTCGTCGGCATAGCGCCGAATCAGATCCGGATAGGCCACCGGAAAGATGACCTTGAGGAGGCGCTCTGGCAGGTGCTGGCCACCGTCCGACATGAACTGCGGATAGGCACGGCGCATCGCGGTGATACCCGGGCGCAGCTCGCCCTTGCGATTGAGGGCGAAGGCAATGGTGGCCTCGAGAACCGGTGACGGTCCGCTCACCGCCTGCACCCGTCGCAGTTCGGCCACCGCGTCGTCCCAGAGTCCTGCGGCGAGCAGGCGCTCGGCGAGCGCCGTGCCTGCCGGCGCCGCGCCGGCCGCCACCGCACGCGTCGGGTCGCGCAGGACCGCGACGTCTGCATCGGTCCACCGGCCTCCGGGGAGCGACTCGAGTGCCTGCGCGGCCATCCGCCCGTAGTACGAGTTGCGATAGTCGGCAATCGCCCGCAGATACCAGTGCCTGGCCGTGTCGTGCTGCTCGAGCCGCTCGTAGGATCGCGCGGTCCAGTAGAGCCACGATGGACGGTAGTCGGCGCGGCGCAACGTGGTGCTCGCGGATTCGAACAGGCGGATGGTCTCGCGCACCCGCCCCTGACGATAGGCCCACCAGCCGGCACGCCACGCGGCGCGATCGGCGTGGGCGCCGGTCGGATACCGTGCGTACATGTCGGCGAAGACATCGGCGGCCGCCTCGTCCCTGTCGTCGAGGATGTGGGCAGTGGCCAGATCATTGAGGGCCGTCTCGGCCAGCGGATCATCGCCGTGGCGGCTGACGAATCGCGCCACCTGCGCTGGATAGTCGCCGCGACGAAGCCCGCGCAGCGCGGTCAGACGCGCAAACCCGGCCTCGGTCTGCAGCGAAACCTCGTGTGGCGTCGCGAGGAAGGCATCGAGAGCCTTGAGCGCGGCGGCATGCCGCCGCGCCCCGACGTCGCACTGCGCGAGGCGGAGTTCGATGAACGGGCGCGTTTCGGAGGGTGCACGCGCCAGCAGCGCCTGATAGTCCGCGCGCGCCTCGGTGAAGCGCCGCGATGCGAACAGGAGGCCGGCACGCGCGAACTCGCGGGCGAACTCCGCCGATCCCGGCCGCACGCCAAGCCGCCGCAGCGCCGCTTCGGCCTCCTCGCCTTCGGCTGATGCCGGCCAGTCGTAGTGGACGCGCAGATAGGCCTCGCGGGCCAATGCCGGCTGCCCTGCACGCTCGGCGGATCGGGCCAGCCGCACCTGGACCAGTGACGGCGAGGCGGGCGGCAGCACGGCCAGGGCCTGCCAGACCGCGACTGCATCGGTCCAGCGTTCGGCGCCCTCGAGTGCTTCGGCCAGCAGCCAGCGTGCCGGCTCTTCGAGCCCCGGCACGCCGGTCGCCTCGAGCGCGCGCTCGGCGGCGGTGGCGGCCCGCGCATAGTGCAGCTGCGCCAGCTGCGCCCGGCCGACATACAGGTGGGCGTAGGGCCCCAGCACCGGGTCAGCCAGCGAGCGTGTCAGCAGCGGCAGCGCCTCGGCCGCGCGTCCCTCGGCCAGCAGCGCCACGCCCTGCGCCAGCGGCGCCGGTGTGATCGGATCGGGCGGCGCCAGCCACAGGTCCGCCTCGCTCCAGGGCGCCTGCGCAGCGGCCCCGGATCCCGCCACGACAGCCGTGTCGGGCGTGACCGACGCGCGATTGGATCCACTGCCCCACGACCACGCGGCGCCCGCGGCAATCGTCACGGCAACCAGCAGGGGGACACGCATGGTGGGCATGGCGCGATTCAGGAGGGCCCGGTCAGGACCTCGACGGTACGCCGCGACGTGACGTTCTCGAGCCGGGCCGACGCGTGGCGCACCAGCAGTTCCACTTCGTCGGTCCAGACCGGTTCGCCGGGATCGGATTCCTGCCGGGCCGCGCCCTCGACGTAGAGCACCGCGACGACCTGACCGGCCAGGACCAGCGGGGTCGCCAGACCCGTGCGGCCCTCGGGCACGCGCAGGAACACGGGTGCGTTGGGCAGTCGCCTGGCATCCTCCGCCCGAACGGTGGCCGCATGTTTCGACGCGACCACACGCGCGAGGACCGGCGTGGCGTCCATCGGGACGTCGGCGGGCATCGACGCGCTGTCGTAGCCGTGCTGGCGATGGGCACGCAGTGTCACGTCATCGACGAGCAGCATGGCCACCCGGGCCGTATCGGATGCGACGCCGTCGGACAGGGCGTCGAGGATGCCGCGCAGCGTCGTGGCGTCGTCAATACGGCGGATGGCGCCGATGACGCGCGTCATCAGCTCGTGTCGCGCGTGCGCCCCGCCGCGGGCCACCGCGCGCGCCACGTCGACGGCCGCGCGCTCGATCGTCACGCGCCCCGGCGCGCCATCGCCATCGGCAAGGCGCAGCAGGTCGCCGGCCAGTCCCTGAAGATGGGTATCAAGGTCCTGCCGGACGCGCGACATGAAGCGGTCGATGGCGTCGCGGACTTCCTGCTCGCGGGACATGGGGGAATTATAGATGGGACCAACGACAAACGGCGGACCGAAGCCCGCCGTTTGTGTTCCGTGAGACCGAATGGCCTACCGGATGCCGAGAATGATCTCGTTGGTGAGCTGATCGAGCTTCTCGTATCCGAGACCGCGCGCGGCGAGCACCGCGCGGTCGAGCGGCGCGTCGAGAACGGCGTCGCGCTGCCCCGACGAGTACTTCGCAAACGACGGCGCGGCCTGACCGGCCTCGTGCGCCGCCTTGACGATCGCCTGGATCTCGGCGTCGGCGTTCCAGCGCTTCGCCTTCTCCTTCATGATCAGGTAGGTGCGCATGCAGCCACGCGCGAACTCCTTCACGCCCTCGTAGTCCTCGGTGCGATAGGCGTGCGCATCGAAGTGACGCGGCCCGTCGTAGCCGACGTCCTCGAGGAACTTCACGAGGAAGAACGTCGCCTTCAGGTTGGCGGCACCGAAGCGGAAGTCTTGGTCGTACCGGCCGCTCACCTGATCGTTCAGGTCGATGTGGAACAGCTTGCCGGCCTCCCAGGCCTGGGCGACGGCGTGCGTGAAATTGAGGCCCGCCATCGTCTCGTGGGCCACTTCCGGGTTGACGCCAACCATCTCGGGATGCCCCAGCGTCGGGATGAGCCCCAGATAGTTGCCCGTGGTCGCCATGTAGATGTCGCCGCGCGGCTCGTTGGGCTTGGCCTCGAGCGCGAAGCGATAGCCGTAGCCGCGATCGATCGAGTATTCGCAGAGGAAGTCGATTGCCTCGCGCAGCCGCTTCACCGCGTCGTCGGGCCGGCGGCAGGCGTCGGTCTCGGTGCCCTCGCGCCCGCCCCAGAGCACGAACGTCTTCGCCCCGAGCTCGGCGCCCAGATCCATGGCCCGCATGGTCTTCTGGACGGCATAGGCGCGCACGGCCGGATCGTTCGCCGTGAAGGCGCCGTCCTTGAAGACCGGGTCGGAGAAGAGCGACACGGTGGCCATGGGCACGACGATGCCGTGCTTCTCGCACGCGCGCCGGAAGGCCGTCACGATGCGGTCGCGGTCGGCCGGCGTGGCATCGATGGGCACGAGGTCGTTGTCGTGGAAGTTCACGCCCCAGGCGCCGACCTCCCCGAGCATGGCAACGGCATCGACCGGATCGAGTACCGGTCGTACTTCCGACCCGAATGGATCGCGGCCGCGATTACCGATGGTCCAGAGACCGAACGAGAACTTGTCTGCGGGGCGCGGGGTGTATGAATCCGACATGAAGGACCTCTCAGGACTGTGAAGCGCCCCGGTAGACATCACGAAGCGCGGGATAGATGCGTTGGAACTGGGCGTACCGGGTATCGAGCACGGCTGCCGCCGCCGGGTTGGGCGGCGTGACGGCCCGGGTGCGCACGACGGTGTCGCACGCCTCGTCGACCGACGGCCAGAGGCCGGCGCCGACACCGGCCAGCAGTGCCGCGCCATAGGCCGCGCCTTCCTCGGCCACGACTGTCTCGACGGCGTGACCGTAGACCGCAGCCTGGATGTCCCGCCAGAGCGGCGACCGCGCGCCGCCGCCGCCGACACGGACGCGGCTGACCGGAAGGTCGAGCTCCTGGAAGATGCCGAAGCTGTCGCGCAGGCTGAACGCCACGCCCTCGAGCACGGCGCGCACGACGTGCCCGCGCGTATGGCTTGCCGCCAGGCCGAGCAGCGCGCCGCGCACGTCCGGGTCCGCGTGCGGCGTGCGCTCGCCCATCAGGTAGGGCGCCCACAGTACGCCGTCGGAACCGGGCGGCACCGCCGCGGCGTCCTGTGTCATCTGGTCATAGCCCGCGTCATCCGATCCGATGCCCCACTGATCGCGCAGCCAGCGGAGCGACAGGCCGGCCGCCTGGGTCACGCCCATCACGTGCCAGCGGCCCGGAATGGCGTGACAGAACGTGTGAATGCGTCCCTTGCGATCGAGGGCGGGCCGTTCGGTTGCGGCAAAGACCACACCCGACGTGCCAATCGTCACGCTGACCGTCCCGGGGCGCGTGATCCCCATGCCGACGGCACCGGCCGCCTGGTCTCCGGCGCCTGCCACGATGGGCGTCCCGGCAGCGAGCCCGGTCAACGCAGCGGCCTCGGCCGAGACCTGCGCGCAGACGGCTGGTGATTCGAAGACCTCCGGCAGGATCTGCCGGGCGATGCCGGTGGCCGCCAGCATATCGTCGGACCACTGCCGCCGGGCCACATCGAGCAGCAGCGTGCCCGACGCGTCGGCGACGTCGATGGCGTGCACGCCGCTGAGCTTCAGACGCACGTAGTCCTTCGGCAGCAGGACGTGCCGGACGCGCGACCACGTCTCGGGCTCGTGCGTGCGCACCCATAGCAGTTTCGTCAGGGTGAAGTTGGTCAGCGCCGGGTTCGACGTCAGTTCGAGCAGCCGTTCGGGCCCGACCTCGCGTTCGAGCCACCGGCACTCGGCCGCCGTCCGCTGGTCGGCCCAGATGATGGCCGGACGCAGCACCTCTCCGGCGGCGTCGAGCAGCACGGCGCCGTGCATCTGCCCCGAGAGGCCGACCGAGGTGATGGCCGACGGTGCGAGCCCGCTCTCGGCCAGCACCGCGCGCACGGCTCCGATGGCCGCCTGCCACCAGTCGCCCGGGTCCTGTTCGGCCCAGGCGGGACCGGGCGATGCAAACGCCACGTGCGGTTTCGTCGACGACGCCAGGATCCGGCCGGTTTCGTCGACCACCAGGGCGCGCGAGCCGCCCGTACCGATATCGATGCCGAGGATGGGAATGACCGGCTCCGTGTGAAGGTCTTACGACCGGAACGCCTGGCGGCCGATCCCCTGCGCGGGAATCCCCTGCGCCGCCAGCACTTCGTGCTGCAGGGCGTACATGCTGGCGGCCGCCTCATCGATGTGCCGCACGAACGCAATCGATCCCTGCAGGATCGGTTTGAGCCGCTCCCGATCCTGGATGCGCGCCTTCGGATACTCGTGTTCGACGACCAGGTGCGTATTCGCGACGTCGAGCGACAGCAGTTCACGTGCGGCCAGCTGATGGTCGAGCCAGTCCACCGTCCGGTTCTGCAGGTATGCCAGCGGATCGTGCTTCGCCGTGCCCGGCAGCTCGTGTTCGCAGAGGACGACCTGCTTCTTCCACGCGTTGGCCTGGTCGGCCGGATTGGGCGACGGTTTTCCGTCCTTCCAGTCGCCGCGGTCGATGGACTGGCCGCCATAGCCCCAGGCCGACACGCCCTGGGGATCGATGACCTGCCCCTTGACGTGGAAGCCGCCGATGAGGAACCCGTAGCCCTGATCCTTCAAGTACTGGAAGATCGACCGGGTGTCCTGCCCCATCAGCACGGCGTGCGAGGGATCGTAGTGGATACGGAACTGGTCGCCGACGCCGTGTTTCTCGCAGATCCGGTGCAGGGCAATCCAGGGCCCTGGGGCATAGGCGATGTTGTTGTGGAACAGGTCGGTCGTGTTCCAGCCGGGCATCGGACACTGTTCGACGCGGTAGGTGATGCCGCGCGCCTTGGCTTCCTTGAGCAGCGGCACGAAGTGTTCCTCGAAGTCGAGCAGGTTCTGGTCCATCGACCGCTCGACGTTGCGGCCGACGAAGCCGCACACCGCGTCGACGCCAAGCAGCGCGGCCGTATCGAACACCCGCAGCATGAAGTCGATCTTCTTCTGCCGCACGGCAGGGTCGTGGTGCAGCAGGTTGTCGAAATACCCCAGGTCCGACAGGCCGACGCCCGTGGCCGACATCGCGGCGCGCACGCGGGTGGCCCGCACCTTGTCGAACGGCTGGCGCAGGTCGAGCGTGTTGGCGACCGGGTCGAGCATCGCCTCGGCGGGCACGTCACTTTCGCTCGGGTGGAGCGCCGCCGACAGCTGCACGTAGCTGGCGCCAATCTCGCTCGCGAACTGCAGCCAGTCCTCAATCGCGCGATCGGGATCCGGATCGCGCACCTCGCGCGGGGTGAGCTCCTGGAGCGCCGCCGTCAGGACGCCCACTTTCATGAACTTCGGATCGAACGTCTTCGTTGCCATCAGTACTCCACCTTCGTCCAGACGCTGCCGGCCCGCGCGCTCTTCAGGATCGCGTCGACGATGGCGTTGGCGCGGTATCCGTCCTCGAACGTGGCGAAGGCCGGGGGATGGGGATCGGTCGGTTTCTTGCCGGCCTGGATGAATCCGTAGATGTCACTCATGATGTTGCTGAAGGCATCGGCCCAGGCCTCCTGGTGGCCGCCGGGAAGGTGCGCATAGTGGCGCACCTCGGGGTCGAGCAGGCCCGGATCCTTCGGCAGGATTTCCGACGCCTTGTCGCGGTGGCCGATCCAGAGTTCGTTCTGCTGCTCCTGGTGCCAGCGGATCGAGGCCTCCGACCCGCACACTTCGAACATCAGATCATTCTTGTGGCCCGCGCAGACCTGCCCGGCCGTGAAGACGCCCTTCGCGCCGTTGTCGAACCGGATGAGCACGGAGGCCAGATCCTCGACCTTGATGTCGATGAGATCGAACTCCTCGTTGGCCGACGCCGCGGCAAATGCCTCGCGCCGACCGCGCGGCTTCTTGCGCTGCGGCACGACGGTCGAGATGTCGCCCAGCACGTGCGTGATCCGCAGGCCGGTGACGTGCTGCACCAGGTCGCACCAGTGCGATCCGATATCGCCCAGGGCCGACGACTCACCGCCCTTGTCGGGCTCGAGGCGCCAGGAATAGTCCGTATCGCGCAGCAGCCAGTCCTGGATATAGTGGCCGTAGACGAACGTCGGCTTGCCGATGCGGCCCTTCTCAATCGAGACGCGCGCCTGCTGGACGAGCGGGTTGCCGCGGTAAGAAAAGGTCACGCCGTTGAACACGCCGGCCTTGGCGGCCTGGTCGCGCAGCTTGCGCGCCTCGTCGGCGGTCAGCGCCAGCGGCTTGTCGGAGACGACATGTTTGCCGGCCGCCATGATGGCCGCGTTGACGGGATAGTGCAGGAAGTTGGGCGTGGCGTTGTGGACAACGTGCACGTCCGGATCCGCGAGCATCGCCTCGTAGTTCCCGTAGGCTTTCGGGACATTCAACTGGTCGGCCTTCTCGCGCGCCAGGGCCTCGTTCATGTCGGCCACCGCGACAACGTCGACGAAGCCGAGCCGACGGACGGCGTTGATGTGCTGCGGCCCGATGAATCCGGCGCCGACGATGCCCATTCCGATTCGCTTCACACACCCCTCACTTTCCCGCAGCGGGCGGCCGGCCCCGCGCGGCCGCGGAACCGTTTCCACCCCGATAATCACACAGGCTTTCGAGTCGCCGATTGTAGCGGATTTCGGCGCCGGCGCCTACTCGCCGCCGGCGGCCAGATCCGAACGGACGACCGGCTTGAGGTGCCCCTTCTCGGTCACCGGGACGATGCGCGCACTGCTCTCGCGCGGCAGGAGGGTCATGCGGAACTGAATCTGCTCGACCTTGCCCGGTGCGGCAATCGCCTCGAACAGGCGCCGGCACGCCACCCGGCCCATGTCGCGGATCGGCTGTGCCACTGTCGTCAGCGACGGCCATGAGAGCGCGCCCAGCGTGAGTCCGTCGAAGCCGGCCACCGATACGTCCTGGGGGACGCGCACACCGCGTTCGTGCGCCACACGCAGGAACCCCAGCGCCAGCGCGTCGTTGGCAAAGACAATGGCCGTCATCGGGAGCGGCCGACCGAGCAGCGACCGGGCGAACGTCGTGCCGGTCTCGATGGCCCAGCCCCCGCACGAGTAGATGAGTGACGGATCGAGCCGCAGCCGGCGCCGGGCCAGGCCCTCGCGCAGCCCGCGCAGCCGGTGCCGCGAGTCGAGCGAATGCGCGGGGCCGCCGGCAAACGCGATCCGCGTATGGCCGAGATCGGCGAGGTGGTCGGCAATCATGCTGCCGGCCTCGACGTTGTTGCAGTTGAGCACCTGCACGTCGGGCAGCCGCTCGTCGGGGGCCACGACCACGACGGGCAGCTTCGCCTGCAGCGCCGCATGCACGATCGGGCGATCGCGCCGCTGCGTCTTGGCCAGGATCATCCCGTCGATGCGATGCTCCCGAATCCATCCGAAAACGAGCGCGGGGTCGTAGCGTCCGAGCAGTTCGAGGCTGGCGAGCATCAGGCTCGAGTCGCGCGAGGCCAGTTCCTCCTCGATCCCGAGCAGCACCTGCACGAACCACGGGTCCTCGATCGAATCGACGACGACCCCGATGCTGCCGCGCCGGCCGAGGCTGAGGTTGCGCGCCGTCCACGAGCGGCTGTAGCCGAGGGTTTCGATGACCTGCGCCAGCCGCGCGCGCACTTCCGGGCTCACGTAATGGCCGTTCAGGAACCGCGAGACGGTGCTGACGGCCACGCCGGCCTGCGCGGCAACGACGGCGATGGTGGGTTTCTTCGTTCCGGCGCTACGTGGGGCGGCAGCCATGGTGCACTGCCCGCATCATAGCGTTTCCAGGCGGAAACGTGCGCGACTCAGGCCTGCGGCGTCGCGCCGGCGGCTGGACGCGCCCGCACGCGCGCGGTTTCCACAATCAATTCGCGAATGCCGTCGGCGCCGACGGGCTTGGTGACGTGGCGATCGAAGCCGGCTTCCTCGGCCGACCGCACGTGCTCGGCCCCGGCGTAGCCGGTCAACGCCACGAGACGCGGCCGCTGCCCGTCGTGGCGCAGCCGGCGCGCCAGATCCAGCCCGTTCAGCTCGCCCGGCAGCCCGATGTCGCAGAGCACCAGGTCCGGCCCGTCCCGGAGCGCCAGTTCGATCCCCTCGTGCGCGGTGTGCGCCACTGACACGCGGTGGCCCTCGATCTCCAGGAGCAGCCGCAGTGTCTCGGCCGCGTCGCGGTTGTCCTCGACCACGAGCACCGATAGCCGCTCGGACGGCGCCGCTGCGAGCCCAGGCACCGCCGCAATCGTGGGCGAGGCAATCGTGGGCAGGACGACATCGAACCGCGTGCCACACCCGGCGCCCGCGCTCGATACGGCCACCGTGCCCTCGTGCAGTTCGACAAGGCCTTTCACCAGCGCGAGTCCGAGGCCCAGACCACCCGGGCTTCGATCGAGCGTCTGCCCGGCCTGACTGAACGGCTCGAAGATGCGCGGCAGGAGATCCGCCGTGATCCCCGACCCGTTGTCCTCGACCTCGAGCCTTGCGGTGCCGTTGTCGAGCCTCGCGAGCGCGACGCGCACGACGCCGCCCGGCGGCGTGAACTTCCGGACGTTGTGCAGCAGATTGCCGAGCACCTGCGCCAGCCGCGTGCCGTCGCCGTCGACGAACACCGGCTCCTCGGGTACGTCCAGGTGGACGACCAGGTTGGCGGCATCGAGGAACCGCGCGTAGTCGGCCACGGTCTGGCGCGCCGTCACGGCGAGATCGACCGGTGCCCGCTGCAGCACGAGCCGGCCCCGCGAGAGCCGCGACACGTCGAGAAGATCGTCGACGAGGCGGGTGATGTGGACCACCTGGCGCTCGACGATCTCGCGTGCCAGGCGGCGCGACGCCTCGTCGAGGTTGGGGGCGCCGAGCACCTCGACGGCCGTGCGGATGGGCGCCAGCGGATTGCGCAGTTCGTGCGCCAGCATTGCGAGAAAGGCATCCTTCTGCCGATCGGCATCGCGGCGGCCCTCTTCCACCATGTGCCGTTCGGTGACGTCGATGGTCAGGCCCGCCACGAGCACGATGCCACCGTGCTCATCGCTCGAGACGGTGTACGCACGCTCGTGGACCCATCGCAGTTCGCCGGACGGGATGACGATGCGGTACTCGACGTCGTAGTCGGCGCGCCCGGCGAGAAAGGCATCGAACGCGTCCCGCAACCGCTGGCGATCCCCGGCATGCACGAACCGCGACCAGTAGCGGCCCCGCGCCTCGAGCGACGCTTCGGGGATGTTCCACACGCGCTGAAAACCGGAGCTGACGTACTGCATCTCGAGCGGCGCGCGCCCGCCCGATTCGGCGGCGCGCACCCGGTTGGACGCATCGACGATCCACAGCCCGGCATCGAGGTGGTCGGCCAGCTGACGGAAGCGCTCGTCGCTCTCGCGGAGGGCCGCCTGCGCGCGACGCTGGTCGTCGCCCGCCTTCTTGAGCAGCGTCGTCTCCACCGTGGATCCAACGAGCCCCTGGAACACCCCGTCGTCGGCCACGAACGGACGTCCATTGTCGAGCACCCAGACGATGCGCCCGTCGGCGGTGCGCAGGCGATACTCCGCGGTAAAGGTGTCGCGCCGGCGGTGCGCGTCGATCAGCCGCTCGCGTACCGCGTCGCGGTCGTCCTCGTGCACACGCTCGAGCCATCCGAAGCCAAGTCCGCTCTCGTCCTCGGGCGCCAGTCCCGTCAGCAGGTACCAGTCGCGACTCCGGAATGTCGTGGCTCCGGTCCGCTGCGTGGCCCACAGCGTGGCCGGGGCGATGTCGGCAAGCTGCCGCACCTGGCGCTCGGCGCGGCGGCGCCCGCGCTCCCCGAGCCGCTGCCGCGTGATGTCGAACGACACGCCCGTGGCCAGCCGGCTGCCGTCGGGCTGGGCCACGATGGCCGCGCGCCCCCCGACCCAGCGGATGCGGCCGTCGGGATCGATGATCCGGTGTTCGTACTCCCAGGCCCCTCCGTCGAGCAGCCACTGCTCGAACTCCGCCGTCATCGAGGCCATGTCATCGGGGTGGATGGCCCCGAACGCGGAGGCATGCGTCACATCCGCGTCGGCAGCCAGGCCCAGAAGCTCGCGCTGGCGCGCATCGACGATCGAGTCGCTCGTGCCGACCGTCCACTGCCACGTGCCCATACCGGCGCCGTCGATCGCGAGGCGCAGACGGGTGGCCGCAGTCAGGAGCGACGAAGACTGCCGATCGACTTCATCCGCCAGTCGACGATTGGCCTCGTCGAGTTCACGCGATGTACGACGCACCTGCGTCGCCGCGGCGCCGAGGGTGATGAAACAGAGACTGCAGACGACGAGCAGCCCGGGCAGACCGGTGACGATGCGATCGAACGGCACATCGGCGTACAGCCCCAGCCCGGCGTGCGTGGCCGCTGTCGCAGCGATTGACGCGACGAGCATGCCGAGGGCCGCACCCGGCACGCGGAACCGCAGCGTGAGCCACAGGAGCGGCGGCAGCACCGTAAAGCCGCGCGGTGTGCCGGTGGAGGGTGTCCAGTACGCCTGCGCGAGCGCCGCCACCACCAGCGTGAATGCTGCGGCCGCCTCCAACCGACGAGCGGGGGTGAGTTCCCGCGCGAATGACCGCCACCCGCTGCCGCCGATGAGCCACAGCGGCGACGCGAGCACGAGGCCGAGCATGTGCGAGACGGCCAGCCGGAACCAGAGTCCCGCCAGATCGCCGGTCACGGCGCCGGCCCACGCCGCCGCAACGCCGATCGTCGCGTGCAGCGCCGCGCCGCCGACGCAGAGTATGGCGAAGAACCGCAGGACGGCTGGCGTCTCGCCGAAGTCGGTGGCAGGCAGTGAGCGCCACCCGGGGCCGGACGCACGAACGAAGGCCCACGCGGCCAGGGTGCCGGCTGCGGTATCGGCCGCGGCCAGACCGGCGGAGAGCGGCACGGATTCTCCCCACCAGACGCGCATCGCCGTAGCGACCAGTGCGGCGAGCCCGATGCGAATCGGCCATTCAGACAGACGCGACGACGCCAGGCTTCCGACGTACACACCGGTGGCGAGCCACGGGATGGCAAGCGGCGCAGCCACGACCGGAAGCGACAGACCAATCGCAGACGCCGCGACGTACGCGAGGCCGAAAGTTCCGACGATCGAGAGGATCCGGTTCATTCGCTCCACGAGCGGGAACGTGCGCGCACACGGCTGGGGAAGCCGCGACTACCATAGCACCGAACCGGGAGACGGAATGCAAAACGGCCCGGAACCGCGCGGGGTCCCGGGCCGTCAGGAGCGCCACGGCTCCCGGATGTCAGTAGACGCCGACGACCTCGATCTCGAACAGCAGCGTCGAATTCGCCGGAATCTTCTCACGAACCTGCGCGCCGTAGGCATAGTCCGGCGGAATCACGAGCCTCCGCTTGCCGCCGTCACGCATGCCCTGAACGCCGATGTCCCAACCGGCGATCACCTGGCCGATCCCGACGATGAACGAAAATGGCTGGCCGCCGACATTGCTCTCGACGAGCGTGCCCTTCCGGTCCGGGCGTGTCTCGTCCACGAGCCAGAGCGTGTAGTACACGGTGGCCCCGCGGCCGACACGCACTTCCGTGCCGTTGCCGACGACCAGGTCGGTCGATTCGATGCCGTAGTCGGATGGATTGAGGGGGCTTCGCGCGTCCTTGCAGGCCGAAGCCCCCGCGAGGACGGCAATCAGGGCGCACGCCGCGGCAATGCGGCGAAGCGGGCGACGCGGCAACACGTTCATCTGGACTCCAGGGGACTCGAACAACACGCAGGCGGTCCCGATCGTAGCCGACCAGGCCAGCGGTTGCCAAGACACAACATCCCTCCTTCGCAGGGGCTACTCGGCAGCCGGAGCGGCGTCGCGTGTCGCGAAGTGGCGCCGCAGCAGCGGGCCGTCCGGCCCAGGAAGGGCGCCGACGATTCGATACATGTCGATGGTCACGTCGCAGGCCGTCACGGCATCGAGCATGCGCACGTCCGCGTCGTGCACCCGCACGACGCGATCACGGTACCGATGCGGCAGTTGCGGCAGGACGGAGCGATCGAGTGCGGCGTGAACGGCGGATGCCTCCGCGGTCGCCTCCGCGGAACCCGCCGATTCAATCAACCGTGCGGTGGCGCGCGACCGCGCGAGGCGGGTGCCGGCCGGGATGGCACCCGCGAGTTGCAGCGGTCCGAGCGTTGACGACGCGTCGCCGTACAGGAACGCGTGACAGCGGCGATAGCTGCGGTCGCGCAGCTCCTCCAGTTCCATCGTCGTCACCGCCACGTGCTCGGCGATAGCCGCGTCGCTCGCGAGGAGCACGTACGCCGGCACGATCGACGTCCGCACATAGGCGTGCAGGCGTGCCTCGAACGCGTCGGTCGAACCGTCGTCGCCCGGCGCGGAGGCCCGCATGTGGGCCTCGAGCGCGGCGAACGCGGCCCGGTCCGCTGCCCGCAGGGCCTGGGCCGCCGGATCGTCGGCCAGTCGCGCGGTCACGGGATCGGCGCTGCAGCTCACGAGGAGGAACAGCGAGAGGCCGACGGCCGCCACTCGGTGCAGGGGCGAGCGTCCGCGCCGGTGCGTGCAACCGATCACCACGAACCGCCACCACCACCGCCGCCACCGCCGCCCGACGACCCGCCACCGCCCGATCCACTCGACGACCGGGGCGAGGACGCCATGCTCCGACCGGCCTCGCTCATCGCACCCGACAGCGTCCGCTCGAACGACTGCGTCGAAAACGTGCCCGCGGCGTGCGGCCCCGCGTACCACTCGGGTCCGCGCTGAGCGTAGATGCCCTCGAAGCGGCGCGCCCACTGGGTCGCCACACCGAGCGCCATCGCGTATGGCAGGAGGACTTCGAACGCATGACGCGGATCGGCCGTGGCGCGATCGAGCCGGTCGCCGTCGACGCGCTTCGCGAACTCCTGGAACCCGAGCGCCCACTGACGAGCCCGCGCCCCCTTCGCCGTGCGACGCGGCATCGCGGGCGCGAACCCCATGAAGAGTCCCCACGTCACCAGGCCCGAGACCATCGGCACGACGATCGAGGCGGGTACTGCCACATCACGCAGCGCCATCCAGGCGGCCGCGGCTACCGACGTCGCGGCACCGGCGAGAATGCCGAGGAGCACCCATCGCGTGCGCGTCCGGTCCGGCGCACTGTCGAAGTAGCCGTCGCTGACGAGCCGGTCGTACAGGGCGCGCTTGATACCCGGAATATGCGTATAGAACTTGTTCTTCAGGTCCGACGCGCGCACCGACGTCTTGCCGCCAAACAGTCCCTTGATGACGGCCGCTTCGTGAGCGGTGAGCGTTCCCTGCCCGCCCGACTGCAGCGTGAACGTCGTCTCCTCGTGTTCGAGCAGTCCGAGCAGCCACTGCTCGGACTCGGTCTTGATGGTCAGGTGACGGCGCACGGCAAGGTCCACAACGGTGGCCGTGATGTCGACCGCGTCGACCTTCTCGTCGATGAGTGTGCCAACCTCGCCCGGTGTGAGGCCAGACGGCGGTTCGTAGGCCACGACGACCGACGCATCGGGTTCCGGGTCTCGTCCCCCCGCACGATAGCGGCGGATGAGGAACAGCAGCCAGGCGATCGGCAGCAGCCCGACCCAGTTGTCGACCGCGATGCGCCCGGCGCGGGCCGCCGCGGTGGGAAACGTCACCACACCCTGCGGAAAGCCGACGGCCACCGTCAGGCCTTCGAGCGGCTCCAGCGGCCGGGTCGTGACGAACCGCACGACGCCCGGCTCCGGATGACTGATCTCGACGTCGCGGTCGGTGCGACCGAACGCGCCGGTGTAGCCCGCTGTCGTCAGATCCGCGGAGGCGAGAGGCGCCGGCAGCCTGACGGTGGCACTCGAGCGATCGATCGCCGAGTTCCATTCGTTGCCTGTTGCGTTCCAGTAGATTTCATCGTGCTCGGCAAACTGCCCGAGCGCCTCGCGGACGCGATAGCGGATCACGTACACCACACGTCCGTTGACCGTGCTGTCCGGATCGCCAATCCGGATCTTCGTGTAGCGTCCCTCGTGACTCACGTCGGCGCGATGCGGCCGCCCCTCATCGTCGGTGACGCCAAGCAGACGCAGGCCGAGCGAATACGAGTAGCCCCGCGGATCCGAATACCGCGTGGGGATGGACCGGAAGATGCCGTGGCGCGGTTCGCTGAACTGCACCTCGATCCGCTCCTCGACGACCATGTTCGAATCGGGTTCGACGGTCAGTTCGGTGTCGAAGCTGCGGATCGCATACGCGCCACGGTCGGACTGCGCGGCACCGGTCGCCGCGATGCCGACAACCAGCAGCGCGACAACGAGAAGGGCCGACCGGTGCCGTCGCGTGTGCATGACGCGCGCGCGCATCAGCGCTGAAACTGAACCTTCGGCACCTGGGCGTCGGCCGGGTTCGACAGTTCGAAGAAGTCCCGCTCGGTGAAGCCGAGCGGGCGCGCAATGATGACGGCCGGCACCGACTGGATGCGCGTGTTGAAGTCCCGCACGACGGCGTTGTAGTAGCGCCGCGCGTTCTGCAGTTCGGTCTCGAGCGACTCGAGCGATCGCTGCAGGTCCTGGAAGTTCTGATTGGCCTTCAGGTCGGGATAGGCCTCGGCGAGTGCAAAGATCGTGCGCAATTGCGCGGTGAGCGCATTTTCCGCCTGCCCTGCTTCCCGCGGCGACCCGCCGCTCGTCGCCCCCACCGCGCGGTTGCGCGCTTCGATGACCTGTTCGAGCGTCTGCCGCTCGTGCGATGCATAGCCCTTGACCGTCTCGACCAGGTTGCCCACCAGATCGTGCCGCCGCTGCAGCTGCACGTCGATGTCGGACCAGGCGCCGGCGGCGCGGTTGCGGAGTGCGACGAGCGAGTTGTACAGGCCGGCCACGAGGACCGCCAGCACCACCAGCACGATCAGGATCACGAACATGACCACCTCCCGCGGGCTGGCAGGACCCGTCGCCCGCGACGTCGCACTATACAGCGTCTCGTGGGGACGGCTGCTACGGCTGGCCCGGCGCCACGTAGTCGCGTCGCGTGCGTGGCTTCAATCCCCGCTGCCCCACGCGCACCTCGATGCGGTGCACTTTCCCGTCGCGCTCGGGCGGCACGAAGCCGATCAGGTACTGGCGATGCAGTTCGTCGGCCACCTCGGCAAATGCCGCACCGAGATTGTCGTCGCCACGCAGTTCCAGATAACCGCCGCCCGACTCTTCGGCCACACGCGCGAGGCCCGGATCGGGCAGGTCGGCGGCAAGCATCGACCGCAGCCCGCCCGGGCCAATCCCGCCGCCGGCCCCGCGCGGCCCGCGGCTGCGCATGCCGATGGCATAGATCATCGCGTCGCGCTCGCGCGCCTCGTCGATCACCTGGATCTGACTCGACGACCGCCGCCCGAATCCAACCGAGCCGCTGTCGCGGCCGTCACTGAGCACCAGCACGACACGCCGCGCGTCGCTTGCCGACTCGAACGCGTCGAGCGCTTCGTCGATGGCCAGCCACAACGGCGTGGGCGAATCCGGAGCGATTGCCTCGGGAAGCGCCGCACGCAGCGCCTCGGGATCGCTGGTGAACGTCGGGCTGATGGCAATCTCGCGGCCGAACGTCCCCACCCGCACGCGGTCGCCCGGCGCCAGGCTCGCGATCAGGTGCTCAGCCGCGGTGCGGAGCAGGTCGAGGTTGCCCACCATGCTGCCCGAGACATCGAGCATGACAACGAGCTGGATGGGCTGGGGCGTACTGTCGAACAGCGTGATGGGTTGCGGTCGGCCGCGGTCGAGGACCTCGAAGTCCTCGCGCGTGAGCGACGTGACGAGGCGCCCGTCGCCATCGGTCACCGTGACGAACGCCCGCACGGTGTCGCCCGCGCCCTCGAAGACAGGCTGCTGCGGCCCGGCGACGCCCGCGGTCCCCGCCAGCAGCAGCGCGACGACGACTCCCCCGAACGTGCGAGACATGGGTTCCCTCCTGCCGTGGGCACTGGCGCCAAGTGCGACTGATACCACGAAACCGCACCGCGCCGCCCGCCACCGGCGGCCCTGGCGTCAGAGACCGGCCATCATCTGCCGCGCCAGCAGGTACCGCATCACGAGCGGCCCCTCGGGCGCAGGCAGGTCGACGGCAACCTGGTAGGCGGCCAGCGTGACTTCGCACGCCGCCACCCGGTCGATGTCGCGCGACGTCGAATCGCGCAGCACCATGGTGCGCTCGCCAAGCCAGGCCGGCAGCACGGGAATCACCCGGTTGTCGAGGATGCTCCATGCCGCGGCTTCGTCGATCGAGACGGGCACGGTTCCGGCCGACGCAATCAGGTGCTCGGTGGCCTGCAGCCCGGCCGCGCGTGTCGACTCGGTCAACGTCGATTCGAGCCGCAGCTGGTCGGCCTCACTGGTCCTGTCGCCGAACAGGAACGCGAAACATCGGACATAGCTGCGGTCGCGCAGTTGCTCGATCTCCGCGATGGTGACCCGCATATACTCGCGCACCGCATCATCGTCGGCCAGCGGCAGGTAAGCCGGCGCAATGTGCGTGCGCAGGTAGGCGTGGAGGCGTTGTCGCGCGGAAACGGCTGGCTCGCCTTCCACGACCGACGGCTCGAGTATGCGCACCAGCTCATCGGCGGCCGCACGATCCCGGGCGCGCAGGGCACGGACCACCGGTTCGGTCCGCGGCTCGAAGCCGCTCTCGCGATGCTGTTCATTCCAGGATGAGGACCCGCAGGCGACGGCCAGCAGCACAGACGCAAGCGCGACGGCGAGAGACTGTCGACCGTGCACGATCAACCTCGATCGGCGCCGCGCGCGCGTGCGTCACGCCCGGTCATGACGGCGAGTCCGCCTGGTGGCGGGGAAACAACGGGTCACCGATCGTCAGCCGCGTCCCCGGCTGCAGTCCGCCCCAGGTGGTCCACGCCGAAAACACGGCCGTGCCGTTGCCCTGAAGGGCATCGTCCTCGTGCACCCACCCGAGCCGCCGCCACAGTTCGGTCATCCTGGACGGCGCAAACGGCCAGAGGAGCACCGCCGCGATACGCAGGGTCTCGGCGCAGTTGTAGAGGATGGTGCCGACGTCGGGACGTCGTGCCGGGTCCTTGGCCAGCGTGAACGGCGCCGTCTCGGCGATGTAACCATCGACGCCGCGCACGAGATCCATGGCCGCATCGCCGGCGGCCGCCAGATCGATCCGGGCCATTGCCGAGACGTACACGGCCGCGGCGTCGGCCGCGGCCCGCGCGTGCGCCGAGCCGGCACCGATTCCCTGCTGCGGCGCGGGCAGCACACCATCGAAGTAGCTGGCGGTCATCTTCACCACGCGGCTCGTGCAGTTGCCGATGGCGTTGGCGAGATCCGTGTTGTAGGCCTCGATGAACTTCGACTCCGAAAAGTCGCTGTCGTAGGTGCCGAGCGGACCACGCGTGGCCAGGAACCAGCGCAGCGCGTCGAGTCCGAAGCCCTCGACGTAGCGGTCGATGCGATCGATGTCGATGAAGTTGCCGAGCGACTTGCTCATCTTCTGGCCGTCGGCAATCCAGAAGCTGTGGGCGTACACCCGGGCGGGCAGCCGCACCCATTCGAAGCCGGCGCAGCGGCGCAGCGCCAGCAGGAGCGCCGGCCAGATCGCCGCGTGGAACCACAGGATGTCCTTCGCTATCAGGTGCGTGACACCCGAGGCCCAGTAGCGGCGACGGTCGTCGTCGTCCACGTACGTCAGGTAGTTGAAGAGCGCGTCGATCCAGACGTAGACCGTCTGCGTCTCGTCGCCTGGAAACGGTATCCCCCACCCGCCCTGCCCCGTCCGGCTGATCGGGACGTCCTCCATCTCGCGCACGCGCGCGGCGATCTCGTTGCGCCGCGCTTCGGGTTCGACGATGAAGGCGTGGCCGTCGATGGACTGTCCGCCCTCGAGCAGGCGCAGCAGGGGCTCCCGATACGCGCTCAGGCGGAAGAAGTAGTTCTTCTCCGTCTTCCTGACGAGCGGTCTGCCGTTGACCGGGGACACGAATCCGTACTCCTCGGCCTTCGAGTCCACGACATATTCCTCCTGGCCCGAGTCGTACCAGCCTTCGTACTGGCCCTCGTAGACGTCACCCGTCGCGCGCAGCGCCGCGAGGCAGGCCTGCACGCGGGTCGTGTGCCGGGGGTCGGAGGTGCGTACGAAGTCGGTGTTGGTGATCCCGAGGCGCGCGAAGGTGTCCCGGAAGGCGGCAGCGTTGCTGTCGGCCCACTCCCGGGTCGTGAGGCCACGCGCGGCCGCCGCTTCCACCACCTTCGCCGCGTGTTCGTCCACACCGGTAAGGAAGAAGACGTCGTCGCCGTGCAGGCGCCGATGACGCGCGAGGATGTCGGCGACCGTTGTCGTGTACACGTGGCCGATGTGCGGCCGATCGTTCACGTAGTAGATCGGGGTGGTGAGGTAGAAGGCGCGACGGGACATCGAGTCGTCATTGTAGTGGTCCTGCCGGCACGGCGGATGGCCGCCTCCGGCACGCCCCACCTCGCGGGGCGCATTGCGCTATCCTGCCGCAGGCCGACGCCCGATGGCAGCTGGCCACGTTCGACGAGGAGGCTCGGTGATGTCGGTACTGCTGGTGGCCATCGGTGGCGCGACGGGATCGGTTGCACGTTTCGCGCTGGGCGGGTGGCTCGGCACGATGGCCGCCGGCTGGCGGTTTCCGATCGGCACGTTCCTGGTCAACGTGGTGGGCTGCCTCATCATCGGCCTGCTGGCGGGTGTCGGCGAACGCCCGGGCCTGCTGTCGTACGAGGCCCGGCTGTTCCTGTTCACCGGCATGCTCGGCGGGTTCACGACCTTTTCGGCCTTCGGCCTCGAGACGTTCGCGCTCGTCCGTCGCGGCGACCTGATCGTGGCCGGCAGCTACGTCGGCCTCAGCGTCCTGGTTGGTCTGCTGGCTGTCGCCGCCGGATTCGCGCTGGCCGGGAGCGCCACGCGATGAGGCGACGGGCGGATTACTAGAGCCGCGCGGCCATTTCATCCATCGTGATGTGGTGCTGCATCACCATGGCAATCCGTGCGGCGCGCTGCTTGGCCTCGTAGGCCACCGGGCCTTCGAACAGCTCATCGACGGTTGCGTGGAACAGCTCGACCCACCGGTCGAACTCGACGCGCGTCATCGGTGCGCGGCGCGCCAGGCCGCGATGGATGGTCATCGGGTCTCCCTTGAAACCCGCCTCCCCGAACAGGATGGCCCCCCAGAACGCGTACATCTTCGGCAGGTGCTCCGCCCAGTCGACCTGCGCCACGTCATTGAAGATGGGCCCCAGCCGGTCGTCGGCCTGCACGCGGTCGTAGAACGCGTCGACGAGCCGCTCGATGTCGGCGCGCGAAGTCAGGTCCGCCCGGTCGTTCATGCCACTCCTCCGAGTCCATTCACCAGTGCAACCATGCGGCGCCGGGCCACCAGGTCGGCGACGGTCCATTGATCGAGGACACCGAAAAACGCATCGACCGCCTCGTGCAGCACACCCTTGAGCCCGCAGGCCGGCGTGAGCGGGCACCGGTTGACGTCGCCGGCGAAACACTCGGCAAGCGCCAGCGTGCCCTCGGTATGGCGCACCACGTCACCGATGCGAATCCGCTCGGGATCCTGCGCCAGGCGGAACCCGCCCCCGCGCCCGCGGGTGGTCTCGAGGTAGCCGAGCCGCTGCAGCGTGTGAATCACCTTGATGATGTGGTGGCGCGATACGCCGAAGGCCGCGGCGGCCTCGGCCGCCATGCAGCGCTGCTCGCGACGGACGGCCGCGTAGATGAGCACACGCAGGCTGTAGTCGGTGAACGTATTAAGTTGCATGCCGAATGCTACTTTACAATGGTCGGTGATGCCTGCCAAGCCGCGGATCGGGGTCAAGCGCGTCTACGACGCTCCGGCGAGGGGCGATGGCCTTCGCATTCTCGTGGACCGTGTGTGGCCGCGCGGGATGACGCGCGAGGCGGCCGCCCTCGATGAGTGGATGCCCGACGTGGCGCCCTCGGCGGCGCTGCGGAAGTGGTTCGGTCACGAGCCGTCACGCTGGGCCGGGTTCGAACGGCGCTACCGGCGCGAACTGGACGCCCGGCCCGAGGTCGTCGCGGCGCTGGTGGCGCGCATCGGGCGCCGGCGCGCCGTTCTGCTCTTCGGTGCCCGCGACGCGGAGCGCAACCAGGCGGTTGCGCTTCGCGCCTATCTCCACACGCGTTTCGGCCTGTAGACGCCGGCGACCGCCGCATGGTGGGCCACCAGGCGGCGGCTCGCTCCCACGGCCGGCGACGAGGGGGCGTGTGCCCGGCCGCTAGGCCGTGCACGCGCCGTCGGCGCAGCCGTCGGCCTCGTCGGGCGCGGACGACGCGTCCTCGGCGGCCACGCGCTCGAGCACCTCGAGCAGCGCGGCCGCCGGCTGGGCGCCCTGGACGAGGTACTTCCCGTTGAACACGAAGGTGGGTACGGCGGTAATCCCCAGCTTCCGCGCCTGCTCGAACTCGTCAGCGAGTTCGGTTGCGCCCTCGTCCGAGGCGAGATACGCCTCGACGCGGGCGCGATCCATGCCGGTGGCCACGGCCTCCTCGGTCAACTGAGCGGCGTCGAGGATGTCGCCGCCGCGCGTGAAGTGCAGGCCGAAGAGTCGCTCGGCCAGCGCCCGTTGCGTGTCCGCGCCGTACTCCACCTGCGCCAGGCGCAGCAGCCGGTGTGCGGTCCGCGTGTTGCCGGACAGCGCGGCATCCCAGTCCATCGTGATGCCTTCGGCCGCCGCCGCGCTGCTCACGTGTCGCAGCATCGCTGCCGCGCGCGGGCCGTAGCGCTTCTCGAGGTACGGCCGGAGCGGAGCGGCCTCGTCGCCTGCGCCGGGATCGAGTTGATACGGGCGGAACGTCACCTCGACCCGTTCAGCGCCAGCGAACTGCTGCAACGCGGCGTCGAGCCGACGCTCACCGATGTAGCACCAGGGGCACACGACGTCCGAATACACGTCAATCTTCATCTCCTAACGTCCTTCCTTCGGGCGCCCGACCGACAGCGCCGCGAGCGCCTCGGCTACCGCCGCCGGGACCGTCGTGGTCGGGCGTCCAATCAGCCGCCGCAGGTCGCCCGACGAGTCGTCGAGCGCGCCGCCCGACGCGTGCACGTCAGCGTCCACGAGGATGTCGGCATACGCGTCCGGCAGCCCGGCGCCAACGAGCACCTCGCGGTACTGCGCGGGCGACAGGTTCGTGTAGCTGACGGGCCGGCCCGCCTGCTTCGAGATCTCGGCGGCAAGCTCGGCCAGGGTGAACGGCTGGTCGCCAGCCAGTTCGTAGGCCTTTCCGTCATGGCCCGGTGTGGTCAGCACCGCCACCGCCGCGGCGGCGTAATCGGCGCGCGTGGCCGACGCAAACCGTCCGTCGCCGGCAGCCGCGGCAATCGTGCCGTGCTGCAGGATGATCGGCAGCTGGTCGGTGTGATTCTCGATGTACCAGCCGTTGCGCAGGAAGACGAACGGCTTGCCTGTCGCGGCAATCAACGCTTCGGTCTGCCTGTGCTCTCCGGCCAACGCGATTGGTGTGGTCGGCGCGCGCAGGATGCTCGTGTAGGCGATGTGACCAACGCCGGCCTTGACCGCGGCGTCGACGACGGCGCGATGATGCGCCAGGCGCCGCCCGACTCCACTCGACGAAATCAACAGCAGCCTGTCGGCTCCGACGAACGCCTCGACCAGTGCAGCCGTGTCGTTGTAGTCGGCGCGGCGCACGTCGACGCCGGCGGCCGCAAGGTCGGTGGCCTTGCCCGGATCGCGCACGGCAACCCGCAGGTCCTTCGCCGGAACCCGCTCCAGCAACCCCTTCACGACATGACGGCCGAGTTTCCCTGTAGCACCGGTGACGACGAACATTGCGTGAACTCCTCCCGTGATTGTGCGGACGTGTCCGCGGTCTTTTTCGATCGTAACCGACAAACTTACTGGTGGTAAGTGCCTACCCCGAGGTAAGCTATGAGGCATGGCGGTGAAGCCGAAGACCGGCAAGACCGGTGCACCGCGTCGTCTCGTGGCCGCACACGCCCGACATGACGCCGCGCGGCGCGGCGACCTGTACGCACCCGCGTGCCCGTCCAGAACCGTGCTCGACCACGTCACCAGCCGCTGGGGCGTGCTGATCCTTGTGGCGCTGCTCGATGGCACGCGGCGATTCAGCGAGTTGGGGCGTCAGGTGGCCGGTGTGAGTGAGAAGATGCTGGCGCAGACGCTGCAGGCCCTCGAGGCCGACGGGCTCGTGCGCCGCGAGGCGTATGCCGTGATTCCACCCAGGGTCGAGTATTCGCTGAGCGACATGGGCCGAGAGGCCGCCGCGCACGTCGAGGCCCTCGGCAACTGGATCGAGGAAAACGTCGGCCGCGTCCTCGAGGCGCGACGCCGGCACGCCGCGCGGACCGACACGACGGCCTCACCCGCTACGGCCGGACGCGCCACCCCACGCCCGCGCGCGTGAGGGAGGATCCAGTGCGCCGCGAATAATCCGCTCGGATTCGGGCGCCCGGGGCACAATACGGCGCTATGCACCCGATTGCCCCGCCCCTGGCGGTCCTCCTTTTGTCGGCCGCGTTCGGTGCCCCGGCTGCCGGGCAGACGCCCGCGTCTCCGGCCGTCGACGCACTGGCCATCGCGCACCAGACGTTCGTCCTCGACAACGGCCTCCGGCTCGTCGTCCACTCGGACCATTCCGTGCCGGTCGTGGCCGTCAACGTCTGGTATCACGTGGGGTCGCGCAACGAGCGTCCGGGCCGCACCGGCTTCGCACACCTCTTCGAGCATTTCTTCTTCAACGGCAGCGAGAACCATCCCCACGGGTTCCGCGAGGCGATGGACGACCTCGGCGCCACCAACCGCAACGGCACGACGAGTGTCGACCGGACGAACTTCTTCGAGACCGTGCCCGTGTCGGCCCTCGAACGAACCCTCTACCTCGAGGCCGACCGCATGGGCTTTCTCGCCGGCCACGTCTCGGACGCCATGCTCGAACGTGAACGCGGCGTCGTGCAGAACGAGAAGCGCCAGGGCGAGAACCAGCCCTACGGCCGCGTGTTCTCCCACGTCGTCGAGGCGATGTATCCCGCCTCGCATCCCTACAGCTGGCCGACGATTGGCGCCATGGAAGACCTGGCGGCGGCCACGCTCGACGACGTCCGCGAGTGGTATCGCACCTACTACGGGCCCAACAATGCCGTGATCGCGCTGGCCGGCGACATCACGGCGGAGCGCGCGATCGAGCTCGTCACGCGGTACTTCGATGGCATCCCGCCGGGCCCGCCCCTGCGGCGGCTCGACACGTGGATCCCGCGG
Source organism: Acidobacteriota bacterium (assembly GCA_044507065.1). Lineage (GTDB taxonomy): Bacteria > Acidobacteriota > Vicinamibacteria > Vicinamibacterales > SCN-69-37 > SCN-69-37. The sequence goes on from JBIQJY010000011.1 coordinate 64,578, forward strand.
CTCGAGCGCAACATCCGCGACGAAATGGCCGATCGCGTCCCGCAGGCGCGCATCTATCGCGTCTACCACGCGCCGGCGTGGAACGACGAGGCCCTGCAGGATCTGGCGCTGACGACCGCGGTGCTGAGCGGAACGCGCAGTACGCGTCTCGAGCGCCGGTTGATCCACGAACTGGACATCGCCACATCGGTCTCCGCCGAACTCTGGGCCAAGCAGCTCGGCAGCAACGTCATCATCACCGTCACGGTGAAGGCCGGCGTGGACGTCGGCCTTGTGGAGCGCGCGCTCGACGACGTGATCGACGAGTGGCTCGCATCCGGCCCCACGGCCGAGGAACTCGAACGCGCCCGCAACCGGACACTTGCCGGAGTGGCCCGCGGCCTCGAACGGCTTGGCGGATTCGGTGGACGGGCCGACATCCTGGCCGAGAGCCTGACGTTTGGTGGCGATCCCGACACCCACCTGCACCAGCTGCGCCGCTTCGCGGGCGTGCCGGCCGACGACATGCTCGCCACCGCGCGCGCCTGGATTGGCGCGCCGCACTACACGATGGTCGTCACCCCGCATCCGCCTGTCGCGGCCGGCCACACGGCCGTCGACCGATCGGTGCTTCCCGCACTCGGCCCGGCGCCCGAGGTGCCGTTCCCGGAGATGCAGCGCGCCACCTTGTCGAACGGCCTGAAGGTCGTGCTGCTCGAGCGGCACGCCGTGCCGCTCGTCAACGCCGCGCTCGTGGTCGACGCCGGATCCGGAACCGACGCGGGTGGCCGCCCGGGCCTCGCGTCGCTGGCCCTGAGCCTGCTGCCCGACGGCACCACGACGCGCGATTCGTTCTCGATTGCCGACGAACTCGACGCCCTGGGTGCGCAGATTTCGACGTCGACGTCTCCCGATCTTTCGATCGTGCGACTGGCAGCGGTGCCGATGCATCTGACGCGCTCGCTCGACCTCTATGCGGATGTCATTCTCAATCCGGTGTTCCCGGACGAGCAGCTCACGCAGGCGCGCGGTCGGCGCCTGGCTGCCATCGCGCAGGAAAAGGCCACGCCCACGGCACTGGCGCAGCGCATCACGTCGCGACTGCTGTACGGTGATGCGCACGCGTACGGGACGCCCGGGAGCGGTACGGGCACCGAAGCCGCGGTTTCCTCACTCACGCGTGAGGACCTTGCCGCCTGGCATCGCACCTGGTTCCACCCAGGCAACAGCACGCTCGTCGTCACCGGCGACATCACGATGGCGAGTCTGCTGCCTGAACTCGAGCGGGCGTTCGGTGACTGGCCGGACGCCGAGGCGCCGGCGAAGCGCCTCGGCGACGTGCGCGCGGCCGACCGTGGCCGGGTGTACGTCATCGATCGCCCCGATGCCCCGCAGTCGGTCATCGTGGCGGCGCACGTCTCCCACCCCGGCGGCCAGCCAGACGACCTTGCACTCGAGGCGCTGATGCGTAATTTCGGCGGCATCTCGACGTCGCGACTCAACCGGAACCTCCGGCTCGAGAAGCACTGGAGCTACGGCACGTCTGGCGGCGCCACCGGCGTTCGCGGCCCCCGCACCTTCATCGTCATTGCGCCCGTACAGAGCGACAGGACGAGGGACGCCATGATCGAAGTCGCGCGTGAGATCCGCGGCGTGGCCGGCGATCGCCCCGTGGCCGGGGAGGAACTGGCGAGCGTGCTGCGCAGCGAGACCATGCGGTTGCCCGGACGGTTCGAGACGCTGGCCTCGCTCGAAAGCGCCGCCATCAGCATCATCAACTACGGCTATCCCGATGACTACTACGCGTCGTTCGGCGCGCGCATCGCGGCGCTGGATGAATCCACGCTGACGGCCGCGGGGCAGCGGTTCGTGCGGCCGGACGATCTGGTGTGGGTGGTGGTGGGCGATCTGCGCCAGATCGAAGCCGAGATCACGCAACTCGGCTTCGGCGAGGTCGTCCGCATCGATGCGGACGGGAACGTCCTGCGGTAGAGGTGATTGCCGCCGATCTGCTCGGTCGGACGCACCAGCAGGTAGACGTGCGGCGGCCCCAGGACTGGCACCAACCAGTGCCCGCTGCCCGGACGACGACGGCCGCGACCGCACTGCCCTTCCCGGGGTTCAGCGCAGAACTTGACAGCCTGCCGTCGCCGCGGCACCATCTCCCGCACGATGGGCACCGCGCGATTCGACGTCAACATTCGACCCGACGGGTCGACGATGCGCGAATGGTGGTGGCGCTGCTCCTAGCGCCCGACGCCACCCATATCGATCCACAGTCAACACAAGAAGGAGAGGCGGCCGGGCAGGTTGCCTCTCGATCCGTCTGACGTCACGTGGCGATCGCGGAGGCCCCGCCGGGCTGGAACGACGCCATGACACGATCAGATGAACCCGACGCGCCCGCGCGCGGTCACTACACGTTCGGCGACAACGCGGTGGCCGCTGCGCGCCTGCAGCGGCTGGCGGACCTGTTCCACCCATCGCTGGAGTCGTTTGTCACCGACCACCTGCAACGAGATGTTCAGCATCTGCTGGACGTCGGGTGCGGCCCGGGTCATACGACCCGCAGCCTGGCTGCGCTCTTCCCGGATGCGCGGATCACCGGAATCGATCACTCGGCATCGTTCATCGCAGCGGCCGAACGCGCACCTGCGCCGAACGTCACGTTCCGCGTGGGCGACGTGACGCGCTCGCGTGACGCCGTTGCGCCGGGCGTTGCACCGGCCGACGCGTTGTACGCGCGCTTCCTGCTGACCCACCTTCCAGAGCCCGGCGCGGCGTTGGCCGCCTGGGCCACCTATCTGGCGCCTGGCGCGCTGTGCCTGCTGCAGGAAACCGCGGCAATGACCGCGAATCACCCGGCGCTCGCGCGCTACTACGAACTCGTCACCGACCTGCAACGACGCCACGGCCAACGGCTCGACATCGGGCGCGGGCTGGCACACCTGCCCGCGGCTGACCAGTACATGGTGCGGCATGGCGGCGAACGACACTTCGATCTGCCGGGGTCACGGATGGCACAACTGCATGTGCTCAACCTCACGACGTGGCGCCACGATCCACTGGCGGCATCGTTCGACCGGCGGGAACTCGACTGGCTCCAGGACGAACTGGGCGCCATCGCCGCCGACCCCGGCGCGGCCGTCGTCGTGGACTACGCGATGGGCGAACTCGTCCTCGAGCGCAGGTAGCGGGGCCGCAGGCACACGAGGCTTGACAGGATACTACGCGCCGCGTAATACTCTGCCCATCGTAATACGTGGAGCGGAACATGAAGCGGCGTGACCAGACCATCGACCTCGAGGACTTCGGGCGGTTCGCCGAACCCGCCCTGCTGATCCTCATCAGCCTGGCCGAGGCGCCAAGGCACGGCTACGCGATCACCGAGGACATTGCGTCGTTTGCCGACGTCCGTTTCGGTCCGGGGACGCTCTATGCCGCCATCGCGCGGCTCGAAGCGCGAGGACTCGTCAAGGCCCTGGCCGCCGAGGATCGCCGCAATCCGTATGAGCTTACGGCCCTGGGCGAAAAGGCGCTGCGCACCAGACTCGCGAGCATCCAGGCTGTCGCTCGCGTGGGCCAGAGGCGGCTGGCCGACACGTGACGTGGCTGCTCAAGCTGTATCCGCCGCGGTGGCGCCAGCGGTATGGCAGGGAGTTCCACGACCTGATTGCGCCGCAGCGGTTCTCGGTGGTCACGGTCCTCGACATCATCGGCGGCGCGATCGACGCGTGGACCCGCCCGCAGTCACATCTCGCGGCACAGACTGCCGCTCATCCCGAAGGAGGCACGACCATGCTGGCAAGAATGATGCGGTTGCGATGCGCAGGCCACGGCGAAAAGCCGACAATCGTCGATTCGCTGAAGGGCGCGGGAGTCATTCTGGGAGGCACACTGCTCACGGTGCTCGCCGCAACGTGGATGCGTCGGCGCGGGATGGACTCGATCTACACCGACACGCT
>JBIQJY010000011.1:68621-72422 GCA_044507065.1 Acidobacteriota bacterium
ACGGTTGAACGCAGTTCGACGATCTCGAGCGCGGGCTCGATCGCGTTCGCGATGTCGCGGACCGACCGCCGCGGCGGACCTTCGTCACGCGGGGGGCCCTCGGTGCTGCCAAGCAGGCTCAGCCAGTAGCCCGACGGCGCGAGGCTGCGGGCCACGTGCAGGGCAAACCGTGCACGATCATCGGCCGCGTCGAATACGTGGAAGACGCCGCGGTCGAACACGACGTCGAATGGACCGCCTTCGGGCGGCGCCGTGAGGAAGTCAGCGACGGCAAAACGGATCCTGCCGGTGACGGTTGCCTCGGCCGCCCGTGTGTGGGCTCGCTCGATGGCGCGCGGCGAAATGTCCACGCCGAGGACATCCCATCCCTGCGCTGCCAGCCAGAGCGCGTGAGTCCCGGTGCCACAGCCGACGTCGAGCGCGCGTCCCGGAACAGGTCGCCGGCCGCGCACGAAGTCGACGAGCCCCGGCTCGGGCGTCTCGGTGTCCCAGGGCATGGCGCCCTGCTCGTAGTGTTCGTTCCAGTCGCGTGCAGCCACGATCCCCTCCCGAAGGGGCCATCGTAGCGCGCCCGCTCGCGCTACGTCGACGACTCGGGTCGCGCCGCCCGCCCCACCGATCGCATCTCGCCAAGGTCCGGTTCCGTGCCGGTCACCCAGCCCTTCGCCAGCTCGAACAGCAGGACAGGGGTCGGCTTGTTGATCTCGAGGAACTCGGCGGCATGCACGGTCACGCCGATGAGGACCATCCGCGGGTCGTCGGGCGTGCCGTCGCGCGGGTCACCCGAATCCGGAAACCACATCTTCCAGTCCGGCGCGTACAGTTCGCGGATCGTCGCCCGGTCCCGACTGATGGCGGCCAGGCCCGAGACCGAGACCCATTCGCGACTGCGACTGTTGTAGTAGGACAGGTTGACGTGTGAATCGTGCTCGAGATCGGCGATCTTGGCGGCGCCCTCGATGGTCACGAACCACAGGTCCGCTCCCGGCGCCCGCCGCTGCGTCGCCATGGCGCGCGATCGCAGATGGCCGTCGGCGCGGCGCGTGACCATCATGGCCGTCTCGATGTCCTCAATCTGGGCGTACAGCTTCTCAATCTCGTCCGCCATGGCGTCCTCCATCGCATCGCCCCGAACGGCGACGGCGTTACAGATGCCAGAGCTGCAAGACGGGGGCCGGCGCGGCGTCCCGGGCCGCCGGGTGCTCGCGCCGAGCGCGTCACCGCGACGCGCTCCGCCTGGCCTTCCGGCCCGTCTCGATCTTCGTCGTGACTTCGCGGACAACCCCAGGCGGCAGTGACGTGCGGTGGCGTGTGAGGAACTCGCGAACGGCCGCCGGATCGTGCGCGACAAGCGCTCGCAACGCCCACGACAGGGCCTTTGCCAGCATCGGGGTCATGCCGGGCAGGATGGCGGCACTGACGAGGAGCGTCCGCCGTGCATCGCCGCTGCCGCCCCTGGACGCCGTATTGAGCGCAACGGTGGCGACGATGGCCGTCCGCCGCCACCATGGATCGCGACTGCGCGCCCACGCGATCACATCTCGATCCGAGATGACGTTCTGTCGCCAGGCCGGCCCGACGACGGCAGTGGCGAAGACGTCGACCGAGGCCCAGTTGTCGTTGCCGCGACCAAGCCGCTCGATCGTCGCGCGATCGAGCAACGCCATCGCGTCCGGCCGGCGCGCGAGGACCTCGTAGCCCACCTGCCGGACCTCGATCGCGTCGCGGGACGCCAGGAGGCGCGCGAATCGCAACACGGCCTCCGGCGGCTCGTCGGCCAGCGCGCGCGACACCTCCCGCACCACCCCGCGGACGGCCGGAACCGGCACGCCGAGCCAGTCGAGCCGTGTCGGCGCGTAGCCGGCCGTCAGCCACGCGCGTCTCGCCGGGACGACGTGCGGGCGCAGCATGGGCTCCACCCGGTCGGCCAACTCCCGCATCGTATCCACGGCTTGCCCCTCAGCTCATGTACCAGCCGCCATTGACGTTGTAGGTCTGGCCGGTGATGTAGCCGTTGCGTGCGAGGAGCACCGCGATGCCCGCCACCTCGTCGACCGCGCCGAAGCGGCCCACGGGCAGCAGGTCCGGCCGCGCCCGTGGATTGCTCGTGACCATCTCCGTCTCGACGAGCGCCGGGGCGATGGCATTCGCTGTCACGCCGTCTTTCGCGAGCACCGCCGCATAGGAGTGCGTCAGGCCGAACATGCCGGCTTTTGCCGCCGCGTAGTGCGGCCCGACAACGCCGCCCAGTTGTGCGGCAACCGACGACAGGTTGATGATCCGTCCCCACCTGCGCGACCGCATGCCGCCGACGACGGCCTGTGTGACGAGGAAGGCCGACTTCAGGTTGATGTCGAGGATCTCGTCCCAGTCGCGCTCGGTGATGTCCTCGATGGGCTGCGGCCGAATCAGGCCGGCGTTGTTGATGACGATATCGACGGGGCCGAGCGCGGCTTCGACGCCAGCGGTGAGGCGCGTGACATCAGCGGCGACCGAGACGTCGGCCTGCAAGACAAAGGCGCGGCGCCCGGTCGCCTCGATGGCGGCGCGTGTTTCTTCCGCCGCCTCATGGCGTGCCCGATAGCAGAACCCGATGTCGACGCCGGCCTGCGCCAGCGCCAGGGCAATCGCCCGGCCGATGCCCCTATTTCCGCCGGTGACCAGCGCCACTTTGCCTGTGATGTCGTCCACGTTCACCTCGCGGCGTCATCCTATCGCGTCGCGGTCCGCGGGCCACCGAGCTGTCGCGGGCGTCGTGATACCGTCGGAAGGCATGACGCACGACGAGCGCATCGCGCGGCTGACCTTCGCGTCGGTATACCCGCACTACGTGACGAAGGTCGAGAAGAAGGGCCGCACGAAGGCGGAACTCCATCGGGTCATCACCTGGCTCACGGGGTTCGATGACGCGCAGATTCGGGACCTCATCGAACGGAAGGTGACGTTCGAGACGTTCTTCGAAGAGGCGTCGCTGCACCGGAATGCCGGCCTCATCACCGGTACGATCTGCGGCTATCGGGTCGAGGAGATTGCCAACCCGCTGACGCAGCAGGCACGCTACCTCGACAAGCTCGTCGACGAACTGGCGAAGGGGCGGCCGATCGAGAAGATCCTCCGCGGAGGCGCACCGGGCAAGTGAGGACGGTGCGGGTGGCCGGACCCGTGCGACAATCCGCGACACAGGAGCAGCTGCCATGCACACACGCTGGGCCATGGTTCTGATCGTCCTCACCGCCGCGTGCGCACTGGGTCGTCTGGCCGAGCCGGTCACGGCCGATGCGCAGGCCCCCGCACCCGCGGGCTTCACGAGCCTGTTCGACGGCAGGACCCTCGATGGCTGGCGCGGCAGACCGGGCGGCGGCGGCGTGTTCAGCCCCTACGAGGAAGCCGCCTTCACCGACGCCGAGCGCCGGCAGAAACAGGCGGAGTGGGACGCAGACCGCGACGCGCACTGGAGCGTGGACGTCGCGCGCGGCGAGATCGTCTCCGACGGACATGGCGTGCACCTCGCCACCGCGCGGGAGTACGGCGACTTCGAGTTCCTCGTCGACTGGAAGCTCACGCAGCCGGGCGGCGACTCGGGCATCTACCTCCGCAACTATCCGCAGGTCCAGATCTGGGACCCGAACCACGAGCCCAGCCACGAGAACGGGTCGGACAGGGGATCGGGCGCGCTCTGGAACAACAACCCCGACAATCCGGGCCGGTTTCCGCTCGTGCTCGCCGACAACCCCATCGGCGAGTGGAACACGCTGCGTATCCGGATGGTGGGCCGGCAGGTGTGGGTCTGGCTCAACGACA
>JBIQJY010000151.1:0-2124 GCA_044507065.1 Acidobacteriota bacterium
TCGTCGGTCTCGGCGCGCAGCACTTCCTTCGACAGCGGCGGCCGGTCGTACGGCAGGTGGTCCTCGTCGCTGACGATGGTGATGGGCCCCGTGTACTCGGATCGGCGCAGCTGTTCGGCGGTGCGCGCGGCGGCCAGGCCGCCTCCGACGATGACGATGCCCCCAGGTGTAGTCACGTGGGGGTTTTTACACGATCGCCCCGCGGCGTTGTGCGCCACCCTACATTTGCGCAGGATTATGGCCGGGCTCGCTCGATGATGTTGGAGAGCACGACGATGCTCTCACTGCGCTCGATGTCGGCACTGGACCGGATACGTTCGAGCGCCTCCTCAAGGTGCTGCATGTCGCGGGCCAGCACGTGCAGGATCGCATCCGCGGTGCCGGTCACGGTCGCGGCGCCGACGATCTCGGGTATGTCCACCCAGGCCGCGCGCAATTGCGCGGGAGCGATGGTGCCATGACAGAAAACCTGGACATATGCCTCGGTACGCCAGCCCAGGACATTGCGGTCCACCACGGTGGTGAATCCCCGGATCACGCCGGCGGCCACCATGCGGTCCACCCGGCGTTTGACCGCGGGCGCAGAGAGATTCACCCGCTGCCCGATCTCGGCATAGGTGGCCCTGGCATGCTCGGCCAGCTCGGCCAGAATCAGCTCGTCCGTCTCGTCCAGACGATCCATGACACCTCCACGCAATAAACCGCTACATTAGCCGCTCTCACGCAATATATCGATGGATATCAAGCAAGATAGAGCGATTGATTGCGCCAGATTGGCTCCATATCGTCGATTCATGACGATTTTCGACGATGTCATGCCGCTGGAGCCTGCCGCACCGCAGCCGCCCTCCCGAAAACCCACCGTCAGGCGTTACGCGATGACGGCCCCCACCTACTTCACCGTCGAGTACGCGATCAATCCGTGGATGGACATCACGAATCCCGTCGACAACCACCGGGCGATGGCCCAGTGGGAGGCCCTGCGGCAGACCTACCTCGACCTCGGGCACCGCGTGGATCTGGTGTCACCGCGAGCGGGCCTGCCGGACATGGTCTACGCCGCCAACGGCGGATTCGTCGTCGGAACCACCGCGGTGGTGGCACGGTTCGCCTATCCTCAGCGCACCGGGGAAGCCGACGCCTATGCCGACTGGATGGCAGCGCAGGGCTTTACCCCCGTGACCACCGAGCACGTCAACGAAGGGCAGGGAGACCTGCTGCTCGTCGGGCGAACCCTGTTGGCGGGCTGGGGATTCCGCACCGAACGACAGGCGCACGACGAGATCGCCGCGAGCACGGGGCTGCCGGTGGTGAGTCTCGAACTCGTCGACCCCCGCTTCTATCACCTCGACACGGCACTGGCCGTGCTCGACGACACCACCGTCGCCTACTATCCGCCGGCGTTCAGCGCCCCGTCCCGACAGCGGTTACACGAGCTGTTTCCCGACGCGCTCGAAGTGGGCAGCGCCGACGCGTTCGTGCTCGGCCTCAACGTCGTCTCCGACGGTCGCCACGTAGTACTGCCCGCGGCGGCGACCGGTTTCGCCGCGCAACTGCGCGCCGCAGGGTTCGAACCCATCGGCGTCGACTTGTCCGAATTGCTCAAAGGCGGCGGATCCGTCAAATGCTGCACGTTGGAGGTGCATCCGTGACCATTCTGGAAGGCGTGGACAACGAGGCCACCAAGGCTGTGATCGCGCTCGACGAGCGTTACGTCGCGCACAACTACTCGCCGTTGCCTGTCGTGGCAGCCAGCGCCGAAGGCGCCTGGATCACAGATGTGGCGGGCAGGCGCTACCTCGATTGCCTGGCCGCGTACTCGGCCGTCAACTTCGGCCATCGCAACCCGGAGATCGTCGCGGCCGCACACGCTCAGCTGGACGCCGTGACCCTGGTGAGCCGCGCCTTCCATTCCGACCGGTTGGCGCCGTTCTGTCAGGCGCTCGCCGAGCTGTGCGGGAAGGACATGGTCCTTCCGATGAACAGCGGCGCAGAAGCCGTCGAAAGCGGAATCAAGGTCGCACGGAAATGGGGCACCGACGTCAAAGGCGTGTCCGAAGGAAACATCGTGGTGGCGCGCAACAACTTCCACGGTCGCACCACGACGATCATCAGCTTCTCCGA
>JBIQJY010000152.1:0-2098 GCA_044507065.1 Acidobacteriota bacterium
AAGAACTCGATCCTCATCGTCGAGTTCGCCGAGCAGCTGCGCGAGCAGGGGCAGTCGATTGCCGAGGCGGCCATCGAGGCGGCGCGCATCCGGCTACGGCCGATCCTGATGACGTCGCTGGCCTTCATCCTCGGCGTCACGCCGCTTGCCCTGGCGAGCGGCGCCGGAGCCGCGGCGCGCCACTCGGTGGGCACGGCCGTGATTGGCGGCATGTTCGCGTCGATGGTGTTGTCGCTCACGTTCATCCCGGTCCTCTACGTGCTCATCCGCACGATCGTGCCGGGGAAGGGCACGCGCAGCCACAGGGATGTGCCGGCCGTCGAAGTGGGAGGTGCGCAGTGAACCGCGTCATCATGATCGCGCTGGCGGGCGCGGCGGTGCTTTGCGGCCCCGGCGTCTACCCGGCCTACGCGCAGGCGCCGGCGCCCGTGCGCCAGGTCGGCCTCGATGCGGCCGTGGCGCAGGCCGTCGCACGCAACCCGGTACTGGCATCGGCGCAGACGACCATCGCGCGCGCCGAAGCGCTGCTCCAGCAGTCGCGCGCGGCGCTCATGCCGACCGTATCGGGTGCCATCACCAGCGTCACCTACGATTCGGCGCGCGGCTTCGAGGACGCGACGACGCAGCCGCGCAGCCAGGTGCTGTTCAGCGCGACGGCGGCGGTCCCGCTGTTTGCCCCGGAGGCACGCGCCCGCGTGACACAGGGACGCGACAACGTGGAGGTGGCCGCGCTCTCGGCCGCGGCCGCTCGCCAGCAGATCGCGGTGGCGACGGCGCAGGCCTACATCGGCATCGTCACGGCCCATCGACAGGTGGAGGTGAGCGAACGATCGCTCGAGACCGCCCGGGCGCACCTCGACTATGCCGAACGACGGCTGCAGGGCGGCGCCGGCAGCCGGCTGAACCAGCTGCGTGCGGCACAGGCCGTCGCGGTCGACGAGGCGGCGCTCGAGTCGAGTTATTACGCGCTGCTGGCCGCGCAGGAAGCGCTCGGCCTGCTCATGGCCGAGGAGGGGCCGGTCGACGTGACGGACGCCTCGGTCTTCGACGAGCCGGTGACCGACATCGGCGATGACTGGCTGACCGACCGTCCCGACGTGCAGTACCAGGCGCGGGCCGTCGAGGCGGCCGATCGCGTCGTGCGCGACTCGTGGAAGGCGTGGCTGCCGACGGCGGGCCTGTCGTTCACGCCGCAGGCGGTGGCGCCCGGGTCGTTGTTCTCGCCCTCGCGCACCTGGCAGCTCGGCATTTCGCTCTCGCAGCGTATCTTCGACCGCACGCCGGCGGCCGAGAAGGCGCTGCGGCAGGTGACCCTGTCGCAGACGCGTTTCGCGCGCGACGAGGTCGAGTTGCGCGCGCGGTCGGAGGTGCGGCTCGCGCGCCAGGCCGTCACGCGCCGCGAGCGCGTGCTCGAGACCACGGTTCGCGCGGCCGAGCAGGCGGCCGAGGTGCTGCGGATCTCGACAGCGGCCTTCGAGCTTGGCGCCACGACCAACCTCGAGGTGATCGATGCGCAGCGGTCGGCGCGTGATGCCGACACGGCTGTCTCGCTCGCCGAATCCGCCCTCCGCAGCGCCCGGCTCGACCTCCTCGTGGCGTTGGGACGGTTTAAGTAAAAGAGCACGGTGCGATAGGTGCGGCGGGTGCGGTAGGTGCGGTAGGAAGGTGCGATAGGTGCGATAGGTGCGGTAGGTGCGGTAGGTGCGGCAGGAGGGGCGGTGGGTGCGATTGGTGCGATTGGTGCGCCTGCCGCACTACCGGGGCTGTCCGGAGTTTTGTGTGGAGGCTTCGCATGAGGAGTCTCCGTGGCCCGTTCCAAGAAACCCGTTGATCCCCGCCGGGCGCCGGTGCCCGACGTCGTGTTGGACCACGTTGCCCCAGCTGGCATGCGGGACGCCGCCGATGTCGAAGCCGCCACGCAACGCTTCAAGAAGGCCCTGCTGGAGCGCGCGCTCGGGGCGGAGTTGCAGCACCACTTGACGCAGGAAGCCGGCGTAAATGTCCCGCGGTCGTTACCCCGCCTCGCACACAAAAATCCTGACAGTCCCTCCATCGTTCCTACCGACCCAACCGTTCCTACGGAACCAGCCGTTCCTAC
>JBIQJY010000073.1:0-7994 GCA_044507065.1 Acidobacteriota bacterium
TCTCCTCGCGCAAATCGGCCTCGTGGCGCGATCGACGGAGGAGGTAGAAGAGACGGTTGAACCACTCACGCATGGCGGCCATTCCTCGCAGGGGCTGAAGCCCCTGCGCTCCGTTTCATCTGCGTTGTCGCCTACGTCGCCCGCAGCACGGCCTGAATTGCGCCGACCATGCGGTCGAACTCGGCGCGTTCGGCCGCCAGTTGCCTGCGACCGGCGGCCGTCAGCGTGTAGTAGCGCGCGCGCCGGTTGTTCTCCGACACGCCCCACTCCCCCTTCACCCAGCCGCTCAGCAGCAGCCGCTGCAGTGCGGGATAGAGGGCGCTCTCCCCCACCTGCAGCACGTCGCCCGACACCAGGCGCAGGTGCTCGACGATGCCGTAGCCGTGTCTGGCACCGCTCACGAGCGTCCTGAGGATCAGCAACTCGAGGGTGCCGGGCAGCAGATCGGAAGGCGTGTTGGTCAGTCCCATCAGAGAGTGATGGGACTATACGCCGCGGCCCGGCAGCCGTCAACTGCCCTCACCGCCTGATGGGTGTGACCGTCGGAAGCCACCAGTGCCTGGTGGCAGCAGGCAGCAGGCAGCCGCCGCAACTGCCTGCTTCAAGGAAACTCGTAACGCGACCGAATGGCCTGCGCGATGACGTCGGTGGAGTCAGGGCGGTCGCCGCCGCCGTGCTCCCGCTCGAGGCCCCGCACCGTCTCGGCCAGCGGATAGTCGCCGAACACCTCGGCTATCCAGCGCGAGAAGTCGTGGCGCCGCAGGTGCCCGTCCACCGCCTCGGACTCGACGGCCTCCAGGAGTTCCGCAAGCTCCCGCAGCGTGCGAATCCGGCGCGACGGCCGCCTGTCGTCGAGCCACACGACAAACGCATGGGCATCGATGACCGGCACGTCGATGTACTTGGCCTGGTGCCGCACGTGCGGCGTCAGCCGCGGCGCAAGGGTGATGCGGCGGATGTCGCCCTGCGCCTCGTCGGTGATCGGCAGCACGGCAGCCTCGCTCAGCGTGAGGCTGCCCAGCATGTCCGTCCACTCGTTCAGTGACCAGCGGCCCGAACACGCGGCGCAGAGCGCAAACAGCGCACGCACCTCGTGCGGGTCCGACTCCCGAGTGACGACGACGGCCTGCGTCGCGGCCAGCGCGCCCCGATGCAGCTTCGACGCGCGATACGACACCAGCATGTATCCGTTCAGTTCCAGATCGAGCAGGCTCGGCGCGTCCTCGTCGTGCAGGAAGTAGTGGGCCTCATCGAGCACGATCCGGTGCGGCAGGCCGGTGTGCCGCCGCAGCGCTGCCAGTGCGGGCAGGATCGCGCGCACATACTCGGACTTGGCCGCATGACCGGCACGCGAGAGATTGACGACGACCGACGTATCCGCGTGCCGGAGGGCACGCACCACGTCCCCTGGCGGTGGCAGGGGCGTGGCGCCACCCAGCACCGCAACGCCAGGCAGCGCCTCGAGCGAGCCGTAGTCGCCCTCGGGGTCGATCACGCACAGCGAATACCCGTGCAGGATCAACTGCTCGCACATCAGGCCGGATGCCCACGACTTGCCGGACTTCGGATCACCGGCCACCAGCACGTTGCGGCCGTGAATCGCCAGTTCCATCGGGCGGCCGTCGGTGGTGTGGCCAAGCCTGAGCCGCCGGCGCCCCCGCGTCGAGGCCGGCAACTGCCGCTGGTCCGCCAGTCCGCGCACGTAGGCCGCCACCGCCGTCGGGCCTTCGCCTGGCAGCACGTAGTCGGCCGTCGCCTTCAACGCCTCGCTGCCCCACGCCACGGCAACGCCCACTTCACACGCCTTCAGCAGTTCGTGATCGTTCTCGGCATCACCAATCGCAACGGCGTTGTGTGTCGAGAGGCGCAGGACGACGAGCGCGTTGCGCAGGCCGGTGGACTTGCTGATCGTCTGCGGCAGCACCATCAGCCGCCCCCGGTTGAAGGCAATCGACAGCGGCAGCTCGAGCTGCCGGATGATCGAGAGAATCGCGTGCGCGTCGGAGGCGGGCGCCTCGACGACCACCGAGCCCACATCGAATGCGATTCCGGCGCGGGTCAGTTCCGCGACCAGCTCGGACGGCGGCGCCTCGCCGTACGTGGCGACATAGCCGCTCGCCGGAAACTCGACGACCGCGCCGTTCTCGGCGACGACGGCGTCGACGAAGTGGAGCCCGCCCGTTGCCGCGCGCAGGTCTTCCAGGATCCGCCCCGTCACGAGCACCACCACGATGCCCTGCCGCCGCACGGCGGCAATCGCTTCACGGACGCCCGGATCGAGGCTGTCCGACCGCGCGATCGTGCCGTCGAAGTCCAGGGCGAGCACCGAGAATTTCATGCAACCTCCGCGGGTCGACGGATCACCAGGCAGTCGCCCCCGAAACAACGCACCTGACGCACAATCCCTGCCGTCGCCACCTCGCGGGCCTGGCCGCACCCGCGCCCGTCACGGCGTCGAATATTCGGGGCCTGCCGCGAACTATTCCGCAGCACCGTTGGCGTCATAGACTGTCCCCACCGGAGAACCGCATGGCCAACAGACAGCAGATCGGGCTGGCGCTCGCGTTCGTGTCGGTGGCGGTCGCGCTTCAGGCCCAGGCGCCAACGCGCCCACCCGAACCCCGCGTCAACGCCCTCGTCGTCAGCGGCGGCTGCTGCCACGACTACACGACGCAGGCGAAGCTCATCATGGAGATTGTCGGCGACGTTCTGCCTGTCGACTGGACTGTCGTCAATCAGGGCGGCACGTCGCGCGAAGCGAAGATTCCGCTCTATGCCAGCCCGAACTGGATCGACGGCTTCGACGTCGTCGTCCACAACGAATGCTTCGGGTTCGTCGGCGATGCGGACTACATCCGCCGGATTGTCGACGCGCATCGCCGGTCGGGTGTTCCGGCGGTGGTCACGCACTGCTCGATGCATTCGTACAGGAACGCGACCATCGACGACTGGCGTGAGTTCGTCGGCGTCACCAGCAGGCGTCATACGGCGGCCCACCCGATTTCCGTCACGTGGGCCGACACGATGCATCCGATCGCGCAAGGCATGGATGGCGCGTGGACGACGCCTGTCGACGAGCTCTATGTCATCGAGAAGGCGTGGCCCGACGTCCACGTACTGGCGACCGCCGCCAGCCCCGAAGAAGGGCACGCCGTCTATCCGGTGGTCTGGACCAACCAGCCGGGATCGGTCCGGGTCTTCGGCACGACGCTCGGTCACGACGACAGCTGGAACGACCCGACATTTCAACAACTGATTGCCCGCGGTTTTGCGTGGGTCGTCGGCCGGGAAGGCGCGCCTGATCGCGCCGGTCGATGACGCGCATGAAGTTCGCCATCTGCAATGAGTTGTTCGAAGGCCGGGATTTCGCCCGCGTCTGCCGCTTCGTGAAGTCCGCCGGCTATGACGGCCTGGAAGTCGCGCCCTTCACACTGGCTCCACGCATCACCGATGTGACGACGCGCGAACTCGCGGCACTGCGCGCACAGGCGGCCGACGAGGGCGTCGAAGTCATCGGCCTGCACTGGCTGCTCGCGAAGACCGAGGGTCTGCACCTGACGTCCGCCGACCGCGCGGTCCGCGACCGGCTGTCACAGTACCTGATTGCACTGGCAGAGGCGTGTGCCGCGCTTGGCGGCACGCTGATGGTGTTCGGATCGCCGAAGCAGCGGTCGCTGCCCGCCGGCGTCGAGCGGGCGCAGGCGTTTGCGTGGGCCTCGGACGTCTTCCGCGGGGTGATGCCTGCGGTGTCCGACCTCGGCGTGACCATCTGCATGGAGCCGCTCTCTTCGGCCGAGACCGACTTCATCATCACCTGCGAAGAGGGCGCGCGGCTGGTCGAAGCTGTCGACCATCCGGACTTCGTGCTCCACCTCGACGTGAAAGCCATGTCGAGCGAACCGACACCGGTACCCGACCTCATCACGAAGTACGCCGCCACGGCCGGGCATTTCCACGCCAACGACGCGAACCTGCGGGGCCCTGGATTTGGCGAGACGGACTTCGTGCCGATCTTCGCCGCACTGCGCGCGTCGGGCTACGACAAGTGGGTGTCGGTCGAGGTGTTCGACTACGCGCCGGATCCCGAGACGATCGCCACGCGGAGCATCGAGTACATGCGGGCGAGCATGACGTGAACGTTCGGGGATGTCCGGGGACCTATCCCCGCGTCGCGCGCTTCGCCTCGAGGCGGCGCTCTTCCTGCAGCCGTTCGAGCTCGATGACGGAGTGGTCGACGAACTGCATCGACGCCGCGATGGCGTGGTGCCCGGCCACCGTATCGATCAGCCGGTGCATCTGCTGGCACACGCGGCGGTAAGCCGGGTGGCCGGCCGGCTGCGTGCGCAGCTCGATGACGTGCATGGCCTGACGCGCGTTCATGTCCATGACGAACCGCACGCGGTAGGCCATCGAGACGGCGTATTGCGCCACCGCACCGAGTCCGGCAGCGGCCAGTGCCTGGTGCAGTTCGGCCGACCTGTCCATCACGCTGCGCCAGTCGGCGTCGCCGCCGGCCTCGACGAGTGCGTCGGGCTGCGTGTGCCCGTGGTCGGGCGAGAGGGCCTGCCATTCGATCGTCATCAGCCGGTGCCGCTGCAGATCGCGGAAGGCACCGTAATCGGTCAGCACATCAAACCGATAGCCCGTCCGCTCGAACGCGCGGCCCGGCTTGTGGCGCCGGTTCGTGCGGTCGCCGACGCACGCGCGCAGCACCGCTTGCCGCTCGGCCGACGTCATGGCCTGCGCGACGGCGAGCAGTTCGGCATCCGACAACGACGACGCGGGATAGAGCGCCGCGGCGACGACCTTGATTTCGCCATCGGGATCGAAGTCGGTGAGCGTCACCTCGTCGGCCGGCGCCGCGGACCCTGACGCCTCGCCCACGCGCGCGGCGATCTCGCCAACGCGCTTGCGCGTCTCCTCGAAATACTGCACCCATCGCCCGCCGCGATCCGGCTGGTCGACGCGAGTGAGGAACGCCGGGATCACCTTGCGCAGCTCGACGAGCATGGCGTCGGCCGTCGCGCGCGCTTCGGCCAGCGGATGCGCGCGCATGCGCAGGAGCAGCGCCTCGTAGGCCTGGCCGGTGCCGTAGATGCCGACGTTCGACTGGGTGGCGGCCGGCAGCAGGCCGCGCAGCGTATCGAGGGCCTTGGCGCGAATCGCCGCACGATAGACGCCGTCCGAATCGCCCGGCGCCTTCGGGTAGCGGCGTTCGAACCACTCGCGCATCGGATCGATCCAGCGCGCGTAGACTTCGAACGTCGCGTTCATCGTCTCGATGTAGCGGGCGCGCAGCGGGTGGCCGTCGAGTTCGGCCGGCACCAGGTAGCGCCAGTTCTCGCCGCGCCGCTCGGTGTACGGAATGTAGCGCGTCGACTGCTCGAGATAGGCCATCAGCCGCCCGCGCTCGAGGATTTTCGTCAGCACGTTCGAGGCGTCTTCCACGGCCAGGTGCACGCCGCCGAGCTGCGCCACCGAGTCGTCGCCGTACTCGTTGAACACGCGCTGGTAGAGCCGATCGGCGCGCTCGAGACCTACCGTCGTGTCGGCCGGCCCCGACTGCACCTCGGTGTAGAACTCGTCGTGGAACAGCCGGCGCAGGGGCTTGGCGGCGCGCGAGTACCGCGCGAACAGCGCGCCCTTGACGGTCTCGGGCAGGTTCACGAGCGCGAACACCGGCCGATCGAGGTTCGTGAAATAGGGCGAGACGGCGGCCGCCTCGGCCTCCGTCAGTCCGTCGGTTCCCGTGGCCACTACTCGTCGTCCTTTGCCCAGAAGCGGCGGAATTCTTCCATGAACGCCAGCGACTCGAGCGACTTCATGCGGTCGAAGAAGATGATGCCGTCGAGATGATCGGTCTCGTGCTGGATGACGCGCGCCGGCAGGCCGTGGGCGATGAGCTCGAACTTCCGCCCGGTGCGATCGAGGCCCCGCAGCCGCACGCTGTCGGGCCGCGGCACCTGGCCGCGAATGTCGGGGATCGACAGGCATCCTTCCCAGTCGCTCACCACTTCCTTGGTCACCGGCAGCACTTCGGGGTTGATGACGGCCATGAGCGGCATGTCCTCGTCGGCCTCGAGCACGCCCGGCACCTCGGCCCTGCGCAGGCCCGCCACGAACAGCCGCACGCCCTCGTGCACCTGCGGGGCCGCCAGCCCGATTCCCGCGTACTCGTGCATGGTCTCGAACATGTCGTCGATGAGCTGCTGGATGCGCGGCGAGGCGATCTCGTCCTTCGCGACGGGCGCGGCCTTGGAGCGCAGGACGGGATGCCCGAGCCGGGCCACCTTCAGGATTGCCATCCCGAGATTATAGAGAAGGCGACGACTCGCCCGACGTGACTGGCGAAATCTGCCGGCCGCTGCGGAGCGACGGGAACCCGTGGTCCTCGACGTCGACGGCCGCCACGGCCGCCTGGACGAGGCCCGCGACGTCGAGCTGGGTCTCGGCCGCCTCGACCGCCTCGCGCGACGACCGGGTCGACGGGAACCGCGGCGTGAACAACGTGCAGCAGTCCTCGTCGGGGACGATCGAGATGTCATAGGTACCGATGCGCTGTGCGTCGGCCGTGATCTCTTCCTTGTCCATCCCGACGAGCGGCCGCAGGAGCGGCATGGTGGCCACGCTCCCGACCGCCGCCAGGTTCTCGATCGTCTGCGAGGCCACCTGGCCGACCGCATCGCCGGTGACGAGCGCGTGCGCGCCGGTCCGTCCCGCCAGCACTTCGGCAATGCGCAGCATCATGCGGCGATAGGCGACCACGCGCAGCGCGGGCGGCATCGAGACGACAATCTGCTGCTGGATTGGCGCAAAGGGCACCATGAAGAGGCGCGACCGCAGCTGCGACCGCGTGAGCGTGGCCACCAGCTCGCGCGCCTTGTCCTGCGAGGTGCGCGACAGGATCGGGTACGAGTGGAAGTGGACGAAGTCCGTGCGGCAGCCGCGCTTGATGAGCCGCCAGGCCGCCACGGGCGAATCAATCCCGCCCGAGAGCAGCGTCATCACGCGCCCGCCCGTCCCGATCGGCAGGCCGCCGATGCCGCGCTCGCGTTCGAAGAAGAAGTAGGCGTCCGACGTGAGGAACTCCACGTTGATGACGAAGTCGGGCTTCGACAGGTTGACGGGCCAGCCCGTGGCTTCCTGCACGTGGCGGCCGATGTGGCGCTCGATGTCGGGCGTGGGAATCGGGAACCGCTTGTCCGCTCGGCGCGCGCGCACGCGAAACGATGGTTCAGTCCGGCCCGACACGCCCTCGACGATGGCCGCGGTGATGGCGTCGAGATCCATGGGCATGTGGCGCGCCAGCGCGAAATTGCCAATCCCCGGAAGGCGCGCGAGCCGGTCGCGCACCTCGGGCCATTCGCTGTCGTCCTCGATCGTCACGATGATGCGCCCGATGAGCGATTGGACGCGCGAGACGTTCAGCCCGCGCAGCGAAGCGCGAATCGACCTGGTCAGCGCCGTCAGGAACCAGGGCCGGTTCTTTCCCTTGAGCGCCAGCTCTCCGTAGTGGACGACGACCGAAGACATCACTTCTGATTAGAACCCATCCGGCGCGGCAGCGACGGCATCAGCCGCCTGGCGCGCACGAAGAATCCGGTCGGCGGCACGATGGCCGCTGATGACCGCGCCCTCGATCGTGGCCGGCAGGCCCGTGTCGGTCCAGTCCCCGGCCAGGTGGAATCCGGGGAGGCCGATGTCCGGCCCCGGGCGCGCCGGCCCGTCGGGTGCCACCGAAAATGTCGCGCGATGCTCGCGGACGACGACCGAACGGAGCAGGCGGCGGCGCCCCACGCCGGGCACGGCACGCGTGAGGTGCTCGAGGGTCACGCGCGTCACATCGTCGTTGTCCAACGCCGCCAGGTGGTCGGCCGCGCTGGTGACGACGGCCAGGTGCGTGGCCCGCTCGCCGACGAGCGTCGCCTTGTCGAACGCCCAGTGCACCGGCGCATCCACCAGGCCGACAAACGGTCGGCTCATCACCGGCGCGT
>JBIQJY010000073.1:8094-13707 GCA_044507065.1 Acidobacteriota bacterium
CAGTGCACCGGCGCATCCACCAGGCCGACAAACGGTCGGCTCATCACCGGCGCGTCGAACCACAGGTTCACCGTGACGATGGGCGAACTGCCCATCGCGGAAGCGTCGCGCGCGACCTGGGCAATGGACGCGGGCACTTCACGCCACAGATCCGCAAAGGCGAACCAGGGCACGCTGCTGATGACGTTCGACGCGCGGAGGTCGCCACCCGGCGTCCGCACGCCTGCCACGCGCCCGCCCTCGTCGACGAGCACGGTGGCCGGCGACTTGAGGTGCACGGCCCCGCCGTGCGATTCGATGAACCGCACCGCCGGCTCGGCATACATCTCGTCGAGCGGTACGCGCGCGAGGCCGACCGCCGAGTCATCAGGCTCCGGGCCGAACAACTGCGAGACGACGCGAACGAAGGGTGCCGCAGCCGCAACGTCGGGCGACTGATTGAGCGCGGCAAATGTCAGCGGGTGCCACAGCCAGTCGCGCACCGTGCGCGGCTGGCGCAGTCGATCGAGCCACGCGGTGACGGTGAGATCCTCCGGTACGGCAGCCGCGGCCCGATCGACACCGTGGCGACGGGCCCGACGAATCGCCTGGCCCACCCGCAGTGCCGCGATGCGGTCAGCCGGCGGCAGCGCGGGCCATCGCAGCAGCCCGGCAAGCAGGTGCCACGGCGCGGGCAGGTTCGGGCACCGCAGGTCCATCGTCCGGCCCGTCCGATCGGCCATCGGCAGGTGCAGGCGCGGTTGCAGCGGCGCAAGGCCATCGGCGCCAATCGCGCGGAGGAAGGCGTAGGTTTCGCGGTAGCAGCCGAACAGGACGTGCTGGCCGTTGTCGACGCGCTCGCCGGTCGCCTTGTCGGTGAATGCCGATGCGCGACCGCCAAGGCGCGGGGCCTGCTCGAAGACGGCAACCTTCACCCCGGCGGCCGACAGGCGCACCGCGGCGCTGAGGCCGGCGAATCCGGCACCGATGATGGCAACGTTCAAGGGAAACTTTCCAGATGCTTCGGGTCGGCGAGCGCGCGAAGTATAACACCCGGCGCCCACTCGGACCGGCCACACACGCGGGTGCCCGCGGCTGCACGGGAAACCGTGCGCGCGGGGCCCACGGTATTGACTCTCCCGGCACGCGACGTGATCATGCGCACGCAGTACACACCAGTCTGGAGGGACCGTTGAAAGTATCGTCTAGCGTCGCATTCATCCTGCTGACGGCGTTGTCCGTCGGCGCCTGTGGCAACGACTCGCCCACCCAGCCGAGCGGTCCCGGTGGCGGCACCGGCGGCGGCAATACCAATCGGACACCTGTCATCACGTCGATGAGCGTGACACCCACGTTCCTGATCTCCGGCCTGACCAACCTGCAGGGGACGGCCTCGGCAACCGACCCCGACAACGACACGCTGAGCTATTCCTGGAACCTGGTCAACACCACGCTGACCGGACCGATCATCAGCGGCCAGATCGTCGGGCCCGGCGGCGACGTGTCGATTCGCCTCACCGTCAGCGACGGCAAGGGCGGGTCGGCCACCGACACGCGCATCGTGACGGTCGGCTCGATGACGGGCAACTGGGTGGTCACCGTTCTCGATCCCTGCGGCCCGGGCGGCTTCCCCCTCACGCTCACGCAGACCGGCGGCGTCGTCACGGGATCCGCTGTGGCGACCGCCCCCTGGTGTGCGGCGTCGCCGGGCGACACGTTCCGCATCGACCCGGCCGAACCGGGGTCGATCGACGCGGACGGCAACGTCAACATCCGCATCAAGGTCGGCAGGTTCCTCGACTTCTACGTGCGCGGCCGGATGCAGAACAGCGGCCGGTCGATCGTCGGCACCGCGCATGGCTCCGGCATGAACGGCAATGCCGTTCTCATGGCGAAGCAGTAGGACGCAGGTGATCCCCCCGTGCACGGGTCGACCGCGTGTCGGCCCGTGTATGGGGCTCTACCTGGCGCGCCACCACACACCGAGCGCGAGGCGCGCCTGCACGGGCCTGGGGACGCGGATCACGCGTGTGAAGACGTCGTACTGCGCGCGCTCGATTCGCTGGAGCAGCTCCCAGTAGACGGCACGCATGATCTCGGCGGGCACGAACCTCCGGGCATCACCCGGGGGCAGCGCAGCCGCCGCGCGCGCGAAATACTCGCGAGCGCGCGTGGCCTGGAACGCCAGCAGCGCGCGGACATCGTCCGAGCGCACGCCCTCCCCGGCCCGCTCCACCTCGCGCCGCACGTCCTCCCAGGAACAGCCGTAGCGCATCAGGTCCGCGTCGGGCAGGTACCGGCGCTGATTGCGATAATCCACGCCGACATCGCGCAGGATGTTGGTCAGCTGCAGCGCCACGCCCAGATCGCGCGCGTAGTCGAGCACGCGGCGATCGCGGTACTCGAAGATCTCGGCGCAGATGAGGCCGACGGCCGACGCCACGCGGTGGCAGTAGGGCTCGAGGTCCGCGAATGTCGCGTAGTGCGTGTTGGCCGCGTCCATCGCGACGCCGTCGACGAGCGCATCGAAATGCTCGCGCGGCAGGTGGTTGGGCCCGACATACTGCTGCAGTTCGCGCCCCTGCGGCGTGGCCGGCGCACCACCGGTGAAGACGCGCGCGACCTCGCCACGCCACAGCTCGATCGCGGCCGCGATGCGGGCCGCATCCGTTTCCAGATCCACCGCGTCATCGACCGCCCGGCAGAAATCGAACACAGCGGTAATCGCACGCCGTTTCGGCCCGGGAAGCGCCAGGAACGAGAAATAGAAGCTGGTACTGCGAGTCATTGCCCGGTTGTCGAGGCCGGTGCCGTTACCGCCACCGGATCATGCCCTTGCCGATTCCCGCCGCGTCGATCCATCCCAGCCGGGGCCGGCGATGGAGTGCGTCGAAGCGGCGCGCTTCGAGTTTATCGAGGATCCGCGTGCCGCCGAGCCACGTCGCACGCAGTTCCCAGGCAAGCCGTCCGCTGACGGCGCCGACGAGCGGCCGCCCCTGGTCGAACAGCGCACGCGTGCGCCCCACCGCGTCGCGCATCGTGTCTTCCCACTCCGAGGTCCAGTTGCCGGCAGCGAGATCGGCCTCGGACGCCCCACGCAGCGCCATCAGCTCGCGAGGCACGTACACGCGCCCCTTGGCCCAGTCGACGGCGAGATCCTGCCAGAAGTTGGTGAGCTGCAGCGCGTGACAGATCGCATCCGACTGCCGATCCTTCGTCGCGTCGCGATATCCGCAGACGCGCAGCACGAGGCGACCGATGGGCGCGGCCGAACGCCGGCAGTAGTCGATCAGCTCGTCCCAGGTCTCGTAACGCTTCACCAGCACGTCCTGGCAGAACGCGCTCAGCAGGTCCTCGAACAGCTGCACCTCGAGGTTGAACCGGCGGATCGTGTCGCCAAGGGCAGTGAAGACGTGCGAGGTGTCCGATCCGTCCTGCTCGGTGCGGCCGGCAACGGCCTCGTGCAGGCGCCATTGCCACATCTCGAGAGCCGAAATGCGCGCGGCGTCGGGCACGTCACCCTCGTCGGCGAAGTCGTCGGCCATTCGCGAGAACGCGTAGATGGCGGCGATGTGCGGGCGCGCGGGCTTCGGCAACAGCCGCGAGGCCACGGGAAAGTTCTCGTAGTGGCTGGCCGCCAGGCGCTGGCAGACGGCATAGGCGGCGGCGCTCACCACTCGGTCTCGGGAACACCCGCGCGGGCGTTGACCACTCGCGCCATCACGAAGAGCAGATCCGACAGCCGGTTGAGGTAGATGACCACCACGGCGTCCACCGCGTCGGCGCCGAGGCCGACGACGCGCCGCTCGGCCCGCCGGCACACGGCCCGCGCGAGGTGGAGCGTGGCTCCTGCCTCGCTGCCACCGGCGAGAATGAAGCGGCGCAGCGGCGTCAGTTCCGACTCGAACGTGTCGATGGCCTGCTCGAGCCGCCGCACGTGTCCCTCGTCGAGGTCGGCCTTGTCGATGCGTGCGCTGATGCGGTGACGCGGGTCGGCCAGCCGGGCACCGACGGCGAACAGGTCGCGCTGGATGGCGCCAATGACGGCCGTCACGTCGTCGTCGCGCAGTCTCGCGCGGGCCAGGCCGAGCAAGGCGGCCAGTTCGTCGACATCGCCGTAGGCCTCGACGCGCGGGTCCGCCTTCGAGACGCGTGTCCCGTCGAACAGACCGGTATCACCGGCATCGCCGGTCTTCGTGTAGATGCGGGGAAAGGATGAATCGGCCACGGTGACGATGGGATGGGCGCGCGCGAGCGCCTATTATGGCACCGTGCCTCGACCATCCGCGGCCCTGCCCATTCCCGACCCCGACAGGCGCCGCTGGTTCCGGCGACGCCTCCTGGCGTGGTACCGCCGCAACGGCCGGTCGCTTCCCTGGCGCGAAACGCGCGACCCGTACCACATCCTCGTCTCGGAAGTGATGCTGCAGCAGACGCAGGTGGACCGCGTCCTGCCGAAGTACCACGAGTGGCTCGATCGGTATCCGTCGTTCGAGGCCCTTTCGGCGGCCGCCGAGTCGGATGTCGTCCGCACGTGGTACCCGCTCGGCTACAACATCCGGCCCAAGCGCCTGCAGGCGATCGCGCGCGAGGCCGTGGCGCGCTTCGACGGCCAGCTGCCCGACGACGAGGAGACGCTGCTGTCGTTCAAGGGCATTGGCGCCTACACCGCCGGCGCCGTGCGAAGCTTTGCGTTCGGCAAACGAGCCGCGATCCTCGATACCAACGTGGCACGCGTGCTGTTCCGCATCTTCGTCGGCAAGGGCGACCCGACATCGCACGCGATGAAGCGGCACCTGTGGGAGGTTTCGCGCGCCGTGCTGCCGCATCGCCACGTCTTCGACTTCAACCAGGCGCTCATGGACTTCGGCGCGACGGCCTGCTCGGCGCGTACGCCCGTCTGCGAGGCATGCCCGATGGCGCGGGGGTGCCGCAGCTATCCATTCGTGAAGCCGCGTGCCGTCCCGCGCGCGAAGAAGGCCGGGCGCCGCTCGTGACCGGCGTGTCGCGCACCATCGTCGTTCTGGCCGCCGTCATCACGCGCGAAGACGGGCGACTGCTCCTGACGCGAAGGCTCGACGGCACACACCTGGCGGGGTTGTGGGAGTTCCCCGGGGGCAAGTGCGAACCGGGCGAATCCCACGAGGCGTGCCTCGCGCGCGAACTGCGCGAGGAACTGGATGTCGCGAGTGAGATCGGCGACGAATTGCTCGCCACCGAACACGCCTATCCCGACCGCACGGTGCGGCTGCACTTCCGCTGGTGCCGCATCACGGGCGAGCCGAGGGCGATGCTCGGCCAGGAGATTCGCTGGGTGGGGCGCGACGAACTACCCACGCTCGAGTTTCCGCCGGCAGACCGCGAATTGATCGAGATCCTGACAGCCTCGTAGGGGCGGGCCTCGTGCCCGCCCCTCACCCGCCTCGTGCCCGCCCGGTGCGGCGTCGACGCCTCACGACCGCATCCTTTTCCGGCGAGGACGATCGCGGGGGAATCACGAAGGCACGAAGACACGAAGGACGAGAGAGCGGAACCCGCCGGTATTGCGGTTGCGGACGGATACGCGACGAGCGCGTGTGGCCGCCGGCGGCGGCCACACGGCGGTCGAAGACCGCCGAGAACCCACGGTCGTCG
>JBIQJY010000153.1:0-2033 GCA_044507065.1 Acidobacteriota bacterium
CTCCGGCGTTCTCCCTGAACTGGCGCCGAGCCCTCAGCGCGCCTGCTGACCGCAGGCGGCTTCGGGCCTGCGGTCGACGCCCGTATAATTCCAGGATCCCGAGGTCACGACACTGCGTATGAAACGAACTTGCGTCCTGCTGATGTCACTGGCGGCGCTGGCCGCCTTTACCACCGCGTGCGGTGCGCCCGCCGAATACCCGTCCAGACCCATCACGATGGTCGTGCCATGGACCGCCGGCGGCGGCACCGACACGGTGGCGCGCGCGATGGCCACGCTCATGGAGCGTGAGCTCGGCACGCCCGTCAACGTCGTCAACCGCACCGGCGGCAGTGGCGTCGTCGGCCATCAGGCCATTGCGTCGGCCGCGCCCGACGGCTACACCGTGGGCATCGTTACCGTCGAGATCGCGATGATGCACCATCAGGGGCTGACCGACCTGACGCACGAGTCGCTCGCGCCGCTCGGTCTCGTCAACCTCGATGCGACGGCCGTACAGGTCCGCGCCGATTCACCGTACCGCACGCTTGGCGACCTGATGCAGGCGATTCGCACGAGCCCGCCCGGCACGATCAAGGCATCCGGCACGGCGCAGGGAGGCATCTGGCACGCCTCGCTCTACGGCCTGCTCGATGAACAGGGCATCACGCCCACGAACGTGCCATGGGTGCCGAGTACGAGCAGCGCCGCGGGACTGCTCGATCTGATGGCCGGCGGCGTCGACGTCGTGCCGGTCGCCCACGCCGAGGCGCGGTCGCTCATCGACGCCGGACGCGTCCGAAGCCTGGCCGTGCTCGACGACGAGCGATCGACGCTGTATCCCGATGTGCCGACCGGCAACGAGGCGATTGGCACGACCTGGCAGATGGGAGTCTGGCGCGGGTTTGCCGCGCCGAGGGGCCTGCCGCCCGAGATCGAGACGCGCCTGCAGGCCGCCGTCAGGAATGCGTACGAGAGCCAGGAGTTCCGGGACTTCATGACCGAACGGGGTTTCGGCATGCGATGGGCCGGCCCCGCCGAGTTCGCCACGTTCATGGCCGAATCCGACGTCCGCATGGGCGAGGCCATGCGGCTGCTTGGTTTGGCCCGTTGAGCGTGTCGAGACGGATTCCCGGCGCATGAAACTCACCGACACGCTCTCCGGAGTCATCGTGGCCGCCTTCGGCGTGGCGGTGGCCTCCTACGCGCGGACGTTCCCGCCAATGCCGGGGCAACCGGTGGGGCCGGGGTTGTTCCCGACGATCGTGGGCCTCGGTTTCGTCGCGTTCGGCGCGATGCTCGTGGTCGCCGGCCTGCGTGCCGGTGAGCGGCCGGTAGTGACGTTCGAGGCATGGACGCGCCGGCGCCGCACGGTGCTTGCGGGCCTGGCCGTGCCGGCGGCCCTCGTCTTCTACGTACTGGTCGTCGACCGCCTCGGGTTCCTGCTGACCGGCGTGGTGTTTCTTGGTGGGCTCTTCGCGATCTTCGGTGCCAACCGTCGGTGGATGGTGCCGGCGGCCGTGGTTGTCACGCTCGCCCTGCACTACAGCTTCCAGACGCTGCTGCGCGTGCCGCTGCCGTGGGGTGTCCTCGAGGGCATTGCGTGGTAGAGCACCTGATCGCCGCGATTGGCCTGGTCTTCGATCCCTACGTCCTGACCGTCATCCTCGGCTCCGCGGTTTTCGGGCTGTTCGTCGGCGCGATTCCCGGCCTCAGCGCCACGATGGCCGTCGCCCTGCTGGTACCGGTCACGTTTTTCATGCCGCCGGTACCGGCCATTGCGGCGATGGTGTCGGTCACGGCCATGGCCATCTTCGCGGGCGACGTCCCCGGCGCGCTGCTCCGCATGCCCGGCACACCGGCATCGGCGGCGTATTGCGACGAGGCCTACCTGCTGACACGGAAGGGGCAGGCCGAACTGGTCCTCGGCGCCGGCGTGGTCTTTTCGGCCATCGGCGGCCTGTTCGGCACGATCGTCCTGATGACGGCCGCGCCCGCCCTGGCCGAGGCCGCGCTGCAGTTCAGTTCGTTCGAGTACTTCTGGCTGGTCCTGC
>JBIQJY010000074.1:0-5778 GCA_044507065.1 Acidobacteriota bacterium
TTTGGGAGCGAGATGTCGCTGGTTCGAATCCAGTCGCCCCGACCACTTTCCCGCTCCCGCTTTGACACTTTCCTGCCACTTTACCCGGCTTTCGTGCGCGCTGGCGCCGGCAGCCGTCTGCTGCGCGCGCGGGTCGAACTTCGCCAGCGCCTCGTGTGACCCCGCGAGGCAGGTAGACGTCTGGCTGACGTTCGTGTGCCCGAGCACCGCTGAATCGTGTGCAGCGCCAGCCGACCGCACAGTGTGCCGGCAACGACACGCCGTATCGCGACTTCGATTTCATTGTCGGCACCTGGGACTTCCGCACCCTCGATGGCCAGAAGGTCGCCGACCAGATCATCACCAGGCAAGGTGAAGGATGCGCGATTGTCGAGGAGTGGAATGAGACGTCCGGCATCACCGGACGAGGCCTCAGCTTCGTCGATCCCGCAACGGGACGCTGGCGCCAGGTCTGGATGAGTTCACGCTTCCATATCGACTACTCCGGTGGACTGGACGCCAATGGATCCATGGTGCTGGAAGGCACGATGTACCCGACGAATGGATCCCCCAGTGCCCGGATTCGGGGCGTCTGGACGCCGCAGGCCGACGGGTCGATCCGAAAGGAATTTCTCAGGCTCGACGAAAAGGCCAATCAGTGGGTGTCATTCTTCGCGGGGTTTGCCCGTCCCAGGTAGCGCGAGTCGCGCGCCTCGATGCGGTCGCAGCGCCGGGACCGCCGCGGTTTGGATGCCGCGAAGGACGGCAGAAGCGGTCCGCACGGGCTGAAGCCCGTGCGCTCCATGTCTGCCTGGTGTCTGCCTGGAGGCCACGGGCTTCAGCCCGTGGCGGACACAGGGCGGACACAGGGCCGGCTGGCTCGTATACTTTCGACTGGCACCCACGCGCCACTCGATTTCGAGAAGGAGTCCGCACCATGAAGATGTTCTGCCTGCCGGCCCTCGTTCTGGGCCTTGCCGTGCCCGCGGCCGCCCAGCAGGGCCATGTGAATCTCGACTGGAATCCCCAGGCCCGCGCCGAGGGCCTGCTGCCGTTCGGCGCGGTCGTGCTGTCACCTGAGGTACATCCGGATCGCACGATTACCTTCCGTGTGCAGGCGCCGCAGGCCAGGTCGATTCTGCTCGAGGGTGGCCCCATGCTGCTCGCGCTCGGCGAGGGCACGAAGCCGATCCCCTTCGAGGCGGGAGAGGACGGCGTGTGGTCGCTCACGGTCGGTCCGGTCGCACCGAACCTGTACATCTACAAGGTGCGCATCGACGGCGCGCTGGGACCCGATCCGAACAACACCTTTACCTGGGCCGCCGCTCAGCCGGGGTACAGCACGGTCGTCGTCCCCGGCGACGGCCCGGCCTACTACGACGCGAGGAACGTTCCACACGGAGCCGTGACGCGCCACGTGTACCACTCCGACGTTACCGACGGGCAACGCGAACTGTTCGTGTACACGCCGCCTGGCTACGACTCCACACGCGAGTACCCGGTGCTGTACCTGCTCGGCGGCAGCGGTGAACTCGCCGGCGGGTGGGACTATGACGGGCGCGCGAGCTTCATTGCCGACAACCTGCTGGCCGATGGTCGGATGGAGCCAACCGTCATCGTCATGCCCAACAACCAGGTGATTCACCGCCGCCACCCGGAACACACCGCGCTCACGTTCGACCTGTTCGAGCGGGAGCTCATCCAGGAGATCCTCCCCTTCGTCGAATCGGCCTATCGCGTCAGGACGGACCGGCGGGGCCGTGCGCTGGCGGGGCTGTCGATGGGTGGTCGCCACGCACAACTGGTCGGCTTCAAGCACCTGGACGCGTTCGCCTCGTTCGGCATTCTCAGCGCCGGCATTGCGCCCGAAGCCGGCGACACGCCCGAATGGGTCTCGAACCCGGCCGGATTCAACGACCGGATCGACTACCTCTTCGTCGGTCTCGGCACGTACGAGGACACCCCCACGAACCGCAGTGTCGCCTTTCATCAGGCGCTCGAGAAGCACGGTATCGAGCACGACTACTACATCGGAGGCAATGGCGGTCACGACTGGGGCACGTGGCGCGACCACCTGCACTACATGCTCCCGAAGCTCTGGCGGGCCGACTAGCCGGGACGCGTCGGGCGGTCGCACGGGCTGAAGCCCGTGCGCTCCAGGCCGCGTGGGGGCCTACCGTGTTCTTGGGATGGACTGCGGGCCGCGCACGTTGGTAGAGTGTCGGCACATCCCCCATGTTGACGCGTCCGCGAGCCCTACCGGCTCGCTTCGTATTCGTCGTGACGCTGCTGGCGACGCTGATGGCCGTGCCCGCGGGTTTGGTGCGGGCCCGCCAGGATGCAGCCAGCGACGCGCGGACCCTGCGGATGATCGTCGTCACGAGCGCGGAGGCCGCCGACCGAATACGTGCGCGCATCGTCGCTGGGGAAAGTTTCGCCGTCATCGCGCGAACCGAGTCGACCGACGTCACCGCGGCGGCCGGCGGCTGGCTGGGCCGCATGCCCACGTCGGGGCTGCGCCCGGAAGTGCGTGCGGCACTCGAGGGACTCGGCCCCGGCGACCTCACCAGCGCGGTGAGATTACCCATCGGATTTGCGCTCTTCCGGGTGGAGGAGGACGACCCCGCCGACGACGAGGCGGCACAGCCCGGCGCCGGCCTTGCGGCATCGGGCGCCGTCAAGTTCGTGTACGACTTCGGCGGCTTCACCGAGGCGCGTGCAAGCCTCGAGGCCCACGCGCGCAGTGGCGCGTGGCGCATGGATTCGCAGGCCGCGTGTGATGCCCGCACCGAAGCACTCGCCACCACACGCCGTCTCGTCGATCAGTTCTTCGCGTCTGGCGACGTGACGTCGAAGTCGCCGCTCGACCTGATGCAGCTGCATGTCGGGATGGCGCAACTCGACGCCTATGAAGGACAGATGGACCGCGCGATCGCGCGGCTCCACGAAGCCCGCAGGATTGCGATGTTCGGCGTACCCGAGGCTGCGGTGCAGATGGAGCAGGCGCTCGGCATCGCCCACCTGCACAAGGCAGGCCTGGACAATCACGTCCACGAAACCCCCGGTGAACTCTGCCTGCTGGATCCCGCGACGCA
Organism: Acidobacteriota bacterium; assembly: GCA_044507065.1. Taxonomy (GTDB): domain Bacteria; phylum Acidobacteriota; class Vicinamibacteria; order Vicinamibacterales; family SCN-69-37; genus SCN-69-37. The sequence goes on from JBIQJY010000074.1 coordinate 3,075, forward strand.
TCGTGCCTATGCGGTGACCGACCACGTGGCGCGCGCGGTGGGACACTTCACGGCCTACCTCCAGAGTCGCCCCGACGATCTGGAAGTGCGGTGGCTGCTCAACCTCGCGCACATGGCGCAGGGCACCTACCCCGACAGCGTGCCGGACCGGCACCTCCTGCCGGCCTCGGCTTTTGCTTCGGCCGAGGACGTCGGACGTTTCCGCGACGTGGCGCAAAAGGCCGGGCTCATCAGTGTCGGTTCGGCCGGCGGTGTCATCGTCGCGGACCTGCACAATCGCGGGACGTTCGACGTCGTGACATCGATGTCCGAGAGCTGCGGTCCGATGCGGCTGCTGGCCGGCAACGGCGACGGCACGTTCGCGGACCGGACGCGCGGGTCGGGCCTCGACGCGCAACTCGGCGGCCTCAATCTCGTGCAGGGCGACTACAACAACGACAGTTGCCCGGACATTCTCGTGATGCGCGGCGGCTGGGAGGAACTGCCGCAGCGGCGCTCGCTCCTGCAGAACGACTGCCGCGGCGGATTCACCGATGTCACCGCGGCGGCCGGCTTGGCGGTGCCGGCCACCGCTTCGCAGACCGCCGTCTTCGCCGACATCGACAACGACGGCTGGCTCGATCTGTTCATCGGCAACGAGAACGCGCCGGCGCAGCTCTTCCGCAACACGGGTGATGGCCGATTCGAGGACATCTCGGCGGCCGCCGGTGTCGACCGGGTCGCATATACGAAAGGTGTGGCCGCCGCCGACTACGACAACGACGGCTATACCGATCTGTACGTCTCGAACTATGGCGGGACGAACTTCCTCTATCGCAACAACCGCAACGGCACGTTCACCGAGTTCGCCGCCGCTGCGCGTGTGGCCGGGACGCCGACGGGTTTTGCCACCTGGTTCTTCGACTACAACAACGACGGGCACCAGGATCTGTTCGTCACCAGCTATGTCGCCTCGCTCGACGAGATGGCGCGGCACCTGCTCGCCCTGCCCGGACAGGGCACGACCATGAAGCTCTACCGGAACATGGGCGACGGCACGTTCCGCGATGCGACGCGTGAAGCCGGACTGGAACGTGTGCTGATGCCGATGGGCGCCAACTTCGGCGACATCGACAACGACGGCTGGCTCGACATGTACCTGGGGACGGGCAACCCGTCGTACGTCTCGCTGGCCGGCAGCGTCCTGCTGCGCAACGTCGAGGGCCGCCGGTTCGTCGACGTCACCGCGTCGTCGGGCACGGGCGAACTGCATCGCGGACACGGCGTGGCCTTCGCCGACATGGACAACGACGGCGACCAGGACATCGTGTTCGAGGTCGGCGGCATCACACCGGGCGATCGTCACGCGTTGCGCCTGTTCGAGAATCCCGGACACGGGAACGACTGGCTCGCAGTCAGGCTCGCGGGTGTGAAGACCAACCGGTCCGCTGTCGGCGCCAGGATCACGGTCACCGTCGAGGATGCGGCCGGATCGCGCCGTGCGATGCACCGCGTCGTGGGCACGGGTGGATCGTTTGGCGTGTCGCCGCTGGTGCAGCATGTCGGGCTCGGGCCGGACGCGCGTACTGTCGACGTGGAGGTGTGGTGGCCGGCGTCCGACACCCGGCAACGGTTTGCGGCAGTACCGAAGAATCAGTGGATTCAGATCGAGGAGTTCGCGGCCGACTACACGACGATGAAACGTCGGCGTGTGTCGCTCGGCGGGCAGGAGGCCTCGCGATGAACGCGAGACGGCGCCCCACCGCCTGGCTCGTGGCCGCAATGCTTGCAGCTGCTCCGGGCCTCGCGACGGCCGAACAACGCCATCCCGCGGCCGGGCTCGTGGTCGACGTGCAGGCCGAGGCGCGGACGTTCATCGCGTCGATAGACGCCATTCCGGGTGTGATGCACGCCATGGTGATGCCGTTCTCCGTGCGCGATGCGGCCGAGCTCGACCAGGTGTCGCCAGGCGCGTGGATCGAGTTCACGTACGTCGTGACGCCGGCATCGGCCTGGGCGGAGCAGGTCGTCGTCTCGCGGGTCGATACGCTCGGGCAGCAGCCGCTGACGGCCCGCCGGCTTGCGCTCATTCAGGAGTTCACAACCGGCCGGGCGGCGCGACCGCTGGCGCCCGGCGCACCCGTCGCGGACTTCCACCTGATCGATCAGGCGAACAGACCAGTGTCGCTGTCGATGTTTCGTGGCAAGGTCGTGGCACTGAACTTCACCTACACGTCCTGCCAGCTGCCCGATTTCTGCCTGCGTCTGGTCAACCATTTCGGGGCGCTGCAGCAGCGGTTCACCGAAGCGCTCGGCCGCGACCTCGTGTTCCTCACCATCTCGTTCGACCCGGTGCACGACCAGCCGGAGGTCCTGGCGCAGTATGCCGAGCAGTGGCGCGCCAACCCGGAGACTTGGCGATTCCTCACCGGTCCCGTGGCAGACGTGCGCGCCGCACTCGATCAGTTCGGGGTCAACGCGTTCATGAACAATGGCATGGTCGACCACAGCCTCCGCCTCGCCGTCGTCGGCAGGGACGGGCGGTTGGCGGCGATCGCCGAAGGCAACCGCCATTCGACCGATCAGGTGGGCGACCTGATTGCCGCCGCGCTCGCACATCGGTGAGCCCCATCGCACGGGCTGAAGCCCGTGCGCTCCAGGCTGGCACGCTCCACCTGCCTGGAGGCCACGGGCTTCAGCCCGTGGCTGACCGCCGCTCGCCCAC
>JBIQJY010000074.1:5878-12841 GCA_044507065.1 Acidobacteriota bacterium
TCCACCTGCCTGGAGGCCACGGGCTTCAGCCCGTGGCTGACCGCCGCTCGCCCACTCGCCAGGAGGCAGCCCGGTGGAAATGCGATCGCTCGAGACCGACTACCTCGTCGTGGGCGCGGGCGCGATGGGCATGGCCTTCACCGACGCGCTCATCGACCACGCTGATGTGCACGTCGTGATGGTCGACCGCCGGCATGCGGCCGGCGGGCACTGGCTCGACGCGTATCCGTTCGTCCAGCTGCACCAGGCGTCCGTCTTCTATGGCGTCGCGTCGACCGTACTCGGCAGCGGCGCCGTGCAGCAGAGCGGGCCGGAGGTGGGGCTGCAGGAACGCGCACGCCCGTCGCAGATCCGCGCCTACTACGACGACATCATGCAGCGTCGCTTTGTCGGGTCCGGGCGCGTGACGTTCCTCTCCGAGAGTGAGTACCACCGCGAGGGCTCGTCTCACCTCGTGACGTCGCGCAGGTCGGGCGACACCATCCACCTGCGCGTGCGGCGCCGCGTCGTCGACGCCACCTACCTCGCGCCGACGATTCCCGCGACGACACCGCCGCCGTTTCATGTGGCCGATGACGCCCCTGTCGTGCCCGTCAACGAGCTCGCGAGGCTGACGGACGAGGCGGACAACTACGCGATTGTCGGTTCCGGCAAGACAGCGACCGACGCCATCGTGTGGCTGCTCGGCAACGGTGTGGCCCCGGACCGCATTGTCTGGGTCCGCCCGCGCGACCCCTGGATGCTCAATCGCGCTGTCGTCCAGCCCGACCCGCGGGTGGCGCTCGGGCTTGCGGCGGACATGATGGAAGCGGCCGCCTCGGCCGAGTCACTCGACGACCTGTTCCTGCGCCTCGAGGCGGCCGACGTACTGTTCCGGATCGACAGGACGGTCCTGCCGACAATGGCCAAGACGCCCACGCTGGCGCGGTGGGAGCTCGAACTGCTCCGCACTATCGAGCGTGTCGTTCGCCTGGGACACGTCAGGCACGTGACGCGCCGCGAGATCGTCCTCGACGACGGCTCGGTCGCACTGCCGCCGGGCTCGCTCATCGTGCACTGCGCCGCATCCGGCCTGCAGTACCCGCCGCTGGTTCCCATCTGGGGTCTGGACAAGATCCGCCTCCAGACGATTCGGGCGGGCTTCCCGTGTTTCGGTGCCGCGCTTGCCGGCTACGTTGAAGCCACGCGCGACGACGACAGGGAACGCAATCGGCTGTGTCCACCGAACACGCTGCCCGACAGCCTGGCCAACTGGACGCGCATGCAGGTGCGCGGCGCCATCGCGTCACGCACCTACGGCGCCGCGCCGGACATTGCCGCCTGGACGAACGCGTGCGCCCTGAACCCGGCGCGCATCGAACCGGCACAACGCGACGATCCCGGCGTGCGCGCCGCGACCGCCCGTCTCGCCGCGCACGCCGGGCCCGGACTCGCCCGGATGGCCGCACTCGCCAACGAGCCGCTGCCAGGTATCGAGGCTCGTCGCACGGGCTGAAGCCCGTGCGCTCCATACCCGTACTGAAGGCTCCTCGCACGGGCTGAAGCCCGTGCGCTCCATGCCGGCGCGTCTCAGCTGCCTGGAGGCCACGGGCTTCAGCCCGTGGCGGACGGATCACGCCATGGCTACGCTGCCTCCCGGACGCCGTCGAGGAACCGGAGAATCGCCGCGAGGACGTCGCGGCCGGCAAAGAGTGCCGGGTCGTTGTGATCGGCGCCCTCGATGGTCGCCATCCATTTCGGTTCGAGCGCCGCGTCGTAGAGCGCCTCGCTCTCCTCGAACGGCACGATCGCATCGTCGGTGCCGGCAATCACGAGCAGCGGTGCGCCGACGCGCGTGATCCGATCGATCGATGCGAAGCGATCCCGAAGCAGCCACGCCACCGGCAGGATGGGATAGTGATGGCGCCCGACGTCGATGAGCGACGTGAAGGGCGAACGCAGAATCAACGCGTGCGGCGGCCGTTCGGCCGCCAGCTGGACGGCCACACCCGTGCCAATCGACTCGCCGAAATAGACCACACGGTCGGGGTCGACGTCGTCGCGGCCGAGTACGGCCTGGAGCGCCGCGCGGGCGTCGCGCAGCAGGCCGGATTCCGACGGCAGGCCGGGATTGCCGCCGTAGCCGCGATAATCGAACAGGAGCACCGCATGCCCGGCGCGCGCAAGCGCAGCAGCCAGCGGTGCACGATCGGCGCGATTGCCGGCATTGCCGTTGAACACGATGACCGTCTGTCCGGTTGGCACGGCCTGCGGCCCGACGAACCAGCCTTCAAGTCGCAGGTCGTCATCGGTCACAAACGCCACCGACGTGGCCGTCGGCAGGTCGAGGGCACGCAGCGGCGGCAGCTGACTGTCGGGAAAGTAGATCAGCCACCGCTGCGCGGCCCATAACATCAGGACCGCGACGGCGACCAGGGCGAGCACTTGCGTCATCCGCACCGAACCACGCCGCAGCATAGCAGCCGTCGCGTCACGTTGCGCCGCGTGGCGCCCGATCGTCTATCGTGTCAGCAGAATCGTCTGCGGATAGCTCAGCACGATCGTGCACGTCGGCACGGTGATGATGTGGGCGGTCCCCGCGATCGTGAGGATCCCGGTACCGGCGGAGTAGGAACCCAACCACGATTCGGACGGCAGGCCGGGACAGACGACCGAGCTCGTCGTGAAGGACACCGCGGGATTGGGGCCGGAGGCCACCGTGCCGGTCAGGGTGACCTGGCCCACGAGCTGGGCCTGCTGGACGGCATTGGTGAGCGTCCCCTCCATCGAGTAGCCGCCCGACAGCGCGCCGGCGTTCTGCTGCAGTGTGACCGTGAGGACTCCGGCGAGCGTCACGCCCTGCGTCACGCCACTCACCGGGCCGGTCCACGTACCGGCGAGGTTCTCGAACGTCGCTGCCGCAGTCGAAGCGGGATTCGCGGTCGGACCGGCGGGAGAACCCCCATCGCAGGCGGCCACGACGCATGCGCAGTAGAGACAGACCGCCGCCCGGCTTCCGTGCCATCTCATGGAGGAACCTCGCGAGTGAAAGGCCGGTCTTCACATCGCAGGCTCGCGACGCGACCTGCCGCCACGGGCCGCAATGAGCGTGGCGACGAGTCTACGATTGGCCGCGGCAACCGTCGATACGTGGTCATGCGTAGTCCACAGGCGCCACGACACCGGCAGGTCCGATTTCGCGACTACCTGGTGGCAACCGGGCGCCGCGCCAGCATGACCGCCGCCGCAGTCCGATTCTCGACACCCAGCTTGGAGAAGATGTGTTCGAGATGCTTGTCGACCGTGCGCGGGCGCGCGCCGATGATGTCCGCGATCTCGGCACTCGTCTTCCCTTCGGCAACCCACCTGAGGACTTCCGCTTCGCGCGGCGTGAGCCGCGCACGACTGACGTGCGCCTTGACGTCAGCCTTCGACTGTTCTTCCATCAGCAGCACGACCCCTTCAGGCGTCGGCCGCGGCCAGATGGACAGCGTGCCGCGCTCACCGGCGATCACGAGCGGATCGAGCGGGCGTGGCCCGTCGCCGCTCCGATGTCCACGTCCGTGTGTACGCAGCCACGCACGGACGACCTCCGGCAGCCGGTTGCGGCCCGACACACGGCCAACGTAGGCCTCCAGCAGGCGCCTGGCCCTGGTCGTCATCAGCCGGGTGCGCCCGGCACGATCGATCGCGACAAGCCCGTCGACCGCGCTGTCCTCCGATCGTGTGAATGGGCTCACCAGCGCATCGACCAGCTGCGCCACGAGTCTCGTGATCGCCACGGCTCGAACGAGGTGCGGTCGGATGAGCGGATGCTCGTGCATGAACCGGGCAAACCGATCGCGAGCCGCGCATTCCAGCAATGCGGGTTGGTCGGATGCCTCGATGGGCACACCCCGGCCAAGATCAATGTCGCTGTAGGTCGTGACCTTACCTGAGAGGTCGTCCACGACGTGGAGCAGCGCCACCAGGTCGCCGGTGCTCAGTCTCGCCATGGGGCACCCCCATGATGCGCCCAAGTGTGCCGTCAGCCCAAGCCCCGATTCCCCCGCAGTCGTGAGAGGCTGACACGCATGCCCGCGCTTGCCGCGTTCCCCAAGGCCTGGATGGACCCGTTGTGCCGGACCGGCACCCTGTCGCTCGACGAGTGGCTCGACATGGCCGCGTCGCTCGGTATCGACGGCGTGGAGCTCTACAGCGGCATGATCGACCTGCAGGATCCCGGCGACTGGCCCCGACGGCGCGCGGCGCTCGACGCGCGCGGACTCGCCATGCCGATGCTCTGCTGTTCACCTGACTTCGCGCATCCGGACGCCGATTTCCGGCGCCGCGAGATCGAGCGTGAGAAACGCTGGATCGACATGACGGCGGCCCTCGGCGGTCGGTTCTGTCGCGTCCTCAGCGGGCAGCGGCGCCCTGAGCTGGATACCGACCACGGCATCGCTCTCGTCGTCGACTGCATCGTCGCCTGTCTGCCGTACGCCGCCGAACGCGGCGTGACGCTGACACTCGAGAACCACTACAAGGACGACTACTGGACCCATCCCGAGTTCGCACAGCGGATGGACGTCTTCTGCGCGATTGTCGAACGCATCGACGCCACCGCGTTCCCGAACTTCGGCGTCAACTTCGATCCGTCCAACGCGATCCTCGCCGGCGACGATCCGCTCGAACTGCTGCGGCGCGTCCGCCACCGCGTGGTGACGATGCACGCCTCGGATCGGTACCTGGCAGCGGGCACGCTGGACGACCTGCGGCGCGAGGAACACGCCGCCGGGTATGCCGACAGGCTCCGACACGGCGAGATCGGGCAGGGACTGAACGACTACGACGCGATCTTCACACTGCTGCACGAGGCCGGCTTCGACGGCTGGATCAGCATCGAGGACGGCGTCGACGGGCTCGATGAGCTCCGGCGATCGGTCCGCTTCCTCCGGAACGCGATCGCGCGACACTGGAGCGGGTCCTCTCCCGTAACGATAAAGTAACGCGATGCCCATCGACGGGTTCCTCGGCGGCCTGAACGATTCGCCGTATCTCCCCACGTTTCTCCGCCTGCTGCTGGCGCTCGCGCTCGGCATGTTCGTCGGCATGGAGCGCGAACGGCGCCGCAAGGAAGCCGGCATGCGCACGTTCGCTTTCGCGGCCCTGCTCGGCGCGGCCGGCGGCATGCTCGGCGAGGCGTTCGCCATCGTCGCGCTCGCGTCGATCGGCATCCTGGTCGTGCTGCTGAACCTCGAAACCCTGCGCACGGCCGAAGGCGTCGAACTGACCACGTCAGCCGCACTGATGCTGACGACGTTCACCGGCGTGCTGGCGGGACAGGGCCAGACCTTCACGCCGACCGTGCTCGGCGTGACGACGGCCGCTCTGCTCGCCTGGAAGACGCCGCTGGCCGGCTTCAGCGCCGCGCTGACCGAGTCGGAACTGCGATCGGCCGTCCTGCTCGCGATCATGGCCTTCGTCGTCTACCCCATCCTGCCGGAGGGCACGGTCGATCCGGGCGGGTTCATCGACGCCCGCCAGGTCTGGGTGACCGTCATCCTGATTGCCGCGCTGGGGTTCCTGAACTACGTGCTGCTGAAGGTGTACGGCGCGCGCGGCCTGGGCCTGGCAGCGTTTCTCGGCGGGCTGGTCAACAGCACGGCCACGGTCGCCGAGTTGACGGCGCGCGCGCAGAGCGCGCCCGAGAGCACCGAGGGTCAGTCGGTGCATCGCGGCGTACTGCTGGCAACCAACGCGATGCTCGCGCGCAACGCGGGGATTCTCGGTATCGTCGCCTGGCCGGTCCTTCTGCGCGCCGGCCTGCCGCTGGCCCTCATGTTCGGCGCGTCCTACGTCCTGGTGCGACTGGGCACGCTCGTGAGTCACGCCACCGCGCCATCGGGCCCGACCGACGCGGCCGACAACGTCGTGGCGCTGCGGTCCCCGTTCTCGCTCACCGCGGCGTTGAAGTTCGGCGCCATCCTGCTGACGCTTCACGTTTGCGCCACGATCGCCCAGAAAACCGTGGGCGACGCGGGTGTCTATGTCGTCAGCGCCATCGGCGGTCTGGTCTCGAGCGCCAGCGCGACGGCGTCGGCCGGTGCGCTGTTCGCCAGCGGCGAGGTGTCGGCGGCGACCGCGGCCACGGCCGCCATCCTCGCCTCGCTCACCAGCGCGTTCGTGACCGTGCCGCTGGTGCTGCGCATGCTCGAAGGATCACCGCACCGTCGCCCGATCGTCATGAGCATTGCCGTGGTGTGCGCAATCGGCGCGTTCGGCGCGTTCCTGCAGGGCCGGTTGTAGGACACCTCACCCCGCGAGCGTCGTCTGCAGCAGTGTCTCGATCTCTTCGATGGCGCCCGGGTCGAGCGAGACGTTGCCGGCCTGAACGGTCTCCTGAATCTGCTCGGGACGCCGCGCGCCGGCGATGGCACTTGTCACCGTGGGAAGTCGCAGCACCCAGGCCAGCGCGAGTTGCGCGACCGACAGCCCGAGTCGTGCGGCAATGGGCCTCAGCCCGTCAACCACACGCAGGTTCGCCGACAACTGCGGTTCCTGGAAAAGCGGATTGCGGCTGCGCCAGTCGTCGTCGGACAGCGCAAGCGCACGTTCGCGCGTGAACGCACCGGTCAGCAGTCCGGCCTGCATCGGGCTGTAGGCGAGGATGCCCACGTTGTGGCGCTCGCACCAGGGCACGAGTTCGGCCTCGATGTCCCGCTTCAGCATGCTGTAGGGGGGCTGGAGCGACGTAACCGGGTGAATCGCCCGGGCGCGTTCGAGCTGCTCGACGCTGAAGTTGCAGACCCCGGCGAACCGCACCTTGCCGGCGGCGACGAGCTCCGCCACGGCCGCCCAGCCCTCCTCGACCTCCTCGTCGGGTTCGGGCCAGTGAATCTGATAGAGGTCGATGACGTCGACGCCAAGCCGGCGCAGACTGGCGTCGCATTCGGCCAGCACGCTGGCACGGCGCAGCGACTTGCCGATCTCGCGGCTGTCGCC
>JBIQJY010000075.1:0-12735 GCA_044507065.1 Acidobacteriota bacterium
GACGCGGGTTCGACTCCCGCCGCCTCCACCAACCTTCGCTCGCGATTCAGGCGAAGGTTGCGCTTCTGACCTCTCCGTTCCCGCCGCCTCCTCTTTTTCTTCAACGCCCGGCGAGCGTGGCGCGTTGACCTTTCTGTCGCTCGTGGGAGCCGCCGATGCCGCCGACTACGAGGCTCGCGCACTCGCATGGGCGAGGTCGGCCCTTCGATTCGAGCGCGTCACCACGGCGCAGGCCCCGCGGATCCGGTCCGTGCTACCATCCGGCCGCATCCCATGCCAACGTCCCGCGTCCACTTCCTCGTGGCTGTCGGTGTCCCGATCGTGCTGCTCGCGCTTGCGTCAGGGCAGGTGCGCCGGCTGGCCGCCGGCGGGCAGGAGAACGCGCCGTCGACCCTCACGATCACGCAGGATGCCGAGACCGGTGCCATCCGCGTGTTTCGTGACGGCGGCGATGTCCCGGTCCTGACGCAGCACGCACCCGCGGACGGTCGGCCCTACATCCATCCGCTCGTCGCGCCCGATGGACGAGGCGTGCTCACCGAGACGAGCCCCGACCACCATCCGCACCAGACGGGCATCTACTGGGGATTCACGCGGCTGAACGGCCGCGACTACTTTCACAACCGGACCGCTGACTACTGGCGCCGCGTGTCTGCGTCGATCACCCGCGGCGCGGCCGAGACGGCCGACGACGAGGTGCGCTGGCAGACGGTCTACGAACTGCTGGGGGAATCGGGCGATCCGGTGCTGATCGAGACCGAACGCTGGTCGATGCGGTCGGAGGCGGGCCGTTTCATCATCGATCTCGAATGGCGCGGCCAGGCGCTCACCGACGTGGTTATCGGCCAGTACGACTACGGTGGGTTGTTCATGCGCATGCCGTGGCGTCAGGGCGTGCGAGCCGAAGTGGTCAATGCCGCCCGCGATCGCGACAGCCGCGCCGAAGGCCAGCGCGCCATGTGGATCGATCTCGGCATGCAGGTCGAGTCGCGCGACGACCTCGCGCACATCGCGATCTTCGACCATCCATCCAATGCAGGTTATCCACAGGCCTGGCGCGTCGATGGCGAGTTCGGTGTCGGCGCGTCGCGCCAGCGCGAGGCCGACCTGACGATCGCAGCCGGCGAGACCGAGGTCATCCGCCATCGCCTGCTCGTCTACACCGGCCAGCTCGACGACGTCGACCTGACACGGCAATGGTCGGCCTTCAGCGGCAGCACCGGCATCTACGCCACGAGCGCGCTCTGGCAGATCGCGCAGCGTGCCGGACTCGCGGCGCCGCACCTGACGCCGGGGGAGGCCGTGGCCGCGATGACGACAGCGCCGGGATTTCGCGTCGGCGCCTGGGCGGCCGAGCCGCAGATCGCGCAACCGATGGCATTCGCGTGGGACGACCGCGGCCGCTTATGGGTTGCGGAGAACCTCGACTACGAGTCGCGCGGCGAGGGTTTCTCGGCTGACGGCCGCAGCCGCATCGTCATCCTCGAAGACAGCGACCGGGACGGAAGCGCCGACAAGCGCACGGTGTTCATGGAGGGCATCGTCTTTCCGTCGGCGCTTGCGGTGGGATTCGGAGGCGTGTTCGTTGGCGCACCGCCTCAGCTGCTGTTCATTCCCGACCGGGACGGCGACGATCGCGCCGATGTCGATGACATCGAGGTGCGCCTGACCGGTTGGGGCATCCAGGACCGACACGAGGTCCTCAACAGCCTTCACTGGGGACCAGACGGTTGGCTCTACGGGCTGCAGGGCTTCGCCACGTCTTCCAACGTCCGCAAGCCGACGGCCGATGAAGCACGACTGCTGAAGCCGGGCGAGCCGTTTCCGGACGACATCCTCGAAGGGGACGGCGTGCCCATCAACGGGGGCGTCTGGCGATATCACCCGACGAAGGAGGTCTTCGAAGTCGTCGCGCATGGATTCAGCAACCCCTGGGGCATCGACTACGACGCGAAGGGCCAGTTGCTGATGACGGCCTGTGTCATCCCGCACCTGTGGCATGTCGTGCCGGGGGGCATCTATCAGCGCCAGGGGGGCCGCCACTTCAACCCGTACGTCTACTCCGATATCCAGACCATCGCCGACCACCGACACCAGTCGGCGCATGGCGGGGCGCGTGTGTATCAGTCGGATGCGTTTCCCGCATCCGAGCGTGGCCGCGTCTTCATGGCCAACATCCACGAGCACGCGGTGTTGTCCGACGTTGTCGAGCGTCTGGGATCGGGCTTCACGGCGCGTCACGGGCAGGAGGTGTTGATGGCCAACAACGCGCACTGGATTGGCTTCAGCCTCGAGGTGGGGCCGGACGGCGCGCTCTACGTGCTCGACTGGCACGACCCGGACATCTGCGGCAACGACGTCCTGCACAAGGAATCGGGGCGCATCTACCGTATTGCACCGACCGAATCGCATGCCGAGGCGTGGGACGGCCGCTATGGCGATCTCGCATCGATGGACGATGCGACGCTCGTCAATCTGCAGGCGAGTGCCAGCGACTGGCACACGCGAAGGGCGCGTGTCATCCTGCAGGCCCGTGCGGCATCGGGCCGGCTCGCACCCGGCACACACGACGCACTCCGCGCGCTGTTCGAGGACCGCCGCAACGCCGACGTGCGCCTGCGCGCCATGTGGGGCCTGCACGTCACGGGTGGCTGGACGCCCGCCGCGCTTCTGGGCGTAATTGACGACGACGACGAGTACGTCCGTGCCTGGGCCATCCAGCTTCTGACCGAAGATCGCAACGCGTCGGGCGACGCGCTTGCGCGACTGGCCGACATGGCAGGCGCCGAGCCATCGCCCGTCGTCCGTCTGTATCTTGCGGCGGCGCTGCAGCGCATCGACGACGAGGACGTCCGGTGGACCGTGGCCTCACGCCTGGCGGCGCGCGCCGAAGACGCAGGTGATCCCAATCTGCCGACGATGATCTGGCTGGGGGTCGAGCCGCTTGTCGCGCAGAACGCCTCGCGTGCACTCGACGTCGCAAGCGCCACGGGCATTCCAGGAATCGCACGGTCGATTGCCCGCCGGCTGGTTGACGCCGACATGCTCGACCCGCTCGTCGCCGCGCTGACGCGCGAACCGGCCAGGGTCGCCGATCTGCTGGCCGGCATGCGTGATGGCCTCGACGGCCGGGCCGACGTGGCGCCGCCGGCCGCCTGGCCCGCGGCCCTGGCGAAGCTCCAGGCCTCCGCCCCAGCCGTCGCCGAACTGGCGGAAGCCGTGGCCCGGCAGTTCAACGACGCCGAAAGCGCGCAGCGCAACCTCGCCGCGATCACCCGGGTCGGCGAATCGGTCGCCAGCCGGCGGCATGCGCTGTCGGTCCTTGCGGCGCAGCGGCGTCCGGAACTCGCTGGCCGTCTGCCGGAACTGATCGACAACGCGGATCTGCGCATCGACGCGATTCGCGCGGTGGCCGCGTTCGACAGAGAGGACCTTGGCCGGTTGCTGCTTGACCGCTACCCGTCGTTCGATGCGGCGGGGAAGGCTGAAGCGATACGTGCCCTGGCCTCGCGGGGGCGCTACGGGCGCATGTTGACCGAGGCGATCGCGGCCGGTGACGTCTCCCGGCGGGACATTTCCCCGTTCACTGCCCGCCAGCTTCGACGCGTCGTCGGCGCCGGGTTCACCGACGCGTGGGGCCCCGTCGAGGCGAATACGTTCGAGGACCGCGTGGTGTCACGCTACCGCAGCGTGCTGTCCGAGCAGGCGCTGGCCAATGCGGATGGCGCGCACGGCAAGGCCATGTTCACCCAGGTGTGCGGAAGCTGCCACCAGCTGCACGGCGAGGGCGGCACGATTGGTCCCGACCTCACGGGCTCGAACCGCACGAACCTCGATTACCTGCTTCTCAACGTGCTCAATCCGGACGGCGACGTCGCCGAGGCATACCGCATGGTGGTCCTGACGACGCGCGATGGTCGCACGATTGCCGGGAACATCGTCGCCGAGTCCGATCGGACGCTCACGCTGCGTACCGTCGGCGATGAGCAGGTGGTGGTCAACGTGTCGGACGTCCAGTCACGCGACGTCACCGCGACGTCGATGATGCCGCCCGGACTCCTCGACAATCTGACGGATGCCGAGGTGGTCGACCTGATGGCCTATCTGCGGACGCCGTAGCGACGTCCGAGCCCTACCGACGCATCTGGGGCAGCTGATCGCCTACGCCCGCAGCTACAACGTGACGCCGCCGTGGAGCCGATGATTGCGTGACGCCGCTGCGCTGGACGGGCCCCTGGGGACGCGGTCCGCGTCAGGTATTGGCGCTGACTCCCGCGCGGGCGAGCTCGGACAGCACCGCTTCGGCGGTGACGCGATAGTGCGAGGCGTGCCAGAGGACGCGTCCGTCCTGGACGAGCAGGATCTGTGGCGACTCGTGGCGCACGGAGAACCGGCGCGCCACTTCGTTCGAGACGTCCCGGGCCGGCTGGACCAGGATCACCCCGATGCGCGCCCCGATCGACGGCCGGGCCGCAAGGTCACGAATCTCCTCGAGCGCCACGCCGCTCGTGCCGCATTCCACGCTGTGCTTGTAGATGAGAACGGGTCCGGCGGGCGACCCGGCGAGCAGCCGGTCGAGATCACTGACGGTTCGGAGTTCGACGAGAGGGTTCGACATCGCTCCACTCATCATCGGCGAAAATCGGCCGATCGTCGAGGCGCGCAGCGGTGGCCCGGGCGAGGGCACGACAAGCGTGTTGTGCCGGATACGGCACCCCGGGTAAATTCACCATCGTGAACCGCATGCGCATCGATTCCCAGTCGGTCGGCGATCCGTCACGCTTCCTGTCCCTCGCATCGTTGCGCCTGGCGCTGGATGCGCTCCCCGCGGCTCCCCGCGAGACGGGCGTGCTCACACGTATCGTCCGACGTCTCGACGGCGGCGTGCGCGAGTCCCTGACGCACACCACGCTGACGCGCGAGGCGGGCGTGCCGGGTGATGCGTGGGGAAGAGCGGCCGATCGCGAGGTGGTCGCGCAAATCACCGTCATGCAGGCCGACATTGCTGCGCTGATCGCCAACGGACAGTCGGAGGAGCTGTTTGGCGATCAGCTGTTCGTGACGCTGGATCTCGCCGCGCCGCTGCTCCCCATCGGCTCGCGCGTCAGGGTCGGCACGGCGGTGCTCGAAGTCACGCCCCAGCCGCACAATGGCTGTCAGAAGTTCCTTGCCCGTTTCGGCAGCGACGCGTTGAAGTTCGCATCGATGAAGGAACTGCGGCACCGCAACTTCCGCGGTGTCTACATGACCGTCATCGCGGACGGTCATGTCGCCGTCGGCGATCCGGTGGTCGTCATCTCGCGCCCGTCGTCGCGCGACTGACGGGCACGGTGGCTGCTCGGGTCCGGCGCGGTCCGACGTGACGCCGGCGTCGGCGCGGCACGTTCATCCCCCGACGTCCAGCGACATTCCGACGACGAACCGTGCGCCGATGGGGACGACGTGGAATGTCACCGCGTGGACCTCGGCCCGCACCGCCAGCGCGTTGAATACGTGCCGGCGCATGCCGACGCCGACGTGCCCGATGATCGGCGGCGCGGCGGTGCGCGCGTCGTAGTAGCCCGCGGCGCCGTAGGTGGCGAAGAGCATGGCGTCCAGGAGAGTGAACCTGGCGATGCGCTGCCGGACCTGCACGCCGTAGAAGCCCTCGAGGCCGGACGCCCTCCTGTCGTGCGTCGATCGCGCCACGGTCACGAAGGGCTCGATCGCGAAACGCTCCGACGTCGCGAACGTCAGGCGAAGTTCGCCCGACGAGGGCAGCGTCCCGTCGAGGTCATCGACGCCGAACGGCGCGTACGACGAGAACCCCACGGTCAGTTCCTGGGCGCGTGCCGCCGTGACGGATCCGAGCACACACAGCAACGCGACGATCAGTCCGCGCACGTCCCCTCCATTCAGGACATGCGTGGACCGTCAGGAATCGGCTCACCGCGGTCACTCGGACGCGGTACGCCGCTACAGCGGTCCGGCTGCGGAGTGCCACGACGCGGTAGCTGGGACCACACGGCGGACGTCCGCGGCTTATTGATGTCCCACGCGCGCGCCGGACGACACGAAACGGCGCTAGCACGCATCCTGCATAGAGGTGGCATTGGCACGAAGAACCCGCTCGTCAGGAGTCCTGGCAATGAATGAATCCGTTCGAGGACTGAACGCTGCTGCCCTCGGCGTGTGCGCGATTCTGTTGGCCGTCGTGGCGGCTGCGTGCGGACGCAACGATAACGAACAGGATCCGGCCCAGGCCGTCGCGCTGGCCGATCCGGCCGCGCCCTGCGCGCAACCGCTCGAAACACGCGCGCCCAACGTACCGTCGCAGCAGCCCACGTTCCCTGGCCAGACGCGCGCCTGCGCAAGTCCGTCCAACGTGAACCTCGATGTCGTTGTCGTCGCCAGCGGACTGAGCCATCCGTGGGCCGTCGAGCCGCTGCCCGATGGCACGTTGCTCGTCACGGAAAAGCCCGGCCGCATGCGCATCATCAGCGCCGCAGGCGAAGTGGGCGAACCACTCGAGGGGCTGCCCGAGGTCGATGATGACGGACAGGGCGGGCTGCTGGACGTGGCTCTCAGTCCAACGTTCGCCACCGACCGGGTGATCTACTGGAGTTTTTCCGAACCGCGCGACGGCGGTAATGCGACCAGTGTCGCGCGTGGGGTGATCTCGGCCGACCAGCGTCGGCTCGACGACGTCCGTGTGATCTTCCGGGCCCAGCCGACCTACGACGGCGATAAGCACTTCGGTTCGCGCCTCGTGTTCGGGACCGACGGCATGCTCTACGTGACGCTCGGCGAGCGATCCGATCTTGCCGTCCGGCCGCAGGCACAGCAGATGGACAGTCACATGGGCAAGCTGCTGCGCATCACGATCGACGGGGCCGCACCTGCCGACAATCCGTTTGTCGGGCAGGCCAATACGATGCCCGAGATCTGGGCGTCTGGCCTGCGGAACGTGCAGGCCGCGACTCTCGATTCGCAGGGGCGGCTCTGGACGATCGAACACGGGCCGCAGGGCGGCGATGAACTGAACCTCATCGAACGCGGGCGCAACTACGGCTGGCCGCTCGTGACCTTCGGCGAAGAGTACTCGGGCGATCCCATTCCGGACGCCGTGACCACACACCCCGACTACGTCGATCCCCACTATTACTGGGATCCGGTGATTGCCCCGTCGGGGGCGCAGTTCTATTCGGGCGCGGCGTTTCCGGAGTGGCGCGGCAACCTGTTCGTCGGCTCGCTGAAGGACAAGCGGCTCGTGCGGCTCGTCCTGGACGGGGATCGCGTCGTCGGAGAGGAACACCTGCTGACCGACCGCGACCAACGTGTTCGTGACGTACGGGAAGGACCCGACGGCGCGCTCTACGTCGTGACCGACGAATCGAACGGCGAACTCTGGCGCATCACGCCGCGTCGCTGACGGGACGCGTCGGGCGCGGGGTGACGCGTCGCGGCCGACGTCGAGCGCCGCGATGTGCGTCAGGGTGACGCCGGAGCGGAAGGCGCGCGGCGGTTCGAGCCTCGCTCCCGCAGTGCGAGCCAGCGGCTTGCGGGCGAGGCGATGGGCGTTCAGGCCGAACCGCGCGCGGATGGAGCGAACGGCTTCGAGCGGTCGCGAGCGGAGACCGGGACGCGTGACCCTGGGCTCGACGTGTGGTCCGTCAGTCCGAACGCTCTCGGGGCAGCTACTGGCCGCAGGGACGCGAATCGCTCGACGCTAACGGCGCTCGACCGGAGACTGACCCGCAAGGAAGCGATCGAGCCGCACGACGACGTCGGCCAGGTACGCGCGATCGCCGGCGGCAATCTCGGTCGTGACGTAACCGTCGTAGCCGATCTCGTGCAGCGCCCGGCGCACGTCGACCCAGTCGACGGCTCCGTCGCCGAGGTTCTCCCAGCTGTAGGTGTTCTTCTCGACCTTGAAGTCCTTCACGTGTACGCGGCAGATGCGCGCGCCAAGCGTGCGAATCCAGTCCTGCGGGAACCCGTAGAACATGACGTTGCCGACGTCGAAGTAGGCCTGGAGATAGGGCGACCCGAAGCCGTCCACAAACGCGTTCATCTCGAGCGGGCTCAGCAGGAACCTGTTCCAGACTTCCTCGACCGCGATGATGACGCCGGCCTTCTCGGCGACGGGCAGCAGTCGGTCGCGGATGACGCGCGTCGATCGCGTCCACGCATCCTGGTACCGCGTGGCCGGATTGACGACGGCCGGCACGAGCAGGACGGCGCCGGCACCCCAGAGCGTGGCGTTACGGATGGACGTGAGCATGCCCTGCACGCTCCGCTCGACGACCGCCGGATCGTCGGACGAGAGCGGCGACCGCCAGTGCTCGCTGTTCATCACGCAGTGGATGGGGAGGCCGGCCTCCTGCGACGCCTTCGCGATGACCTCGGCTTCGGCCTGATCGTCAATCGTCTGCATCTCGACCGCGGCAAACCCCACCGCCTTCGCCAGCGCAAACCGGTCGGTGTAGGAAAGTTCGCGCGGCAGCATCGAGATCAGCACGGCCTTCTTCGGCGAGCCTCCGGGCGCCTGCCCGCCGACCTGCGCGGCCGCGGTTCGCGACATCCCGGAGATCGACGCGGCAACGGCTGCCGACGCGGCGCCGGCCTGTTTCAGAAACCTGCGACGGGACCTGGATGTGGACATGGGGCTCCTCGGGTTGTGGGCAGATTATCGCCGACATGCCGTATGATGCGAGCCATTCGCCACGAACGGACCGGGCTCGACCTTTCTCGCGGACACGCGTGCGGCAGGGACATATGTCGACACCTCCCAGCAATCCCCAGGACAACGGCATCGAACGACGCGATTTCATGAAGGTCACCGGCGCGGCCGTCGGTGCACTGGCCGCCGGATTTCCGAGCATCATCTCGGCGCAGTCGGTCACCAACGTGCTCAAGGTGGGCCTGGTCGGCTGCGGGGGGCGTGGCGTCGGCGCTGCCGCGCAGGCGCTGACGGCCGACCCGAATGTCGTGCTCAGCCAGTTGGGCGAGATCGACACCGCCATCGTCGAACGCGCCCTTGCGCAGCTCAAGGGCAGCAGCCGGTTCGGCGACCGTGTCCAGGTCGAGACGCCGCCCGTCGGCCTCGAGGCCTACGAGCAGGTCATCAACAGCGACGTCGATGTGGTCCTGCTTGCCACGCCGCCGGGTTTCCGGGCGCCGCACGTGACGGCCGCCGTCGCCGCCGGCAAGCACATCTTCTGCGAGAAGCCGGCGGGCGTCGATTCGCCCGGAGTGCGCGCGGTCATTGCCGCGCAGCTCGCCGCGAAGCAGAAGGGCCTGGCGCTCGTGTCCGGGTTCTGCTGGCGCTACAACAACATGATCGTCGAGGCGATCGAGCGCGTGCACGACGGCGACATCGGCCGGCCCGTCGCGCACTACTCGACCTACTACACGAATCCCGTGAAGCCCATGCCGCCCGCGTCCGAGCGTCCGGCCGGCATGAGCGACATCGAGTGGCAGGTGCGCAACTGGTACAACTTCACCTGGCTGTCGGGCGACAGCCTCGTCGAGCAGGCCATCCACAACGCCGACAAGATCATGTGGATCATGAAGGACACGCCGCCGCTGAGCGCCGTGGCCACCGGCGGCCGCGCCGTGCCGGCCAACGGCGGCAACATCTACGATCACTTCTCGGTGAACTACCTCTTCCCGAACGGGTATCGCGCGTTCCTGTCCAACCGTCAGGCGACCGGCTGCTACAACGGCACACACGACTTCGTCATGGGCACCAAAGGCACGCTCGTGCTCGGCCAGGGGAATGCGCGCATCGAGCGTCCCGATGGTCGCGTGCGCTGGGAGTTCAAGGGCGAGGAGTACGACATGTACCAGCGCGAACACGACGAACTGTTCGCGTCGATCCGCCGCGGCCGGCCGAAGAACGACGACCTGAACCTGGCAACCAGCACGCTGCTTGCCATCATGGGCCGGCAGGCGGCCTACACGGGACAGCAGGTGACCTGGGAGCAGGCATACCACTCGGAGGAGACGCTCGTGCCCTCGCCGATCCGCTGGGACGCGTCGCACGAGGTGCCGCCACTTGCCGTACCCGGTCGCACGAGGCTGATCTGAGGCGTGGCGATGCGTCGGACCGTGTGGGTAATTGGCGCGGCGGTGATGGCCCTTGCCGTGACCGTGCCGGTGCTCACGCGACAGGCCGCGGCCGTCGATCCGCCACAGGCCGCGATCGATCCCGCCGAGATGGCCGTCGTCGAGCGCCTGCGCGCGCGGATCGTCGAGCGCGAGGCGCAGGCGGCGCACGACCCGTCGAAGCCCTACGCCGTCAGCATCCCGAACACGCTCGTCACCTATGACATGGCACCCGTGCCGGCAGGCGAGTTCCTCATGGGATCGCCGTCCGGCCGGGGCCAGGACGACGAACGGCCGCAGCATCCCGTGCAGGTCGACGCGTTCTGGATGCAGGCGCACGAGGTGACGTGGGACGCATTCCTGCTGTTCATGTTCGCCGACCAGGCCGGCGATGCGGGGGACGCATCGGTCGACGGCCTGAGCCGCCCGACCGCGCCCCACCTCGAAATGAGTTTCGGCCGAGGCTCCGCGGGATTTCCGGCCATCAGCATGACGCAGCACGCGGCCAACAAGTACGCGCAGTGGCTCAGTGCGCGCACGGGTGAGTTCTACCGGCTGCCGACCGAGGCCGAATGGGAATACGCGTGTCGTGCCGGCACGACGACGGCCGTGCCCGACGGGCGACTCGACGACCACGCGTGGCATGCGGGCAACTCGCCGACGTCCGCGTTCAGGAACGGCACGTACCATCCGGTGGGATCGAAACGCCCGAATGCCTGGGGCATCTACGACATGCTCGGCAACGTCATGGAGTGGACGCTCGACGCCTATGCGCCGTATGCCGACGCGCCGGCGGCCAATCCGTGGGTACGCGCGACCGACGCGTACCCGCACGCGGTGCGGGGCGGCTCCTGGAACGATCCGGCCGCGCGCGTCACCTGCGCCGCGCGCGTCGCATCGAGCGCCGACTGGAAGCGGCTCGACCCGCAGCTGCCGAAGAGCGTCTGGTACATGACCAACGCGCAGTGGCTGGGGTTCCGCCTCGTGCGACCCGTCACGCTGCCCGACGCCACGACGATGTATCACGCCTGGAACAACGGCGTGGAGGTGGATCCGTTCTGATCGCGCTGCGCGTGCCCGCAATCGCCGCGATCGTGCTCGCGGCGTCGATGATGCGGCCCGGTGCGGGGGCCACGGGCCTCGACCGCTTCGAGGCCGTGGAGGCGCACATGGGCACGCTCGTGCGACTCGTCGTCTACGCACCTGACGCCGGCGCGGCCCGCGCGGCGTTTGCCGCCGGCTTCGATCGCGTCCGCGAACTCGATCACATCCTTTCCGACTATCGACGGGACAGCGAAGTCAGTCGACTCGCGGCGGCACCCGCCGGTCGCCCCATTCACGTGAGCGCGGATCTCTTCGCGGTACTGCGGGTCGCTCAGGAGATCGCCGCGATGACAGATGGCGCGTTCGATGTCACGCAGGGACCGGTGACGCGGCTGTGGCGCGAGGCGCGCGCATCGGGACGCCTGCCGGACGGCGCCGCGCTCGAGGCCGCCTCGGCGCGGTCCGGTTTCCGGAAGCTGAGTCTCGACGACGAGCAACGGGCGGTGACGACAGCGGTGACCGGCATGGGCATCGATGTGGGCGGCATCGGCAAGGGGTACGCGGCCAGTGCGGCAGTGGAGGCCATCACCCGGATCGGCGTGCAGAGTGCGCTCGCGGCCGTGAGCGGGGACCTCGCGTTCAGCGCCGCGCCGCCCGGGCAGCCGGGCTGGCGCATCGCCGTATCGACCGGCGATGGTTCCCGCACGCCGGGCGACGACGCGCTGGTGCTGGAACATGCCGCCGTGTCGACATCCGGCGCGAGTGCGCAGCACCTCGACGTCGACGGCTCGCGCTATTCGCACATCATCGATCCGGCCAATGGTGCAGGGCTTCGCGACGACATCACGGTGACCGTCGTGGCACCAACCGGCACCGAGGCCGACGCGCTCGCCACGGCGGTGAGCGTGCTTGGTGCCGAGCGTGGGCTTCGTCTGCTCGACCGACGTCCCGGTGTCTCCGGACGCGTCGTCGTGCGCACGGGCGCGGATGTCCGTGCGTATCGTTCGGCGCGATATCCGGGATCGGCCCCGTAGGCCGATCGTTGCCGCGCGCGGGGATGTAGAATGCCGGCACCACACCGCCCGGTGGCCATATCCAAGAGAGTCCACATGCGTACGCCAGCGATTGCCGCGTTCGTTCTGACGATGGCGGCTGTGATGGCCGCGGGTTCCATGCAGGCACAGCAGCCCAATCCGTTTTTCGGCGCGTGGAACATGACCGGCGTGGCGCCGGACACGTCCTACGTCTACTGGCTCGAGATCACCGGGAGCGGCGGCCAGTTGGCGGGCCGGTTCCTCAATCGCGGCGGCAGCCCGACACCGTTGGCCGTCGTGCGCGTCGAGAACGACGAGCTCGTGTTCCAGGGCGGCCAGGCCGGCAAGCCGACCGGACCCGAGTATCGCGCGCGGATCGAGAATGGCCGGCTCGTCGGGCGCCACACGCTGCCGCCGGCCGCCGATGCCGCGCCGGGCGCTTCGGGCCGCACGGTGAACTGGATCGGCGTCCGGTCGCCGGCATGGCCGGCCGCCAACGCGAACGGCGCACATGCGTATGGAACGCCTGTCGCGTTGTTCGACGGCCGGTCGCTCGATGCCTTTGGTG
>JBIQJY010000154.1:0-1956 GCA_044507065.1 Acidobacteriota bacterium
CGCCACGGCATCGAGACCGGGTTGCCGGTTTCGAGCACGACGATCGTGTTCGGATTGGCGGAGGCGACCGCGTCGATCACGGCGTCCTGCCCCCACGGCAGCGAGAAGTCGGGGAGGTCGAATCCTTCGCCCTCGACGCGGATCCCGAACGCGATCACCAGGTCCGAGCGCTTCGCCGTCAACGCCGCTTCGGCCGGCGTATACCCCGGGTCGAAGTCGATGGTCGCGTTGGGCAGGGCCTTCTGCAGCTCCTCGAGCGGCGATGGCGCGAACAGGTACAGATTGCGGTGTCTGCCCATGACGCCGGCGCCGCCGATCTTCATCTGCCCGGCGAACCCGCCGACCGGCGCGACCGCGCCGGAGCCCGTGCCGCTGATGACCCCCTGTTGCGCATGGCCGCCGATCACGGCAATCCTCAGCGGCGTGTCCGTCGAAAGCGGAAGCGCGCCGTCGTTCTTCAGCAGCACGATGCCCTGGCGCGCGATGTCGAGCGCGATCTGGTTGTGTTCTGCCAGGTCGACCACGGGCGCCGCTTCCCACCTGTCGATGCCGACGGCATACGCCGAGCGGAGAATGCGTCGCACCATGTCGGACAGCCGCGCCTTCGGAAACCTGCCGTCCTCGTATGCCTGGCGGAGCGGTCCGACGAACGGTTCGATGTCCAGCTGCCACATCATCTTGTCCGCCTGCGCGCCCGACTCCTGATCCAGTCCGTGCAGGGCGAACTCCCATTCCGGGGTGGCGCCCCAGTCGGACATCACGTAGCCCTCATAGCCCCATGCGCCTTTGAGCACCTCGTTGAGCAGGTGATGGCTGCCGCCGACGTAGGTGCCATTGACCTTGTTGTAGCCGCTCATGATCGCGCCGGGCTGCGACCGCTCGATCGCGATCTGGAAGGCGAGCAGATCGGACTCGCGATGGGCTGCAGGGTCAATGATGGCGTCCAGCCAATGCCTATTGGTCTCGTTGGCGTTCAGCGTGTAGTGCTTGAGCGTCGAGATCACCTGCTGGCTCTGGATGCCGTTGACCTGCTCGGCACCCAGGATCGCGCTGTGCCAGGGATCTTCGCCGTAGTACTCGAAGTTGCGCCCGTTCCGCAGCTCGCGGGTCAGGTTCATGCCGCCGGCCAGCTGGATATTGAACCCACGGCTGCGGGCCTCACGTGCGATCGCGATGCCCTCCTCACGTGCAAGCTGCGGGTTGAAGCTCGAGCCGACGACGATCGACGCCGGGAATGCCGTGGCGCCCTTGTCATCGGGGCGGTATCCCGGATTGGTCACCCCCATGCTCGCATCGCTGCTCTGCAGCGCGGGGATCCCGAGCCGGGGGATCCCGGGCGTATAGCCCGCGCTCTGGTTCCTGATGTCTCGGACGCGCGGGTCAGGCGGCAGGGCGCCACCGGGCACATTTCCGAGGATGCTGATGAGGAGCGAGAACCGCTCGTCGTCGGTCATCCGCGCTTCGGTTGCGCGCGCCCGCTCGTCGGGCGAGTCCGTGTGGCGGCTGGCGGTCGTGCTGGCCGGGTTCTGCGCGGTGGGGTGCGTCATGTTGGAGAACCCCTGAGCGTGGCGAGAGGCACTCGTACCGATCACAAGGATGACCGCGGCGACAGCAGATGACAGACGGGCCACTCCCTTCGCCACATCGCGACGAGACACAGGGTTCGCCATGTTCGCCTCCTCGACAACCCGCTCAACAGGCCACACGCACGTCACGTGGGGTCCGGAGCTTCCGAACAACTCTGTGACGGCACACGACGGCGAGAAGGGAGGGATTCACCCGGCGGTGTGCGGGCGTCGGAAACGCGAGCGGGAGCGCGTTTGCCACTCATGGTCCTCTGCGACCTCACGGGACCAATGGCCGGCGCGGCAGCCAGAAGCGTGACGCCCGGACCGAGGCTGTTCGTTCAGCAGGAAATGTGCGCCGCGTGGCGCGCGTTGTCAAGACCGGAAGGAT
>JBIQJY010000155.1:0-1945 GCA_044507065.1 Acidobacteriota bacterium
CTTGAGCGCCATGTCCTCGAAGACGGCTTCGATGATGACGTCGGCCGTCTCGAAGCCCGCGAGGTCGAGCTGCGGCGTGATGCGCGCCATTCGAGCGGCCACGCCCTCCTCGGTGAACCGGCCCCGCGTCACCGACACCGCGTAGTTGCGGCGAATCGCGTCGATGCCGCGATCGAGCCCGTCGCGCGAGGCGTCCTGCAGGATCACGTCGAGGCCCGCGTTCGTGCACGCCATGGCGATGCCGCCGCCCATCGTGCCGGCGCCGATGATGCCCACCTTGCGCACCGGCGCGGGCGTCACATCCTTCGGCAGGTCGGGGATCTTGCTGACGGCGCGTTCGGCAAAGAAGACGTGGATGAGCGCCTTGGCCGGCTCGGTGCGGACGGCCTCGAGGAAGAGTTCCGTCTCGCGCCGGCTCCCCTCGGCAAAGGGCAGCCGAGTGGCGGCCTCGATGGCATCGATGGCGAGCAGCGGCGCCGGCTGCTGCGGCTTGACCCTGCGCGCGAGCGTCCGCGCGGCGTCGAACAGCGGACCGTTGGCTTCGGGTGTGCCCAGCCGGTCGGTGCGCGCGCTGGTCACCGGATGCGGCCCACCCGTCGCGGCCACGCGCTCGGCGAATTGCACGGCGCCTTCCACCAGATCGCCATCGACGATCTCGTCGATGATGCCGTGGGCGAGGGCATCGGCGGCGGTGACTGGCTTCGACGTCACCACCATGTGGAGTGCCTTCTCGACGCCGGCCAGCCGCGGCAGCCGCTGCGTGCCTTCGGCCCCGGGAATGATGCCCAGCGCACACTCGGGCAGGCCGAGTTTCGCACCGGCCACCGCGACCCGATAGGCCGCCGCCATCGCCAGCTCCAGGCCGCCGCCGAGGGCCGATCCGTGGATGGCCATCACGACGGGTCTGGTCGACGATTCGACGCGCGCGAGCAGGTCGTGCAGCTCGGGCTTCGGCGCATCCGGGTCCCAGGCGAGCGGCTCGAGCATCGTGATGTCGGCGCCGGCCACGAACGTCCGGCCGGCCGCTGTCACGACGATGGCCGCGATGGCCGGATCGGACTGCACCGCGTCGATGGCCGCTGCGAGGCCCTCGGGCACGCCGGGGCCGAGCGCATTGACGGGTGGATTGTCGACGGTGATGACGCGGACACGGCCGCGCGTTTCGGTGCGAACGAGTGTGTGTGTCATGGGATGGGGAGCGGACGTCAGACGGCCGGCGGCATGCGCACCAGCGAGGCGCCGGGGAAACGGACGAAGAGGCTGCGGTCGTCGAGCGCGCGGCGCAGGTTGTCCCAGGCGATGAGCGCGTGTTCGCGCGCAATCGCCTCGGCGCGCGCGCCCTGCCGTCGGCCGATCGCGTCGACGAGCGCGTGGTGCTGCGCCTGTGCGAGATCGGCCGTGCGCCGCGCCTCGGGGAGCTCGGCTTCGCCGAACACCAGGGCGCCCGGGGCGGCAAACGGCAGCCGCACCACGTGCTCGATGTTGTCGGTGAGCATCCGGTTGCCCGAGAGCCGCCAGATCTCCCGATGGAAGCGTTCGTTCAGCTGGATGTAGTCGACGAAATCCGCCAGCGACTGCGGCAGCCGATGCTCCATGGCGGCATCGAGCTGCTCGAGTGTGGCGAGCGCGGACGGCCCGCTGAGCCGCTCGGCGGCCAGCCGCGCCGCGGCGCCCTCGAGGATGCCCCGCAGCTCGATCGCGGCCCAGATTTCGTCAACGCTGAACGACCGGACCCGGAATCCGCCGCGCGGCAGTTCCTCGAGCAGTCCCTCGTGCGCCAGCCGGGTCATCGCGTGGCGGACGGGGGTGCGCGACACCCCGAGCTGCGGCGCCAGCCCCAGTTCAGTCAGCCGGTCTCCGGCCGCAAACGTGCCCTTGAGGAGCAGTTCACGCAGCAGGATGACGGCGCGGTCGCTTTGTGAGGCAGGCGGCGTGTCTGGCATGG
>JBIQJY010000076.1:0-8948 GCA_044507065.1 Acidobacteriota bacterium
CAACTGGCCGACCGGCTGGCGACCATGATCCAGGCCCGATCGCTCAGGCCCGGCGACCGCATGCCCTCGGTGCGCGCGTTCAGCCGGCAGCAACGCGTCAGCGTGCCGACCGCGCTGCACGCGTATGCCACGCTCGAATCGAGCGGGCACATCGAAGCCCGTCCGAAATCCGGTTTCTTCGTGCGTGCGCGCCACGCCGACGCATTGCCGCCGCCGACGACACCCCGGATGCCGCCGAAGCGCACCGATGGTGCGGGCCTCGACCCGATGGAGTCGATGATGGCCGACCTCGCGGTCCCGGCCTACG
The DNA here is from genome assembly GCA_044507065.1 of Acidobacteriota bacterium. Taxonomy (GTDB): domain Bacteria; phylum Acidobacteriota; class Vicinamibacteria; order Vicinamibacterales; family SCN-69-37; genus SCN-69-37. Next base: position 308 of record JBIQJY010000076.1, read on the forward strand.
TGCCGCTCGGCGCCGCCCTGCCCGGCCCGGACCTGCTCCCGGCACGCGCGCTGCAGCGGTCGATGAGCGCCATCGCGCGGCGCGGTCCAGGGCCGATCGTCACCTACGACACGCTGCCGGGGGCGACGGCGTTGCGCCAGGTGCTCGCACGACGGTCGCTCGACTGGGGATGCAACCTCACGCCCGATGACTTCATCGTCACGACCGGCGGCACCGAAGCGTTGTCGCTGGCGCTGTCGGCGGTATGCGAGCCCGGGGACACGGTGGTGGTCGAATCGCCCACGTACTTCGGCATCGCACGGATGCTGCGCGACATGGGGTTGCATGCGCTTCCGGTGCCCGTTGCGGCCGGGACCGGACTCGACGTCGACCGGCTCGCGCAGGCGCTGCGTCGCACGCGGGTGGCGGCCTGCATCCTGATTCCCAACTTCCACAACCCGGTCGGCTGCCTCATGCCCGACGTTCAGAAGCGAGCGGTGGCCAGCCTGCTCGACACCTACGGCGTGCCGTTGATCGAGGACGACATCTATGGCGACCTGCAGCACGAAGGCCCGCGTCCGCGCTGCATGAAGGCCGACAACGAGGCGGGGACGATGTTGTGCGGATCGTTTTCGAAGACCCTCGCGCCAGGCCTGCGGGTGGGCTACATCGCCCCGGGACCCTGGTACCAGCGCGTGATCGCATTGAAGCGGGCGCGCACGCTTGCGTCCGCGACGCTGCCGGCACTGGCCGTGGCCGACATGGTGCGCAACGGTGGCTACGACAGGCACCTGCGCGCCATGCGCCGCGCGCTGCGAGACCGCGTGCAGCGGGTTCGCAATGCCGTCGCCGAGACATTTCCGGAAGGTACGGCCATCAGCCGTCCGGAGGGTGGCTTCGTCCTGTGGGTGGAACTGCCGCGGCAGGTCGATGCGCTGGAACTGTTCGCGCTCGCGCGAGACGCCGGCATCAGCATTGCCCCGGGAGCACTGTTCGGAGCCTCCGGCGGCTTCGAGCACTACGTCCGACTGAACTGCGGCCATCCGTGGTCGCCACGCCTGGCACGTGCGATCGAGACGGTCGGCCGGCTGGCAGCCGGCCTGAGGCGGTCGTGATGACGAGCGTCGATATCGATCGGTGCCTCGCGATGCTCGCGCGCACGCCGCGGACGCTCGACGTGTTGTTGCGCGATCTGCCAGCCGAGTGGACCGGGACGAACGAAGGGCCAGGTACCTGGAGTGCCTCGGACGTCGTCAGCCACCTCGTGCACGCGGAGCGCACGAACTGGATGCCGCGCGTGCGGGCGATCGTCCAGGCCGACGAGGTCGGGGAGTTCGCGCCCTTCGATCGGTTCGGCTTCGATATGGGGACGATGCCACTCGGGGACAGGCTGACGGAGTTCGGGCAGGTGCGCGCGGCCAGCCTGGATGAGTGGCGCGCGCTGCGGCTGCAGCCAGGCGACCTCGTGCGCCGCGGACACCATCCCGCGCTGGGTATCGTCACGCTGTGGCAGTTGCTGGCGACGTGGGTTGCGCACGACTTGACCCACCTGCACCAGATCACCCGCGTGCTCGCCAGCCAGTATCGTGACCACGTCGGACCGTGGCGCGCGTATCTGGGCGTCCTGCACTGCGGCGGCCACGGCAACGCCTGACAACGCCGAGGAGGAGGTAGCGGATGGAGAGACTCGCGAGGATGTACCGACACCTGGATTGGGCCAACCAGCGGCTGGTGGCGTTGGTCGATCGTGATCCGGAACGAACGCAGCCGGCCATGCACCTCCTGTCGCACCTGGTCGCGGCCGAGCGCATCTGGCTGCTGAGGCTGCGGAACGAGGACAGCAGTGTGCAGCCGGTCTGGCCCGTGCTGTCGAGAGCGGAGATCACGGCGCGGGTGGAGGAGAACCGGGCCGGCTTCGCTCATCTGCTCGCGACGATCAGCGAGGAGGGCCTGGCGTCGGTGGTGACATACACGAACCAGACCGGGCGTACGTTTCGCACGCGCGTGGACGATATCCTCATTCACGTCGCCACGCACGGTGCGTATCATCGCGGGCAGCTCGCCGCGACCGTGCGCGGCGCCGGTGGCGAGCCGACCAATACGGACTTCATCACCTACGTGAGGGAGAGGGGCTACCGTCCATGACTCGCGTGCTTCTCATCACAGGTGCGAGCCGCGGCATCGGCGCGGCCACGGCCAGCCTGGCGGCTGCCGCTGGCTACGCCGTCTGCGTGAACTATCGCCAGAACCGTGCGGCTGCAGACGCCGTCGTGGCCGACATCGAAGCGGCCGGCGGCCAGGCGATCGCCGTGGGTGCCGACGTGTCGATTGAAGCCGAGGTGATGCGACTGTTCGAGACCGTCGGCCACAAGCTCGGCAGGCTCTGCGGCCTGGTGAACAAACGCCGGCATCCTGGAGAGGCGCGCGCCATCCTGTGGCTGCTGTCGACCGAGGCGTCGTTCACGACCGGGGCGTTCATCGACGTGGCCGGTGGGCGATAGGCGCGGCGCGCCCGCAGGCGCCGTCGCGTGGTACATTGGCCCGGCACGGCCGGATGCCGGGCGCCCTCCCCATGACCACGCCGCTGAATCATCGTCGCGTCTTTCTGCGGAGCCTGCTCGCGGTGCCGCTCATGCCGGTGGCCGCCATGGCGCGGGTGCGCGGCCAGGCCACGAGCGGCGGCGTCGCCCTGTCGCCTGAAACGCGCAGCTATCACGTGCACCCGGGCGGCCAGATACAGGCGGCGCTCGAGGCGGCGGCCGCCGACCCGGTGAACAAGACCGTCTACGTGCACGCGGGCACCTATCGGCCTGCGGCGCGCGGACAGGCGCTCGTCTGGTTCAACCGGCGCCACGACGGCATTACGCTCGAGGCTGTGGGCGATGTGACGCTCACCGCCGCCAATCCGGACGTGGCCGACAGCCGCGTGCCGAGTTTTCCCGCCGTCGTGAACCACGTCGTGTATTTCGGCGACGGCATCACCCGGCGGACGGTCATGCGCGGCTTCCGCATCACGGGCGCCAATGGGTTCGCCATCGGCCAGGGCAGTCGCTCGCCCATCGAGTCCGACGAGATTCGCAAGACGCTGTACTTCTATGCCGACGGCGGCGGCATCAAGATCTACGCGCGCTCATACCCGACGATCGAACACGTCGAGGTCGTCGACAACTACGCGAGTCCGTGCGCCGGCGGCGTGTCGGTCGAGCACCTCGGCCAGATGCCGGAATCGGCGCTGTTCCGCAATTGCATCTTCCGCGACAACCGTACGCAGGTGACCGGCGCGGCGCTCGACGTCCTGCACGGCAGTTGGGTGACGGTCGAGAACTGCCTGTTCACGGGCAACCTCGCCAATCTGGGGGTCGATTACGTGGGCCTGCTGACCGGCGGCGAGATCCATCCGGAACATGGCTCCGGCGCGTTGACGGTCTTCCAGGGATCGCGTGCGACGGTGAGCCGCTGCACGTTCACTGGCAACTGGAATGGCGTGGACGACATCGGCACGGGCAGCACCTACGTCGACTCGATCTTCTGGAACAACACGCTGCCCGGCGGCATCGCGCCGGGCGCGCGCTACGAACTGGCGGTGACCGAGGCCCAGGGCGTGCGCGGATCGTTCATCCACGGCGCCACCAACGACCTGCGCGGCACCGTCAGCCGCGAGGCCAACGTGTTCGATCCGCCGGACCCCCGGTTCGACGCGCAGTTCGTGCCGCAGGCGCCCGAGTACGCGAAGGTCGGCTACCGACCGGTGCGCCGGGACTGAGCCGGGAGGCCGGGCCTTCGACCCGGCGGGCGTTACTCGGCCGCTACTCTTCGCGGATTTCGATCTGCGTGTTGACTGCCAGGCCGGCACTCACCGTCTGGGTGCGGCCGGACGGCCAGGTGACGTCAACGCGGTCGACCGACGTGGCCGATCCGAGCCCGAAGTACAGCGGGTAGACGCCGTGTGACAGGTATCCGGAGGCGCCGTCCATCACCTTGGTGTAGCTCCTTCCGCCAGCCGTCACCCGGACGATGGCGCCCAGGCCGTCGCGGTTCGACGTCGTTCCCGTCAGCTTCACCGCAAGATACCGCACCGTCGTGCGCTCGCTCAGATCGCTCACGAGCACCATCGGCATCGTCCCGAACTCGTTGGTGATGATGTCGAGGTCGCCGTCGCCGTCGATATCGAAGATGGCCGACGAGCGCGAACCGCGTGTGCCCCAGATCGTGACGGGACCCCTGGCGCCGGCGGCCACGGCCGCCATGGCCTCTGGGTGCGCGCGGTCGCGTCCTGTCGCATCGAGATCGAACCAGGGTGCGACCTGTCCGCCCGATCGCGGCTCGACACCCAGCGCGAACTCCGCGCCGATGAAACCCCGGCCCCGATCGTTGAGCCGCAAGGTGTTGGTCGAGTACCGGAACGGGAAGTTCATGCCCGTCGTGATGAACACGTCGTCGAATCCATCGGCGTTGAGGTCGCCCACACTGGGGCCCCATGGCCAGTAGTTCTCGGTGTTGAACTCCCCGGAGGCCTCGCGGTAGCGGCCCGGGCCCTCGTTGATGAAGAGCGAGTTGCCCCAGACGCTCGTGCTGCCGTTGCCGCGGAACGTCTCGTCCCACTGCATGGTCGACTTCATGTGCTCGTGTTCGGGGCCGACTTCGGCGCTCATGTCCGAGTGCATGTCGGTGATGAACAGGTCGAGCCGGCCATCGTTGTTGACGTCGAACACCTTGGCGCCCATCGCGCCCCACGACGTGCGCGGGAACACGTCGCGGCTCTTCTTCACGAATCGCCGGCCGTTCTCGTTCTCGTAGTACTCGTCGTTGCCCTGCATGTTGAGCACGTAGAGGTCGAGCCACCCATCGCCGTTGACGTCGACGGGCATGGCATCACCGGACCAGGACACGTCCACCAGGCCGGTCGCCGCCGAGACGTCGACGAAGCGGTTGGCGCCCTCGTTGCGATAGAGAATGCTGGGCTCGGTGCGATCGGGCGAGAGGTGTCCGGCAAACGCATCGACGAATGCCAGGTAGTAGTTGGCGGCGCCGCCGCGCGCGTCGGTCGTGAACCGCCCGATGTTGACCAGGAAGAGGTCGAGTCGGCCGTCGCGGTCGTAGTCGAAGAAGACGGCCGCCGACGAGTGGCCCACGTAGTCGACGCCGGCCGCCGCCGAAATGTCGGTGAACCTGCCGGTGCCGTCGTTCTCGAACAGCAGGTTGCCGCCGCGGACCGTCGTCACGTACAGGTCCGCATCCCCGTCGTTGTCGATGTCGGCGAAGGAGGCCGAAACGCCAATCCGGCCAGCCGTCCCGACGCCGGCCGCCGCGGTGGCGTCCTCGAACCGGCCGCCGCCGAGGTTGCGCCACAACTGGCTGCTGCCAGCCTGGTTGACGAAGTAGAGGTCGAGGAGGCCGTCGCCGTCGATGTCGGCAATGGCCAGGCCATTCCCGTGGTCGTAGTGGGCTGCCTTGTAGGCGCGGCCGGCATCCTCCACGACGTCGTGCTTGAAGGTGATGCCGCTGTCGGCACGGCGGTCGGTGAAGCTGAAGTCGTGGAAGACGGCGGATCCGGCAATCGACTTCAGTTGGGCGTCTCGCAGCGGCGCGAGCCACGACGCGTCGTCAGCACCGGCTGGGACGATGCGCTTGAAGGATTGTGTCGCCTGCCCGGGGGCGGCGCTGGGGCCGGGGTGAGCGGCCGACCATACTGCCATGACTGCGGCAGTGACCAGCAGGAGACGGCACGCGGGGCCGAAGTGCCGCGTACGAGCGACCATCGGCCGGCGAAGTCCGAACAATGAGGCAATCAACGAGCACTCCGAAACGTCTGGTTGGCTGTGGTGTCCGCTGGTGTAAGGGCTTACGCCAGTCGTTCGGGTCGATCTGCGCGCCGCGCCGAGCGGCGCGTCACGTGAAGGGGCCGTAATCGTCTTTGATTATCGGCGCGGCCGAACCGGGTGGTCAAGCGAAACGTACCCGACCGGCCCGCCGGTTCAGCGGGCAAAGATGCGGACCGGCGCGGCGATGCCCGCGACTTCGCGGTAGGTGCTCCCCGCCAGAACCAGCGTGTGTCCCTCGAGCACGACCCACGGTTCGTGTGCCAGCAGGCCGTTGTCGAAGAGCACGACGAATGCCGGGGGCGCCTGTTCGACACGTTCGCGAAACCCGGGCCATCGCATGCGGGCGGCGGCGGCATCGGTCAGGCGTGCGAAGAAGCCCACCTGCAGATCGAGATAGGTCGCGTCGCTGTCGATCGCGAGTGTCGCGCCCCGGTCCACAATCTCCGTGCGGATGTAGTCGGCCGCATCCATCAGCGCCGGCGGATTCCTCGAGACGGGGCTGATCGGCCGCAGGACGGTGGCGGCAGTGCTCGATGAGCGCAGCGTGAACAGGCCGAGACCGACGGGCACCACGACCGCGAGCACGACGGTGGCGATGGCCAGGCGCCGCGCGCGCAGTGCGCCGCAGCGCGCCTCGTACCAGCGGAATCCGGTGAGGACGAACGGGAGCAGCAGCGACAGTTGCACGACGGTGAAGCGGCCGAGCGGCACGAAGTCGAACAGGATCGTCGTGCGCGCGGCGTAGTACAGCACGGGGACGAGGGCCGCCAGGCTGAGCCAGCGGGTGGCCGGGTGTCTGCGCCAGGCGATGACCATGCCCGTGATTCCGAGTGCTGCCACGCCGGGCGTGAGCGTGACGAATGCCATCGCGGGCCAGAACCCGATGCCCTGCGCACGCAGCCACCATCGCGGCCATCCGGGACCCACCGACTCGGCCCACGTCCGGTGGAAGGCATCGATGAAGGTGAGCGGGTAGAGTGCGTCGCCGAGGGCCGCCTGATTGCCAATCATCCAGAAGACCGGAAAGGGCAGGCACGCGACGAGGAACACCAGGCCCAGGCGAAGTCCGGCAGCCCTGTCATCGGTCCAGGCCAGGGGAGGGACGAGCGCCATCAGCGGCACGTACATCCACGCGTCGTAGCGCGTCGCGCCGGCGAGGTTGAGCGCGACGGCCGCTGCGAGAAATGACAGGATGCGGCGGTCGTCCAGCCCGCGCGCGAATGCGGCAAACGCAGTCCACATCAGGCACAGCGCGACGGCCTCGCTGCCGCCCGTCGTCGACGCCTGGATGTGCAGTCCCCAGAGCGCGAACCCCAGGCACGCCCACACCGCGGCCCGGCCGTCGAAGTATCGCCGCGTCACGGCGTACAGCGGCACCACCGTCAGCACGCCGAACACGAAACTCACGATGCGCGAAGCGTCGTTGCGGTTGACCACTTCGAGCGCCGCGGCAATCAGGTACAGGTGCAGCGGGCCGAACTGTGCGGCCCCGTCGGCAAACGATGTGATGAGGTGCGGCGTACGCGCCCACCGCTCCGCCATTTCCGTGCGCGCCACGGCGTCGCCGTAGAGGTGTTCGTTCACCGGCAGCACCACCAGCCGCACGACGGCCGCCGCGACCACGAGCATCAGCATCACCACGGCCGTGCGCGACGCGGTGGGGCGGGCGGATCCAGGCGGCATGGCGGGTGACTCTGTCAGAAGGCGTAGCCGACGCGGGTATAGACGCGCACGCCCGAACCGACGGAGTGACTGCCGTCGCGGCCGTAGGCGGCGCCTGTCGTTACGGTCACGGGAAGGTAGTAGCCGAGGACGAGGTTCGCCGACAGCTCGACGCCGACCGACGTCTTGATCGCGCTCGACTGGAAGCGCCGCAGCCACGCGTGCCCCGCGTCGGCGGTCAGCGCGGCGTGCAGCGTGTGCAGCATCACCGGCCAGGCGCGCAGCCCACGCTGCGGCCGGAACAGCGGGATGCGGTAGTCGATGTTGACAAGGGCGACATGACGCCCGGCAAACGTGTTGGTGGCAAAGCCGCGCAACAGGCTGACGCCGTCGCTGTCGAGTGTCCCGGTCACGGTATTCGCGTCCCCGCCGCCGAGCAGGAACGCGCGTGTGACGTTCGCTTCGCCGCGCGAGGTGCCGCCGGCCGCGCGGACAGCGAGGACGTGATGGCGCCCCAGCCCCGGCAGGTAGGCGCGCGCATCGGCCGTGACGGTCGTCGCGTCGCCCGACGCGCCAAGCGCGCGCCGCGTGAACTCGGTCGCCATGCCGAACGTCAGGCCGCGCTCCGGGCTGATGGCATACCCCGGCTGTTGCGCCGACGTGAAACGCCACGCGAGGCGCGCGGCGCTCCGGTCGCGCGCGACCGACGCCTGGGTCGACATGCGCTCTTCGGTCGCATAAACGGCCATGACCTGCAGGGCGTGACTGTAGCGCATCCGTCGCACCGGCACCTGCAGCGTCAGTGCGGACGTCTCCTCGACGACTGTCGACGGCGTGGCCAGCCCGGAGGCGGTCGGATCACCGCCGAAAAACGACGTCTTGCGCGCGGCGGATGCCACGACCTGCGGCTGCCAGCGCTCGTACGCGTACCAGGCGGACCAGTCCGGAGCCGCCCCCGGCGACGGCGATCCCGATGGGCGCATGGTGGCCCACGTGGCCGACGTGCCCCACGCGTGGTATCCGAGCACGTCCTGTCCGAACGTCGCCGCGCCAATCCGGATGTGCTCGTCCTCGGCGACGACCAGCGGCGTCCACGACGTCGGTGTGATCGTGGGCCAGGGGCTGTACGGCTGCGAAGCCGAACGGGCTGAAGCCCGTTCGCTCCAGGGAAGCGTCGA
>JBIQJY010000076.1:9048-10606 GCA_044507065.1 Acidobacteriota bacterium
GCCCGTTCGCTCCAAACGGCCCGTTCGCTCCAGGGGCCTGTCGCGTAGGGCATCTCGTAGATGTCCGATCCGTCCACGCCGTATCCCACGTAGAGCAGCGTCGCTCCGTCGCTCGAGACATCGGGCCAGGTCGCGCCGCCGGTCGTGTGCGTGAGCTGCCGGATGGCGCCGCTGTCGATATCGATCTCGAAGAGGTTGTACACGGCATCACCAAGGGCGCCCGCGGCAATGACGTTCCCGTTGGGGTGCCAGGTGGGCGTCGCCCATCGCATGTCGGGCACGTTCGTGATGAGTGTGTCCGGCGTCGAGCCCGACGGTGTGACAACGATGATCTGCTCGGCGTCCGCCCCGTGTTGTCGGACCACGGCTACGCGCTCGCCGTCGGGCGACCAGCGCGGCGCGGTGAACGCGGTGTCCGGTGCCGATGCGAGCACGCGGATCGCCGAGGCGAGCCCGTCCGGCCCGGCTGCCTGCAGGGCCGCGACGTCGATCGCAACGAGTTCGCGCTGCCCGGAGCCGTTGCGGACCGCCACGATCGTCCGCCCGTCGGGCGAGACGTCGGGATCGGCGAGGCGCCCGCCGGCAGTCAGCCAACGGACGTCGCCCGTCACCGGATCGAGTCGACGCAGGTCGCCGTACATCCCGACCCCGCGTCGGATCTCGAACTCGTCGTAGTAGATCCCCCCATCCGGCGCGATGCCCATCGTCGAGCCGAGCATGCGCGTGGTGATGCGCGTACGGGCAAGCGTGTCGAGTGCCAGGCGATAGAGCGCGGGCCGTTCGTGCGGCGTGCGCGACGAATAGGCCATCTCGCGCCCGCATGTCTCGCAGCCCGGTGGGAGGTAGCGCGGGCCGGACGCGATGTGCCCATCGTGTGTCAGGCGGCGGGCACGGGCCGTTGGCAGCGTGTCATCCGTCGTCCCGGCGGCGTCCTCCAGGCTGGCCTGATAGTCGCGCCAGAGCGTCGACAGGCTCGAGCCGTAGACGCCCCTGAACTTCCGTGTGCCGAGCCATGGCAGCGCCCGCGCCGTCGCCGTCGACAACTCGGCAAATGTCCCGGGCCCGAAACGACGCGCGAGGTAGTCGTGAAAGCCGAGGCCATACGCGTAGTGCGCGTAGCCGTCGGGCCAGTCGGTCAGCCCGCCACCGACGCGATCGAGCGGCTCGAGCCGCCCCGCTCGTGCGGCCTCGTTCACGATGGCCGTGAAGTTCCCGGCGTGCAGACGCCCCGCGCCCGTCGCGGCGCTCTCGGTCCACGTGGCGAGGCCTTCGATCTGCCAGGCCGGCAGGGTGAGATTCGGAAACGCAAGCGCCGATCGCCCCAGCACGGCCCGGGCCACCTTTGCCCAGCCCCCGGACCGATCGAGGTGCACGACATGCGCGAACTCGTGGACGAACAGCGCGCGCAGCCAGTCGCGCGGATTGAGGCCGTCGGTGCCGGTCGGCGCGGCCGCGTAGATCGTGATGCGGTTGCGGGGCAGCGGCGTGGCGAAACCGTTGGCCGCGTCGGATTGATCGCTGAGCACGACGTGCGTGAACGCCGGCGGCGAGACGCCGG
>JBIQJY010000076.1:10706-12419 GCA_044507065.1 Acidobacteriota bacterium
CGGCAGACGACCGTGTTCACGCGGAAGTCGAACGCCACGTCGTCGGGGATCAGGCCGCGCACCTCGATCCACGGATCGTCGGCGAGGTGGGTGGGCGCGATATCGCGCTCGCGGCCGAAGTAGGCTGCCGGCACGCCGCGCCCGTCGAGCGACTCGTATGGTTTCTCGATGATGGCCGCGCGCGACACCGCCGTGGCGAAGATCGAGTGCGGGAACGCGGACGGCAGGTACGCGAAATCGCCGGCCACCAGGTGGTCGTCGCCAATCGTGAGAGCGCCGTCCAGGACATAGACGAACCGCTGCACGGTCGCCGGCCCGAGTTCGCCGTCGCCCTCGAGTTCCGCGGTGTACTGGGAGAACGCCGCGCCTCCGGCGGGCGAGATGTGGACGACGGCCGTGGCCCTGCGCATGCCGGGCAGGGCCGCCCGCACGAACGTGTCGGGTGTCTGCAGCAGGAAGCGGGACGTCCGGACGCTGCGCGTGTGACCGAGATGATGCACGGGTTGATCCTCGTCCGACATTCTACGGCGCGCGCAGTCCGAACTTCTCGATGCGGTAGTGAATCTGATCGCGGTTGAGGCCGAGCAGCCGGGCCGCGCGCGTCTGGTTCCAGCCCGTGCGCTCGAGGGCCTGTGCCACCAGGTCGCGCTCCACCTCGTCGAGGACGATGCCGGCCGGCGGCAGCTGGATGACGTGCCCGGACGCACCGCCGCCGGCGATGGGGAAGTCGACCGGTTCGAGCGTGTCACCCGTGGCGAGCAGCATGGCGCGCTCGACCGCATTGCGCAGTTCGCGCACGTTGCCCGGCCAGCCATGCGCGCGCAAGAGCGCCAGCGCCGCGGGCGAAACGCCGCGGATGTTCTTCTTGAACTCACGGTTGAACAGGTCGACGTAGAAGTCGACGAGGGCCGGCACGTCTTCGAGGTGCGCGCGCAGCGGGGGCAGCTTCAGCGGCAGGACGTTGAGGCGATAGAACAGGTCCTCGCGGAACCGCCCGGCACGCACCTCGTCCTCGAGGGTGCGGTTGGTGGCCGCCACGACCCGGACGTCGACGCGCACGTCCGACGTGCCGCCGATGCGCCGGAACGCCTTCTCTTCGAGAAACCGCAGCAGCTTCGCCTGGAGCGGCGGCGTCATCTCGCCAATCTCGTCGAGGAAGACCGTGCCGCCATCGGCCTGTTCGAGCAGGCCGCGCTTCTGCTGCCGGGCGTCGGTGAACGCCCCGCGCTCGTACCCGAACAGTTCACTCTCGAGCAGGTTCTCGGGCAGCGCCGAGCAGGTGATGTTGACGAACGGCCGCGTGCCGCGCGCGCTCGTGTAATGCAGCACCTTGGCTGCCAGGTCCTTGCCCGTGCCGCTCTCGCCGGTGAGCAGCACGGTCGAGGCCGGACTGGCGGCAATGCGGGCCAGCAGCGCCTTGAACTCGCGCATCTCGGCCGAACCGCCGACGATGCCGTCGAGGCTGTAGGGCGCCGATTGCGAGCTCTGCAGGCGCCGGACCTCGCGGCGCAGGCGGGTGGTTTCGAGCGCCTGCTCGATCATGGCGACGAGCGCCTCGAGGTCGAACGGCTTGTTGGCGAAATGGTAGGCGCCGAGCTTCATCGCGCTCACGGCGGTTTCGACGCTCGCATAGGCCGTCAGCAGGATCACGAGGATGTCGGGATCGAGCTGCTTGAGCTGCTTCAGCACGGAGACACCGTCGATATCGGGCAG
>JBIQJY010000012.1:0-30876 GCA_044507065.1 Acidobacteriota bacterium
TCTCGCAAGGTTCTTGTCGAGCCTGGGACACCCTATCTAGGTTCGAATCCAGTAGAAGCTGCTCCGCTTCCTGGTATTTCCGCGCAGCCGCCGCCGTGCCCTCAGGGCGTGGCACACCTCGGCTGCCACGCTGACTGTTCAGCAATAGGGGATTGTTTCTGGTGCCGAACCTCCGGGTTCTCAGGCCAGGACGCCGACAGCGCGCCCTCCGCGGCGCGTGTGCTCGTGTGCGGTGACAGCGGCCCTGGGGGTGCTGTCGCCGTGAGTGGAAAAACGCGGGGCGATGCGGACGCGCATGGCCCGAGGTCCGAGATACGCGGTATGCCGACAATCAGCCAGTTGGTCCGTAAGGGACGCGAGAAGGTTCTCACCAAGACGAAGAGTCCGGCGCTGCAGAGCAGCCCGCAGAAGCGCGGCGTGTGCGTGCGCGTCTTCACCCAGACCCCGAAGAAGCCGAACTCGGCGCTTCGCAAGGTCGCGCGCGTGAAGCTGACGAACCAGATCGAGGTCACCACCTACATTCCCGGCGTCGGCCACAACCTGCAGGAGCACTCGCTCGTGCTCATCCGGGGCGGCCGCGTCAAGGATCTCCCGGGCGTGCGCTACCACGTCGTGCGGGGCACGCTCGACGCGGTCGGCGTGGCCAACCGCATGCAGGGCCGTTCGAAGTACGGCGCGAAGCGACCGAAGAAGGCGTAGACACCATGCCGCGTAGACGAGAGATTGCGAAACGTGACGTTCCGGCCGACCCGATTTACGGCAGCCCGCTCGTCACCAAGTTCATCAGCACGATCATGCGGGGCGGCAAGCGGTCGACCGCCGAGCGCATCATGTACAAGGCGCTCGAGATCGTGAAGGAAAAGTCCGCCGACGACCCGCTCAAGGTCTTCAAGAAGGCGATTGACAACGTCAAGCCGAGCCTCGAGGTGAAGTCGCGGCGCGTCGGTGGGTCGAACTACCAGGTGCCCATCGAGGTCAACCCGAACCGCCGGCTGTCGCTCGCCATCCGCTGGGTGGCCGGGTACGCCGAGGTGCGCGGTGACGGCAAGACGATGCAGGAAAAGCTGGCCAACGAGTTCCTCGACGCGGCCAACCTGCGCGGCGGCGCCGTCAAGAAGCGTGAAGATACGCACCGCATGGCCGAGGCCAACAAGGCCTTCGCCCACTACCGCTGGTAGTCGTTCAGTCGATCAAAGGACCCGAGCACCATGGCCCGCCAAGTTCCACTCACGCGTTGTCGCAACATCGGCATCATGGCCCACATCGATGCCGGCAAGACGACGACCACCGAGCGCATCCTGTTCTACACCGGCATCACCTACAAGATTGGTGAGGTCCACGAGGGCACGGCCGTCATGGACTGGATGGAGCAGGAGCAGGAGCGCGGCATCACGATCACGTCGGCCGCGACGACCTGCACCTGGCGCGACCAGCGCATCAACATCATCGACACGCCCGGCCACGTCGACTTCACCGCCGAGGTCGAGCGCTCGCTTCGCGTGCTCGACGGCGCCGTTGCCGTGTTCGACTCGGTGGCCGGCGTCGAGCCGCAGTCGGAAACCGTCTGGCGCCAGGCCGACAAGTACCGCGTCCCGCGCATCTGCTTCGTCAACAAGATGGACCGGATCGGCGCCAACTTCGTCCGCACGTTGGACCAGATCCGGACGAAGCTGCAGGGCAACCCGGTGGCCATCCAGCTGCCCATCGGCACCGAGGACAAGTTCGAGGGGGTGGTCGACCTGATTCGCATGAAGGCGGTCATCTGGGTCGACGACAAGCTCGGCGGCGCGTTCCGCGTCGAGGAGATCCCGGCCGACATGCTCGAGCTCGCGAAGAGCTTCCGCGAGCAGCTCATCGAGAAGGTGAGCGAGGTCGACGACCAGATCCTCGAGAAGTACCTCAAGGGCGAAGAGGTGGCCGAAGAGCAGATCAAGGCCGCGCTCCGGCGCCGGACGATCGACTCGGTCCGCAACGAGTCGGCCGCCTTCGTGCCCGTCCTCTGCGGCTCGGCCTTCAAGAACAAGGGCGTCGAGACGCTGCTCGACGCGGTCATCGATTTCCTGCCGCACCCGCTCGACATTCCGGCGGTGACCGGCATCGATCCGAATGGCGGGGAAGGGGCCACCGTCGAGCGCGAGGCGCGCGATGACGCCCCCCTGTCGGCGCTGGCCTTCAAGATCATGACCGACCCGTTCGTCGGTCAGCTCACGTTCATTCGCGTCTACTCGGGTGTCATGACGTCCGGCATGGCCGTCTACAACTCGACCAAGCAGAAGTCCGAGCGCATCGGCCGCCTGCTGAAGATGCACGCGAACAAGCGCGAGGAAATCAAGGAGGTCTACGCGGGCGACATCGCCGCGGCCGTCGGCCTCAAGTCGGTCTCGACCGGCGACACGGTGTGCGACGAGAAGGCGCCGGTCATCCTCGAGGCGATGGACTTCCCCGAGCCGGTCATCTCGCTGGCCATCGAGCCGAAGACCAAGTCCGACCAGGAGAAGCTCGGCCTGGGCCTGGCGAAGCTGATGGCCGAGGACCCGACCTTCCGCGTCAAGACGGACCAGGAGACCGGCCAGGTGGTCATCTCCGGCATGGGCGAGCTGCACCTCGAGATCATCGTCGACCGGCTCAAGCGCGAGTTCGGCGTCGAGGCGTCGGTCGGTGCGCCCCAGGTGGCCTACAAGGAAACGGTCACACGGCCGTCCGAGGGCGAGGGCCGCTATGTGAAGCAGACGGGCGGCCGCGGCCAGTACGGGCACGCGAAGATCCGCCTGGTGCCGCGCAATCCCGGCGAGGGCTACCTCTTCGAGAACAACATCGTTGGCGGCGCGATTCCGAAGGAATTCATCAAGCCGATCGACCAGGGCATCCGCGAAGCGATGACCACGGGCGTGCTGGCCGGCTACCCGATCGACGACGTGCTGATCGACCTGTATGACGGGTCGTTCCACGATGTCGACTCGAACGAAATGGCGTTCAAGATCGCCGGGTCGATGGCGTTCAAGGATGCGGCCAAGAAGGCGCAGCCGATTCTGCTCGAGCCGGTGATGCGCGTCGAGGTGACCGTGCCCGAGGAATACATGGGCGACGTCATCGGCGACATCACCAGCCGCCGCGGCCACCTGCAGTCGATGGAAGCCCGCAGCGGGTCGCAGATCATCAATTCGCGCGTGCCGCTGTCGGAGATGTTCGGCTATGCGACCGACCTGCGGTCGCGCACGCAGGGCCGCGCGTCCTACTCGATGCACTTCGACCGGTACGAGCCGCTTCCGCACGCGCAGAGCGAGGAAGTGATCAAGAAGGCGAACGGGAAGTAGACGATTATGGCCACACCCTTTTCCGAGAAGATCCGTATCCGCCTGAAGGCGTACGACTACCGCGTGCTCGACCAGTCGACGACCGAGATCGTCGACACGGCGAAGCGCACCGGCGCGCGCCTGGCCGGGCCGGTGCCGCTGCCGACCGAGAAGAACAAGTGGACGGTGCTGCGCTCGCCGCACGTCGACAAGAAGTCGCGTGAGCAGTTCGAGATCCGGACGCACAAGCGGCTGATCGACATCTTCGAACCGACGCCGCAGACGGTCGACGCGCTGATGAAGCTCGATCTGCCGGCCGGTGTCGACGTCGAGATCAAGGCGTTCGGCAAGGAACACAAGTAGGAAGGCGACCGCAGGCTGACGCCTGCGACGAGTCACCAATATGGTCACAGCAATCATCGGACGAAAAGTGGGCATGACCCAGGTCTTCGAGACCGACGGCACCGCGGTGCCGGCCACGGTCATCAAGGCGGGGCCCTGCGTGGTCGTGCAGGCGAAGACCGCGGCGACCGACGGCTACGAGGCGGTGCAGCTCGGGCTGGTCGACGAGACCGCGCCCAAGCCGAACAAGCCGACCGTCGGACACTTCCGCAAGGCGGCGACGCCGCCGACCCGCGTGACGCGCGAGGTCAAGGTGGCGCCGGGCAGCGAGGCGCTGAAGGCGGGCGACCAGGTGCTGGCGAACATCTTCGCGCAGGGTGACCGGGTCGACGTCATCGCGACCAGCCGCGGCAAGGGGTTCCAGGGCGTCATGAAGCGCCACAACTTCGGCGGCGGCTCGGCGACGCACGGGTCGATGTTCCATCGCGCGCCCGGATCGATTGGCGCCTCGTCGTATCCGTCGCGCGTGGTCAAGGGCATGCGCGCCGCGGGTCGGATGGGCGGCGATCGCGTGACGACGCGGAACCTGCGGGTGGTCGGGGTCGATGCCGACAACCACCTGATCGTGCTGCGCGGGGCGGTGCCCGGCGCGCCCGGCGGTGTGGTGGTCGTGCGGCGCGCGGTGGCGCGCAAGCCGGATCCGCAGCCGCAGGTCGAGAAGAAAAAGGGCAAGAAGTAGTACGGGGCTGCCATGACACTCGATGTGGTGAACGGCGAGAACAAGAAGGTCGGCTCGGTCGAGCTGAACGACACGGTCTTCAGTGGACCGGTCAAGACCGACCTGATCTGGGAATCGGTGGTGCGGGCCAATGCGTCCGAGCGCCGCGGCACGCACGCTACGAAGAACCGCGCGAACGTGAGCGGCAGCGGCAAGAAGCCGTACAAGCAGAAGGGCACGGGCCGGCCGCAGGTCGGGTCGGTCCGGACGCCGCTGTGGCGCAAGGGCGGCACCGTGTTCGGTCCGCAGCCGCGCAGCTACGCCTTCACGCTGCCGAAGAAGGTGGAGCGCGGGGCGCTGCGCGCGGCCCTCACCGCGAAGTTCCGCGAGGGTGCGGTCACGGTGGTCGACGCGCTGGGCGTCGAGGAGCCGAAGACGAAGCACGCGGCGGCCATGCTCGACCGGCTGGGCCGGAAGGGGCGCACGCTGGTCGTCGACGTGAAGCCCGACGCGGCCTTCACGCTGTCGGCGCGCAACCTGGCCGGGGTGACGATCCTGCCGAGCGGGCGGCTGACCGCGCGCGACGTCATGAACACCACGCGCATCATCGCGACCGAGGCCGCCATCCTGCGGCTGCAGGAGGTGCTGGGATGAAGAAGATTACCGACGTCATCCGGCGGCCGCTCGTCACCGAGAAGACCACGATCGCGCGCGAGGCGTCGACCGTCGTGGTGTTCGAGGTGGCGCTCGGCGCCACGAAGGTGGACGTGAAGCGGGCCGTCGAGAAGCTGCTCGGCGCCAAGGTGCAGTCGGTGCGCACGGGGATTGCGCACGGCAAGTTCAAGCGCCAGGGCCGGTTCGTGGGACAGCGGTCGGACTGGAAGAAGGCCTGGGTCCGTCTGAAGGCCGGCGAGAAGGTGCCGGAGATTTTCGAAGGCGCGTAAGCGCCGGGGACCGTCATCATGCCGATTCGCAAGTACAAACCGACGTCAGCGGGGCGACGCTTCCAGAGCGTCCAGACGTTCGACGAGATCACGACCGACCGTCCGTACAAGCCGCTCGTCGAGCCGCTCAACCGGACCGGGGGCCGCAACAACGGGGGCGAACTGACCTCCTGGTGGCGCGGCGGCGGTCACAAGCGCAACTATCGCGTCATCGACTTCAAGCGGGACAAGTTCGGGATTCCGGGCACGATCTCGACGGTCGAGTACGACCCGAACCGATCGGCGCGGATCGCACTGGTCGTCTACGCCGACGGCGACAAGCGCTACATCCTCCATCCGCTCGGCCTGAAGGTGGGCGATCCGGTGATGTCGGGCGACGGCGTCGACATCCTGCCGGGCAACTGCCTGCGGCTGAAGCAGATTCCGCTCGGCACCACCGTCCACAACGTCGAGCTGAAGCCCGGCAAGGGCGGCCAGATCGCGCGGTCGGCCGGGGCCTCGGTGCAGCTGGTGGCGCGCGAGGGCGACTACGCGTCGCTGCGCATGCCCTCGGGCGAACTGCGCAAGATCAATGTCGAGTGCCTCGCGACCATCGGTCAGGTGGGCAACATCGATCACGAGAACGTGTCGATCGGCAAGGCCGGCCGCAGCCGGTGGCTGGGGCACCGGCCGCACGTGCGCGGCGTGGCGATGAACCCGGTCGATCATCCGCTGGGCGGTGGCGAGGGCAAGACGTCGGGTGGCCGTCACCCGGTGACGCCGTGGGGCAAGCCGACCAAGGGCTACAAGACCCGGCGCAACAAGCGCAGCTCGCAGTTCATCCTCGAGCGGAAGAAGAAGTAGTCGAGAGGCACCATGGGTAGATCACTCAAGAAGGGACCGTTCATCGACCTGCACCTCCTCGAGAAGGTGGAGGCGATGAATCGCGAGAGCGAGAAGCGGGTCATCAAGACCTGGTCGCGACGATCGACCGTCGTGCCGGAGATGGTGGGCCACACCGTGGCGGTGCACAACGGGCGCAAGTTCATCCCGGTGTACATCACCGAGAACATGGTCGGGCACAAGCTCGGCGAGTTCGCGCCGACGCGGCTGTTCAAGGGGCACACCACCAAGGCCGAGAAGGCGGCGCAGGTCGCCGGCAGGGGAGGCTCGTAATGGCGGGGTCTCAGGCCACGACGAAGTACATCCGCACGTCGGCGCAGAAGGCCGGGCTCGTGCTCGACCAGATTCGCGGCGCCAATGTCTCGAACGCGCTCGCGACGCTGCGCTTCTCGCGCAAGATCATCGCCCGCGACATCGAGAAGACGCTGCGGTCGGCCATTGCCAACGCGCAGCAGCGGGCCGACTTCGGCGGCGACGTCGACCGGCTCTACGTCAAGGCGTGCTTCGCCAACCAGGGGCCGAGCATGAAGCGTATCCGCCCGGCCCCGATGGGCCGCGCGTTCCGCGTCGTCAAGCGGATGGCGCACCTGACGGTGGAAGTGGCCGAGCGCCCCGTGAAGGGATCGGCGGGTCCGACGCCGCGGGCGCGTCGCACGAAGAAGGCAGCGGAGTAGGTCGACACTATGGGTCAAAAAGTTCATCCCTACGGCTTCCGGCTGGGGTTCAACAAGACGTGGCGCTCGCGCTGGTTCGCCGACAAGGACTACGCGAAGCTGCTGCACGAGGACCGCAAGCTGCGGTCGGAACTCAAGCGCCGCTTCGCGCACGCGGGTGTCTCGCGCATCGACATCGAGCGCGCGGCCAACAAGCTCAAGGTCGACATCCACACGTCGCGTCCCGGCATCATCATCGGCCGCAAGGGAACCGAGGTCGACCGGCTGCGGCAGGAACTGATGAAGGCCACGGGCCGCGAGGTGTTCATCAACATCCTCGAGATCCAGAAGCCGGAACTCGACGCCCAGTTGATTGGCGAGTCGGTGGCCGCCCAGCTCGAGAAGCGCATTGCGTTCCGCCGCGCCATGCGCAAGGCCGTTGAATCCGCGCTGCGGTTCGGCGCGCGGGGCATCAAGGTGCGGGTGTCGGGGCGGCTCAATGGCGCCGAGATCGCACGGTCGGAGTGGTACCTGCACGGCCAGCTGCCGCTGCAGACGCTGCGTGCCGACATCGACTACGGCTTTGCCGAGGCGTTCACGACCTACGGCACGATTGGCGTGAAGGTGTGGCTCTACAAGGGCGAGCGCCTCTCGCCGCGCACGGGCCGCGAAGAGGAATATCGGCAGCCGCGTCGGGCGGCGCGGGGCTAGATCGCGCATCCGGACGGAGCGCCGTGGAGCGCACGGGCTTCAGCCCGTGCGAAGCGCGCCAGGGCTGACGCCACTGGCCTCCAGGTCAAAGAGGAATTGTCATCATGTTGATGCCGAAGAAGGTCAAGTTTCGAAAGCAGCACCGGGGCCGCATGCGGGGCCTGGCCTGGCGCGGCTCCTCGGTGGCGTTTGGCGACTACGGGCTGATGGCGCTCGAGCCGTGCTGGCTCACCGATCGACAGATCGAGGCGGCGCGCGTGGCGCTGACGCGCGGCATCAAGCGCGGCGGCAAGGTCTGGATTCGGGTGTTTCCCGACAAGCCGGTGACCAAGAAGCCGCAGGAAACGCGCATGGGCAAGGGCAAGGGGTCGCCCGAGGGCTGGGTCGCGGTCATCAAGCCGGGACGCATCCTGTTCGAGATGGAAGGCATTCCGGCGGCCGAGGCCAGGGCCGCGATGCGGCTGGCGTCGGCGAAGCTGCCGATGAAGACGCGCTTCGCGACCCGCTTCGCCGAGGAGAAGGTGTCATGAAGGTGGTCGAACAACTCGCCGAACTGCGCGCCCAGGGCGCGGCCGAGCTCGAGCAGCGCGCGCGCGACCTCGACGATCGGGTCTTCCGCCTGCGGCTGCAGCGGTCGATGGGGCAGGCCGACCTCGGCAACAAGCTGCGTCCGCTGCGCCGTGAACTGGCGCGCATCCGGACCGTGCTGCGGGAGAAGGGCGTCTAGCGATGTCGAAAACGGAAATCATCGGCAAGGTCGTCAGCAACAAGATGACCAAGAGCGTGGTCGTCGCCGTGGAGCGGCAGGTCCGCCACGCGGTGTACGGCAAGCAGCAGCGGCTGACCTCGCGCTTCATGGCGCACGACGAGGACGGCGCGGCGCAGGTGGGCGACCGCGTGGCGCTCGCGCCGACGCGCCCGCTGTCGCGGAGCAAGCGCTGGGTCGTGACGCGGATCGTTGATCGGGCGAAGGGAGTCTAGCCATGGTGCAGATGGGATCGGTGCTCGACGTCGCCGACAACTCCGGGGCACGCAAGATTGCGGTCATCACCGCGATCGGCGGGTCGACGGGCCGCTACGCGCGGATCGGTGACATCGTCACCGCGTCGGTCAAGGAAGCGACCCCGGACGCCACCGTGAAGAAGGGCCAGGTCGTCAAGGCGGTCGTCGTGCGGACGCGCAAGGAAGTCCGCCGCCGGGACGGCAGCTACATCCGTTTCGACCGCAACGCCGCCGTGCTCATCAGTGCCGAGGGCGACCCGATCGGGACGCGCGTGTTCGGCCCGGTCGCGCGCGAGCTGCGCGAGCGCCGGTTCATGAAGATTATTTCGCTCGCGCCGGAGGTGCTCTAGCGCGACGCGGCGCGGGCGCACGGCAGGCCCGGTCCCGAGAAGAGCAACAGCCATGAGTCATCCAGCACTGGCGATCAAGAAGAACGACAACGTCATCATCCTGGCCGGCCGCGACCGCGGCAAGCGCGGGCGCGTCCTGAGCGTGGTTCCCGACAAGGGACGCGTGGTGGTCGAAGGGGTGAACGTCGTCAAGCGGCACACGAAGCCCAACCCGCAGCGCAACATCAAGGGCGGCGTCGTGGAGCGGGAAGCGGCGCTGGCCGTCGCCAACGTCCAGCTGGTCTGCCCGGAGTGCGGCAATCCGTCGCGCGTCGGGCGGCGGCTGCTCGACGACGGCCGTCGCGTGCGGTACTGCGTGAAGTGCAAGGGAGTGGTCGACAAATGAACCGCGTAAAGGAACGCTACGTGACCGACGTGATCCCCGCGCTCCAGAAGGAGTTCGCGTACACGAACGTGATGGCCGTGCCGAAGATCACGAAAGTCGTGATCAACATGGGCCTCGGCGAGGGGACGCAGAACGGCAAGATCGTCGACACCGGCGCCGAGGAACTCGGCAAGATCACCGGCCAGAAGGCCGCCGTGACGCGGTCGAAGAAGTCGATCGCGCAGTTCAAGCTGCGCCAGGGCATGCCCATCGGCGCGATGGTCACGCTGCGCGGCGAGCGGATGTACGAATTTCTCGACCGGCTGATCTCGATTGCGCTGCCGCGCGTGCGCGACTTCCGCGGCGTGTCGGCGAGGGGCTTCGACGGCCGCGGCAACTACACGCTCGGGCTGCGCGACCAGCTGATCTTCCCCGAGATCGACTACATGAAGGTCGACAAGTCACGCGGGATGAACATCTCGGTCGTGACGACGGCGAAGACCGACGAGGAAGGCCGGCGGCTGCTGCAGCTGATCGGGATTCCCTTCCGCCAGAACTAGCGGGCGTTTTCGAATCAGGACAGCGACACGATGGCAACCACTGCAAAGACCGTCAAGGACCTCGACCAGAAGCCCAAGTATGCCGTTCGGCACCGCAACCGGTGCCGCCGGTGCGGCCGCCCGCGGGCCTACCTGCGCAAGTTCGCCCTGTGCCGGCTCTGCTTCCGCGAGATGGCGCTGCGCGGCGAAGTGGCCGGGGTCGTCAAGAGCAGTTGGTGACACGTTTCGGCGCGGAGGCGGACCGAGAGGCGTCCGGCTTCCAGCGACGCGAGTTGAGCAAGGATTCACGCATATGACTGACCCGATCGCAGACATGCTCACGCGCATCCGCAACGCGGTGCGTGCCCGTCATCCCCGAGTCGACATTCCCGCTTCGCGGTTCAAGGTCGAGATCGCGCGGATTCTCGAGCAGGAAGGCTACATCTCGGGGTTCCGGCAGGTGGCCGCCTCGGATGAATCGCCCGAGCTGATTCGCGTCCTGCTGAAGTACGGCCCGCGCGGGGAGAACGTCATCTCCGGGCTCGAACGCGTCAGCCGCCCCGGCCGCCGCGCGTATGTCGGCCGCGACGACGTGCCAAAGGTGCTCGGCGGGCTGGGCACGACGATCCTCACGACCTCGCAGGGCGTGATGACCGGGCGTGACGCAGCCAAGGCCGGTGTCGGCGGCGAAGTGCTCTGCAACATCTGGTGAGGATTCCGAGATGTCCCGTATCGGCAAGAAACCCATTCCGGTCCCGAAAGGCGTCACCGTCACGGTGCACGCCGATGCCGTCGAGGTGAAGGGCCCCAAGGGCACGCTCCGGCAGCGCGTCCCGCCCGGCATCACGTTCGCGCTCAAGGACACCGAGCTGGTCGCGTCTCCGGACAGGCCGGACGCCTCGCTCGGCAAGTTCCACGGCCTGGCGCGCACGCTGGTCGCCAACGCCGTCGATGGCGTGACGAAAGGCTTCACGCGCGAGCTCGACATCGTCGGCGTCGGCTATCGCGCCGAGCTGAAGGGCAAGCAGGTCGTCTTCGCCCTTGGCTATTCGCACCCGGTGGTGTTCGACATTCCGGCCGGCATCGACATCGTGGTCGACAAGCAGACGCACGTGACGGTCAGCGGCATCGATCGCCAGCTGGTCGGCCAGGTGGCGGCCAACATCCGCGGCATGCGCAAGCCGGACCCGTACAAGCAGAAGGGCGTGCGCTACACGGGTGAAGTGCTGAAGAAGAAGGTCGGCAAGACGGGCGCGTAGTTCCGAAAGGGAGCGTGCGGGCCGCGGCCGGCACGGAGCGAAGGTATGAGGATTCACACGAAGAAGGATCGACGCGAGCGCATCCGGCTGCGGCAGCGCAAGCGGATTTCCGGCACGGCCGAGCGGCCGCGGCTGGCCGTGTTCCGGTCGGTCGGCCACATCTATGCGCAGGTCATCGACGACTTCGCGGGCCGCACGGTGGCCTCGGCGTCGAGCACCGAGCCGGCGCTCGGGTCGGTGTTCAGCGGCGCGGTGCGCGGCGGGAACGTGGCCGGCGCCGAGGCGCTGGGCAAGGTGATCGCCGAGCGGCTTCGCGAGCGGGGTATCAGCCGCGTCGTCTTCGACCGCGGCGGCAATCTGTATCACGGCCGCGTCCGCGCGGTCGCCGACGCGGCCCGCAAGGCCGGTCTCGAGTTCTAGCCGCGAGCGCGGCGGGATAGACGGAAGCAGGAGCACATGGCGCACTCTCGCGAGAAGATCGACGCAGCCGAGCTGGAGTTGAAGGACACGGTCGTCAACATCAGCCGCGTCACCAAGGTGGTCAAGGGCGGCAAGAACCTGAGCTTCAGCGCACTCGTGGTCGTCGGCGACGGCCAGGGCGTGGTGGGATTCGGGATCGGCAAGGCCAAGGAAGTGCCGTCGGCCATCAAGAAGGCGATCGAGTCGGCGAAGAAGAGCCTGATTCGCGTCCCGATGGCCGGCACGAGCATTCCGCATCCGGTGCTGGGCCGCTTCGGCGCCGGGGCCGTGCTGCTCAAGCCGGCGCCCGATGGCACCGGCATCATCGCCGGCGGCGCGGTGCGCGCCGTGGTCGAGTCGGCCGGGATCGGCAACGTGCTGACCAAGTCGCTGGGGTCGGCCAACCACCACAACGTCGTACGCGCGGCGTTCTCGGCGCTCGAGTTGCTGCGCGATCCGGCCAGCGTGGCCCGGCTGCGCGGCAAGGAGCTCGAGGACCTGGTGGCGCCGGCGGCGCGGTAAGGGCTTTATGAAGCAGCTAAAGATTACTCAGGTTCGGAGCGGGATCGGCTTCGAGAAGGCGCAGAAGCAGACGTTGCGCGCCCTCGGCCTGCGGCGGATCCGGCAGACGGTCGAGGTGGTCGACACGCCGGCCACGCGCGGCCTCATCCTCAAGGTGCGGCACCTGGTCCGCGTCGACGAATAGGCCGGGACCACGTCCCGATTGGAGAGACAGATGGCTCTGAACAACTTGCGGCCGCCCCGTGGGGCGAAGAAGCCGAAGAAGCGGGTAGGCCGCGGCCCCGGGTCCGGACACGGCAAGACGTCGTCGCGCGGCCACAAGGGTGCGCAGTCGCGGTCGGGGTTCCGGTTCAAGCGCGGGTTCGAGGGCGGCCAGATGCCGCTGCACCGGCGCGTGCCGAAGCGCGGGTTCCGCAATCCGTTCCGCGTCGAGTACGCGGTGGTCAATCTCGACACGCTGGCCGAGGTGTTCGATGGCGGGTCGGCGGTCACGCCCGAACTGCTGCACGAGCGCGGCATCGTGCGTGACGCCCGTGCGCCCATCAAGGTGCTCGGCCGCGGCGAGATCGAGAAGGCGCTGACGATCCACGCGCACAAGTTCAGCGAGACGGCGGTGAAGAAGATCGCGGCGGCCGGGGGGGCCACCGAGGTCCTGGCCTAGGCCGGGACGGCACCGGTCGACGACCCCGGTTCGTCGACCCATCGGCACTGGAGGACGGGCAGGTACCTCGAGCTCATTTATGGACAGTCTCAGGAACATCTTCGCCATCCCGGAACTGCGCAACCGGATGCTCTTCACGCTGGGCATCCTCGCGGCGTACCGGGTGGGCGGCCACGTCACGATTCCAGGCATCAATATCGATGCGCTCACGGAACTGTCGAACCAGGTTGCGAGCAGCAACCTGTTCGGGCTGTACGACATGTTCTCGGGCTACAACCTGTCGCAGATGACAGTGTTCGCGCTCGGGATCATGCCGTACATCAGCGCGTCGATCATCCTGCAGTTGCTGACGGTGGTCTGGCCCTATCTCGAGCGGTTGTCGAAGGAAGGTGAACTCGGCCGCCGCAAGATCACCCAGTACACGCGGTACGGGACGATCGCACTCAGCGTCATCCAGGCGATGGCCATCGCCGTGTTTCTCGAGAATGCCGGCCAGGCAGGCGGCTTCGCCATTGTCGAGAACCCCGGGTGGGGCTTCCGCCTGATGACGGTGCTGACGCTCACGACCGGATCGGTTCTGGTCATGTGGCTTGGTGAGCAGATCACCGAGCGCGGCATCGGTAACGGGATGTCGCTGCTGATCTACGCCGGCATCGTCTCGGGGCTGCCCCGGGCGGTGTTCTCCACGCTCGGCCAGATGGAGACGGGCGAGATCGGGCCCCTCGCGCTGGTCGTCCTCGTCGCCATGATGATCGCGGTCGTCGGCGCCGTGGTGTTCGTGGAACGCGGGCAGCGGCGCGTGACCGTGCAGTACGCGCGCCGGATGGTGGGCCGCAAGATGTACGGCGGCGCCAGCACGCACATCCCGCTGAAGGTCAACACGGGCGGCGTGATGCCGGTCATCTTCGCGTCATCGATCCTGGCATTTCCCCAGACGATGAAGCCGATGGTCGACCCGGGCGGCATGTTCGAGAACCAGTGGCTCAGTTCGGCCATCGGCCAGATTGCCATGGGTTACCCGCTCTACAACCTGCTGTACGTGACGATGATCATCTTCTTCGCGTACTTCTACACGGCCATCATCTTCAAGCCGGACGAGGTGGCGGAGAACATGCGGAAGTACGGCGGGTTCGTGCCCGGGATTCGTCCCGGCAAGCGGACCGCCGAGCACATCGACGCGATTCTCGCGCGCATCACGCTGGCCGGGGCCGTGTACCTCGCGCTCATCGCGCTGCTGCCCGAGATCCTGATGATGGGCTTCCGCGTCGAGCCCATCCCGTTCATCGGGCCGTGGCTCGATTCGGTGCTGCCCCAGTTCATCACCCAGGGGTTGAACGTGCAGTTCTATTTCGGCGGGACGTCGCTGCTCATCATCGTGGGCGTGGCCATGGATACGGTGCAACAGATCGAGTCGCAGCTGATCATGCGCCACTACGACGGCTTCATGAAGAAGACGCGCGTTCGCAGCCGGCGCGGCTAGAGTTCGATTGACGTGTCAGTACGACTGGTCATGCTGGGGCCCCCGGGGGCGGGGAAGGGTACGCAGGCGGAGCGGTTCGCGAAGACGCGGCATGTGCCGCGGATCTCGACCGGGGACGTGCTGCGCGAGGCGCGGCAGAAAGACGCCGAGCTCGAGCGGCAGGCACGGGCCACGATGGACGCCGGCCGCCTCGTCGACGACGACGTGGTGATTGACATGGTCCGGAAGCGGCTGGCCGATCCGGACGCCCGGGACGGCTTCGTGCTCGACGGCTTCCCGCGCACGATTGCGCAGGCCGAGGCGCTCGATCACCTGCTCGACGATCGTGAACCGCTCGTCGTGGTGGACATCGAGGTGCCGGAGGAGACGCTGTTCGAGCGACTGCAGACGCGCCGGATCTGCGCCAAGTGCGGCACGCCGGCCACGGCGGTGCTGACCGTGTGCAGCGCCTGCGGCGGGCCGCTGGTGCAGCGGACCGACGACGACCTGCGGGTGGTGCGCGAGCGCCTGCGCGTCTACGCCACCGAGTCGGCGCCGATCGTGGAGTTCTACCGCCACCGGCCGACGTTCCGGTCGGTTGACGGGGACCAGCCGCTCGAGTCGGTGGCGGCTGACATTTCGTCGGCGGTCGCGTCCGTCCTGGGGGCACGATGATCGTCTGCCGGTCGGAGGCCGAAATCGCGAAGATGCGGACGGCCAACCAGCTGGTGGCCGACGTGCTGGCGGCTGTCGAGGCCGCGGTGGCCGTGGGGGTCAGCACGCTGGACCTCGACGTGCTGGCCGAGCGGCTCGTGCGCGACGGCGGCGCCGAGCCGGCGTTCAAGGGGTATCGCGGGTTTCCCGCGACGCTGTGCACGTCGATCAACGAGGAGGTCGTGCACGGCATACCGTCCGCGTCGCGCCTGCTGGCCGATGGAGACGTGGTCTCGATCGACATGGGCGTCAAGATGGGCGGCTACTACGGCGATTCGGCCGTGACGGTGCCCGTCGGGCGTGTGCCGGAGCAGACGCTGGCACTCCTGCGGGCCACGCGGGAATCGCTGGACCGCGCGATCGAGCAGGTGCAGGTTGGCGGCCGGTTGTCCGACGTGAGCCACGCGGTGCAGGCCTGGGTCGAACGCCACGGTTTTTCGGTCGTGCGCGAGTTCGTCGGGCACGGGATCGGCGAGCGGCTCCATGAGGATCCGCAGATCCCCAACTACGGCCCGCCCGGACGCGGGCCGAAGCTGGCGGCCGGCATGGTCCTCGCCATCGAGCCGATGGTGGCGATGGGGCGGCCGGAGACGAAGGTGTTGCGCGATGGCTGGACCGCGGTGACTCGCGACGGCAGCGTGGCAGCGCACTTCGAGCATACGGTCGCGGTGACCGAGGCCGGACCGCTGGTGCTGACGGCGCGGCGTGCAGGGGGAACGGCCGGTGGCGACGCCGGCGACGGCCGGTGAGACGGGCCGATGACGGATCACCAGGGGGTGACCGTCGAGGGCACGGTGCTGGCGCTGCTGCCGCGGGGACTCTACCGGGTGGCAGTCGATGGCCGTGACGTCACGGCGCATGCGTCGTCCGGACTGAGCCGGAATTTCGTGCGGCTCGTCGTTGGCGATCGGGTTCTAGTCGAGGTCAGCCCCCGTGATACGGGTCGGGGGCGAATCAGAAGGAAAGTGGGAGCGTAAGTCGGCTTCCAGCTTCCGTCGAGGGCACCATGAAGGTCAGGGCATCGGTCAAGCGGATTTGCGTCAAGTGCAAGGTCGTGCGCCGCAACGGCGTCGTGCGGATCATCTGCAGCAACCAGAAGCACAAGCAGCGACAGGGCTGAGGGAACGATATGGCTCGCATTTCAGGAGTGGATCTGCCGCGGACCAAGCGCATCGAGATTGGTCTGACATACATCTACGGCATCGGCCGCAAGCGCGCGAACGACGTGCTGACGGCTGCCGGCGTGAGCGGCGACATCCGGGTGAAGGACCTGTCGGAAGACGATGTCCGCAACATCAGCCGTGTGCTCGAGGAGCAGGGTGGCGTCGAGGGTGACCTCCGCAAGGAGATCTCGATGAACATCAAGCGGCTCGTCGAGATCGGCAGCTACCGCGGGTCGCGGCATCGCCGCAACCTGCCGGCACGCGGCCAGCGGACGCGCACCAACGCGCGGACGCGCAAGGGACCACGCCGTGGCGCGGTGGCCCGGAAGAAGACCGAGTAGGCGTCGTTCGACTGAACCGAGGGTGTGATGGCAAAGACCGATGGCGCCGCCGAGAGCGGCAAGAAGAAGAAGACGTTCAAGAAGCGGGGCGAGAAGCGCGTGGTGCACCACGGGTTCGCCCACATCCAGGCGTCGTTCAACAACACCGTCGTGACGATCACCGACGCCGAGGGGCGCGTGATTGCCTGGTCGAGCGCCGGGGCGATTGGCTTCAAGGGATCGCGCAAGGGCACGCCGTTCGCGGCGACGCAGGCGGCGATGGCGGCCGGCAACACGGCCAAGACCTACGGCCTGCGCACGCTCGAGGTGCGGGTCAAGGGACCGGGCGCCGGGCGCGAATCCGCCGTGCGCGCGCTGCAGACGATGGGCATCGACGTGAAGTCGATCCGCGACGTCACGCCCATCCCGCACAACGGCTGCCGGCCGCCGAAGCGGCGCCGCGTCTGACGGTTCGTCGTCTCCGTCGCAGTTGCCGGCCCGCAGCTCTCAGACCTGCGGCGGGAGGCCGGTGACCGATCAATGCAGGTCTGGTCCAGCCGACGCCCTGGCGGGCGACGGTGGACACGCGAAAGGATTGTGACCATGTTGTGGAAGGGTTTTCAGCGACCGAAGCGCCTCGAGTTCGAGCGCGAGACACTCACCGACCGGTTCGGACGGTTCTACGCGCAGCCATTCGAGCGGGGGTTCGGCACCACCGTCGGCAACGCGATGCGGCGTGTGCTGCTCTCGTCGATCGAGGGCGCGGCCGTGACGGCCGTCAAGATCGAGGGCGTGCTGCACGAGTTCTCGCCCATCCAGGGCGTGGTCGAAGACGCGACGGACATCATCCTCAACCTCAAGCAGATCCCGCTCAAGGTGCACACCGACCAGCCCAAGACGCTCGTCGTGCGGGTGACCAAGCCGGGTGACGTCCGCGCGCGCGACATCCAGGCGGACGCCGACGTCGAGATCCTCGAGCCCGACGCGCACATCGCGACGGTCAGCGAGGGCGGCTCGCTCGAGATGGAACTGCGCATCCGTCGCGGCCGGGGATACGTCTCGGCCGACAAGAACTTCGACGAGGACCTGGGTATCGGCTGGATCCCGATCGACTCGGTGCACTCGCCGGTCAAGAAGGTGAACTACGTCGTCGAGGCGGCGCGTATCGGCCAGACGACCGACTACGACAAGCTCACGCTCGAGGTGTGGACCAACGGCGCGGTGACGGCGCGCGACGCCGTGTCGCTCGCGGCGAAGCTCGTGCGCGATCACTTCACGATCTTCGTGGGCCTGGACGACGCGGGTGACCAGCCGTTCGAGGGCGGCGGCGAGGCGCTGCCGGCCTCGATCAACGAGCACCTCGACAAGAGCGTCGAGGAACTCGAGCTGTCAGTGCGGTCCTACAACTGCCTGAAGAACGCGAACATCCGGACGCTGCGTGAGCTCGTGCAGAAGACCGAAGGCGACATGCTGAAGACGAAGAACTTCGGCCGGAAGTCGCTCAACGAGATCAAGGACATCCTGGGCACCCTCGGGCTCAGCCTTGGCATGCGGCTCGATCAGGGCACGCAGGAATAGAGCGTCGGGCCGGGCCCGGAGCCGGCAGCGCGGACAGACGAAGGAATTCGATCATGCGTCACAGAGTGGCACACAGGAAGCTCGGTCGCGTCACGGAACATCGCATCGCGATGCTCCGCAACCAGACCATGGACTTGATTCGGCACGAGCGGATTCAGACGACCGTCCCCCGTGCCAAGGAACTGCGCCCGTTCGTCGAGCGCATCATCACGGTGGCCAAGCGCAGCCTCAACGCCGAGGCTGGCAGCCCACGCGCCGTGACGGCACGCCGGGTCGTGGCGCAGGACATCGCCGACAAGGCGATCGTGCAGAAGCTGTTCGGTACGATCGCGCCCCGGTACGTCGACCGCGCCGGTGGCTACACGCGCCTGTTGCGTCTCGGCCATCGCCGCGGCGATAGCGCGGAGATGGCCGAGGTGGAACTGCTCGGGAGCGAGTACGACCCGAACGCCGAGAAGGAACCGGTCAAGACGGAGAAGCCGAAGAAGAAGACCGTCGGCGGCCGGCTCCGCGAGGCACTGGGCGGCCGCAAGAAGGACGCGCAGGACGCGGGCGTGAAGACGCGCGCGAGCAAGCCCGCCAAGGGCGCGGCGAAGAAGGTGACGACGCCGCGCAAGGCTGGCGGCTCGTAGGAAGGCGGCGGCCCACGGCCGCCGGCAGGCATGACACGGGCGCTGGAGGGGTCACCCTTCAGCGCCCGTTGTCGTTTCACGCGCGTCAGTCGTCGACATCGACGCGGCCGCCGTATTGCCCGGTCCGCGGGAACCGTACTACCATCGCGTCATGATGCGCGTGACGCTCCTGGTTCTTGGCCTTGCGGCAATCGCGTCGGCGGCGCCGCACGCGCGGCAGGTGTCCGTGCCCACCGAGCCGGGCACGCCAGGCGTTCCGGCCGTGCCCGCTGCGCCCCTCCAGCCACTGGCGCCGGATCCGCCAGAGACAGCCGGGCCAGCGTCGTTCGAGACGTTTCTCGAGGGGATCCGGGCCGAGGCCCTCGACCGCGGGCTCAGCCCCGCGGCGGTTGATTCGGCGCTGGCCGGCCTGTCGCCGCAGCCGGTCGTCGTCGCGCGCGATCGCGCGCAGCCGGAGCAGGTGCAGAGTCTCGACGCGTACCTGGCGCAGCGGCTCACCGCTCGAACGGTGACGACGGCGCGGCAGATGCACCGACGCCATGCCGGCGTGCTGCGCGAAGTGGAGCGCGAGTTCGGCGTGCCGGCCGCCGTGATGACGGCCATCTGGGGGCTCGAATCCAACTTCGGGCGATTCACTGGGACCTACCCGACGATTCGCGCGCTCGCGACACTTGCCTACGACGGCCGGCGCGCACTCTTCCGGAGCGAGCTGCTTGCCGCGCTCGAGATGGTCGATCGGGGTGTGCCGTTCGAGCGCATGCGCGGGTCCTGGGCCGGGGCCATGGGCCAGCCGCAGTTCATGCCGTCGAGTTTCCTCCGCCACGCGGTCGACTTCGACGCCGACGGTGCGACCGATATCTGGGCCTCGCTGCCCGACGTGTTCGGATCGATGGGCAACTACCTGAAGAATGCCGGGTGGACGGCCGGTGAGCGGTGGGGACGCGAGGTCGTCGTGAGCGACAGCGTGCTGGCCGAAATCGATCGCGGCGTCCCGATGCGCGCCGAGGGCTGCCGCGCGGTTCGGGCGATGACCGAGCCGCGGCCGCTGGCCGAGTGGTCGCGCCTGGGCGTGACGCTCGCGGGCGGGCGGCCGTTGCCGACGGCCGACATGGAGGCGTCGCTCGTGCGCGGCGTGCGCCGTCACTTTCTGGCCTACCGGAACTACGAGGCCATCCTCGACTACAACTGTTCCCACTCGTACGCGCTTGCCGTGGCGCTGCTGGCCGATCGCGTGAACTGAACCGATCGAGGTGGGGGAACCGTGCTCTGCCTCCGCCGCGGGCGCGATTGGCCAACGCTTTTCCAGGGCGTTGGGGCCCCACCCCCAACGCTTCTCCCTGAACTGACGCTGCCCCTCAGCGCTCGCGCTGGCGCGCTCGGCCTCGGGCTGCTCTACTCGTATCGGAGGGCTTCGATCGGGTCGAGGCGAGAGGCGCGGATGGCCGGGACCATGCCGAAGAAGACGCCGACGCCGGCCGAAAAGCCGATCCCGATCGCGAACGACCACCACGGCATGGAAATGGGGAAGCCGGTCAGCAGGTGTACGCTCCAGCCGATCGTCGCGCCGCAGAGGATGCCGAGCAGGCCGCCCGCCGACGTGAGAAACACGGCCTCGAGCAGGAACTGCCACAGCACTTCCACGCGCCGTGCCCCGAGCGCCTTGCGCACGCCAATCTCGCGCGTCCGTTCGGTGACGCTGATGGTCATGATGCTCATGACCCCGATGCCTCCGACCATCAGTGCAATCGACGACAGGACGACGAGCGCAAGGAAGGTCGCCTGGCTGATCTGCTCCCACAGGTTGAGGAAGGCATCCTGCGTCACCAGATCGAAGTCATTGGGCTGGTCGACCCGCAGGCCGTGGCGGATGCGCATGACCTCTTCGATCTCGCGCATCGCCTGTTCCACCGATACGCCCTCGTGCGGCACGGCGGCGACCATCAGGCCGCTCAGCGTACCCCGACCGGTCTCGTTGACGCGGACGCCGTACTTCGACGCCCACGTCGTATAGGGAATGACGACGAAGTCGTCGACGCCCACGTCGAATCCGCCCGGGCTCGGCCGCTTGGCGAGCACGCCGATCACGGTGAACTCCTCGAAGCCGATGCGAATGGCCTTCCCGATGGGATCGATGTTGGGGAACAGCGCCTCGGCCGGTGCCAGGCCGAGCACGACCACGCGGGTTCGCCGCTGCACCTCCGCCGCGGTGAAGAACCGGCCCGACTGCAGCGGCACCTGCGAGACGAACGGCCAGGCGGCGCTGGCGCCCGCGATGGCCATCGGCTTCGTCCGCTGGCTGCGGTAGTAGAGCCGCTCGGTGCGGTCGCCCGGGCCACCGGCGCCGAGCGTCAGGTCGACCATCTCGATCGACGGCGCGGAGCGCTCGATGGCCGCGGCGTCGTTGGCCGTGATGTTGGGCCGCATGATCAGTTCCCGGAACTCCGTGCCCGACGAGAAACTGACGGCCGACATCTTGGCCACATAGACGGTGTTCGGGCCCAGCTGCCGGAACAGGTCGCGGATCGACTGGTCGAACCCGCGGATCATGGCCGTCATCCCGACAATCGACGTGATGCCGATGACGATGCCGAGCACGGTGAGGAACGACCGCATCTTGTTGCCCCGGACCGTGTCCCAGGACATCGCGACGATCTCGCTGAACAGGCTCCAGCGCATGCTACTCCCGCCTCAGCGCTTCGATGGGATCGAGCGCGGCTGCGCGCATGGCCGGGTAGAGGCCGAAGCCGAGACCCACGACGGCCGTCATCGAGATCCCGAGGATGATGGACCACACCTCGATGATGGCCGGCAGCGGCGTGAGCTGGCTGACCACCCACGCGAACAGGAAGCCGAGCGCGGTTCCGCACAGGCCGCCGAACGTCGAGAGCGTGATCGACTCGGTGAGGATCTGCCACATGACGTCGCGCCGCCGCGCGCCGAGCGACTTGCGCAGGCCGATCTCGCGCGTGCGCTCACTCACCACCATCAGCATGATGTTCATGATGACGATGCCGCCCACCACCAGGGACAGGCCGACGACGCCAATGAGGATCGCGAAGATGCCTGCCGTGGCCTGGCTGTAGAGGTTCATGAACGTGTCGGCGGTGAAGATGCCGAAGTTGTCCGGCTCGCTCGGCCGCAGCCGGCGCTCGACGCGCAGGGCGACGCGGGCCTCGTCCATCGCCACCGGCAGCTGATCGGGCGTCGACGGGCGCACGGTCAGTTGGAGCGACTGCCGTGTCCCGAAGATGCGTTGATAGGCGCCGAGTGGCAGCACGATCCACTCGTCCTGCGACTGGCCGAGCAGGGCCCCACGCTGCGGTGCCACCCCGACGACGCGCACGTGGAAGCCGTTGATGGTGATGGTCTTGTTGAGCGGCTCGATGGGCCCGAAGAGCCGATCGGCCGTATCGAAGCCCAGGAGGGCGACCGCGCGGCCGTCGTTGAACTCGTTGCTCGTGATGGGCCGTCCGCGTTCGATCTGCGTCGACGGCAGGTCGTTGAACTCGCGCGTCACGCCCCGGATCTGGACGCTGTCGAGCGTCTCGTTCCGGTACCGGACCTGCGCGCCAGACCGGTTCTCGGCCATCACCATGCCGATGGCCGGCCCGAATGTCCGGATGGCGTCGGCGTCTTCCATCGAGACGCGCGGGTTGCTCTCGGCCTGCAGGTCCTCTTCGTCCGTCTGCGTCAGCGGTCGGCGCTGAATGGAGAAGGCGTCGGCGGCAAACTGCGACTGGATTTCGGCCTCGACCGACGAGTTCAGTCCCTGCACCAGCGAGACGACCGCGATGATCGACGACACGGCGACCACGTTGCCGATCACCGTGAGGAACGATCGCAGTTTGTTGGCCCAGATCGCCTGGAGGGCGATGGCCGCCGCCTCGATGAACTGGTGCATCAGCGTGTCGCGGTCGTCGTTGCCTGGGCTGCCGTCGTGATGGTGACCGCGTCGCCCTCGCGCAGCGCGCGCACCGACGCGAACGGTCCGGTGATGACCTGGTCGCCTTCCTGCAGGCCCTCGAGTACTTCGAAATACCGTTCACCCGCAATGCCGGTCGTGACCGGGACGAACGCCGCGCGGCCGTCGCGGACCACGAAGACGCCCTCGAACTCCTTGCGCGTCTGGCCGGGCGCCAGTTCCTGCGGCACGACCGGGGCCGACGACGATCGGCCGGCCGGCGTCGCGGGGGGCGGAACGATCGCGCCCGACGCGTCCACGACCTGCTCGCGCACGGTCATCGCCTGGATGGGGACGCCCAGCGCTTTCTCGCGCGTGGCCGTGGTGATTTCGGCCGTGCACGTGAAGCCGGGCCGGACGTTGGGCACCTCGCCGTCGATCGTCACGACCACCATGAAGTTGGTGGCGCGCCCGGTTGCGGCCTGACCCGTCGCCTGGATCGGGCTGTTACCGACCTCGGTGACGCGACCCTGGAACGTCTGGTTGGGCAGGGCATCGATCGAGATGCGGGCCGGCTGGCCGACGCGGATGAACGGAATGTCGGTCTCGTCGACCTCGATTTCGGTCTCGATGACACTCATGTCCGCAATCGTCAGCAGCACCGTGCCGGCGTTGTTCATGGTACCGACGACCGCCGTTTCGCCGAGCTCGATGTTGCGTCGCGTGACGATGCCGTTGATGGGCGAGACCATGCGGACCTTCGTGAGATCGTGGCGCGCGCTCTCGAGGTTCGCTTCCTCCTGGCGAATGCGCTGCTCCTGTGTGACGACCGACTGCTCGCTGATGAGCAGGTCGGTCTCGCGCATCTTGAGGTCGTTGGCCGCCCGTTCGTAGTCATCGCGCGAGACCAGCCCGCGTTCCCACAACCCCTCCGTCCGGCGCATCGTCTCGGTGGCCTGCGAGAGGGCGGTGCGCGAGTTGTTGACCTGCGTGCGCGTCTGGGCGAGCTGCGCGCGCGCCGTGGCAAGGCTGGCCTCACGATTCTGGAAGGCAGTTTCGAGGTTGCGGGGATCGATTTCGAGCAGCGGC
This sequence comes from Acidobacteriota bacterium, assembly GCA_044507065.1. GTDB lineage: Bacteria > Acidobacteriota > Vicinamibacteria > Vicinamibacterales > SCN-69-37 > SCN-69-37. Next base: position 23,556 of record JBIQJY010000012.1, read on the forward strand.
TGGCCCACCGTCACGTCCTGGCCTTCGACAACCGAGAGCGACACGACGCGGCCCATGGTCTCGGCACTGATGTCGACCTGGCGGGCCGGTTCCACCTTGCCGCTCGCCGAGACGATGGCCTCGAGGTCGTGCCGGGCAATGGTTTCGACCGTCACGGATGTGGCCGTCGAACGCCGCGACGCGAAGTTGCCCCAGGCGAGTGCGCCGAGGACAACAACGATGGCGGCGCCGATAAGCAGTTTCTTTCGGTTCATCTATTTACCTGCCCATGATGAGCGAGAAGCCCACGGAGAAGAGTGCCGTGAAGCCCAGAGTGATGGCGAGAAGCGTGATGATGAAAAGGGCCGGCTTGCGCTTGTAGAGCACCGCCAGGCCGAGTCCATTGACGACGGCCTGCCAGAGGCTGAAGACCGAGATGGCACCAAGAAACACCGCGAGCAGGCTGTCGGGTTCGAGCATGGGCACGAGCGCGCCGAGATTGAACGGCCCGCTCTGCGTGAGGACGCCCTGCATCAACTGGATGGGGACGCCCACGACCGCCCCGAGCGCGCCGATGACCTGTGCATGCGCCGTCACCCCCAGGACTTCCTTCAGCGAGGCCGTGCCGCCCAGCACCACGTTGAAAATCGCCCAGTAGACCGCGCTGAAGATGAGGACCACGACCGGGACCCCGATGAACACCCCAATCATCGACGTGTAGGCGCCCGCGCCCGCGCGAGCCTCCATCTGGGCGTACATCTCCGGAGTCACGGGCTGGCCGCTGAACCGCTCGATCTGCTCCACCTGCATGTCGATGGCGGCCTGACGCCCGACCTGGGTGAACTGTGGCAGTCCGGCCGCGAGCCCGATGGCCAGGCAGACGACGGCAAGGACGCCCACGGGGCGTGGGTGCCGGGCGACGTCCTTGAACGTCTCGGTGGGCGAGAAGATGACGCCGATGATGCGGGCAACGAGGCCGAGACTCGGGGCTTCAGTGCTGGGCATTTCGCTCATGATGGAGGACTCCCGCCGACAGTTCCGGCGCTGCGTGGCGATCCACCCATTCTATGTCTCATCCTTTACGTAATTGCGGCTGGACAGTTCAGACGCACCACGGTCTCCCGCAATGGGAGGCCAGGGGCCTCAGCCCCTGGCGTTCGCACGGGCTGAAGCCCGTGCGCTCCACGGTCGCCCGCAATGGAGGCCAGGGGCTTCAGCCCCTGGCGTTCGCACGGGCTGAAGCCCGTGCGCTCCACGGTCGCCCGCAATGGAGGCCAGGGGCTTCAGCCCCTGGCGTTCGCTGCCGTCGCCGGCACGTGCGCTAGTCTGGTGGGCATGCCACTCTCTGCTATTCGCTGGATCGTTCTGGCTGCCGCCGTGCTGCTGCCGTCAGGGGCATCTGCCCAACTGTCCTTCGAGGCCGCCGGTGAGCGCGCGCTCGGCATGGCCGGGGCGTTTGTGGCCGTCGCCGACGATGCCACGGCCGTGCACTGGAATCCGGCCGGACTGGCCAGCGGCCATCCTGTCGGGATGACAATTGGGTGGCACGACTTTCAGGTTGGTAAGTCGGACGCGGCCTCGGCGGCCGGTGCACGCCAGGGACGTGCCACGCTCACCAGCCTTGCCGCATGGCCGCTGGGCCTGTCGTACGGGACCCTGCGCCACTCTCGCCTCGTTGCGGATGCTGACGGCGAACTGACGGGCGAGTCCTTGAGACTGGGGCACCTCGGTGTGACGCTCCTGCAGACCATCGTCGATGGCCTCGTGGTTGGATCCACACTGAAGGTGCTGCGAGGCGGACTGGCGACCGGGGGTGTCGGCCTGCCGACCGCCGGCGAGGCGCTCGAAGCCCTCGATGACCTCGAGCGCGACAACCAGACGGCCTTCGATCTGGACGTCGCCGTCATGGCGGGCAGCCCATCGATGCGCCTGGGGCTCGCGTTGAAGAATCTGCGATCACCGTCGTTTCGTGCAACGACGGGCAGCGAGTTCGTGCTGCCTCGCCAGGCCCGTGTCGGCGTCGCCGTGCTGCCAGCCGATGGCGTAACCCTTGCTATGGACCTGGACCTGAACACGGTCGACCTCATGGGCGACCTTCGTCGAATGCTCGCGGTTGGCGGGGAGACCTCCGTCGGGTCCCGGGTGCAGGTCCGTTCCGGCGCGCGCTGGAACCTGGCCGGCGACCGGGATGTGCTCGGGGCCGTCGGAGCGAGTGTCAGTGTGCGTCGAGGCTGGTGGATCGATGGGCACTACGCCAGGGGGCGCAACGACGAGGCTCGGGAAATGGGGGTAGCGCTGCGCGCAGGATTCTGAGGCAACTCAAGCGTGCGGTCGGCCGTGTCGATGAGTACACATGGCCGTCCGGCTTGGCGAACTGCTCCTGCGCGAAAAGCGCGTCACTCCTGTCCAGCTCCAGGAGGCGTTGAACCATCAACGCCAGAATGGTGGACGGCTCAGCACGAGTCTGGTCAAGCTGAGCATCCTCACCGACGACGACATCACGTCCGTCGTGAGCCGGCACTGCGGTGTGCCGGCCATCAACCTCCGCGAGTTCGAGCTCGACTCATCGATTGTCCGGCTCGTCCCGCCGGAAAGCGCAACGAAGTACAACGTCGTCCCGGTCGGCCGTTCGGGCACGACGCTCACGCTCGCGATGGCGGACCCGACCAACGTGTTCGCCATGGACGACGTGAAGTTCATGACGGGGCTCCACGTCGAGCCAGTCGTCGCTTCCGAGAGTGCGATTCGGGAGGCCATCACCAAGTACTACAGCGGCAAGGCGCTCGCCGATTCCGGGGCGAACGTCAAGGCGGGCGACCTGGCCGACCGGGCGCTCCAGGAACTCGGCACCCACGACGACAACATCGAGGTGGTGGCCGAGACCGAGGAAATCGACTCGGCATCGCTCGAGAAGCAGGGCGGCGAGGCGCCGATCATCAAGCTGGTCAACGCGCTGATGCTCTCGGCCATCCAGAAGGGCGCGAGCGACATCCACATCGAGCCCTATGAGAAGGAGATGCGGATCCGGTTCCGCATCGACGGGCAGCTGCAGTCGGTGATGACGCCGGCGCTCAAGTTCCGCGACCCTATCGTCTCGCGCGTGAAGATCATGGCGCGGCTCGACATCGCCGAGAAGCGGCTGCCCCAGGACGGTCGCATCAAGACGCGCTTCGTCGATCGCGGCCGCAATCGCGACATCGACTTCCGCGTATCGGTCCTGCCGACGCTCTTTGGCGAGAAGGTCGTGCTTCGCCTCCTCGATCCCGAGGGCCTGAAGCTCGACATGACGAAACTCGGGTTCGAGCCCGAGGCGCTGACGCGCTTCATGCGCGCGATCAAGAAGCCGTGGGGCATGGTCCTCGTGACCGGCCCGACGGGCAGTGGAAAGACCAACACGCTCTATTCGTCACTCGGGCAGATCAACGATCCGCACGTCAACATCATGACGGCCGAGGATCCGGTCGAGTTCAACCTCCAGGGCGTCAACCAGGTACCCGTCCGCGAGAGCATCGGGCTGAACTTTGCCGCGGTCCTGCGGTCATTCCTGCGCCAGGACCCGAACATCATCCTGGTCGGCGAAATCCGGGACGGCGAGACGGCATCGATTGGCGTCAAGGCCGCGCTCACCGGCCACCTCGTCCTGTCCACGCTGCACACCAACGACGCTCCGAGCTCCATCAATCGACTCGTGAACATGGGGATCGAGCCGTTCCTCGTTGCCAACTCCGTGAACCTGATTGCGGCCCAGCGCCTGGTGCGGCGCGTCTGCAGCCAGTGCGCGGAGCCGACCGGCGCGAGTGTCGCCGAACTCACCGAGGCGGGTTTCAAGCCCGATGATGCGAAGACGGTCAAGCCGATGCACGGCAAGGGGTGCGACCGGTGCAATGGCTCGGGCTACAAGGGCCGTGTCGGCGTGTTCGAGGTCATGGAAATCAGTGAACGGCTCCGCGAAATGATCATCGTCGGCGCGCCGTCGGCCGAATTGCGCGCCGCCGCGATTGAAGAAGGCATGTTGACCCTGCGAATGAGCGGCCTCGAGAAGGTGCGCCAGGGTCTGACCACGCTCGAGGAAGTCGTGCGGGAAACGATGTGATGGGGAAGAAGGCTCACTCATGAATCTGCCTGATCTGCTCAAAGCCACCCTCGACCTCGGCGGGTCCGACCTGCACCTGTCCATCGGGTCGCCGCCCCAGGTGCGCGTGCACGGCCACCTGCGGCGACTCGAGCTGCCGGCGCTCACGCCAGACGTCCTCAAGTCGCTCTGCTACAGCGTGCTGACCGATGCGCAGAAGAAGAAGTTCGAGGAGACGCTGGAGCTCGACATGGCCTTCGGCCTGCGGGGCGTCGGACGATTCCGCTGCAACGTCTTCAACCAGAAGGGGGCCGTCGGGGCGGTCTACCGCCTCATCCCGCAGGACATCAAGCCGCTCGAGCAGCTCGGGCTGCCGCCGGTCCTGTCCGAACTGGCCGACCGCCCGCGCGGCCTCGTGCTGGTGACCGGGCCCACCGGGAGCGGCAAGTCGACGACGCTGGCCGCGATGATCGACCGCATCAACCAGTCGAAGCCGGTGCACATCCTCACGATCGAGGACCCGATCGAGTACCTGCACACGCACAAGACGGCGCTGGTCAACCAGCGCGAGCTGCACGCCGATACGAACAGCTTCACGATGGCGCTGCGCGCGGCGCTGCGCGAAGACCCGGACGTCGTGCTCGTCGGCGAAATGCGCGACCTCGAGACGATGGAAGCGGCGATGAAGCTGGCCGAGACGGGCCACCTGACCATGGCCACGCTGCATACGAACTCGGCGGCGCAGACCATCACGCGCATCATCGATGCCTTCCCCGCGCACCAGCAGGCGCAGATGCGCACGCAGCTCTCGCTCGTGCTCGAGGGCATTGTCTGCCAGGCCCTGGTCCCGAAGGCCAACGGACAGGGGCGTGTCGCGGCGCTCGAGATCCTGGTGGCCAACCCGGCCATCCGCAACCTGATCCGCGACGACAAGATCCACCAGATCTACGGCACGATGCAGGCGGGCCAGGAGAAGTACGGCATGCAGACGATGAACCAGTCGCTGGCGCGGCTGGTGGAGCGCCGCGTCATCACGCGCGACCTCGCACTCAACACGTCGTCGAACAAGGACGAGCTGAACTTGATGCTTGAACGCGGCGTCACGCCGCCGGCCCCGGCCGGAGCCGGCGGGACCGGCGCCGTGCGGCGTCCGTTGCAGGGAGTAGGCCGATGACCACGTACGCATGGGCGGGACGCACACGGAACGGACAGATCGTCAAGGGCGAACGGGCCGCCGAGTCGCAGGAAGCGCTGCGCGAGATGCTGCGCCGCGAACAGATCCTCGTGACCAAGCTCGAGCTGGCCGCGAAGAAGGAAGGCAAGCTGCAGCGGAAGGTGGCGGCACGCACGCTGGCCGTCTTCACGCGTCAGTTCTCCGTCATGATCGACGCCGGCCTGCCGCTCGTGCAGTGTCTCGAGCTGCTGGCGAAGGAGGAGCCCGACAAGCGGCTGGCGGGCGCCATCGAGAAGGTGAAAGAGGACGTCGAGGGCGGCGCGACGCTGGCTGAATCGATGGCGCGCCGGCCGTTTGCGTTCGACGGCCTCTACACGAACATGGTGGCCGCCGGCGAGGCGGGCGGCATCCTGGATACGATTCTGCAGCGGCTGTCGGTCTTCATCGAGAAGCAGGCCAAGCTGGCCGCGCAGGTCAAGTCCGCGATGATCTATCCGACGGCCGTCATGTCGATTGCCGTCCTGGTCGTCGCGATCATCCTGTGGAAGGTCATCCCCACGTTCACCGATCTGTTCAATGGGTTGAACGCGGAGCTGCCGCTTCCCACGCGCATCGTCATCTGGCTGAGCGAGCAGATGATTTTCGCGATGCCGTTCTTCATCGTGTCGTTTCTCGTCGGGTCGTTCCTGCTGCGGCGGTACTACCAGACGCCGTCGGGGCGGATGCGCATCGACAAGTCGCTGCTGCACGCGCCGCTCATCGGATCGATCCTGCGCAAGATCGCGGTGGCCCGGTTCTGCCGCACGCTCGGCACGCTGCTCAGTTCCGGTGTGCCGATCCTCGACGGCCTCGACATCACGGCAAAAACATCCGGCAACGCCGTGATCGAGGGCGCGATCATGCAGGCCCGCGTGAAGATCGAACGCGGTGAATCGATTGCCGTGCCACTCAAGGCCACGGGCGTGTTTCCGCCAATGGTCTCGCAGATGATTGGCGCCGGCGAGAGCACCGGCGCGCTCGACACCATGCTGGCGAAGATCGCGGACTTCTATGAGGAGGAAGTGGACGTGGCTATCGCCGGCCTGCTCACGATTCTCGAGCCGGTGCTGATCTGTTTCCTCGGCATCATCGTCGGCGGCATCGTCATCTCGATGTACCTGCCGCTGTTCGACCTGATCAGCCAGCTGGCGTAGGGCCGCTCTCTGGGGGGCGGGGCTTCAGCCCCGCCCCCGCCCCCGGGTGCCGTCATTGGCCCTCGGCCCGATGACCTCGGCGAACGTCGAAATCCGTATCGTCCTCGTGTACGGACGGCAATTTCTGCAATGCGGATGTGTGAACCCCGGCAATTACCGGCTTGTAAGCGGGTGTTAAGATCTTCAGATTGAACGGTTTATGTTGCATGCCGCCAGGCACCCGCCATGGCATTCGAGTTGCCTGAATGAGGGCGGCGCGCACGACCCAGGGATGGAGCGCCCCAGCGGTTCAAGCCTGGATGGCTCGAGCCGATTGGTGACGTCACTAGGGTTCTTTATCTTTCAATGGACAGGGAGCAGAACAACATGAAGGTCAAGAAGGAAGAGGGTTTTACCCTCATCGAGCTGCTGATCGTTGTCGCGATCATCAGCATCATCGCGGCGATCGCGGTGCCGGGTCTCCTGCGTGCGCGCATGACCGGTAACGAGTCGTCGGCCATTGCGTCGCTGCGCACGACCACGTCGTCGCAGGTGTCGTACTCGGCGGCGTGCGGCAATGGTGCCTACGCGACGTCATACGACATCCTGGCCGACGCGCCTCCCGGAGGCGGTCAGGGGTTCATCTCGGCCGAGTTCAACCTGGCTGACCCGATCGTGAAGAGCGGTTACAACCTGCGGATGACGTCGGGTGCCGCCGGTGCCTCGACGGTGCTCGACTGCAACACGCTGGCGACGGGCGCCGGGTTCTACGCGACCGCCGATGCAGTGGGTGCGGGCACGACGGGTACGCGCGGCTTCGGCGTCGATCAGAACATGACCATCTTCCAGGACACGACGGACGGCACGACGGTGCCGACCCAGCCGTTCACGACGGGCGGTGCGGTGTCGCCGATTCAGTAACAC
>JBIQJY010000012.1:30976-58257 GCA_044507065.1 Acidobacteriota bacterium
GGGGGTGCGCACCTACCGCACCGTTACCGTCACTCCGTAGCACCTGAGCGCACCCATCGGACCGCCCCATCGAACCCACCGCACCAATCGAACCCACCGCACCGGTACTGTCCTCGGTTCATCCGTTGTCTGTCGGCGGCACGACCGCGCCGTCCATGGGGTCCGCGTGCCAGAGGGCGTCGATCTTGCCGGCCGCCACTTCGCGCCGGGCTGTCACCGCGGGTTTGGCGTTGGGCGCGACACGGGGTGTAGACCCGCTCATCAGCTGTTTGGCACGCAGCGCGGCGATGGTGACGAAGGCGAATTGATTGACACCGGACGGCGATGTGCTCATGAACTCTCCGAGGAAGGCGCCGGGCCGTTCTCGCGCAAGACGGGGGAGGGTCTCCGGACGCCGTAACGATTGCGCACCGCCCGGATTGGCGGGCACAAGGATTGCGGTAGAAGCGTGGAGCCGGTCGGCGCGCACCCCGGTGGGGCACTACTCGAAACGCTGGCGGGCGCCGGTCGATGACCGGCCCGGTCAGTATACAGGCCTTGGCGACCCGACAGGGTGTGGCCTTACAATTCCTCCATGTCTTCCAGAACTCGCCTGGTGATTGTCGCGTTGTCGCTCGTCGGCCTGGGGTTCGCCGGGGCGTCGACGTGGGTGCACTACCGGTCGCTGACCGATCCGTCCTACATCAGCCCGTGCGACGTGAGTGCGGCCTTCAACTGCACGCAGGTCTACCTGAGCCGATACGGATCGGTTGCCGGTGTGCCGGTGGCGATAGGCGGACTGATCTGGTTCGGCCTGACGGCGCTCGTCGCCGGCTTCGCGAGGCCGACCGACGGCCCGAGTGCAGCGGCCGGCTACCTGCTGGTCCTCAGCGTGATTGGGCTCGCCACAATCCTGTATCTGGGCTACACGTCGTTCGTCGTGCTCGGTACCGGCTGCCTGCTGTGTATCGGCACCTACGTCTGCGTCGTTGGCATTTTCATTGCCACGCTGATGAGTCGGCCCATGCCGCTGTCGCAGCTCCCCGGGCGTCTCGCGCGCGATATCGCCTCGGCTTTCCGGGATCCGATTGCGGCGGCGTGCGCGGTGCTGTACCTCGCCGGAGCCGCGGGCGCCGTCGTCATGTTTCCGACGGAGGCCGAAGCCGCCTCGCGGCAGGCCGCGGCTGTCACGGCCGCTCCGGAGCCGACTGGTGATGTGCGGGCGAACTTTGCGGAAGCCTGGGCGCGGCAGCCGCGCGTGGACCTGGGCATCGATCCCGAGGGCGCCAGCGTGGTCGTGGTGAAGTTCAACGACTTCGAATGTCCGTCGTGCCGGTACTGGGAGGTGGCCTATCGACCGGTCCTCGACAAGCTTGCCGCCTCGCACCCTGGGGCGGTGAAGTACGTGGTGAAGGACTGGCCGCTCAATTCTGCGTGCAACTTCAACACGATGTCGACCATCCCCGGCCACGAGGCGGCCTGCGACGCGGCCGTGGCGGCGCGCGTCGCAAAGGATATGGGCCGGTACGACGAGATGGTCGACTGGATCTACGCCAACCAGGGAGTTTCCTCAGCCGAGATGCGGGCCGCGGCTCAAAGAATTCTCGGCGTGACCGATTTCGAGAGGGAGTACGCCCGGCGGCTGCCCGACATCCGGCGCGACATTGCCGATGGGACGGCGCTGAACATCAGCCAGACACCAACCTACTTCGTCAATGGGGTCCGGCTGCCCGGGGGCATGACGCCCGACTACTTCGAACTGGCCCTCATGCTGGAGATTGAGGGCACCTAGTCGGTGCGCCGTGAGCTGCTCGACCTGCGAACATGACCGCTGTCCGAACCGAGGCACTCACAAAGGATTTCTCCACAGGTTTCTGGCGCCCCGTTCCCAAGCGCGCGCTCGACGCGTTGTCGCTGGAGATACCCGCAGGCGGCGTCTTCGGGCTGCTCGGCCCCAACGGCGCCGGCAAGAGCACCACCCTCAAGCTGCTGGTGGACCTGTTGCGGCCCACATCAGGGCGCGCTGAACTGCTCGGGCGTCCGCCCGGAGACACGGCCGCGCGGCACCGCCTTGGATTCCTGCCCGAAAATCCCACCTTCTACGACTACCTGACCGCCGAGGAGTTGCTGATCTATTTCGCGGGCCTGTTCGGGTACAGGGGCAGCGAGCGGCGCCGCCGCGCGACCGAGGCGCTCGACCGGGTGGGGTTGTCGGCCGACCGCAGGCGGCCCATCCGGGGCTTTTCGAAGGGCATGGTCCAGCGCGTCGGTCTGGCCCAGGCCCTGGTCAACGATCCTGAACTGGTCATACTCGACGAGCCCATGTCCGGCCTCGATCCGATCGGCCGGCGCGACGTGCGCGAGATGATTGCCGCCATTGGCGCGGAGGGACGAACGGTCCTGTTCAGCTCGCACATCCTCTCGGACGCCGAAGACCTGTGCGAGCACATCGCCATCCTCGCGAAGGGCCGGCTCGTCGCGCACGGGCGTGTGCGCGATCTGACGTCACAACAGGTTACGGGCTGGCTCGTCACGTCGACCGGCGGCGATGAGGCGCTCTATCGGCGTGTCATGCCCCGCGCGGACGTGCGGGCGCAGGGCGAGGGACGCTTCCAGCTGGACCTGCCCGCTGAGGTGCGACCGGAGCCGGTTGTCGCCGCGCTGGCGGCTGCCGGCGTCGTTCTCGAGTCGATCGTGCCAAAGCGCCGTTCGCTCGAGGAAGTCTTCGTCCGTGCGCTCGACGGCTCTGGAGCGAGTGGCGGCAACCGCGGGGTGACGCCATGACGAGCGCGGGGCGCATCGGTCTGGTGGCCTGGCACGTCTTCAAGGAGAGCGTGCGCGACCGCGTCCTGTACGGCATCGCTGCTTTTGCCATCCTTCTCGTGGCCTCGGCGTTCCTGATCGCGCAGATCACCGCGGGTCAGGACGTCAAGATCATCAAGGATCTGGGCCTGGCGGTGATCGAACTGGCCGGCGTCCTCATGGCCGTGGTGATTGGCGTGGGCCTGGTGTCGCGCGAAATCGACAGGCGCAGCATCTTCGCGCTGCTCGCCAAGCCGCTGCCGCGGTGGGAGTTCGTCCTCGGCAAGTACTGCGGACTCGTGCTCACGTTGCTGGTCAACGTCATCGGCATGGCGGCGGCGTTGTACCTCTTCCTCTTCTATGCCCAGTGGCGCATTCCCCCGGAATCGCAGGCCGTGCTCGACTCGCCGGTCGCCGATCCCCGGCTGCTGCTCGTGGTGCTGATGGTCGGTATGGAACTCGCCCTGCTGACGGCGGTTGCCCTCTTCTTCTCGACGTTCTCCTCGAGCGCGCTGCTGTCGATCGTCTTCACGCTGGGCCTGTTCGTGACCGGGCTGCTCAGTGCCGACCTGCGACACTTCGGCGACATCGTCGATGTCTCACCCGTGGTGGCCTGGTGCGTGCAGGCGGTGGGATGGGCGGTGCCGGCGTTTTCGGCCTTCGATATCAAGTCGCAGGTGGTGCACGGGCTCGATCTGCCGCGCGGCTTCGTCGCCGGAACGCTCGTCTACGCCGCGCTGTATGTCGGCGCGCTGCTCGTCGCGGCCGTGGGCCTGTTTTCGCGGCGGGAATTCAAGTGACGACACGCGTCGGTCCGGTGGCCGCGGTCCTGCTGGTTGCCACCGGCATCATTGCCGCGGCCGGCGTGCTGCACGCGCGCGACACGCGCGCGCCGCTGCCGCCCTCGCAGGAACGGCTCATGTACCTGCGGTCCGGCCGGGTTGCCGATCGCGCCTTCCTGACGTTCGACGCGGTGGCAGCCGACGTGTACTGGATGCGCGCCATTCAGCATTACGGCCGCGATCGCCGCTCGCTGCGACAGGACGGGCGATTCGAACTGCTGCAGCCTCTGCTCGACCTGACGACGACGCTCGATCCCTACTTCAACATTGCCTATCGATTCGGCGCGATCTTCCTGGCCATGGATCCGCCCAACGGTCCGGGGCGCCCCGACCAGGCGATCGATCTGCTGCTGAAAGGGCTCGAGCACCGCCCGGATCGCTGGCAGTACGCCCACGACATCGGGTTCGTCCACTACTGGTATACCGGTGACTTCACTGCGGCCGCGTCATGGTTCGACCGTGCCGCCGAAATGCCCGAAGCACCGGGCTGGATCCGCCAGGTGGCGGCCGTGACGCTTGTCGAGGGCGGCGATCGCGCGGGCGCCCGCAGGATTCTTTCGGAACTGCTGACCTCTGCCACAGACGACTACATCCGGAACGCGGCAGAGCGCTCCCTGCAGCAGGTGCAGGCACTCGACGCGATCGATGAGCTCAACGGCCTCATCGAGCAGTATCGCGAGCGGACAGGTGGGCTGCCGTCGGTGTGGGGCGACCTCGTGCGTGCGCGCATGCTGCCGGGTCTGCCGGTCGACAGCACCGGGACCCCCTTCGCCTACGATTCATCGACTGGCGTCGTCAGCCTCGGCGCGGGCTCCACCCTGCTGCCGCTGCCGCGCGGCCTGAGCGCCCGCTGACGTGACGCTCATCATCACCGTCTTCGTCTTCGGACTGCTCATCGGCAGCTTCCTCAACGTGTGTATCGCGCGGCTGCCGGCAGGGGAGTCGGTGTCTTCGCCAGGGTCGCGATGTCCCGCATGCGCGACTCCGATCCGCTGGTACGACAACATCCCCGTGGTCAGCTACCTCGTGCTGGGGCGTCGATGCCGCGCGTGCAAGGCACCCATCAGCGTGCGATACCCGCTCGTGGAACTGGCGACGGCCGTCGCGTTTGCGCTGCAGGCATGGCTGCTGCCGCCCGACCCCATCGTGCTGGCGCAACACCTGCTGTTCACGGCGCTGCTCATCGTGCTCTTCGGCACCGACTACGACGTGCAGCGGCTGCCGGACGTGATCACGCTGCCCGGGACCGTGGCCGGCATCCTGATTGCGGTGTTCGTCATGCCGGGCTTCGTCGCGAGCGTGGCCGGCGCCGCACTGGGTGCCGGCGTGCTGCTGTTTGTGCGGTGGGGCTGGAAGCGGCTGCGCGGCGTGGACGGCATGGGCCTCGGCGACGTGAAGATGCTGGCAATGATTGGCGCGTTTCTCGGCTGGCGCCAGGTGGGGGTCGTGCTGTTCCTGGCCAGTCTGTCGGGCGCGGTCATCGGACTGGCGCTCGCCGCCACGGGTCGGCGATCGATGCAGACGCGCCTGCCGTTCGGCACCTTCCTCGCCGTGGCGGCCTATGCGGCCTCGCTCATCGGCAAGCCGCTGCTCGACTGGTACCTGTCGTTGTACTGAACGTTGTTCCTGGCGGTGGGGCCCCGCCGCCAACACGTCTCCCTGAACTGATGCCGCCCCCGAAGCGCGAGGCTTCGGGCTGTCGCAGTATGTGCAATGGGTTGTGGCCCGGCATTGCAGAATCTGCAACGTCGGGGTTCTGGCCCTCCGAATTGCGCCTGAATTCGCACGTCGATCTGGATCGCCGGTTGCAAAGCGAAGGGCATGCGCCATCCATGCCGTGTGTTCCATGACGACGGGTTCAGCCTTGTGGAAGTGCTGGTTGCCACGATGCTGCTGTCGATGCTGTCGGCCGGTGCGGCATCGCTCGTGGCCGCGAGTGGCCTCGCGCTCGGTCGCACGCGTGGTGAGACGGTTGCCGTACTGGCGGCTGAATCGCGGATGGAACAGTTGCGCAGCCTCGCCTGGGGCTTCGGCTCGTCGCATGCGGTCGAACGCGTTACCGATACGCGCACCGATCTGAGCCGAAGCACGCCGGGTGAGGGTGGCCCCGGACTGGCTTCTTCGCCGGTCTCGGCACTCGCCGACGACACTCCTGGCCTTGTCGACTACCTCGACGTACACGGCCACTGGGTCGGCAACGACGCCACTGCGGCCAGTGCCGCTCGATTCGTGAGGCGCTGGCGTGTGGGGCCAGCGGCGGGCTGGCCCGACACGCTCGTCATCGAGGTGCGAGTCGTCGATCGGCGCCGTGAAGTCGCCGACGTGCACCTTGTCACTCTTCGCACGCGAACGGCAGGCTGATGCGTGACGCCGGATTCACGTTCGTCGAACTGCTGGTGGCCGCCGCCATCACGCTGCTCATTGGCGCGGCGACTGCGACGTTCCTTGCTGCGCACCTCGCGCTCGCGCGGGCGCAGCCCGAGGCGGCCGATGTGCAGCAACGGGCGCGAGGCGCCGTGGCCGTGATGGCCGCCGATCTGGCTACGGCCGGCGCGTCGGGCGACGCCGGAGGGGCAGTGGGCAGCCTGGCGTGCTGTGTCCCCGTGGTGCAGCCCAGGCGCATCGGCGAGCGCCTGCCCGATGCGCCCGGCACGGCCCGGTCCGATGTGCTGACGCTCACGCGGACGGCATCCGGAGCGTCGACGGGCGCCCTGCGTGCGCCACTGGCCGGCGGGATCCTGGCGCTCGAGCGATCGGCCGGCTGTCGCGCCGCTCCGCTCTGCGGCATGGCGGAGGGCGACGAGGTCGTCCTGTTCGATGCCGAGGGACGCCACGATTTCATGGTGGTCGGAGGGCCGGTGGGGCCGGGCGATGACGCACCGGTCACGCCCCGGCAGGCCGGAACACCCCATGCGTTTCCCGCCGGCACGCCAGTGGCCGTTGTCGAGACGCTCACCTACTACTTCGACGCCGATGCCCGGCAGATTCGCCAGTACGACGGGCGGGCGTCCGACGTGCCGGTGGTCGACGACGTGGTGGGTCTGCGGTTCGAGTACTGGGGAGAGCCCGGCGTGCCCGTCCGGGCGCTCCGCGAGACAGGCCAGGGAAGTTGCTGGTTCGACGTCGACGGCCTGCCGCGCCACGGGGGCATCGTCACGCGCGCCGGCGCACCGCTTGTCGTGCTGCCGCTCGAGTCGTTGCGCGACGGCCCCTGGTGCGGCAGCGGCGAGAACCGATTCGATGCCGATCTGCTGCGAATCCGCCGGGTGCGCATGGTGGTCCGTGTGGCGGCGGGGGCCGATGATGCGCGAGGCCGGGGCGGGGCGTTCGCCCGGGAAGGGTCGGCCACCAGTGCGATGCGGCTCGTGCCGGATATGGAGGTGGCGATTGACGTCTCGCCGCGCAACCTCAACGCAGACTGATAACCCCGAGGCCGGCGCCGCGCTCGTGCTCGTGATGGTTGTCTCGATGCTTGTCGTGGCCGTGGGCATGTCGCTGATGCTCGTCATCGACGTCGAGGCCACGACCGCCGGACACCATCGGGACGATGCCGAGGTCAGGTATGCGGCCGATGCGGGACTCGACCATGTCATCCAGGAACTGGCGGTGATGGCCGACTGGACGACCGTGCTCGCGGGACCCGCGCAGTCCAGCCATATCGGGCCCCTCGTCCGGCCGGCGGCTGCCGGGGGCGCCTCGATTGACGCCGCCGAGGTGACCGCCGGGGTTCAGCGCGCGGCATACGGCGGTGCGGGATGGGGTGTGGACACGCCGCGGTGGCGCCTGTTCGCCCACGGCCGCGCGCGGCAGTTGTTCGCCGGCACGGAGACGGCCGATCGCGTCTATGTGCTCGTCTGGGTGTCGGACGACGTGGCCGACGGAGACGGGGACCCGGAAGTCGATGACAACGGAAGCATCGTCATCAGGGCGCGTGCTGTCGGTGTCCGGGGGGCCAGATGTGACGTGCAGGCCGTCATCGCGCGGACGCCGGTGCCCGGTGTGGTGCGCCGGACGTCATGGCGGGTGATGCGGTAGCGCTCGCGAGGTCGCTACTTCATGCCGAGGGATTTCATCGCACGGACCAGTTCCCGCGTATGCACATCGGCCACGATCTCGGTGGCGCCGATGCCGGCGGCCAGTACGAAGTGCAGGCGGCCTCGCACCACTTTCTTGTCGTGGGCGATGACGTCCAGCGCGTCATCGATACGGAGGTCACCGACCGCAGGCAGCGGGCCGAGGGCGGCAATCAGGTCCAGCAGACGTGCCTCGTCGCGCGGTGTCATCGTTCCCCGCAGGACCGACAACCGGGCCGCTGCCATCATGCCGTAGCCGATGGCTTCACCATGGAGAAAACGCTGATACCTGGTGATCGATTCGAGTGCGTGGCCGATCGTGTGGCCGAAATTCAGCGCGCGCCGCGGGCCCGATTCCCGCTCGTCGCTCATCACGACGTCTGCCTTGATCCGGCAGCAGGCGGCGACGACCGCTGAGAGCAGCGCCGGGTCGTGGGCGAAGATCTCCGGCAGCGCCGTCTGGACGCGCGTGAACAGCCGTCGGGAGGCGATGATGCCGTACTTCACCACCTCGTAGAGGCCCGCGCGGAACTCGCGGCGGGGCAGCGTGGTCAGGACATCGGGATCGCACACGACGAGCGAGGGCGAATAGAACGCCCCCACGAGGTTCTTCCCGGCAGGGAGGTTGACGCCGACCTTGCCGCCGATCGCACTGTCGACCTGGGCGAGCAGGGTGGTGGGCACCTGAACGAGGCCGATGCCCCGCAGATAACTGGCGGCGGCAAAGCCCGCCACGTCGCCTACCACTCCGCCGCCGAATGCAATGACGGCGGCCGATCGATCGAGCCGGCGCTCGAGGCACGCGTCATAGATGTGCTTCACCGTGTCCAGGGTCTTGGCCCGTTCGCCGACGGCCATCAGCACCGGCCGGTCGTCGCGGCGCAGGACACCCCGCAGGCGGCTGGAGTGCCGTCTCCAGATGGGGCTCGAACTGACGACGATCCGCTGGCGGCCGATGTCGCGGCTCGTGAGGAGAGAGGAGAAGTGGCGCAGGGCTCCAGAGCCGATGACGACTGGATAGGTGCCGCGTTCGCTGGTGACGTTGATGCGTACTGGTTTCATGGCAAGGTGTGAGCGCCCGGCTTTCCTGCCGGGGGGGCGCCGGCCTGCTAGGATAACAGGCCACTGTGATCGAACGTGTTTCGGCCGACTACCTCATCATCGGCAGCGGCATCGCCGGCCTGCGCGCCGCCGCTGAACTCGTGGCCCATGGCCGTGTGCTCATTCTGACCAAGTCCGAACCGGGCGCCGGGAGCACGGGGTACGCCCAGGGCGGCATTGCGGCCGCCGTGGGGCCCGACGACTCCCCGGAACTGCACGCGCGCGACACCATGGACGCCGGCGATGGCCTGTGCGACCGGCGCGCCGTCGATGTGCTCGTCACCGAGGGGCCGAAAGACGTACGGGAACTGATCGACTGGGGCGCCGCTTTTGACAGGGCGCCGGACGGTTCGCTCGATCTGGCGCGGGAAGGCGCACATTCGGTGCGCCGCGTGCTGCACGCGCACGATGCCACCGGACGCGAGATTGCCCGGGTACTTGCCGCGCGTCTCCAGGGCCTTCAATCGGTCGAGGTGGTCGACCACGCGACGGCTGTGCAGGCGATTGTCGAGGACGGCGTCGTCGCGGGTGTCCGGTTTCTGGACCGCGGCGGGCGTCTTGTCGAAGCGCGCGCCGGGGCCACGTTGCTCGCGACGGGCGGGGCCGGGCAGGTGTTTCGCGAGACGAGTAACCCGACCGTTGCGACGGGCGATGGCGTAGCGCTGGCCTATCTCGCGGGCGCCCGTGTGGCGGACCTCGAGTTTGTCCAGTTCCATCCCACGGTGCTCGCGGTCGCGGGTGCACCTCGGCATCTCCTGTCCGAAGCGCTGCGTGGCGAAGGCGGTCGACTCGTGAATGCCGATGGCGACCCGTTCATGCAACGCTACGATGCACGCGGCGACCTCGCCTCGCGCGACGTCGTGTCGCAGGCCATCGTCCGGGAGTCGGCGCGTACCGGACGCCCCGTGTATCTCACCATGTCGCACCTGCCCACTGCGGTCGTGCGCGAGCGGTTCCCGGCGATTGCCGCGCTCTGTCGTGGTGTGGGGCTCGACCTTGCCACCGATCGGCTGCCCGTTGGCCCGGCGGCTCACTACCTGATGGGCGGAGTGGTCACCGATCTTGCGGGTCGCACATCAGTACCGGGCCTGTTCGCCGCAGGCGAGGTGGCCTGCACCGGCGTGCACGGCGCCAACCGGCTTGCGAGCAACTCGCTGCTCGAAGGCCTGGTATTCGGCGGTCGCGCGGGACGTGCCATGGTCGACTGGCGCGCCGCTCCGTGGGGGGGCGATGCCACAGTGGGGCGGAGTGATCCGGCGCCCGCCGGTGCGCCCCTGGTGGTGCCGATGGCCGAGTCGGCGCTGCGGGACCTGACATGGCAGCATGTCGGCGTCTATCGCCACGGCGACGGGCTGCGCACCGCTCTTGCGGCCTTGTCCGCCGCTGCCAGCGCGGTGACGCGCCAGCAGGCCGCGGGAGCATCCCTGACGCCCGCCACGTGGCGGACGACCAGCCTCGTCGTTGTCGCGTCGCTCATCGTGCAGGCGGCACTGCGGCGCGAGGAGAGCCGGGGCGGCCACTCCCGGACCGATTTCAGCCAGCGCGACGATCTACACTGGGCCCGACGCCTCTCCGACGTCCGGCCGGCGGTGGAGCCATCGCCAGCCAGCAGCCAGTAACCTCGTAGCCTTGCAGCCTCGTAGCCTCGTAGCCTCGTAGCCTTTTGCCCTATGTCCGACCAGAAGAAAGACTCTTTCGTCACCGAGATCACGCCCCGTTCCGAGGACTTCTCGCGGTGGTATCTCGACGTCGTCCGCCGCGCCGAACTTGCCGACTACTCGCCGGTGAAGGGCTGCATGGTGATTCGTCCGTACGGCTTTGCGATCTGGGAGCACATCCAGAGCATTCTCGACGCGGAGTTCAAGGCTACCGGCCACGTCAACGCCTACTTTCCGCTGTTCATTCCCGAGGGGCTGCTGAACAAGGAGAAGGAACACGTCGAGGGGTTTGCACCCGAAGTGGCGTGGGTCACCAAGGGCGGCGATGAAGTGCTCGAGGAGCGGCTGGTCGTGCGGCCGACGTCGGAAGTGATCATCGGGACGATGTACGCGAAGTGGATCCAGTCGTGGCGCGACCTGCCCGTGCTCATCAACCAGTGGGCCAACGTCGTGCGCTGGGAAAAGGTGACGCGACCGTTCCTTCGCACCACCGAGTTCCTCTGGCAGGAAGGTCATACGGCACACGAAACGCCGGAAGAAGCCGAAGAGGAAACCCTGAAGATGCTCGAGGTCTACAGGACGTTCGCCGAGCGCGACCTCGCCATCCCGGTGGTCGCCGGTGCGAAGAGCGACAGCGAGAAGTTCGCTGGTGCCGCCCGCACCTATTCGATCGAGGCGCTGATGGGCGACGGCCGCGCGCTGCAGGCCGGCACGTCGCACAACCTCGGCCAGAACTTCGCGAAGGCGTTCGAGATCCAGTTCCAGGGCCGCGACAAGTCGCTGCAGCACGCGTGGACGACGTCGTGGGGCGTCTCGACACGCCTGGTGGGCGCGCTGATCATGACCCACGGTGATGACAGCGGCCTCGTGCTGCCGCCGCGCGTCGCGCCCTACCAGGTCGTGATCGTGCCGATCCCGCGCGGGAACTGGAAGGAAACAGTCCTGCCGAGAGCCGAAGCCATTCGCGCTGAGCTCGCCGCGCTCGGCGTACGCGTGAAGCTCGATGCGAGCGAAGAAAATTCGCCCGGATGGAAGTACGCCGAGTGGGAACTGCGCGGTGTGCCCGTCCGGCTCGAAATCGGTCCGAAGGATATCGAGAAGGCGCAGGTCTTCTCTGCGCGCCGCGATACGCGCGAGAAGGCGCCCATTCCGCTCGCGGATCTCGCGACGCGCATTCCGGCCCTGCTCGAGGAGATCCAGCAGAACCTGCTGGCGCGCGCCCTGAAGTTCCGAGAGGACCACACCGCCGAGGCAGCCGACTGGGCCGAGTTCCAGACGCTGATGGAGGGCCGGCCGGGTTTCGTGGTCGCCTCCTGGTGTGGCAGCGCGGAGTGCGAAGCGGCCATCAAGGCGGAGACGCAGGCCACGCTGCGCAACATCCCGCTGGGATCGCCGCGCGTCGACGGGTCGTGCGTCAAGTGCGGCCAGCCGTCGTCGGTGAAAGCCTGGTTCGCCAAGGCCTACTGAAGAAAGATGGCGATCGGCTGACGGCCGCCGGAACGTGCGCACGGGCTGAAGCCCGTGCGCTCCATCTACTGATGACGCCTAGCCATCTACTGATGACTCCTACGGCCGCAGGCGACGCCTCTTCGGCGCAATGGCGACGAGGGGGCCGGCCGCCGGGAGGCGACCCAGTAGCCGGACGAACACGGGATCCGCGCGGGTCAGCGCCTTGCGGTTGACGATGCTTCGTACGGCAAGCTCCAGCTGGTCACGTAACCAGCGGTCGGTACCGGCCGCCACCCATCGCGCCGCCAACCCGTCGAGACAGTTCTCGTCGCCCACTTTCATCGCCGCAGCAAGGAAATCCACCGTCACCGGGGCCTCGGCCTCTTCGAGGGTTTCGCGCAGGTCGTAGAGCGCAACCTGGCTGTCGCGGTCGCCGAGCGCCCGATGGACCTGTCCGCGGATGAGACGCCACGCCGCGCGGCGGTCGTCGTGGCCAGCCTCGGCTTCCCGCTGTTCGCGTGCTCGAACCAGCTCGATGACCCGCCGGAGATCGGTGACGGGGGCAGTGCTGCCGGCCGCGTCGATGAGTGCGGACATGGCGGCCGGCGAGTCAGGGAGCTGGCCGTCAGCGAGCACATCCGCAAGGGTGGCGTCCCGCTGGCGGCGCGTGGCGCGGCCGCGGGCCGCCAGCGCCGGGTCGGCGTCGGACGCGACGGCTTCGAGAATCGGCCGCAGCAGGGGCTCTGGCAATCCGGAGAGGGCATCGATCGCCGCGCGCCGCCGCTCCACGGGAGCGGCGGCCCACAGCGCGATTCGGGTGAGGTGCTCGAGCGCCGTCGTCGCGGCCGTTTCGTCCTCCCGCTCGTCGAGCATGGTGCGCAGCACGTCGATGCCCTCGAGGGCGAGGGCATCGACCGGGCCGGCGAGCGTCGCCACGGCTGCGTCTGCGGCCGCGGCGTGCGCGCCGCCAATACCCGCCAGTGTGCGCAGCGCGGCCACACGCGCATCGGCGGCGGCCTCGTCGGCCGCAACAAGCGCTCGCAGCGGTTGGACGGCGGCCTGTCCGGCAATCGTCAGACGCGCCGCGGCGCTTTCGCGGCGCGCCGCGTCGGCGCTCGACAGGTCATCGATGAGCTTCGTCAGGTTCGGGCGGCGGGGGCGTGGTCCGGGCATGTGGCGCTGCGCGGATTATAGGCGCCAGGGGGACGGTGCGAATTGCGCCGGCGCAGAAAAACAAAGGGGGAAGACTCGTGTGAGTC
Organism: Acidobacteriota bacterium; assembly: GCA_044507065.1. GTDB lineage: Bacteria > Acidobacteriota > Vicinamibacteria > Vicinamibacterales > SCN-69-37 > SCN-69-37. The sequence continues at coordinate 44,140 of JBIQJY010000012.1, forward strand.
TTCCCCCTTGATGGGTAGTGCGTGTCGTGCGGCTACTGCAGGCGCACGGTCAGAGCCGCGCGGCGGTTGAGCCGGCGGGTCTCTTCACGGGCGTTGTCGTGCTTGGGCCGCTCCTCGCCGAAGCTGACCGTCTGCAGCCGATCGGCCGAAACGCCGCGGCTGATGAGGTAGTCGCGGACCGACGTCGCACGTCGCTCGCCCAGCGCCAGGTTGTACTCGGCCGTCCCGATGTTGCAGGTATGGCCTTCGACAGTCAGGCGCAGGGCGGTGTTCGCATTGAGTGCCGCCACCGCATCGTCGAGGACCTTGAGCGCGTCCGGACGGATGTTGAAGCGGTCGAACTCGAAGTGCACGTCTTCGAAGACGTACTCGCGAGGCTGCACGACGTTGATCGTGGTCGTCGCGTTGGCGGTACCGCCGCGGCCATCGTTGACTGTCACGCCGATTGCGACCGGACCCGGCTGGTTCGGCGCCGTCCACGGCGACTGACGGGTCGTCGGGCTGGCGACAGTGCCCGAGGCCGGCTTCCACTGATACGTCAGCGGATCGCCATCGGGATCCTGCGCGTCGGCGGTCACGGTGGCCGTGCGGCCGACTTCCACTTCACAGGGCTCACACGAAGCGGTCACGGTCGGCGGGCGATTGGCCGCTGCGGGAGCGGGCGGAGCCACCTGGGGCGCCGGCGGCGGCGGAGCAGGGCGCCGCGCCGCAGCGTTCTGGTGACGTCCACCGGGGTGCCAGCCGATGCGGACCTGAAGACCCTTGTCATCCTTGAACGACGAGTCGTCGAACGTAGGCTGCGTGCAGACCAGGCCCGGAGGGCACTCGATGGCCGCCGAGTCGCGGCCGCTCATCGAGACGTTCCACGTGACGCCGGCACCGACGAAGAAGCCGTTCGACCCCTGCCAGGTCACACCGAGAGCGGCGATAGCGGGGTTGCGGATCCGCGTGCTCACGGGCACGAACGAGCCGTCGGTTCCGACCAGCCCGGCGGGCGCGGTAATCGTGTCGTTGAAGTACGCCTCGCCAAACAGTTCGGTGGTCACGCGGAAGCCCGCGCTGTAGCGCTGCGGGAACGACGCGCCAACGCCCCAGCGGAGACCGTTGGTCAGCTCATAGCCGTCCGGGTTGCCGCGCATCATCAGACCGCCGTACCCCGAAACTTCCACGGCCGGATTGAAATGCGAAACGATCGCGTCGATCTGGAAGTCCGTGGCGCCGCTCGAAACGCCCGCGTCATCGTCGCCGACAGGCAGCTTCACCGCCGCACGCACGGCCAGGGCGGCCGGCGCGTTGGGCAGGAGATTGACCTTGCCGCCGACCCACAGGTCGCCAAGCTTGCTGCCGGACCACTCGCTGCGCATCTGCGGCGCATTGACCACGATGCCGCCGCCGGTGCCGGCGTCGACGCCATCGGGTGTGCTCGTGAAGAAGAGCGGCCGGGTGTCGCGGTCGATGCGGTTGATGGTCTGGAACGACCCGAAGATCTCGGCCACGCCGCCAAGACCGTAGGCGAAGTTGACCGGGAAGCTCGAGATGTCCGAGAAGCCCTGTCCGTCGTCGTAGTTGGTGCGATAGAGCGAGACGGACCACTGCCGGTCGGACAGCACGGTTCCAGTCGGAACGAACCAGATGCCGGTCGTGCCGGAAGCTGACGAGAAGGCGGGACGGTGTTCGTAATCCGAGTCGTCCGCAGGAGCGGCCGTATCGGGCGTCTGGGAAGGTTGGGCGAGGGCCGCGGCCGGCGCCAACGCGAGGGCCAGGGCCATGATGCTCATTCCGACCAGTCGTCTCATAGGAAGTATCCGTGGGAAAAGGGGGTTCACTGTGCGCACGTATTGGCTAGGATGCAACTCCCGGGCCGCGCCGCTGGGGTTCGGCTATCGTACGACCGCAGCCGCCACAAGTCAACGCGAGTGGGGGAGTTGGGGGCCGTCTTCGCTTCCTGTTTGCCCGTTCGGCACGGGGAACGGGTTATACTCGAAAGGTCTCTAAGTTAGTAAGGAAGTGGCCAATGGGACCTTTAGGACTGCCCGAGCTCGTCGTCATCTTCGTCGTGGCCCTGCTGGTGTTCGGACCGCGGAAATTGCCGGAACTCGGCCGCTCGCTGGGCAAGAGTCTGTCGGAGTTCAAGCGCGCGTCGAACGAACTGCGCAGCACGCTCGACGATGAAATTCGCCTCGAAGACCGCCGCGCCGCCGCGAGCCAGCCGTCGACGACCGCTACGCCGCTCGGCGACGATGGGGGCACCGGGGACGTGGTCAATCCGGACGTGACGCCGGAGCCGACCGGCGCCGTGCCGCGCGGCGAACAGCACGCCTGAGGCTCGACGCGCCCATCCTTCCGCTTCCATGAGTTCCGATTCCACCGGCACCGGCGTGCTCGACGACGCCTACGAGGAGGCCGTCGACGATCGCTCGAGGATGAGCTTCCTCGAGCACCTCGACGAACTGCGCACGCGGCTGCTCTATTGCGTGTACGCGCTGACCGTCTGCTGCGGGGTGTCACTCTTCTTCTGGGAGCCCCTCTTCGCGTACTTCATCGAGTACTTCTCCGAGAACGGTGGCCAGCTCGTCTATACGCAGCCGATGGCGGGCTTCATGTTCAGCATCAAGCTGTCGGCACTGGCGGGTCTGCTGGTCGCCTCGCCGGTGCTGTTCACGCAACTCTGGCTGTTTGTCGCTCCCGGGTTGTACGCGCGCGAGAAGAAGGTCGTCATCCCGTTCGTCTTCTGCGCGTCGGTACTCTTCGTCGGCGGTGCGTACTTCGGCCACGTCATTGCCTACCCGTCGATGTGGCGGTTCTTCGCGAGCTACGCACAGGGACCGTTGGCCTACATGCCGGCGCTCGACTACAGCTTCTCGCTGTACGTCAGGACGATTCTCGGGCTCGGTCTCGTCTTCCAGATGCCGATGCTGGTGTTCTTCCTGGCGCGGTTCGGTGTCGTCTCGGCCGGGTTCATGATTCGCAAGTTCAAGTACGCGGTGCTGATCATCGTCGTGGTTGCGGCCGTCATCACCCCGAGCGCTGACATCCCGACACTGGTCATCTTCTCTGGACCGATGCTGGCGCTCTACATCCTCAGCATCGGCGTGGCATGGCTGTTTGGAAAGAAGAGGCCGGCAGGCGAGGCCGGTCGGTGAGGACGAAGCGCATGCGATACCTTCCGGTTCCCTCGGCGGCTGTCGTGGCGGGCACGGCCGTGGTTCTCGGCATCGTGCTGGGGTCGACGACCGCTCACATGCAGGACCGGACGTCGGCACGCACGCGCGTCTACACCGCCGCGCTTGCGGCAATCGAAACCGACTACGTCGAGCCGATGCCCGAGGTCTGCTCGCCGTCGACGGTCTGCGGCGCCGAACTGCTGATTTACGGGTCGATTGACGGCATGCTGCGGACACTCGATCCGCATTCGAGCTACTTCCCGCCGCGAGACTTCGCGCGGATGCGCGAACGGCAGGAAGGGCGCTACTTCGGCATCGGCATCCAGATTCAGCAGGATCCGGCCACCCAGGACGTCACCGTGACGTCGCTCTTCGAGGGGTCCCCCGCCTATCGCGCCGGCATCCGGCGCGGCGACGTCATCGCCGGCGTGGGCGAGGAGATGGCGAAGGACTGGGTGCTCGACGACGTCGTCAACCGCGTGAAGGGGCCGAAGGGAACGACCGTCGACCTCAAGATCCGGAGGCCGGGGCTCGACCAGCTGCTCGAGCTCACCGTCGCGCGCGACGAGATCCAGATCCCCAGCCTGCGCACCGCGTTCATGATCGAGCCGGGCACCGGCTACGTACGACTGCAGGATTTCTCGGAGACCACCAACGAGGAACTCGGCCGGGCGCTCGAGTCGCTGACGGCGCAAGGCATGGAGCGGCTGGTCCTCGACCTGCGCGACAACCACGGCGGACCGCTCGACCAGGCTATTGCCGTCTCGAATCGATTCCTCTATCGCGGCCAGGTGATCGTGTCGACGCGCGGCCGCGTGCGCAATTCGGACGAGGTCTATCGCGCCACCCGCCAGGGTGATTACACAGACGTCCCGCTTGTCGTCGTCGTGAATCGCGAGAGCGCCAGTGCCGCCGAGATCGTCACGGGCGCCATCCAGGATCACGACCGCGGCGTCATCGTCGGCGAGACCACGTTCGGCAAGGCGCTCGTCCAGTCGGTCTATCCGATCGCCAACGGGGCCGGCCTGGCGTTGACCACCGGGCGGTACTACACGCCGAGCGGCCGGATGATCCAGCGGCCCTGGGACAGCAGCTTCGACGAGTACATCTACGGCCAGCGCGGCGCCTCGCTCTCGCGCGAGACCAATCCCGCCGACCGCAAGCTTACCGATGGCGGGCGCGAGGTGTACAGCGGCGGCGGCATCGATCCGGATCATTTCGTGGCCGGCCCCGTCGAGGGGTTCAACCCGACCCGCTTCTCGCGGTCGCTCGGGGGCGGCTTCGTGGAGTTCGCCGAGCGCTTTACCAGGGAAGGTGACACGCGTCCGGGTGCCCGTTCGGCCGCTACCTACCAGGTGGCGCCCGGCTGGGAGCTCACCGACGAAATGGTGGACGAGTTCCGGAGCTACCTCATCGACAGGGGGGTGACGATCGACGAGGCGGCATTTGCCGCGGACCTCGACTTCATCAAGGCGCGGATCCACTTCGAGGTCGACACCGACCTGTTCGGCGTCGAGGAAGCCCGACGCTACATCTCGAAGGTCGATCCGCAGCTGCAGGCCGCGCTGCTGTTCTTCGAAGAGGCCAGCGTGCTGCTCGACCAGGCCCGCGCGCGGGCGGAAGGGCGCAGCCCCCTGGCGTCCGTCACGACCCCGGACAGGACTGTTACGCGATAGCTTGTCCCTATATCTTGTGGCCCGGTTTTCGCTTGCCCCGACAAATGGTGCTTGCTAGACTGGCGCCTGTCCTTAGTCTCCAGCCGCTCACGCATGACCCGCGTTTGCGCCGCATGCGGTCGGGCGGCTGTTTTTCCGTCCGGGAACGCCCTGAATGCGACTGTCCAGACTGCATATTGCCGGCTTCAAGAGTTTTGCGGAGCGCGCCGAACTGGGCTTTGACCATGGCGTGACCGCCATTGTCGGGCCCAACGGCTGCGGCAAGAGCAACGTCGTCGACGCGATTACCTGGGTGCTCGGGGAACAGAGCGCCAAGAGCCTGCGCGGCGAGCGCATGGAAGACGTCATTTTCAGCGGCAGCGATGCTCGCAAGCCGACGTCGGCCGCCGAAGTCCGGCTGAAGTTCACCCAGGTACGCCAGGCCATGGCGGCGCGCGCCGAGGACGAGGACCTCGGCACCGACGCCGACCCCCTGCTCGACGAGCAGCCCGTGATCTCGCGCGATGTCGAGATCGGCCGTCGCTTGTACCGGTCGGGCGAGAGCGAATACCTCATCGACGGCGAGGTGTGCCGCCTGCGCGACATCCACGATCTGCTGATGGACTCCGGGCTCGGCGTCAAGGCCTATGCCGTCATCGAGCAGGGAAAGATCGGCCAGATACTGTCGTCGCGGCCCGCCGAGCGCCGGATGCTCATCGAGGAGGCGGCCGGCGTCACGAAATACAAGGCGCGCCGTCGTTCAGCCGAACTGAAGCTCGAGGCCGCCGAGCACAACCTCACCCGCGTCGACGACGTGATTTTCGAGGTGGAGAAGCAGCGCGGGGCGCTCAAGCGTCAGGCGGCGCGCGCGCGGCGCTACAAGCACCTGCGCGAGGAACTGCGCAAGTGGGAGCAGGTGCAGTTCGCGCGGCGGCACCAGGCGCTGAGCCAGGAAATTCTCGAGGCCGACCATCGGCTGGAGCAGGTGCGCGCCAGCGAGGCCGGGGCCTCGGCGCGCGTGGCCCAACTCGAGACGGCACTCGAATCGCTGCGTCTCGCCCTGACGACGGCCGAGGCGGCGGCGAAGGATGCCCGGGATCAGGCGCATGCGCGTGAACTGGCGATCGGCCGCCGGCAGCAGCAGATCGAGTTCGATCGCCAGCAGGTGCGCGAACTCGGGCAGCAGTCCGAGGCGTTCGCCATGGAAGCCGAGTCGCTCGAGCAGCGACGCGGACCGGCCGGCGCGGCGCTCGCCGCGCAGCGTGACGCGGCGGCCGGCGCACGGGCGACGCTTGCCGACGCGGCCGAGCGCGTGGCCGAGTGCGAGGGCGAGTATCGCCGGGCGCTGAGCGAAGTGCAGGGGGTCGAACAGGCGGCCGATGAGACCCGCGCCGCGGTCATGGCCGCAGCCACGACACTGTCGGCGCTCTCGCAGGCGCGCGATCACGCGGCTGCCGCGCGCGACCGCGTGGCAGCCGAGCGGGAGCGGCTCGACCTCGAAGCGCGCGAACTCGATGCCGAGGCTGCGCGTCTCGGCGGCGCGTTCGAGGAGACGACCGAAACGCTCGCGCGGCAGCGCGCGGCGCTGGAGGAAACGGTCGAGCGGCGTACTGCGGCCGAGGCCGCACTCCAGAGCGCCCGCGCGGATCGCGAACGCGTGGCCAGCGACCGGGCGGCGCGTGAGCGCGACCTCGCGGCGTGCGAGGCGCGGCTGCGCTCGCTCGAGCAGCTCGAGGCCAGGCGTGCCACGTATGGCGATGCGGCGCGTCTGCTGTTGGCCGACGAGCGGGACGCTGTGCAGCACTTCGGCGCGGTGGCCGATCACGTCCAGGTGGAACGTTCGTTCGAGCGTGCCGTCGATGCGCTTCTGGGGGACCTGCTGCAGCACGTGATCGTGCAGCGTGCGGCGGACGCCGTCGCGGGTCTTGCCTTCGTGGCGGCACGCGAAGCCGGCCGGTGTGGCTTTGTCGTGCTCGACGAGTTGGCCGCATCCGGAACGGCGCCTGTCGCGCCACACGCACCGCCCGGCGCGTACGCCCTCGCCGACATCGTCCGGACCACGGGCCCGCATGGCGAGGCGTTGCGCCGGCTGCTCGACGATGCCTGGGTGGTCGAGTCCTACGACGCGGCGCGCGCGCTGGCTCATGTCGTGCCGGGTCGGATTGCGACCATGGCCGGCGAAGTCCTCGGCGCCCCATGGCTGGTCGAGGGCGGGGCCCGTGAGGATTCGCGCGGCATCCTCGAGACCCGTGCGGAGATCGAGGAGCTGCGGAGCCAGGCCGAGGCCGTGGCTGGCGCTGTCGATGCGCTGTCGGCCGAACTTGCCGATATCGACGACCGGGTCGCCGCGCAACAGTCGATGATTGCCTCGCTCGTAGCCGGCCAGCACTCCTCGGAGAAGGACATCGTCGGTCTCGAGGCACAGCTGGCGCGGACGCGGGACGAGCGCGATCGGGCGGGCCGGCGACGCGACATGGTGGCGACCGAACGCGAGCGCACGGCCGCTGAACACGACGCGACCGAGCGGCGTCGCGAGGAGGCAATTGCGGCGATCGCCGCGCACGAAGTGCAGATGCGCGAGGCCGAAGACGGACTCGGCGGGGTGCTGGCGCGGCTCCAGCAGTCGCGCGAAACGGCCGAGGCGGCCATGCAGCGCGTGACGGCCATGCGGACCGAGCAGGCGACCCTCATCGAACGTGCGTCGGGACTCGAGGCTGACGTCGCCCGGCTCGAAGCCGCCGCCCGCGAGCTCGACGAGCGCATCGAAGGCCGTCGCGCCGACCTGGCGCGCCTCGAGGCTCGGAATACGGAACTCCGCGCGTCGATTGCCGCCAATGAGACGGCGCTCGACGATGACGTGCGCGCCCTCGACAGTCTCCGTGCCGCGGTCGTCACGAGCGACGAGCAGGTCGGGACGCTCCGAGGGAACTTCGAGGTCGGCGATCGCGACATCCGGACCGCGCGTCACGAGCTCGACGCCGTCAAGGCCGAGGTGATGCGGTTCGAGGTGGCGCGCGCGAAGGCGGCCTCGGACATGGCGCACCTGGCCGAGACCTGCCACGAGGCCGTGGGGCTCTCGCTCGACGAGGTGACCGAGGCCGTCGCGCGACTGCAGGCGGCCGGCGAACTGAAGGCGCCCGCCTCCCGCCTGGTGACTGCCGGCGACGAGGAGGACGACAGCGAACCGGCGCAGGGCGCGGGCGCCGCAGGCACCACCGAAGCCGCCATGGAAGCGGCATCGCAGGCCTCCGCGGTGGCCGTGGCCGATGCTCCGACGGAAGAGGATGACGCCGCGCCGGCCGTCGATCCGGACGAGGTCATTGGCGTGCTGCGCGGTCGGATCGATCGGCTGGGGCCGGTGAACATGATGGCCATCGAGCAGTTCGACGAGCTCGAAACCCGGCACACGTTCCTCACCACGCAGCGCCAGGACCTGCTCGACTCGATCGCGCAGACGGGCGAGGCCATTCGCAAGATTGACAAGACCACGCGCGAGCGGTTTGCGGAAACCTTCGAGATCATCAACCGCTACTTCGAGCAGACGTTCACCACGCTGTTCGGGGGCGGTCGCGCCGGCCTCGTCCTGATCGACCAGGAGAACGAGCAGGAAAGCGGCATCGACATCATCGCGCAGCCCCCCGGCAAGCGGCTGCAGAACGTCCAGCTGCTGTCGGGCGGCGAGAAGGCCCTCACCGCGATGGCGTTGATGTTTGCGGTGTTCAAGCATCGGCCCAGCCCCTTCTGCCTGCTCGACGAGATCGATGCGCCGCTCGACGACGCGAACATCGGTCGGTTCGTCGAGATGCTGCAGGGCATGCAGGAGCACACGCAGTTCATCCTCATCACGCACAACCGGAAGACGATGGAGATCGCCGACCGTCTTTACGGGGTGACGATGGAGGAGCCCGGTGTGTCGAAACTGATCTCGGTGCAGCTCAACTAGGCGGTGACAGGCCTCCGCCGCGGACCGCGGTCGGGGCAGGGCGACGGCAACGGACGCCACTCATGAACGAATCGAAGGCCACGCGCTTCCAACGGCGACGGCGCCGCGCGCAGGCCGTGACGTGGACGCTGACGGCGTCTGCGCTGGCGGTCATGGCCCTGACGCCGCTGGGCTCGTGGCTGCACGGCCGGCTGTCGGACCTGGCGGCCGGCGCGCCGCCGCCGGTGCAGCCGCCGCTGGCGTTCGTGCTGTTCGTTGTCTCGGCGACGCTCATCTGTGCGCTGGCGGCGCTGCCGGCGCTCCGCTATCACCGACTCGCCGTCGACCCGGCCGATGGCCGCACGGGCGAAGGCCTGCGCGGCTGGGTCGCCGGCGTGCTGGTTGCCGTCCCGGCGGCGCTCGGTGCGGCCTCGATCGTCTGGATATCCGCGTGGAGTGCCGGGCCGCGGTGGTGGCTGGTGGCGGGACTCGCGCTGTCGGGCGTCCTCGCGCTGGCCGTTCACGTGGGGCCACGCATCGCGGCGCGGCTGGGCTCGATCCGTCCGGTCGATCGGCCGGAACTCACCGCCCGCATCGCGGCGTTGGCCGCCCGCGCCGGCGTGCCCGTCGCGTCGATTCAGCAGTGGGATGTGGACGAGTCGGCCGGGACGACGGCCATGGTGGCCGGCATGGGACGTGCGCGCCGCATCTTCGTGGCGCGCGAGGTCCTTCATGAATGGTCCGATGACGAAGTGACCGTCATCGTTGCCCATGAGCTGGCGCACCACGTGCACCACGATCTGGCGCGCACGCTGGGGCTCAATGCGCTGGTGCTGTGCGCGGGCACTCGGGTCGGCGACCTGCTCGTTGGCGCCGCGGGACCGCTGCTGGGCCTGTCCGGGGCCGGGGAGCCGGCGGCCCTCCCCATGGTCGCGATGGCCGTTGGCGTCGTCTGGGTGGCGGCCACGCCACTGCGGCACGCTCAGTCGCGCCGCCAGGAGCGGCTGGCCGACCTGTTTGCGCTCGATGCGACCGGCCACGCCGAGGCATTCGCCAACGCGGTACGCCGGGCCGGGGAGCGCCGCATGGCGGAGGACCGTCCGGCGTCACTGGTCCGCTGGCTCTACCATCGCCATCCATCGATGGCCGAGCGCCTTGCACTGGCCGCGTCACACGGCGCGGACCGGAAGGCGGGTTCGGCGGCGCGCAGCCGACGCTGACGTTATCGTCCCTGCGTCACGACGAGCGTGCCCTGCTGTTCGCGGCAGCCTTCGTCGGCGGTGAGGTTGCAGTAGAAACGGAATCGACCGGGTTGGTCGGCGCGGAAGCTGAAGGAGACCGGCTTGCCGGGCTCGGCTCGCCGCATGATCCGGTACGGGGCCTCTTCGATCGTGAAGCTGTGGGGAATGTCGTCGCTGGAGAACGTGATGTGAACGAGGTCGTTCTGCATCACGTGGATCTCGGGCGCGTCGCTGCCCGAGACCGAGTAGGTATAACGTCGTGCCGTCACGGTGAAATCGCGCCGCGCCTGCGCGAGCGCCGTACCTGCGACAGTGACGCCGATCAGGCCCGCCACGATGGCCACAAACGATCGATGTGAACCGGGGAGTGGGAAACGTATCACCGCATCCTCCTGAACATCAGACGGTGCTGGCCGTGAAGCGGCCGGGAGGAGCCGGGGATGGTAGCGGGGAGGGCCGTCGGACTCCATCGGGTGGCGACGCCACCCGATGGACCCATGTTACCTCAGCGCCGCGGGGGGCGCCCGCCGCGGTCGCGGCCGCCACGGCGATCGCCGCCGTCTGACGCCGCGCCGTCGTGCACCGGCCGCGGATCGCGCGGCGCCGTGCCCTCGTCGGCCGCCAGCAGGATCTTGCGGCTGAGCCGGACCTTGCCGGAAGGATCGACGTTGATCACCTTGACCATGATCTGTTCGCCTTCCTTCAACTCGTCGCGCACGTCCTTCACGCGGTAGTTGGCAATCTCGGAGACGTGCAGCAGGCCGTCGACCCCCGGCATGATCTCGATGAACGCGCCGAAGTCGGTGATGCGTTCGACGCGGCCGAGATAGTCGGCGTTGAGCTCCGGCGTGGCCGTCAGCTCCTTGATCATCGCGATCGCGCGTTCGGATGCCGCGCCATCGGCCGACGCCACGTTCACGCGGCCGTCGTCCTCGACATCGATCTTCACGCCCGTCTTCTCGATGATGCTGCGGATCGTCGCGCCGCCCTTGCCGATGACGTCGCGGATCTTCTCGGTCGGGATGCGGATGGTCACGATGCGCGGGGCGAAGAGCGAAATCTCCTCCCGCGGTTTCTCGAGCGTGGCCGCCATGTGGTCGAGCAGCTCGAACCGGCCCGTCTTCGCCTGATCGAGCGCCTTGCGCATGATCTCGAGTGTGATGCCGCCGACCTTGATGTCCATCTGCAGCGCGGTGATACCCGCGCGCGTGCCGGCCACCTTGAAGTCCATGTCGCCGTAGTGATCTTCGGCGCCGGCGATGTCGGTCAGCACGGCCCACTTGCCGGTCTTCTCGTCCATCACCAGTCCCATGGCCACGCCGGCCACCGGGGCCTTCAGCGGCACGCCGGCATCCATCAAGGCAAGGGCGCCGCCGCAGACCGAGGCCATCGACGATGAGCCGTTCGACTCGAGGATGTCCGAGACGATGCGGACGGTGTAGGGAAATTCGGTTTCTCCCGGCATGAGCGGCGCGAGCGCGCGCTCGGCCAGTGCGCCGTGGCCGACCTCGCGGCGTCCGGGGCCGCGCAGGAACTGCACCTCGCCCACCGAGAAGGGCGGGAAGTTGTAGTGCAGCATGAACCGCTTGTAGGTCTCGCCCTCGACCGTCTCGATCTTCTGCGAGTCGTCCTCGGTCCCGAGCGTGGCGCTGACGAGCGCCTGCGTCTCGCCGCGGGTGAACACGGCCGAGCCGTGCACGCGCGGCAGCACCCCGGTTTCAATCCAGACCGGGCGGATCTCGTCGAAGCGGCGACCATCGAGCCGCTGGCCGCGCTCGAGGATCTCGTCGCGCATGACCTTTTCCTTCAGGCCCTTGAAGATGGTCTTCGCATCCGCACGGCGCTCCACTTCGGTTTCCGGGATGCCGCCCACCAGATCGGCCAGCACCGCGTCGACGCGCCCGTAGTTCTCGAGCTTGTCCCGCAGGCGCATGGCTTCGGCCAGCGGACCGTAGGCCTTCTCCTCGACCTCCTGCCGGAAGTCGGCATCGATGGCCCGGGCCGGTGCGGACTTCTTCGCCTTGCCCACCTCGGCCTTCAGGCTGTCAATCGTGGCGACAAGCTGCTTGATGGCCTGGTGCGCGGCGTCCAGCGCGCCGAGCATCTGCTCCTCGGTGGCTTCCTTCGCACCGGCTTCGACCATCATGATGGCGTCGGCGCTGCCGGCCACCACGAGATCGATCGTGCTCGTCTTGCGCTCGGGATACGTCGGGTTGATGACGTAGTTTCCGTCGATGAACCCGACGCGCACGCCGGCCACCGTCTTCTGGAACGGAATCGACGAGAGCGAGAGCGCCGCCGAGGCGCCCGTGATGGCCAGCACGTCCGAATCGTTCTCGGCGTCAGCCGACACGAGCAGCGCCACCACCTGCGTCTCGTAGTGCCAGCCGGACGGGAAGAGCGGGCGCAGCGGCCGATCGATCAGCCGGCTGGTCAGGACTTCCTTCTCGGCGGGCTTGCCCTCGCGCTTGAAGAACCCGCCGGGGATTCGACCCGACGCGTAGGTGTATTCGCGGTAGTCGACCGTCAGAGGCAGGAAGTCGATGCCGACGCGCGCCGTCGCGGCGTGACACGCCGTCACCAGCACCATCGTGTCGCCGGAGCGGACGATCACCGCGCCATCCGCCTGTTTGGCCAGCTTGCCGGTCTCGATGGAGATCGTGCGGCTGCCGATCGTGAGTTCTCGTTTGTGCGTTGTTGGGATCATGGGAACCTGAAAAAGGGCAGGGGAACCAGTCGCGGTGCGCCGGTCGCCAACGGGCGCCCGGCGCGGTCCGAGTAAGCCGGAAAGAGCAGTACCACGCCCCTACTTGCGGATGCCGAGCTTGCGGATCAGGTCCGAGTAACGCTCGGTGTCTTTCCGCTTCAGATAGTCCAGCAGGCGGCGGCGCTGACCCACCAGTTTCAGGAGGCCACGACGGGAATGGTGGTCCTTGACGTGCGTCTTGAAGTGTTCGGTGAGGTAACTGATACGGTCGCTCAGAATCGCGACCTGCACTTCGGGGGAGCCGGTGTCGGAGTCATGCGTGCGATACGTGCTGATGACTTCCGTTTTACGTTCGTTGCTCAAGACTATGCCCTCCACGGACGGACCAGAGTGCGCAGGACGCATGACCGGACCGCCGTACTTCCTGAGGCGCCGAAGGATTTCGGGACCTCACCACATGGCTGCTGCTGTCGACGTCCTGGCGGCCTTCGCAGGCTCCAGGTCGGCCCTCATACACGATGGCCCAAGGATCGAATGTTAGCCGAGTACCACGACCGGATGCAAAGCCGTTCCACGGGGGCGGGCGAGCGCCACCAGCCGTTTGTCCGAGAGAATCCGGACAGGCCCGCCGTCATCGGCCTGGTCGGGCCAGGGGCCTTCCAGGTGCTCGCGTGTCAGGAAGTTGCCGTGCCGGGCCCGCCGGAGCCCGTCGGCCGTCACGGTGACGGCTGGCAGGTCCCGGAGCGCCTCGGCCGGCGCAATGAGACGGTCGGCAACCGCCCCGGCCCCGGCCTGCTCGGCCTCGGCCAGCGTCCAGGCATCGGCGACATCGAACGCGCCGCTGCGCACGCGCCTCAGGGCCGCCAGATGTGCGCCGCAGCCGAGCCGGACGCCCAGGTCGCGCGCCAGCGACCGGACGTAGAAGCCGGCCGAGGCCCGCACCCTCAGGTGAACATCGACGCCCTGCCGGCCCGTCATCGTCAACTCGTGCACCGTGACATCGACCGGCGCCAGGTCTACGGGCTTGTCCTGACGCGCCAGCGTATACGCGCGCGTGCCCGCCACCTTCTTCGCCGAATGCGCCGGCGGTCGCTGGGCGAACGTGCCGCGAAAGCCTTCCAGCGCCGCCGCCACGGCCTCGTCGGCTGGCAACCCGGTCGCAGCCTCACCCATGGGCGTCCCCTCCGCATCGTCGGTCGTGGTGGCCTGGCCCAGCCGGACCGCGGCGTCATACGTCTTGTCGTGTCCCGTCAGGAGCGACGAAAGCCGGGTCGCCTGTCCCAGCACCAGTACGAGCAGGCCGGTCGCCATGGGATCGAGCGTGCCGGCGTGCCCGATGCGTCGTTCGCCCAGCAGGCGTCGCGCGCGCGTGACAACGTCGTGCGAGGTGATGCCGCCGGGTTTGTCGAGCAGAAGGATGCCGGTCATA
>JBIQJY010000012.1:58357-66887 GCA_044507065.1 Acidobacteriota bacterium
CCCCTCAGCGCTCGCGCTTGCGCGCTCGGCCTCGGGCTGCGCCAGGGACGGGCCTCACCCCCACGCCCTGGACTGAACTGACGATGCCCCTCGGCGCTCGCGCTTGCGCGCTCGCCTGACTGGAACTGAGCCCCCCGGGGGCGGTGTCAATCGGGTCGGGGAGCGGCATCAACGGCCGTCGTCAGGGCGGCGACGAGCGCCTGCCGGACGGATGCCTCGTCGCCCTCGATCGTGCAGCCGGCCGCGTTCTGGTGGCCGCCGCCCTGCCACTGCATGGCGACGGCGCGAACGTCGACGGCCCCTTTGGACCGCAGGCTCACGCGCCAGACGCGTTCGTCCTGCCGTTTGAGCATGGCCACCGCGTCCACCTCGCTCGCGCCCAGGGGGAGGTTGACGAGGCCCTCGGTGTCGTCGGCCGTGGCGCCGCAGGCCACCAGGAGGTCGTTGTCGTAGCCCAGCAGGGCGAATCGGTTGCCGTGGTGCAGCGTCATGGCCGCCAGCAGCGCGCCGGTCAGCCGGACGCGTCCGATCGAAAAGCTGTCGAAGATCTGCCGCGAGAGCCGTGCCGTGTCCACACCGGCGTCGACGATGCGCCGGCAGGTGTCGAATGTGCGCGCCGATATCGGGCCGTAGCGGAAGCTGCCGGTATCGGTCGCCAGCGCGAGATAGAGGTGTGCGGCAATCGCGGGCGTCCAGCGCGCGCCGATCGCGTCGATCAGGTCGGCGACGAGTTCGCCGCAGGCCGCCGCCTTGTCATCGAACCAGTTGATCGCACCGTACATCGTGTTGCCCAGGTGATGGTCGATGTTCGCGATCGGATACCGCTCCAGGCCGACCAGTCCCGGCCGGGTCAGGTCGCTGCACTCGAGCACGATGGCCATGTCGGCCGGTCTGTCGACGCGATCGGCAATCACCACGCGATCGACATCCGGAAACGCCCGGTACGGCGCAGGCACGGGATCGCGCAGGATCACCGCAGCCGTCTTGCCGATCTGCTCCAGCGCCAGCGCCAGTGCGACTGACGAGCCCACGGCATCGCCATCCGGGCGGGCGTGCGATGTGACGATGAACGTCTGCCGGCTTCGAATGGCGTCGGCCGCCTCGCGCACACTGCCGGTCACGAACGGCCCTTCTGCGGGTCGGTGTCGTCGTCGGGGTCGCGGTCCTCTGGGCGACTGTCTGACGACGTCGCATCGGCCGGAGCCGGCTCGTCGAGGTTTACCGGATGCAGCCGGCGATCCTCCGCGATGTCGATGAGCAGTTGCTCGATCCGATCCTGGTGCTCGACGCTGCGATCGAACTCGAAGCGGATCTCGGGCACGCGCCGAAGCCGGACGCGCGCACCGATGTACCGCCGCAGGAACGGCGACGCCCGCTCGAGGCCCCGCTGGGTTTCGCGCTTCGCGCGCTCGTCGCCGATGAGCGTGTAGTAGACGCGGACCAGTTGCAGGTCGGGCGAAACCTTCGTGCGTGTGAGCGTGATGAACCCGACGGCCGGGTCGTGGACTTCGCGGGCGAGGGCAATGGCCAGTTCCTGGCGGATTTCCTCTCCCACGCGTTCGGGACGTGCGCCTTGTGCCATTACTGCAGGTACTCGATGCGGCTCGTGGTGACCAGGCCAGGCTCGAGCCGTTCGATGTCCTGGAGGGCAGTGTTCAGTGTCTGTTCGGCGACGCCCCCGTCGCTCGCGACGGTGACGACGGCCAGGCCGGCGCGCTGCCAGAGATCCTGGTGGGCGACCTCGGCCACCGACACGTTGGCGGCCCTGAGCCGATCCTTCAGCCGCCGCAGCACCATGCGCTTGTCCTTGAGGGACCGCGACACCGGCAGGTAGAGCTCCACTGTCAGCAGCGCGATGGTCATTGATTGCCGTCCCCCACGCGCGGTGCGGCCTGCCCGCACGACGCGCGTCGGCTACATCGTCTGGGCGACCCGTTCGACGGTGACCTGCTCGATGATGTCGCCCACCTTGATGTCGTTGAACCGCTCGAGGCCGATGCCGCATTCCATGCCGGTCTTGACCTCGCTGACATCGTCCTTGAACCGGCGGAGTGACGAGAGCCGTCCCTGCCAGATTTCGACGCCGTCCCGCATCAGTCGTGCGCGCGCATCGGCCGATCGCGTGATGCGACCGTCGGTGACCATGCACCCGGCGACCGTGCCGACCTTCGGGGTGTGGAAGATCTGCCGGACCTCGGCGCTGCCCAGCTTCGATTCGCGCAGCGTCGGTTCGAGCAGGCCAGCCATGGCCTTCTTGATCTCGTCGGTCACGTTGTAGATGACCGTATGGTGCCGGATGTCGACTTCCTCGCGGTCCGCCACCACCTGCGCGTTGCGGTCGGGCCGCACGTTGAAGCCGATGATGATGGCGCTCGATGCCGTCGCGAGCAGCACGTCCGATTCGTTGATGGCACCGACGCCCGTGTGGATCGTGCGGATCTTCACGCGCTCGTCGCTGAGCTTCGCCAGCGTGTCGGCGAGCACCTCGGCCGAGCCCTGCACGTCGGCCTTGATGATGATCGGCAGCTCCTTCATGCTGCCTTCCGCCATCTGCGCCTGCAGCGATTCGAGCGTGAGCCGGCCGCCCTTGCCGTGCAGCGACTTCTCCTTGGCCTGGGCCTGGCGGTACGCCACGACCTGGCGCGCCTTGATCGGGTCGTCGATCACCTGGAACGTGTCGCCGGGGGAGGGGAGGGCCGACAGCCCCAATACCTCGACCGGCGTGGCCGGACCCGCCGACTTCACCTTGCGTCCGGTGTGGTCGAACAGTGCACGGACCTTCCCGTCGACCGTTCCGGCAATGAACAGGTCGCCTTCGTTCAGCGTGCCGTCCTGGACGAGCACGGACGCCACCGGGCCACGTCCGCGGTCGAGCTTCGATTCGACCACCGTGCCCTGCGCCATGCGCTTGGGGTTGGCCTTGAGGTCGGCGATATCGGCCACGAGCAGCAGCATCTCGAGCAATTGATCGAGGTTCTTGCGCTGACGCGCCGAGACTTCGACCATGACCGTGGTGCCGCCCCAGTCCTCGGGCTGAAGGCCCTGTTCGGCCAGTTCGCGCTTGACGCGCTCGGAGTTGGCCCCCGGCTTGTCGATCTTGTTGATGGCCACCACGATCGGCACATTGGCCGCCTTCGCGTGGTCGATGGCCTCGCGCGTCTGCGGCATGACGCCGTCGTCGGCCGCCACCACGAGGATGACGATGTCGGTCACGCGCGCGCCGCGGGCGCGCATCATCGTGAAGGCCTCGTGGCCTGGAGTGTCGAGGAAGACCACGCGGCGACCGTTGACATCGACCGAATACGCGCCGATGTGCTGGGTAATGCCGCCGGCTTCGCGCTCGGCGATCTTCGTCTCGCGGATGGCGTCGAGCAGCGTGGTCTTGCCGTGGTCGACGTGCCCCATGACGGTCACGACCGGCGCACGCGGTTCCAGGTCCTCCGGCTTCGACGCCTCGGTCTCGACCTCGGTCAATTCCTCTTCGAAGGAGCGGATGAGGACCTCGGCGCCGAAGCTCCGGGCCACCATCGTGGCCGTCTCGGCATCGAGCGTCGAGTTGATGGTCATCATCATCCGACGATCCATCAGCTTCTTGAGGACGTCCTTCGCCTTGACGTCGAGCTTGTCAGCGAGGTCCTTGACGGTCATGCCTTCGGCCAAAGTAATCAGCTTCGTGATGGGCGGCGGGGCTTCCACCGCGGGTGCATAGGACTGGCGATCGTCGCGGCGCGAACCCCGCGAACGCGACGCCGCCGGTCGTCCGGCGCCTCCCGGACGCTGGCCGTATCCGCCCATGGGCGGTCGGCCCGGCATCCCGGGTTGGCCAGGACGGATCGGTTGCGACGGCAGGGGCCGCGGACCGCCAAGTGGCGCGCGCGCCGGGGGCGGAGCGGGCCGCCCCGGTACCGGCGGGCGCACGCCGCTCGGCGGCGGGACGGCCGGCCGCGTCGGCGCCGGCGGCGCCTGCTGCGGGCGGATGACGGGACGCTGCGGCACGGGGCGCGCGGCGGGCGCCTCGCCGGTCAGCGGATCTTCGATGCGCAGGCGCCGGCTCGGCGGCACAAGCCGGCCGGTGACCGGCGCGGCAGGCGGCACCCGCAGCGGCGGCGGCGCAATCGTCTGCTTCGGACGCGCGGCCGCGGGAGGCGGCGTCGCCGCGGGCTCGGGCGCCGCGGCGGCCGCGGGTGTTTCGGCGGCCGGCGGCTCGGCGGGCTGGGCCGCTTCGACTGGCGCCGGCGCCTCAGCGGTCCGCGCGTCGGCGGCCGGTTCGGCCGGCTCGGCGACGACCGGTGCGGCCGCCGGGGCCTCCGCCTCGATGGCGGCAGCCGGTGCGGGCGCGTCGGCCGGCTCGGCCGGCGGCTCCGGCGCGGGTGCGGCTGTCGGTGCGGACTCGGGCGCTGCCGCCGCGTCGGTGACGGCCTCGTCGGCCGCTTCAGCGGGCCGTGTCTTGACCAGGCGGGGACGCAGGGAGGGGCCGGCGGGCCGCGGCGGTTCGGGAACCTTGCCGGCGGCACGCTTCGCGCCGGAGTCGGCAAACAGCGCGCTCGGCGGCGGCAGCGAAATCCGACGCTGGCGCGCTTGTCGCTCGACGAACTGTCGCGCCACGATTTCCTCGATCGAACTGGAGGCGCTCTTGACGTCGATGCCGGTCTCTTCCTTGAGCAGGCGAATCGCCTCCTGGCTCGTCAGACCCAGCAGCTCGGCGACTTTGTAAATGCGAACAGTGGCCAAATCGGCTCCTCGTCCCTTCGTCCTTCATGCGCGCCCGCGCGCGCCTCGTCCCGCAATGTGCGCTAGCTGTCCTGTCGTTCGTCCGCTCCGGCGGCCGGCTCGCCCGACGCACCCTCGTCGGCACCGCCCGGGGCGTCGGCCGGCTCGTCGGATGCCACGGCCGATGCAGCCGCAGGATCGTCGGCTGTCCCGTCCGCCTCTGCTTCGGCCGCCTCGGCTGCGGCGGCCGCCGCCGCCTCGGCAGCAGCCCTGGCGGCCTCGAGTTGCGTGCGCGCCGCGGCCTTGACGGCATCCACCGTTTCGGCGTCGAAGCCGGGCAGCGCCGCCAGTGCGTCGTCGTCGGCTTCGAGCAGCTTCTCGACCGTGTCGTAGCCGCCGACGCGCAGGACGGCGACGACCTCGTCGTGAATGTCTGGCAGCGACAGCGTGTGCGATTCGATGGCCGCATCGCCGAAGTCGATGCCGGCCAGTTGCAACTCGACCTCCTTGCGCTTCTCTTCCTCGCTCTTGATGTCGATCTTCCAGCCGGTCAGCTTGGCGGCCAGCCGCACGTTCTGACCCTTCTTGCCGATGGCGAGCGACAACTGGCGATCCTCGACCACCACCTCCATCACGCGCTGCTCGTCGTCGACGATGCTGACGCGCTGGACGCGCGCGGGGCTCAGGGCCTTGGTGACGAACGTGACCGGGTCTTCCGACCACTCGACAATGTCGATCTTCTCGCCACGCAGCTCGCGGATGATGGCCTGGACGCGCGTGCCGCGCATGCCCACGCAGGCGCCGACCGGGTCGACGTCACGTTCGCGCGAGTACACCGCCACCTTGGCGCGATCGCCGGCCTCGCGCACGGCGCCGCGGATCATCACGGTGCCGTCGTAGATCTCGGGGACCTCCTGCTCGAACAGCTTCACGAGCAGGGCCGGATCGGTGCGCGAGAGGATGACCTGCGGGCCCTTGGCGTTCTTCGAGACGGCCTTGATGACGGCGCGCACGCGGTCGCCGATGGCATAGTTCTCGGCACGCGACTGTTCCTTGCGCGGGATCTGCGCCTCGACGCGTCCGATCTCGGCGATGATGTCGCCGCTCTCGAACCGCTTGACCATGGCGTTGATCACCTCGCCAATCCGCTCGCTGAATTCGCCGTGGATCTTCTCGCGCTCGGCCTCGCGCACGCGCTGGGCGATGACCTGCTTGGCCGTCTGCGCGGCAATGCGGCCCAGTCGTTCGGTCTCCTTCGGGAATTCGATTTCCATCCCGACCTCGGCCTCCGAGCCGTAGAGTTCCTGGGCCTCGGCCAGCGAAATTTCGCGCGCGGGCGCCGTCACCTCGCCGACGATCTGGCGAACGGCGTAGAGCTCGACAAGGCCCGTCTCGAGGTTGAACCGGGACCGGAGGTCTTCGTCGCTCTTGAAGACCTTGCGGGAAGCTGCGAGGTAGGCGTCTTCAATGGCGCCGATCACGATGGCCGGGTCGATACCCTTGTCCTTCGCAACGACGTCAATCATCTGCTGCAGTTCGGTCGCCATAGGATTTTCAGAACTCCACTTCAAGCCGCGCTCGACCGATCCGGTCGATCGGCACCCGATGTGTCCGCCGCCCCTCGCGTACGAGCACCGTTCCCGCGTCCACCCCGGCAAGCCGGCCCGTGAAGTGCGACTGGCCGTCGACCGGCTCGGACGTCACGATCTTCGCCAGCCGGCCCCTGAACCGGCGATAGTCCGCTTCGTCCCGCAACGGGCGGTCGAGGCCTGGCGACGAGACTTCCAGCGTGAACTCGTTCAGCCCCTCGGTCAGCGAGTCCTCGACGTCGATCAGGGCGCTCAGGTCCTGGCTGACGTGCTGGCAATCCTCGATGCCGATCGGCACTTCCATGTCCGCGGCGGGCAACTCGTCGCCCGGCGTGGCCGTGTCTTCGACTGGAGCGGGCCGGTCGATGATGACGCGCAGGACCCACCCGATCGCTTCGCGTCGGATCTGCACATCGAACAGCACGAGCCCGTAACTGGCGGCGATGCGACGCGTCGCGTGTCGCAGGCGATCGAGGACTTCGTCTCGGGTCGGGTTCACCGGGAGTTACCGCACGGGTCTCTGGGAAAGGGGGAGGCGCGGACACCGCAGCGGACGCCGACCGTCCCCTAAAACACAAATAGTGGGCACGGGCCCACTACCGAAGCCTTTTCCCGTCAAGACCACTCGAAAGTATAGCAACTCAGCCATGCGCGGGCAACGGCGTTGCGATCAGGTCGTAGCCGCGCGCGGCGAGGATACGTGCGGCGATAACGTCTCCCGGCCGCAGCGCGGACGGATCGCAATCGGAGAACACCACCCGGGAATCGATGTCGGGTGCCTGCCCCTCCAGCCGTCCCGTCACGACCAGGGGCGACTCGGGGGACGGGCCGTCCACGAGCACCGGCACCACCTGCCCGACCTGCTGCCGGCGGCGCTTGGCCACCAGCTGCTTCTGCAGCCGCATGATGCGATCGCGCCGGGCCCGCTTGACGGCGGGCGGCACGTCGTCGGCCAGGGCATGGGCGCGCGTCCCCTCTTCGTGCGAGTAGGTGAAGACACCGACGTGATCGAACCCGGTCGTGGCCACGAAGTCCGCCAGCTCGTCCACGTCGGCTTCCGTCTCGCCGGGGAACCCGACGATGAAGGTCGTGCGAAGCGTGACGTCCGGCACCCGGCTGCGGATGCGGGCGAGCAGCGTGTCGTAGACCTTGCGCGTCCCGGGCCGCCGCATGCGCTTGAGGACGGCCGACGAAGCGTGCTGGAGCGGCAGGTCGATGTAGCGACACACCTTCTCGCACTCCGCCATGGCATCGAGCACGTCGTCGGTAATGGTGGTGGGGTAGAGGTAGAGCAGCCGGATCCAGGCCAGGCCGTCGACCGCGTTCAGCCGACGCAGGAGCCTGGCCAGCGCGCCGCGTTGTCCGCGGTCGATGCCGAAGAATGTCGTGTCCTGCGAGATGAGCAGCAGTTCGCGGACGCCGCGTGCCGCCATGGCCTCGGCCTCGGCGACGATCGAGTCCTCGTCGCGGCTGCGGTACTGGCCGCGGAGCGTGGGGATGATGCAGAAGGCGCAGGTGTAGTCGCAGCCTTCGGCGACCTTCACGTAGGCATAGTGGCCGGGCGTGGTCTGGACGCGGGGTGTCGACGCGTCATAGATCCAGGTGGGACCCGTGTACCCGTCGGCGGCAGCGGGCGCGCGCCCGCCGCCATCGAGTGCTTCGGGTGACCGATAAAGCGTCAGCGGCGCGACGCCTGTCGACTGGCCGCGACCCTGCAGGGCGCCCACGATATCGGGCACCTCGCCCGTTCCAAGGACGACGTCGATCTCGGGGATCTCGTTCCGGAGGTCGTCGCGGTAGCGTTCGGCCAGGCACCCGGTGACGACCAGCGTGCGGCACCGCCCGTCGCGCTTGAGCTGCGCCATCTCGAGAATGGCATCGACCGACTCTTCCTTGGCGCGGTCGATGAACGCGCACGTGTTGACGACGATGGTCTCGGCCTCGTCGGCCTTGGCGGTGATCTCGTGCCCGGCATCACGCGCGAGTCCGAGCATCACCTCGCCATCGACGAGGTTCTTGGGGCACCCGAGAGAAACGAATCCAATCTTCATCGAGGGGTCGTGCGGCGCGCCCGGCGGTGCGTCCGCAATCAGACAGGGTATCAGGAAAAGGTGCGGTTGGTGCGATGGGTGCGGTGGGTGCGATGGGAAGGTGCGGTGGGGGCGGACGGTGCGGTGGGTGCGCTAGGAAGGTGCGGTGGGGGCGGACGGGTGCGGTGGGTGCGCTGGGAA
>JBIQJY010000156.1:0-1922 GCA_044507065.1 Acidobacteriota bacterium
CCGCCCGTCACGCCGTCATGTCGACGAGCACCTTCATCACCGGACCGCCGCCGAGCGCTTCCTCCATGCCCTTCTGCAGGTCTTCGAGCGGGATGAGCCGGCTCACGAGCGGCGCGGCCTGGATGGATCCGGCGGCCATCATGCGGATGGCTTCCTCCCACGCCGCCCGCGTGTACAGCCGGCTGCCGTGCATCGTCAGTTCGCGCGCGAACATGGGATAGAGATTCACGGTCACCGGATCCGCGTGGATCGCGATGATGCTCACCGTGCCCCAGACGCGCACGACATCCGTCACGAGGCGCGCGGCATCCGGACTGCCGCTCACCTCGAAGACGATGTCGACGCCGTCACCTGATGTCCACTCGCGGACGACGTCGACCGGACTGGCATCGGGGCCAATCGCGTCAATGCCGAGCTGCTGCAACAGCGTGACGCGGTACGGATTGATCTCCGAGACCTTGACGTGCGCGCCGCGTGCCTGCGCGACCAGGGCAATCAGGCATCCGATGGGCCCGCCCCCGAAGACGAGCACCGTGTCGCCCGCCTTGACGCCGGCGCGTGCCACGTCGTGCACCGCCACCGCCAGGGGCTCGATCAGTGCCGCGTCATTGTCCTTCAGGGATGCCGGTACGGCGAGCAGGCGATCGACGGGCACGGCCCAGTAATCCTGCATCCCGCCAGGCGCGTCCACGCCGAGGACCTCGAGATCGCGGCAGAGATACGTGGCGCCCATCCGGCAGTTCCGGCAGGTGCCGCAGAACAACACGGGCTCCACGACCACACGAGTCCCGGTGGCGAACCCGCTCGAGGTCGGTGCGGATACCACCTCGGCGAGTACCTCGTGCCCGATCGTCCCATTCATCGGGACGCGGTGATCCAGGTGGCCCTGGAAGATGTGCAGGTCGCTGCCGCAGATGCCCACGCGCCGGACCCGCAGCAGCGCCTCGTGCTCGTTCGGCTCGGGGATGGACGCCGTGCCGGTCTCGAACGTGCGGTTGCGGCGATAAATGGATGCGCGCATCAGTTCAGCTCCCGCACCCAGATGTTGCGGAAGCTGATCGGCGGGCTCGGATCGCCGTGTGACTGCAGCTTGATGGGCGCGCGGTCGTAGCGCGTGTAGCTGGGCGCGCCGATGTAGACCGTCTCGCCCTTCAGTTCCACATGGTCCTGAATGAGCACGCCGTTGTGGAACGCCGTCACGTAGGCGGGCGTCCGTAACGTGCCATCCTCGTTCCACGTGGGCGCCGTCCAGACGATGTCGTAGGCCTGCCACTCACCGGGCTTGCGCATCGCATTGGCGAGCGGGATGTGCTGCTTGTAGATGCTGCCAGCCTGTCCGTTGACGTACGTCTTGTTCTCGTAGGAATCGAGCACCTGGATCTCGTAGCCCGCATCACCGGCACCGGTCGAGGCGAGGAACACGCCGCTGTTGCCACGCGCCTGGCCCTCGCCGGTGATGTGCGTCGGAATCAGCCATTCGATGTGCAACTGGTAGTTGCGGAAGGTGCGCTTCGTCTCGATGTTCCCGGCCGGCTTGTTGACGGTCAGGACGCCCTCGGCGACGGTCCAGCCGGCCGGCGCCTTGTCGCGCGTGTTCACCCACTCGTCGAGGTTCCGGCCGTCGAAGAGCACGATCGCGTCCGACGGCGGTGCGTGCGTACCCGCCGGTCCGGGTGTGACGATCGGCGGCACGGGTTCCCACACCTCGGTGTCTTCCGGGCGCGGCTTGGGCGCGCCCTGCGCGCCGACGGTGGACTCGGCAACAAGGGCCAGGGCGAAGGCAAGGGCCAGGGCCGACGCAACGGACAGTGCGGATGAGCGCATGGGCGGCATTCTCCCGCCCGGTTACCGGCGAGTCAAGGCGTGACGCGCTGCTTCCAGAGCCGCAGCGTGCCCGGCTGCCGCTGCGCGACGTCGATCTG
>JBIQJY010000077.1:0-4170 GCA_044507065.1 Acidobacteriota bacterium
CGGCCGAGCGACAGGATCTGCGCGAAGCCGGTGTAGAACCACATGCCCTCGAACACCACATAGAAGGCAATCAGGTCGCGCAGCAGGCCGCGATCGTGTTCGGTCGTGCCCGTCGAGAACGTCGGATCGGACAGGTGCTGCGTGTACTCGAGGGCCCAGGACGCCTTGTCGGTGATCGACGGCACTTCCCGATACATGTTGAAGAGTTCGCCTTCGTCGAGGCCAAGGCTCTCGCAGATGTACTGGAACGTGTGCGTGTGGATGGCTTCCTCGAACGCCTGGCGCAGCAGGTACTGCCGGCACTCGGGATTGGTCAGGTGGCGATAGATCGCCAGCACGATGTTGTTGGCCACGAGTGATTCGGACGCGGCGAAGAACCCGAGGTTGCGCTTGATCATCCGTCGCTCGGCCTCGGTCAGGCCGTCGCGCGATCGCCACAGGGCGATGTCGGCCTGCATGGAGACCTCGGTCGGCATCCAGTGGTTCTTGCACGCGGCCAGGTACCGTTCCCAGGCCCACGCATACTTGAGCGGCAACAGCTGATTGACGTCGGCGCGACAGTTGATCATCGCCTTGTCGTCGGCGCGCACGCGGCCGCCCGTGCGGTCGATGGCGCCGAGCCCCGTGGCAGCGGCATCGGCAGCAGGGGCCGGGCCCGGCTTGTGTCCGTCGAAGAACGAAGTGCTCATTGGCAGGCCTCGCAGTCAGGGTCGTCGAGTGAGCAGGTGGCCGGCGCGGGGGCGACCGGCACGCTCACGGCATTGAGCCGGCTGTCCGGCCCGGAAATCGTCGCGCGCTCCACGTGCGTGGCGCCGCGCGACCGCAGGTAGTACGTGGTCTTCAGGCCCGACCGCCAGGCGAGGCGGTACATCGCGTCGAGCGTGGGCCCGTGCGCGCGTTCCACGTACAGGTTCAGCGACTGCGCCTGGTCAATCCACTTCTGTCGATGGGCGCCCGCGCGGATCAGCCACTCGGGCGCGATCTCGAACGCCGTCGCGTACAGCGTCTTCAGGTCGGCCGGCACGCGATCGATCCGCCCGAGACTGCCGTCGAAGTACTTCAGGTCGCTCGCCATCACCTCGTCCCAGAGACCGCGAGCCTTGAGGTCGGCCACCAGGTACGGGTTGACCACGGTGAAGTTGCCCGACATGTTCGACTTCACGTACAGGTTCTGGAACGTCGGCTCGATCGACGGGCTGACGCCGCAGATGTTCGAGATCGTGGCCGTTGGCGCAATGGCCATGACGTTGGAGTTGCGCATACCCGTCGTGCGGACCTTCGTGCGCAGCGAGGCCCAGTCGAGCGTGGCGCGGATGTCGACGTCGACCGGGACCGATCGCGACGCCGAAAGCCTCGCGATCGAGTCGATCGGCAGCACACCCTGGCTCCAGAGCGATCCGTCGAACGACCCGTATCGGCCGCGTTCGGACGCGAGATCCGCCGAGGCCTCGATGGCGTGATACGAGATGAGTTCCATGCTCGCGTCGGCGAACGCCACCGCCGCGTCCGACGCGTAGGGTACGCGTAGCGTGTGCAGCGCGTCCTGGAAGCCCATCAGGCCCAGCCCGACGGGCCGATGCCGCAGGTTCGATCGCCGCGCCTCGGGGATCGTGTAGAAGTTGATGTCGATCACGTTGTCGAGCATGCGCACGGCCGTGCGCACGGTCGAGGCGATGCGTGCGCGGTCGATGCCGTCGGGGCCGACGTGCGCCGCCAGGTTGACCGACCCGAGGTTGCACACGGCCACCTCGTCATCGCTCGTGTTGAGCGTGATCTCGGTGCAGAGGTTCGACGAGTGGATGACGCCGGCGTGCTGCTGCGGCGATCGCAGGTTGCACGCGTCCTTGAACGTGATCCAGGGATGCCCCGTCTCGAAGAGCATGGTCAGCAGGCGGCGCCAGAGGTCGACGGCCCGCAGCCGGCGGAACAGACGGATCTCGCCGCGTTCGGCGGCGGCCTCGGCCGCCTCGTAGCGCGCGGCGAACGCCGCCCCCGTCAGGTCGTGCAGATCGGGGACGTCGTCGGGCGAGAACAGCGTCCAGGGACCATCCGCCGCCACGCGTTCCATGAACAGGTCGGGGATCCACGCGGCGGTGTGCATGTCGTGCGTACGGCGCCGCTCGTCGCCCGTGTTCTTGCGCAGGTCGAGGAACTCCTCGATGTCGACGTGCCACACCTCGAGGTAGGCGCACACCGCGCCCTTGCGCTTGCCGCCCTGGTTGACGGCAATGGCCGTGTCGTTGGCAATCTTGAGGAACGGGACAATGCCCTGCGAATCGCCGTTCGTGCCGCGGATGTGCGCGCCGAGGCCGCGCACCCGCGTCCAGTCGTTGCCCAGTCCGCCGGCGTACTTCGACAGGAGCGCGTTGTCGCGCAGCGACTTGAAGATGCCGCCCAGGTCGTCGGGCACCGTCGTGAGGAAGCACGAGGACAGCTGCGAATGCCGCGTGCCGGCGTTGAAGAGCGTGGGCGTCGAGCACATGAACTGGAACGACGAGAGCAGCTCGTAGAACTCGATGGCGCGCGCTTCGCGATCGATCTCGCGCAGCGCGAGGCCCATTGCCACGCGCATGAAGAAGGCCTGGGGCAGCTCGATGCGCGTGCCGGCGTCGTGCAGCAGGTAGCGGTCGTAGATCGTCTGCAGGCCGAGCAGCCGGAAGAGCCGGTCGCGATCGGGTCGCAGGGCCGCGGCCAGCCGGTCCAGGTCGAACGTGGCCAGTTCCGGATCGAGCAGGCCGGCCTCGATGCCCGCAGCGACGTAGCGCGGGAAGTACTTCGGGTAGGCGCCGGGCAGATCCGGCAGCGTGACGGCTGCCGCGCCGGGGCCCATCACCCGCGCCAGCACTTCGACCGCCAGGGCCGACAGGAGCAGACGCGCGCTGACGAACGAGTAGTCGGGTTCCCGATCGATGAGCGCCCGTGCGGCCATCACGCCGGCCGTGGCCAGGTCCTGCCGCGACAGGCCGTCGTACAGGTTCTGCCGTGCGTGGCCGAGGACCTCGTCGGCCGAGGCGCCGTCGAGGCCCTGGCACGCCGCGTCGATCTCGCGGCGCCAGGCCGCCAGGTCGAGCGGCTGCAGGGAACCGTCGGCCTCGCGCACGTGCAGGACGGGTTCGGCCGCGGCGGTGGCCGCGTTGCGGCGTTCGGCCGCGCGTGCTTCGCGGTAGAGCACGTACGCGCGAGCCACCTTGTGGTGGCCGCCGCGCATCAGGGCCAGTTCCACCTGGTCCTGCACGTCCTCGATGTGCAGCGCGCGGGCCTGGTCGGCGCGGCGCGACAGCGCGTCGGTGATCTCACGCGTCAGGCCGATCACCACGTCGTGGATCCGCGGCGACCCCATCGCCTCGGCGCCCTCGACGGCGACAAACGCCTTCGTCAGCGCGACGGCAATCTTGCTGCCGTCCCAGGGCGAAAGCGATCCGTTGCGGCGGATGACCTGGCAGTCGAGTGCGACGGCCTGAATGTCGGTGGGAGCGGCAGCGGGAGAAATCGAAGCAGGCATCCTGGGACCTCCGCGCTCGACGACGAAGGCAGCAGGGACGCCGCGACGATGGAACGGTCCGGAAGGACCGATCGGTCGGATGGCGCCACCCGAGACACCCCGCTCGAGGACGAGAACACGGTCACGGCAGGTCTTCTGGCTTGCGGCTCCAGCGTTCACCCGCCGCCTTCCCGGCGCACGTGCGCCAGTGGCGTATGACGGTGAACTCGCCGCCTACAGCTGCGGAGTACAGCCCCGGAGTTGTCGGTCTCCCGACGCACCGGATTCCCTCTTCGCGTTGGACGGTCAGTCGTCCGTGACGACCGTGACCCCTATATCTAGTGCCGTTCCGGGCACTTTAGTCAATATGTTGTTGCGCGGCCGAAGGCGTGATACGGCGGGCGGCACGTCTCAGCCGAGCTGCCGCCGGATGTCGTCGTAGGCGGCCGCAACGAGCGCGGCAAGCGCGTCCACGTCGGTCGGCTGCCCGGGCCGCAGCTTCACGTGTCGCATCCGGCGGCCGGTGCCGATGAGCAGCCGGGCCGGGTCGGGCAGCGCCGATCCGCGGAAGAAGCCGACGTTGACGTGTGCCGTAAACGCGTCGACGTAGGCGAACGGCGCGTCGGCGACGCAGGCCACCGGACAGCCGTCGTGGACGAGCTCGAGCACATCCGGCCCGCACGCGCGCA
>JBIQJY010000077.1:4270-7591 GCA_044507065.1 Acidobacteriota bacterium
ATGGCGGCCTGCAGCGCGTACGGACCAAGCGGCTGCGACAGGGCCTCGGCGCGCGCGAGCGCCGCCAGGCCCCGGCGAATCAGCAGCTGATCCCACCGTCCGCGGTCCTGCACGAGCAGCAGGATGGGTTCGCCCGTCGGGCCGAGCCGTGCGCGCGCCCGGGAGGCGTGCAGCTCCATCAAGGCGACAAGCCCATGCACCTCCGCCTCGTCGTGCAGGATGGCCGCGAGGATGCGGCCGAGGCGCAGCGCCTCGTCGCACAGATCGGCCCGCATCCAGTCGTCGCCGCGCGTGGCCGCGTAGCCCTCGTTGAAGATGAGATAGATGACCTCGAGGACCGAGGGCAGCCGCGCCGACAGGTCCCGGCCGCGCGGCACCTCGAACGGCACGCGCGCCTCGGCCAGCGTCCGTTTCGCGCGGACGATGCGCTGCGCGATGGTGGGCTCGGCCACGAGAAACGCGCGCGCGATTTCGTCGGT
This sequence comes from Acidobacteriota bacterium, assembly GCA_044507065.1. GTDB lineage: Bacteria > Acidobacteriota > Vicinamibacteria > Vicinamibacterales > SCN-69-37 > SCN-69-37. The sequence continues at coordinate 4,750 of JBIQJY010000077.1, forward strand.
CGTGAGCCCGCCGAGCAGGCGCAGCGTGAGCGCCGCGCGCGCTTCGGTCGACAGTACCGGGTGGCACGCCACCAGGATCAGCCGCAGCAGGTCGTCGCCCACCTCGTCGTCCATCGCGGCCTCGAAGTCGGGCGTCTCCGCGCGTGCGCCGAGCGCGGCATCGACCTTGATGGACTCGTGTTTCCGCTGGGCCATGCGGTCCCGGCGGATGCGGTCGATCGCGCGGTTCTTTGCCGTGGCCATGAGCCAGGCGCCCGGATTGTCGGGAACGCCTGCCTCGGGCCACCGCTCGAGCGCGGCGACGAGCGCCTCCTGTGCGAGGTCTTCGGCCAGCCCGACATCGCGCACGACGCGCACGAGGCCGCCGATGAGCCGGGCCGACTCGACCCGCCAGACAGCCTCGATCGCCGTGCGCGTGGCTGCCTCGCTCATCGCCGACCCCGCCGGCGACTCATCCCTTCTGCTGCCGCTCCATCTCGGCGCGGATGCGTTCCTCCTGTGCGCGCAGTTCCGGGGTGAACTCCGCGCCGAAATCCTCGGCGTCGAAGATCGGGCGGATCTCGAGTTCGGATTCCTCACCAGGCATGGGATCGGGGCAGCGGCGGATCCACTCGAGCGCCTCGTCCATCGACTTCACCTGCCAGATCCAGAATCCGGCGATGAGCTCCTTCGTCTCGGCGAACGGACCGTCGATGACGGTCTTCTTCCCGCCGGCGAACCGCACGCGTTTGCCCTTGCGGCTCGGATGCAGGCCGTCGCCGGCCAGCATGATCCCGGCCTTGACCAGCTCCTCGTTGTACTTGCCCATGTCGGCGAGCAGCTGCTCGCTGGGCATCAGGCCCTCTTCCGAGTTCTTCGTTGCCTTGACGATGACCATGACTCGCATTGTCGTTCTCCCTGCTGATTGAAATGTGCTGAATGGCGGGGCTCGGCGACTACGCGTCGATCGGCCGCACCTCGGATTCGCCCTCGAACCCTGGCCAGTGCGTCCGGTGCAGCTCCATGAACTCCGTGGCCACTCGTACGGCCTCTTCCCGGGAAGGCAGGTCGAGGATCGCCCATCCGCCGATGACTTCCTTGCTTTCGGTGAACGGCCCGTCAGTGACCGTGATGCGGCCGCCGGCCAACCGGACGCGGAACCCGTCCCTGCTGGGCAGCAAGCCGCCCGTGTCGACGAGGGTTCCGGCCTGGGCGGCCTTGCCGACGAACTCTCCCATGGCCTGCATCAGGGCGGGCGGGGGCGGCGACTGGCGGTAGGACTCCGAACTTCGCATGAACGTCAGGTATTTCACGGTCTCTCCTCCTCGCGCGGATTGCGCGTTCGATGGAGCGACGAACGAGCCGCCGCCGGATCGACATGCCGGCGTGAATTATTTGTCGGGGAGGGGACGTACGGCCGGCGGAAACCCCATCGGCGGAAGACGGGCGCATGGGCGGCCGCGAGGTCCGTCCCTACGGAGGTCGGCGTCAGCAACCGGCGTGTGGAATCGTCGCTGGCGGACGGGCCGGATCCGTCAACTGGGCCGGCGGACCCGGCGTCCGCCGGGCGGTCAGCCGATGGGGAAGATCTCGCCCAGGCTGTCGACGGGGCGGGGTATCACGTGCACGCCAATCAGTTCGCCGATCTTTCGTGCGGCGGCCGCGCCAGCGTCGGTCGCGGCCTTCACCGAGGCGACATCGCCCCGGATGATGGCCGTGACCAGCCCGGCGTCGACCTTCTGCCACCCGATGAAGACGACGTTTGCCGTCTTCACCATGGCGTCAGTGGCCTCGACCATGCCGACGAAACCGCGGGTTTCAACCATGCCCAGCGCTTCGCCGGGCAGCAGCGGAGTGTCCTTCTGCGCCGATGTCGCCATAGGAATTTTCCGGCACTGTAACAGATTCGTGATCGCGCAACTAGCGAAAGTTCAAGCAGACACCGGGCCAATGCCGCCGTGCCCCCGGTCGGGACCTCCCCGGGAGTGTCCGGCTACGTCCTGAATATGAAATACACGGCACCGAGCAGACATAGCCCGGCCCAGACGTAGTCCATCTTGAACGGCGTCCCCATGTAGAACATGGCGAACGGCACGAAGATGGTCAGGGTGATGGCCTCCTGCAGAATCTTCAACTGCGACAGGCTCAATGCGGTGAACCCGATGCGGTTGGCCGGCACCTGAAAGAGGTATTCGAACAGCGCGAGGCCCCAGCTCAGGATGGCCGCCACGTACCAGGCGCGTGTGTCGAGGTGCCGGAGGTGGCCATACCAGGCGAAGGTCATGAACACGTTGGAGACGGCAAGCAGCAGGACGGTCTGCACGATGACAGGCACGGGAGCTCCGCAACAGTAAAGAAGAGGGGAACGCGACGATCAGGGATGGAGGAGAGCGGTATCGAACAGTTCGATGACGCGGCGTTCGTACTCGGCGGGTCGCGCCGTGTCGAAGCGGGCGTGGCTGACCTGGGGGTCGAACCACAAGGTGCGTGGCTCGCCGGCCGCGTCGTACAGCCGCTGGCCGCTCGACGTCGAGATCACGTCGTCGGCCCCGCCCTGCATGAGGAGGACCGGGCGCGGGCTGATGCGCCCGATCGCGCGGCTGGCGTCGAGGTCACCGACGCTCATGCCCGTGGCGCGCTCGGCCCAGAACGCAATCATCGGCGCGAAGGGGAACGGCGGCATGCCGGTGAAGAACCGCACGCTGGTCTCCAGCGTGTCGCTGAGAGACGAGAAGGCCGCGTTGGCAGCGACGGCGCGCACGTCGGGCGTGCGCGCGGCCAGCTCGATCGCCAGCGCCCCGCCGAGTGAGTTGCCGAGCACGCCGATGCGGTCGGGGGCGACGTCGGGGAGCTGCTGCGCGAA
>JBIQJY010000077.1:7691-12317 GCA_044507065.1 Acidobacteriota bacterium
GCCACTCGCGCGCTGCTGCAGGAACTCGGCATCGTGCCGACGATCTGCAACCTGCCGGGGCCCAATCCACTCAACGGCGACGAAGCGGCGTTCAGGGCACGCATGACGACGCTGGCCGACGACGCCGCGTTCAGCGCGGCCATCGGCAGCCGGCGTTTTCAACTCGTGATGGGCGCGACGACGCCGGGTGGTCAGGCGAAGGAGGAACGCTGGAAGGTCGTGCGCGATCGTCTGGCGGCCATTTCCGAGGTGTTGGTGAAACACGACGTGCACCTCAGCCTCGAGTTCCTGGGTCCGCTCGTGTTCCGCACGGGGCGCGGCGGGGGCGGGGGCCGTCGGGGCGGCGCGCCACCGGATCCGAATGCACCTCCGCCGACACCACCGGTCCCATTCGTCTGGACGCTGACCGAGACAGTGAAGCTTTGTGAGGAGGCGGGCCCGAACCTCGGCGCCACGCTCGACGCGTGGCACTGGTACCACTCGGGCGGCACGGCGGCCGACATTCTGGCGACGCCGCGAGAACGCATCGTGCACGTGCACGTGTCGGATGCGCGCGAGATGCCGCCGGCCGACGTGCAGGACAACATGCGCCTGCTGCCGGGCGAAGGAGTCATCGATCTGGTCGGCTTCTTCCAGGCCCTGCAGAAAATCGGCTGGGCCGGAGGCGTCGCGTGCGAGACGATCGGCGCGCGCCTCGACGGCGTCGAGCCCGAAGAACAGGCGCGACTGGGGCTCGAGACCACGACGGCCGTGATGAAGAAGGCCGGAGTGCTCGGGTAGACTGTCCGCTCCACATCCATTCAGTCGGACGGCGATGCCCGGCCCGGTCCGCCCGGCCGTTCACGACTGCTGCTATGAGGTGAGTGCATGGCTCAGGGATCGAACTCCACCGTCCACGACGTCGTCATCATCGGGTCCGGCGCCGGTGGCGGCACGGTCACGAAGGTGCTGGCCGACATGGGCATCAAGGTCCTGCTCATGGAAGCGGGACCCATGGTCGAGATGTCCGATTTCAAGACGATGGTGGGCCCGTCGGATGTGTGGCACCGCGGGGCGGGTGACGCGGCCGAGTTGTACACGGAGGGCCGCGCCGCGGCGCTGAGCTACTCCGCGAGCTTTGCCGCCAACATGGTCGACGAACCGTACACGGTGGCGCCCGGCAGCCAGTTCCGGCTGTTCCGATCGCGCGTGATCGGCGGCCGCACGAACCACTACGCGCGCGTGCAGCTGCGCTACTCGGACTACGACTTCAAGCCGAAGTCCATGAACGACGTCGGCTGGGACTGGCCGATCGGGTACGACGACGTCGCCCCGTACTACGACAAGGCCGAGCGGCTGATCGGCGTCACGGGCAGGCCGGAAGGGCTGCGCAGCGCGCCCGACGGCATCTTCCAGCGGCCGGCGCCGTTCAAGGTGCACGAAGAGCTCATCTACCGCTCGTGCGCGAAGCTCGGCATCAAGGCGAGCAGTTCGCGCCACGCAGTGATTACCAGTCCGCTCAACGGTCGTCCCGGCTGCATCTACTGCGGGCAGTGTGGTCGCGGGTGCCGTTTCGGATCGAACTACGCGTCGACATACGTGCAGATTTTTCCGGCCATGCGCACCGGGAAGGTGACTGTGCTGCCCAACGCCATGGCCCGCGAGCTCATCACCGACGCCTCTGGCAAGGTGACGGCCGTGTCCTACATCGACAAGACGACGGGGACGGAGCGTCAGGTGCGCTGCCGGACGGTCGTGCTGTCGGCCGCGGCGTGCGAGTCGGCGCGACTGCTGCTCAACTCGAAGTCGTCGCGCCATCCCGACGGCCTGGCGAATTCGTCCGGTACCGTCGGCAAGTACCTCACCGACACGGTCGGGTTCGGCCTGTCGGCGACGGTGCCCTACCTGCGGGGGACGCCGATTCACAACACCGACGGCTACGGTGCGCACCTGTACATTCCGTGGTGGATGGCCGACCGGCATCGCGAGCTCGACTTCCCGCTGGGCTATCACGTCGAGGTGGGCGGCGGCGGATTCGGTCAGCCGACGCTCGGCTTCGGCGGGCAGGCACTGAACCAGGCCGAGGGCTACGGCCTGCCGATGAAGCAGGCGATCCGCGATTCGTACGGCGGCATCAACATCAGCCTGACCGGGCGTGGATCGATGGTGCCCAACGAGGACTCGTACTGCGAGATCGACCCCGAGGTGAAGGACAAGTGGGGCATCCCCGTCCTCCGCTTCCATTGGGCGTGGAGCGATTACGAACGCAACCAGGCGCGCCACATGCGCGAAAGCTTCCGCGAGATTCTCGAGACGCTCGGCGGCACGGTGAACGTCCCCGCCGCGGGCCGCGGTGGTGGCGCCGGCGCGCGTGGTCAGGGGGCCGGCCGCGCCGGTGGCGCGGGTGCCGGAGCAGCCGCACAGGCGGGGCCGCCCGACGATCGGCCGCAGCTCGGGCCGGGCGGCGGCATCATCCACGAGGTCGGGTGCGTGCGCATGGGCGACGATCCGGCGACGAGCGTACTCAACCGGTTCTGTCAGGCGCACGACGTCAGCAACGTGTTTTCCGCCGATGGCGGCCCGTTCGTCAGCCACGGCGACAAGAACCCGACGCACACCATCATCGCGCTGGCGTGGCGCACGGCCGAGTACCTGGCCGAGGAAATGAGGAAGGGCAATGTCTGACATCACCCGACGCCAGGCGCTGAAGGGGCTGGCCGCCGCATTCGCCACCGCCGGCGCCATCGATCAGCTGGCAGCCGCCGACACGCACGCGCTGGTGGCGCAGGTCACCGCCACCGGGCCGTACACGCCCAGGTCGTTGACCGCGCACGAGTATCAGACGCTGCTCAGGCTGACCGACTTCATCATCCCGGTCGAGAACGACAAACCCGGCGCCGTCCAGGCCGGCGTGCCCGGCTGGATCGACTCCCTGCTCGCGGTGAACGCGGACCTGAAGAAGCGCTACACCGATGGCCTCGCGTGGATCGATCGCGCGATGATGGCGCGCAGCCAGTCGAACTTCATCGACGCGACGTACGCGCACCAGACGGGCCTGCTCGACCAGATCGCGTTCCAGAAGAATCGGTCCGCAGCGCTCGATCCCGGTATCGACTTCTTCGTCCTGCTGCGCCGCATGACGGTGGACGGCTTCTACACGAGCCCCATCGGCCAGCGCGATCTCTATCAGGGCAACGTCGCGCGCAGTGAGTTCACCGTGCCGAAGGAGGCCATGGACTACGTCATCAACCGCAGTCCGCTGAAGTAGGCTCGATCGATGGGAATGTGGACGAACCGGCTGATGCCGGTGTGTGGCGTCGCGCTTGTCGTGCTGGCACTCGGCACGGCGCCGCTTGCGCGGACGGGACAGGGCGAGGCTGGCGGCGGCGCGGACGACATCGACGCGCTGTTCAACGAGGGCGCGGTCGTCTTCGGCACGCACTGTGTCGCGTGTCACGATGCGGCCGGCGGGGACGGCCAGGCGCCCGCGCTGTCCGGACATCCGTCCATGGGCGCGCGGGATCACATCGTCCGCCAGATCCTGCGTGGCAATCTCGAGAAGGGCATGCCGGCATTCGCGAGTCAGCTCGACGATCGGCAGGTCGCGGCCGTCGCTACCTACATCCGCAACGCCTGGGACAACGTCTACGGCGTGGTGCTCGAGGCCGACACGAAGAAGGTGCGCGACGAAGCGGTGAAGAACTGACGGTCTCCGGCCGTCACGACGACCGCCGGGGCGGGTGACGCAGGGCGGCCAAGTGCCTCGATCACGTCGGCCACGGTGGCCTCGTCGTCCTCGATCAGGACGGCCGTCTGGTCGATGTGCGCGCCCTCGGGGAGATGCACGTGCGATATGCGGCCGGCGTGCGCCTCGATGAAGGGCAGCACCGGCCCCTGGCCGCGTCGCGTCCACACGCGCAGGTCGAGGGCCACGGCCACGGGGCCGTCTTCGGCCGCGACGCGCGCGAGTTCCGTGACGCTTGTCGTTGCGTCGTTCACGAAGCTGAGACAGACATCATGGCGGCGCACCAGGGGCGCGAGCCGCTGCGGCCCCGCCGCTGAGAATTCTGTGGCAACGATGCGCGCGCCGATTGCCTGGGTGAGGCGACAGGCGTAGTCCTGTTCCTCCGCGGACCATCGGGCGAGATCCGGCACGGTGACGACGCCGAATGGCAGGCCGGCGGAACTCCAGTCCCGACCGAGTGCGCCGAGCGGGGCCAGGTCGACTTGCGTCCGCCACTGCTGGACCTGCGACCGGTGCGTGGCCGCGGCCAGGGTGTAGGAGTCGTGCAGGACTTCCTCTTCGAGTTCGAGCAGGCCGAACGCCAGGCCGTCGACCGGTGGTGGCTCGATGGGCACCGCCGGTTGCGGCGCGCGAAGCAATTCTTCGAGCAATCGGATGTCGACGTCGATGGCGGCGACCTGCTGCCCGCGGAGGTCATCGAGCCACGCAACCAGCGACCGTCCTGCGTCGGGCGTGATGCGCAGGCCGAGACACACCCCACTTTCCGGATCGACGCGCCGCGGGTCGAACATGGTCCGGCCATGTTATCCGACGGCGTTCGGCTTCTCGCGCTGGGGCGGCGGGATGTCGCACGGGCTAAAGCCCGTGCGCTCCAGGCCGGCCATTGCGTTGGGCTAGAGCCC
>JBIQJY010000157.1:0-1908 GCA_044507065.1 Acidobacteriota bacterium
GCATGCCCGTGCCGATCGACGGCATGCCGATCGTGCTGCGCCCGCTGCACTGAAATCCGCCCGCCCGGCCCCGCGGAACTGCATTCCCGGTCGTCATTTCGTGACGTCAACAACCGGGAATGCAGTTTCGCGGTCGAGGCGTCTACCGTCGCGTCATGACGCGCGACGCCCCGCCCCACGCGACCGACCGCCCCGGCGATGAGTCGCCGTTCGCGCTGGGACTGTTGTTGCGCCGCGCGCACTGGCATGCGGCCGCGGTGATGTCGGAGGCGTTGCGCCCCCTCGGCATCGAGATGCGGCATTTCGCCGTGCTGCTCGAACTCGTCAACCACGGCCCGACCGAACAGCGTGCTCTCGTGGAGGCGACAGGCTCGGACAAGGCCGCAATCATGCGGGTCGTCGACGATCTGGAACGCAAGGGTCTTGCCGTACGCAAGGCGGTCCCGGGTGACCGGCGCGTCCGCGCGGTCGAGATCACCGGCAAGGGCATAGAACTCTTCGATGCCGCACATGTCGCGGCTGAGCCGCTGGCCGAGCGCCTGGTGTCCACGCTCGATCCGGGCGAGGCGGCGCAGTTGAAGGATCTGCTGATCCGCTTCAGCCCGCACCCTGAGACGTAGCCCACGTCCGGCGGCGCTCCTGCCGAGGAATATTGCGGCCGAGAATCGTATTGAATGATACAGTCACGAACGTGACGTTTAGTCATCAGGAGGCGTGAGCCATGTTGGACGTCTATGACGCAGTCACCAGCCGGCGGGCCGTGCGCGGCTTCACTGACCGACCGGTCCCCAGAGAGGTGTTGGAGCGCGTGCTGACGGCGGCCGCGTGGGCGCCATCCGGCTCCAACATCCAGCCGTGGAACATCTACGTCGTCACCGGTGCACCGCTGGCCGAGCTCAAGAAGCGCGCAGTCGAGCGTGTCGAGTCCGGCGTCGCCTGGGATTCAAGGCAATTCGATATGTACCCGGCCGACATGCAGTCCCCATACCGGGATCGACGGGCCGCGTTCGGCAAAGAACGCTACAGTGCCCTCGGCATCGCCCGCGACGACTGGGAAGCCCGCCAGCGCGCCGCGATCGCCAACTGGGACTGCTTCGGTGCACCGGCCGCGCTGTTCTGCTACATCGACCGCAACCTCGGGCCCGCGCAGTGGGCGGACGCCGGCATGTATCTGCAGACCGTGATGCTGCTGCTGCGCGCCGAAGGGCTGCACAGCTGTCCGCAGATGGCGTGGTCGCAAGTCCACGAAACCGTCGCGGATGTTCTCTCACCGCCCGACAACCAGATCCTCTTCTGCGGCATGTCGATCGGCTACGAAGATCCCGCGGTCGACTACATCCGGACCGGCCGCGCGCCGCTGAGCGAGACCGTGACCTTCGTCGACGCGTAACGGCTCAGGTTGCCGTCAACAGCCGGTTCGCGCACGCGATCACCGCGCGCAGCGCCGACTGCTCGGGATCCTCGGCCAGCCCCATCGCCCATTCGGCGCGCACGCCGTCGCACCCTCTGACGAACGTGGCGGTCTGGCCGCCGGTCGGCAATTGGTGGAACGACGTGGTCTCGACCGCGATACCGCGCTCGTGCAGCATCGCGGTCAGTGCGGCCACCGGTCCGCTGGCAGCCGCGGACGACGTGCTGATGGTGTCGCCGACAGCCAAGGTGGCCTGATAGTTGCGCGCTTGTGGCCCAAGGCGCCCCGCCGGACGTGTGGCGTCGGTGCAGCGCCACTGGCCGAGGCGCAGCGGGCCCGTGCTCGGCGCGTACTCCGCCAGAAACGAATCCCAGGACGCCGAGTGGCCCGCGTCGCGCAGGCCCCGCGGCAAGGGCGCGGTGAAGCTTGCCGCGAACGACGCTTGGTCGGTGGTTTGCGTTGCCGATGAGGTGAACATGTGCCGGTCTTCTCTGCTC
>JBIQJY010000013.1:0-6117 GCA_044507065.1 Acidobacteriota bacterium
TCGTCTGCTGAAGCATGAGCGATTGTGCCCCAGGTACGTGGCTGCCGTCCGCGCCACACTCTCGTCACAGGATCTTCACGCCGTCGCGGCAACACGGTGGCATGATGAGACGTCTTCCACGTCATGACACCGCGCTCCAGCCTCGTGCCTGCGGCATTGACCGCGGTCCTCGTGACCGCCAGCCTCGCCGGCGGGCGTGCACAGGCCGTGTTGGCACCGTTGCCGACAACCGCCACGGCGCCACGCGACAACCCCACCACCGCCGAGAAGATCGCGCTCGGGCGGCTGCTGTTCTGGGATCCCATCCTGTCGGGACCACGCGACATCGCCTGCGCCACGTGCCATCACCCCGACTTCGGATACGCGGAGCCGCTGGACCTGTCGATCGGCACCGGGGGCGCGGGCATCGGAGGGGCGCGCGCCTTCATGCCCGGCGCCCCGGTTCGGCCGGTCAAGCGCAACAGCCAGACAGTGCTCAATGCCGCATTCAACGGCATCGACGCGACAGGGACTCACGCCCCCTCGTCGGCTCCGATGTTCTGGGACCTGCGCGTGCGGAGTCTCGAAGCCCAGGCGCTCGAGCCCATCAAGGCACTCGACGAGATGCGGGGCGAGACGTATCCGGAGGACCGCGCCGTGGCGATGGTGGTCGATCGGCTGGCCTCGATCGCGGAGTACCGCGAACGGTTCAGCCGGGCGTTTGGCGGTCGCAACCCGGTGAGCGAGACGAATCTCGCCCGCGCGCTCGCGGCGTTTCAACGATCGCTCGTGACGCCCAACGCGCCGTTCGATCGCTACATGCGCGGCGATGCGACAGCCATGTCGCCACAGCAGGTCAACGGCATGAATCGCTTCCAGCAGGCCGGGTGCATCAACTGCCACAGCGGCCCGATGTTCTCGGACTTCCTGCCACACGTTCTCGCCGTGCCCGACAACACGAAGCTGTCCGAGAGCGACACCGGCGTGGACGGCACCTTTGCGTTCCGCACGGCCTCGCTGCGTAACCTGTCCTCGACGGCTCCCTACATGCACAACGGCGCGTTCACCAACCTGAATCAGGTGGTGAACTTCTACAACCGGATCGCTCGTGGCGGCCGCGGCGGCGGTGGTCGAGGTGGTGGTGGACGAGGGGGCGCGATCAATGCGAATGTCGCCAGGGATCAGGTCGATCCGCTCGCGCGCCAGCTCAACCTGCGCGGCGGGCGGCAGAACGACCTCGTCGCCTTCCTGCGTGCGCTCGACGACAACGCCTTCGATCGCAGCATTCCCGAGCGGGTGCCGAGCGGGTTGAAGGTCGGCGGCAACTGACGGGTCGGCTCACGCGCCGATGACGAAGATGCCGAGCGTCGACAGCATCGTGTAGACGCCGAGGATCCCGATGGCGATCGTGCTCAGGACGAGCAGGGCGAGCATGCCCGTGCCGCCGTGGAGCCGCGGGTCCGTTTCGGTACGGCGCAGATACCAGGTGGCAACGAGCACCGCCAGCAGGAAGATGCCCGTCATCACGCCGCCAATCTGCACCATGAGGACCGGCTGGCTCATGAGCAGCGACGCCAGGCCCCAGACAATCGGCAGCGCGATGCCGAAGCCGCGAACCCATCGCATGCGCGCGCGTGCGTCCGTCCAGTCGAAGACACCGATGGTCGACAGCAGGTTCGCGTACATCCGCGAGTGGCTCGGCACCGACACCCAGAGCGTGGATCCCAGCACGGCAATCGCGCCGACCAGATAGAAGTGCATGGCCCACGGCCCGAGCGCGTCGGTGTACATCCGCGCCAGGGTGGTGATCATCTCGTTGCCGCGCGGGACGAGGTCCTGCCTGTGCAGCACGGCCGCGCCCATCATGAAGAAGGCGACGGTCGCAAAGGTATAGACGGCCATCGAGAGGAGGGCGTCCTTGTACATGACACGCGTCCACCCCTTCGCACGCCTGAGCCACGCCTCGCTCCCATCGTTCGGGCCGACCCAGCGCGCATAGCCCTTCTCGATGCACCAGTAGTTGTACATGGTGATCTCGTCGGCGCCGACGCCGGTGATGCCGAACATCGCCACCGCCGCGCCGATGGCAGCCGGCGGCAGCTCGAACGTCAGCCCGCTCACCAGATCGCCGAACGAGTAGCCCCACGGCGTGAACGGCAGGCCGAGGGCAATCCCCACGGTCATCACCGAAAAGGCGACGACGAGCGTGACCGCGCCGCGCTCGACGAGCTGATAGCGGCTGGATCGCAGGACGACGATGGTCACCGCGATCACGAGGACGTGCCAGATCGTGCGCGAGGGTTCGCCAAGCGCGTCTCCCCCAATCGGGAACAGGACGCTGAACGCGATGGCCGTGCCGCCGACAATGCCGCCGATCTGCAGCACCTTGGCCAGGACCATGACGCCAAACAGCACATTGATCCAGCCGATCCGGCCGAAGCGGGGCGGCACGCGGTTGTAGCCCGACAGCGCGGGCGTGCCGGTGGCGATGGTCCAGCGCGCGAACTCGATCTGCACCGCCACCTTCACGGCGCAGCTGAACAGGACCAGCCAGAGGATGACGAATCCCGCCTGCGCGCCTGCTGTCGTCGTGGCGATCAACTCGCCGGATCCGACAATCGATGCACTCAGTATGAGGCCGGGGCCGAGGTACTTGAGGCTGTCGCGCCAGCCGACTGGCGGTTCGCGAACACCCGTGGCGTCGAGATGATAGGGGTCGGCCTCAGACGACGCTTCCAGTCGCTCGGGTGTCATGGATTGCCGAGTAGACTACCCGAATTCGCGACGCATCGACCGGCGCCGCGGCACGCCCTGGCTCGGACGGGCGCAGCGACGCGCTGCCTGGCTGGAAGAGTGGCGGAGAGGAAGGGATTCGAACCCCTGGAAGCCTTTCGACTTCAACGGTTTTCAAGACCGCCGCCTTAAACCGCTCGGCCACCTCTCCGTTCATGATCGGCGGGGCCCCTGCACCCCGCCTCGCTCGGCCCGCCGCGGGGACCCCGTACGCCCCACGCCGGGCCTGCGCAACTCACGATCGGCGGGACTCCCGCACGCCCGACTCGATCGCGACGCGTCTACGCGCCGATTGTCTCGAATCCCGTGTAGGGCTGCAACGCCTTCGGCAGGACGATCGAGCCGTCGGCCTGCTGGCCGTTCTCGAGGATGGCGATGAGCGTCCGTCCGACGGCGAGGCCGGATCCATTGAGCGTGTGGGCCAGTTGATTCTTGCCGCCGCCGGCTGGCTTGTAGCGGATCTGCGCGCGCCGCGCCTGAAACGCCTCGGTATTGCTGCAGGACGAAATCTCGCGATATGCGCCCTGACTCGGCAGCCACACCTCGATGTCGTAGGTCTTGGCGGATGCGAATCCCATGTCGCCCGAGCACAGCAGCATGGTGCGGTACGGGAGCTCGAGGCGTTCCAGGATCGTCTCGGCGTTGCGCGTCAGTTTCTCGAGCTCCTCGTGTGACGTTTCGGGCGTCGTGAACTTGACCAGTTCCACCTTGTCGAACTGGTGCTGTCGGATGAGTCCCCGCACATCGGCGCCGTAGGACCCCGCCTCGCTGCGAAAACATGGCGTATAGGCCGTGTAGAGCAGCGGCAGCGTGCGCCCGTCGATGACCTCCTCGCGATGAAGGTTGGTCAGCGGCACTTCGGCCGTGGGGATCAGGAACAGATCCCAGTCGCCCGCCACGCGAAAGAGATCCTGCTCGAACTTCGGCAGGTTTCCCGTACCGGTCAGGGCCGCCGTGTTCACGAGGAACGGGGGTTCCACCTCACGGTAGCCGTGCTCGCGCGTGTGGACGTCGAGCATGAAGTTGATGAGCGCACGTGACAGCCGCGCGCCGGCGCCCGAGAGCACCGAGAAGCGCGCGCCGGACATGCGCGTGGCGCGCTCGAAATCGAGGATGCCGAGCGCGGCCCCGAGGTCCCAGTGCGGCTTGGGCTCGAAGTCGAACGCGCGCGGGGTGCCCCAGCGTCGCACCTCGACGTTGTCGGCGGCCGATGCGCCCGTCGGCACCGATTCGTGCGGCAGGTTGGGCAGCGTCAGGAGCAGCGCGTCGCGCTGCTGTTCGATCCCGGCAAGCGTCGCCTCGTGCGCGCGAATCTCCTGCGCCCGGGCCTTGTTCGCAGCGAAGATCTCACTCGGATCCCGTCCCTCCCGTTTCGCGCGCGCCACCGACTCGGCCGCTTCGTTCGACGCGCGCTTGAGCGTCTCGATCAGCGGAATCAGGCGACGACGCTCGGCGTCGAGTTCGACGAGCGCGGCCAGCTCCCTTGACGGGTCGAGTCCGCGCGCCCGCAGCCGGGCCTCGACGTGCGGCAGGTTCTCGCGGATCAGGGCGGCGTCCAGCATGACCCTTCATGCTATACCGCGCGCGCGTCCCGCGATACGATGGCTTGTCGATGACTGAACACAAGAAGCCCCCCGTGCGCAAAGCCGTCTTTCCCGCCGCGGGCCTCGGCACGCGGTTCCTGCCGGCCACCAAGGCGCAGCCGAAGGAGATGCTGCCGCTGGTCGACAAGCCGATCATCCAGTACGGCATCGAGGAAGCCGTCTCGGCCGGCATCGAGGACATCGTCATTGTCACCGGCCGTGGCAAGAACGCCATCGAGGACCATTTCGACGTGTCGGTGGAACTCGAGACGTTCCTCGAGTCACGCGGCAAGGGTGACCAGGCCGCCGAAGTCCGGGCCATCTCGCGCAACGTCGCCTATGTCCGTCAGGGCGAGCCACTGGGCCTCGGGCACGCGGTGCTCACGGCGCGGTCGCTCGTCGGCGACGAAGCGTTCGCCGTCATCCTGGCCGACGACGTGATCGATGCGACGCCGTCGGCATTGACGCAGATGGTGGCGGTCTTCGAAGAATTGCAGGGACCGGTGGTGCTGGTCGAACGCGTGCCCAAGGAACAGATCTCGGGCTACGGCGTGATCGCGTACGAACCGGTCCGCCAGGGCGTGTATCGCATCACGGACCTCGTCGAGAAGCCCGCGGCGGCTGATGCGCCGTCCGACCTGGCCATCATCGGACGCTACCTGCTCACGCCCGACATCTTCCAGTGCCTCGTCGACGAGGCGGCCTCGGTGCGGTCAGGCGAAGTGCAGGGCGAGATCCAGCTCACCAATGCGCTGCGGCGCCTGCTGGCGAAGCGGCCGGTTTATGCGTGCGAAGTCGACGGCGTGCGCCACGACACCGGCAACAAGCTGGGTTTTCTGAAGGCGGTCGTGTACTTCGCGCTGCAGCGACCGGACCTCGCCGGGCCGTTTCGCGAATACCTGGAGTCGCTGCCCAGGGCGACGCGCAGGTAGCCCTACGTGGCGTCGGACTTCGCGGGTGCGGGGGCGGCAGCAGGCGCGGCCGTTTCGGTCGCCTTGGGTTTGTCGGACGTCGCGGCGGTCGACTCGCCACCGGCCGCACCGTTGGCAGGCCGGCCCGCGTCCCTGGTGGAGCCCGACTTTGCGTAGTCGGTGATGTACCACCCGCTTCCCTTGAACTGGATGGCCGGCGACGACACCTGCTTTTCGACGCGACCACCACAGGACGGGCATTCCGTCAGGGGCGCGTCGGAAAACTTCTGGATTCGTTCAAACCGGTGACCGCACGATCCGCAGAGATACTCGTACAGGGGCATCAGCGTACTCCGTCCAACGGATCATTATAGGACCCAACGGTATGCCCGGCACCCTCTTCGTCGTCGCCACCCCCATCGGCAACCTCGAGGACCTGACGTTTCGCGCACTCCGCACCCTTCGCGAGGTGGACCTCATCGCCGCCGAGGACACGCGGCGGACCAGCCGCCTGCTGGCCCACTATCAGATACAGAAGCCGCTCGTCAGCCTGCACGAACACAACGAGCATCGCGAGGCGCCGCGTCTTGTCGCCCGCATCGCGGCAGGAGAGTCGGTGGCGCTCGTCAGCGATGCCGGCACGCCGGCCATCTCCGACCCGGGCACCACGCTCGTCCGCCTGGCGCGCGAGGCCGGTCTGCGGGTAACTCCCATCCCTGGCGCCAGTGCGATCATCGCCGCGCTCTCGGTGAGCGGCGTCCCGGCCACGCCATTTACCTTTCTCGGGTTCCCCCCGAGGTCCGGCGTTGCACGCGACCGGTGGCTGGAAGCGCTCCACGCGGTCGCCGGAA
>JBIQJY010000013.1:6217-32500 GCA_044507065.1 Acidobacteriota bacterium
CCTGTCAGAGGATGACGCGCTCAAGTCGATGGCCGCCATCACGGGTGCCTCAACCCGGCAGATCGCCAAAATTATCAAGAAAGCCAGAATATCGGTCAAACGGCAGAAGGAGCAATCCTCCTGATCATCTTGTCGCCGAGGCCACACCGTCGAAACCCGCCGGATTCGGACGCCAGCGAACCTCGCCCGCACGAAATCCGCCGCATCGACGACTCAGCGCGCGGCGTCAGCGCCACCGGGCCCGGTGCCGCTCGTTTGGCAGATCCCGGCATTCGGCGCGGAACTGGCCATGGCTCCGAGCGATAATCATCGGGGCCCCAGCCCGGCCTGTTGACCGCCGTCTACTCGCATGACCGACCTTCACATCGTCATTCTTGCCGCGGGAAAAGGGACTCGGATGAAATCATCCGTGCCGAAAGTCGTTCACCCGCTGGCCGGCCTTCCCATCATCGAGCATGTCGTCCGTACGACCATCGAGGTCGGCGCCGCTACGACAACGGTTGTCGTCGGCCACGGCGCTGACGCCGTGCGCGCGGCCCTGACCTCGCACCCGCAGCTGGATTTCGTGGTGCAGTCGCCCCAGCTGGGCACGGGACACGCCCTGCTTCAGGCGCAGCCCATCCTCGAACATCAGTCGGGCACGGTGCTGTTGCTCTACGGCGACGTGCCGCTGCTGCGTGCCGGCACGCTGCGGCGCCTGCTCGAACATCATCGCGCCGCCGGCGCATCCCTCACGGTGCTCACCGCGCTGCTCGACGACGCGTATGGGTACGGCCGGATCGTGCGGGACGCTGGCGGGCGCATCGCACGCATTGTCGAGGAACGCGACGCGTCGGCCGACGAGCACGCCATCCGCGAGATCAACAGCGGCATCTATGCCATCGAACTGTCCGGGTTGTTCGACGCGCTGCACGGCCTGGCGACCGACAACGCGCAGGGCGAGTACTACCTGACCGACCTCGTCGCCAACTGGTACCGCCAGCGCCGCGTCGTCGAGACACTCTGCATCGACGATCCGGTCGAGCTGCGCGGGATCAACACCCGCGTCGACCTCGCCGATCTCAGCCGCGTGCAGCTCGATCGCACGAGGCGAGCCCACATGCTGCAGGGCGTGACGCTCGAGGATCCGGACTCCACGTGGATCGAGTCCGACGTCACCATAGGCGAGGACACGGTCATCGCGCCCGGCGTGACGCTGACGGGACGCACCTCGATCGGCCAGCGGTGCCACATCCGGTCCGGTACACGCATCACCGACTCCGTTGTCGGTGACGAGGTGACGGTGCTCGACCACTCGGTCATCGTGCAGTCGACGATTGCCGCCGGATCGGCCGTCGGGCCGATGGCGCACCTTCGTCCGGGGTCGGAACTGGGCGCCGGCGCCCGCGTCGGCAATTTCGTGGAGCTCAAGAAGGCGACGCTCGGGCCTGGTTCCAAGGCGAATCACCTCGCCTATCTCGGCGACGCGACCATCGGGGACCACGTCAACATCGGCGCCGGCGTGATCACGTGCAACTACGACGGCACGAACAAGCACCAGACGACAATCGAGGATGGCGTGTTCGTGGGCAGCGACTCACAGCTCATCGCGCCGGTCACCATCGGCTCCGGGGCCTACGTGGCTGCCGGGTCGACCATCACGCACGACGTGCCGCCCGGGTCGCTGGGTCTGTCACGCACGCCACAGATCAACAAAGAAGGGTGGGCTGCACGAAACGCGGCCCGCAAGAAGGACAAGGTTCGCTGAACCCATGTGCGGCATCGTCGGTTACGTTGGAGGGAAGCCCCTGCTTCCCGTGCTCATCGAAGGACTGCGGCGGCTGGAGTATCGAGGCTACGACTCGGCGGGTGTGGCCGTCGTGGCGGGCGGCACGATGCACATTCGCCGGAGTCCCGGAAAGCTCTCGAAGCTCGAGGACGTCCTGCGCGTCAATCCGGTCGACGGCGTGTACGGCGTCGGGCACACGCGATGGGCCACGCACGGCCGCCCGTCGGAGGAGAATGCGCATCCGCACCGCGACTGTACCGGGCGCATTGTCGTCGTTCACAACGGGATCGTCGAGAACTACCTCGAGTTGAAGCGCGAGCTCACGGCCGAGGGCCATACCTTCGCGACCGAGACCGACACGGAGATCGTGGCGCACCTGGTCGAACGCGAGTCGCGCGGCGACGGCCTGGTGATGGCGGTCCGTCGCGCGCTGAAACAACTGCGCGGACTGTTTGCCCTGGTGCTCATCTCAGCCGACGAGCCGGACACGATCGTCGCCGTCCGCAACGGGCCGCCGGTGGTCGTGGGCCTGGGCGAGAACGAGTACTTCGTCGCGTCGGACATTCCGGCCATTCTCGCGCACACGCGTCAGGTCGTGTTTCTCGACGACATGGAGATGGCGGTGGTCACGAAGGGCGGGGTCGTCTTCTCGGACTTCGACGGCGTCGTGCACGAGAAGGCCCCGCAGCACATCACCTGGGATCCGGTGATGGCCGAGAAGGCCGGCTACCGCCACTTCATGCTCAAGGAGATCTACGAGCAGCCGTGGGCCGTCCGCGAGACGATCCTGGGCCGGATTTCGCCGGAGTCCGGGCAGGTGTTCCTCGAGGAAATGAAGCTCGATCGACAGACCCTGGCCGACGTCGAGCGCGTCGTCATCCTGGCGTGCGGCACATCGTGGCATGCGGGCCTTGTCGGCAAGTTCCTCATCGAGGAGGTCGCCCGCGTACCGGTCGAGGTCGACTACGGCTCCGAGTACCGCTATCGCCGCCCCATTGTCGATCAGCGGACGCTGGCGATCGCGATTACGCAGTCGGGGGAGACGGCCGACACGCTCGGAGCGCTGCGTGAGGCCCGGCGCCTGGGCGCCCGGAGCGTCGCGATCTGCAACGTCGTCGGGAGCATGGCCACGCGGGAATCGGACGGCACCGTCTACACGCACGCGGGACCGGAGATCGGGGTCGCCTCGACGAAGGCGTTCACGTCCCAGCTCGTGGCGCTGCACCTGCTGGCGCTCGCGCTCGGCCAGGCGCGCGGCTCGACGTCGACCGACCTGTCGAAGCGACTCGTCCGCGAGCTCAATCAGCTGCCGATTCGCATCGAAGAGACCCTCACCGTCAACGACGCGATCGAGGAGCTCGCCGCATCGATCCAGAACCGCCGCGACTGCCTCTATCTCGGCCGCGGCATCAACTACCCCATCGCGCTCGAAGGCGCGCTGAAGCTCAAGGAGATCTCCTACATCCACGCCGAGGGCTACCCGGCAGGCGAAATGAAGCATGGTCCAATCGCGCTCATCGAGGAGGATCTCCCCGTCATCGTCCTCGCGGGCGACGATGGCCTGTTCGAGAAGGTCGTGGGGAACATCCAGGAGGCCAAGGCGCGCGGGGGACGGATCGTGGCGGTGACGCTGCAGTCGAAGGTCGCAGCGCTCGAGCAGGTGCTGACGAAGGATCGCGACGCCATCATCGCCGTCCCGGACGTCCATCCGCTGCTGGTGCCCGTGCTGCTGACCGTGCCGGTCCAGCTGCTCGCCTATCACGTGGCCGTGCGGCGCGGATGCGACGTGGATCAGCCGAGGAATCTGGCGAAGAGCGTGACGGTGGAATAGGACGGGTACGTGGGGTACGTCAGGTACGGACGGTGGCCTTCGCGCCGGCCATGACCGCGTTGGCAATCGAGCGCAGGTCGGCGTCCGAGATGTTCTTCTGGTCGTCGGCCAGCGCAACCATGCGGCGGTAAACCTCGTCGAGGTCGCGCCGCGGCAAGTCGAGACCCATCCGCTCGCAGGCCTTCTGTACGGCGTGGCGCCCGGAATGTTTGCCCAGCACCAGCGTGCTGGCCGGCGCCCCGACATCCTCGGGCCGCATGATCTCGTACGTGCGGCGATCCTTCAGCATGCCGTCCTGATGAATGCCCGCCTCGTGCGCGAACGCATTGCGCCCGACGATGGCCTTGTTGGCCTGCACGCGCTGCCCGGTAATCTCGGTCAGCATCTGGCTGGTCTCGAACAGTTGGGGCGTGTTCACGCCGCACGTCACGGGCACCAGGTCCGGGCGCACGTGCGTGATCATCACGATCTCCTCGAGCGAGGCATTTCCTGCCCGCTCGCCGATCCCGTTGATCGTGCACTCCACCTGCCGCACACCCGCGCTGATGGCCGCCATCGTGTTGGCGACGGCCAGCCCGAGGTCATCGTGACAATGCGCGCTGAAGATGGCGCGATCCGCGTTCGGAACACGGCCGATGATCGAACGGAAGAACGCCGCGATCTCGTCGGGCACCGAGTAGCCGACCGTGTCCGGCAGGTTGATGGTCGTTGCCCCGGCGTCGATGACCGCCTCGACGACGCGGCACAGGAAGTCGACGTCGCTGCGCGTCGCGTCTTCCGCGGAGAACTCCACGTCGTCGGTGGCATTGCGCGCGCGGCGCACGGCTTCCACCGCGCGCTCGAGGCACGCCTCGCGCGTCATCCGGAGTTTGAATTCGAGGTGGAGGTCCGATGTGGCAATGAAGGTGTGGATGCGTCCGCGGCGGGCCGGGGCAATTGAGGCCGCCGCCTTGTCGACGTCGCCCGTCGCGCAGCGCGCCAGCGCTGCCACGACGGGCTCCGTAACCGATTCGGCGACGCGCCGGACCGACTCCGCGTCGTCTTCCGACGAGATCGGGAAGCCCGCCTCGATGATGTCCACGCCCAGCCGCTCGAGCTGCCGCGCCAGCCGGATCTTCTCGTCGATACGCATGGAGAAGCCGGGCGCCTGCTCGCCGTCACGGAGGGTCGTATCGAAAATAACGAGTCGATCGGACATTGGAGCGTCAGTGTCGCGCCCGTGGCAGGTCAAAGTCAAGGTTATGATGTTTAGATTAGTAGTCGGTATGCTTATCGCTTGACGCCCTCGCGCGTGGATGGCTCCCATGATGACCTTCGAAGACCTGCGCGTCTTCTGCACCGTCGCGTCCGAACGCAGCTTCTCGCGCGCCGCGAGGAAACTCCGCCGCACGCAGCCGGCCGTCAGCCAGGCCATTCGTCGGCTGGAACAGGCTGCTGGAGAACGACTTATCGACCGTTCCTCCAGGGACGGCACGCTCACCGACGCCGGCCAACTGCTGCTCGAATATGGCGAGCGGCTGCTCCACCTGGCCGACGAGGCCTCGCAGGCGGTCGGCGCCCTGCGCGAGGTGCGCCGGGGTCGGATGCTGATTGGCGCCAACGACGCCGGGATCTACTCGCTGCTCCCGCTGCTGGCCGAGTTCCGGCGCGAGTTCCCGGACGTGGTCATCGATGTCCGGCGGGTCGCCTCACGGCAGATGGCGCAGGAAGTGCTGCTCCGCTCGATCGACATCGGTGTCCTGACGTTCAACCCACCCGAGCCTGAACTGCAGTCGGTTGTCGTCGCCGTCGACGAACTGGTGGTGCTGGTGCGCCCGGACCACCCGCTGGCGCGCCAGAGCCAGATCTCGCTCGAGGAGTTCGGGCGGCAGGCCGTCGTGGCGCACAACGATCCCTCGCCGACACGCGACCAGGTGCTGCGCGCCTATGAACAGCGCCATGCGCCGCTCAACATCAAGCTGGCACTGCCCGGTCTCGATGGGGTGAAGCGGGCGGTGAAGATGGGTCTGGGGATCGCGCTCCTGCCCAGGCGCTGCGCCCAGGAGGAGATCGAGCGCGGAGACCTGGTCGCGATCCGGGCGCCGGAGCTGCGGGCGCCCCGGCACGTGCGGCTCGTGGCCCGACAGGACGGCGGGCTGTCGCATGCCGCGCGCGCGTTCCTGGGTGTGGCCAGACGGCTGGCCAATGTCGCGCCGGACGAGCCGGCCCCCGCGGTGCGTCGTCAGGCGCGCAGGCGATCCCAGCCGGAAACGTAGGGCAGCCGCGCGGCGGTCCGCTCGACTTCGTCGTACCGGGCGAGCAGCAGCGATGTCGCGTCCCAGTCGCCCGACAAGAGCGCCGCACGGACCGATTCGGGCATCGTCACCGGCAGCGTGACACCGCCGCCTTCGAGCGTCTGGCGCGTCAGGTCCAGCGTGAACTCGATGGTCGGATCGGCGTCGACCCGCGCCATCAGCTGCTGCATCTCGTCGGCAGTCACCGTGGCGCAGGGCAGGCCGATCATCTGCGAGTTGCCGAAGAAGATCTCGGCAAACGAGACCGCGACGACGGCGCCAATACCCCAGCGCTTGATTGCCTGCGGTGCGTGTTCGCGCGATGATCCGCAACCGAAATTCGAGCCGCCGAGCAGGATCGTCGCACCCGCATGCGCCGGGTCGTCGATCGGGTGCACCCTGCCCTGCGCGCGCGCCTCCACGCGATCGTCCTCGAACAGGTGATCCTGCAGGCCGTCGAACGTGATGGTCTTCAGGAAGCGGGCGGGAATGATGCGGTCGGTGTCGATGTCATCGCCGTGTACGGCCACGGCCCGGCCGGTGACGGCCTCGATTTTCAACGTAGTGCTGGACACAGTGCCCCCTTACACGCCCGCGGGCACGCCCGCCGACCACGAACGGATATCGACGACCTCGCCGGCCACCGCGGCGGCCGCCACCATCGCCGGGCTCATCAGCAGCGTCCGCCCCGTGGGGCTGCCCTGCCGACCCTTGAAGTTGCGATTCGATGACGACGCGCAAATCTCGCGTCCCGAGAGTCGATCGGGATTCATGGCCAGGCACATCGAGCAGCCCGCCCGCCGCCATTCGAATCCGGCGTCGCGGAAGATCTGATCGAGCCCCTCCTGTTCGGCCGCGCGGGCGACCTTCTGGGATCCGGGAACAACGAGCGCACGGACGTGCGGCGACACCTTGTGGCCGGCCACCACCTGCGCCGCCTCGCGCAGGTCCGAGAGCCGCCCGTTCGTGCACGAGCCGATGAATGCCACGTCGATCTTCGTGCCCGCCACCTTCTGCCCACCGGCAAAACCCATGAACTCGAGCGCCTCGCTGATACCGGCGCGATCGGAGTCGGGCACACTTTCCGGCGAGGGCAACTGGCCGGTCACCGAGACCGACTGCCCGGGGTTGATGCCCCAGGTCACCGTCGGCGCAATGTCGGCGGCATCGATGGTCACGACGTCATCCCATGGCGCACCGGGATCGGAGGCCATGGCGCGCCACCACTCGACCGCACGCTCGAAGTCGGCACCCTGCGGGGCGTAGGGCCGGCCGCGCAGGTAGTCGAAGGTCGTCTGATCCGGGTTGACGTAGCCGACGCGCGCGCCGCCCTCGATCGACATGTTGCAGATCGTCATGCGCTCGTCCATCGACATGCGGTCGATGACGTCGCCGGCATATTCGTACGCGTAGCCCGTCCCGCCCTTCACGCCGAGCAGGCCGATGATGTGGAGGATCACGTCCTTCGCAAACACGCCTGGCCGGAGCGTCCCGTTGACCTCGATACGCCGCACCTTGAGCGGCGAGATCGACATGGTCTGCGAGGCGAGCACGTCGCGCACCTGCGAGGTGCCGATGCCGAACGCGATGGCGCCGAAGGCGCCGTGCGTCGACGTGTGGCTGTCGCCGCACGCGATGGTCATGCCCGGCTGGGTCAGGCCATTCTCCGGCCCGATGACGTGCACGATGCCCTGGCCGCCACTGGCGAGGTCGAAGAACCGGATGCCGTAGTCACGGCAGTTCTTCTCGAGGGCGGAGGTCATGCTCTCGGCCATGAGGTCGGCAAAGGGGCGTGCCTGGGCAGCGGTCGGCACGATGTGGTCGATCGTGGCGAAGGTGCGCTCGGGCGCCCTCACCGTCCAGCCGCGCTCCCGGAGCTCGGCGAACGCCTGCGGACTGGTCACTTCGTGGACCAGGTGCAGGCCGATGTAAAGCTGCGTCTGGCCGTTCGGCAGCGTGCGGACGGCGTGGGTGTCCCAGACTTTCTGAAAGAGGGTTCGAGCCATAGCGACCCTCCATGCTATCAGGACGCCGGGCCGTTCGGCACGGGTGTTGCTCACGGAGGTCCGGAGCAGCTCGGAGGGCCTCCAAGGTGGCGAAATCTGCCACCGCCGGCTGCACGGGATCGCGGTTTCTGCGATGTCGGCGGCCGCCGGCGTCGCTGGTGCGGCCGTGGCATCGCGCGGATGGTATTCTCGCAGCACGCGTCATCTGTCCCGCACCGTTCCGGGCTTCGGGCGCCGGCTGGTTCGGTCACGTCTGTGCACTCTCAATCCATCGATTTCATCTCGTCGCTCAATCCCGCGCAGCAGGAGGCGGTGCTCCACACCGAGGGGCCGCTGCTGATCCTGGCCGGTGCCGGTTCGGGCAAGACACGCGTCATCACGACCCGCATCGCGCACCTCATCGCCACCGGCAAGGCGGCTCCCGGTCAGGTGCTCGCCGTCACCTTCACCAACAAGGCCGCCGAGGAGATGCGCCATCGCGTCGAACAACTGCTCGGCGGCGACTGCCGGCAGGTCTGGCTGTCGACGTTCCACTCGCTCTGCGCCCGCATCCTGCGACGGGAGGCCCCGGCGCTCGGCCTGTCGCGTGATTTCGTCATCTACGACTCATCGGACCAGATGGCCGTCGTCAAGCAGGCGATGAAGGCGCATGGGATCGACGACAAGCTCATCCAGCCGCGGGCCGCGCTGAGCCGCATCAGCCAGGCCAAGAACCGGATGGAAACTCCGGCCACGATGAAGAGCTCGGGCTGGAGCGTGCGCGACCAGCAGATCGGCACGATCTACGAGGCCTACAGCCGCTCGCTTGCCGATGCCGGCGCGCTCGACTTCGACGACCTGCTGCTCAGGACGGTCGAGCTCGTCGAGTCCAACGAACACGTGCGCCTCGCCTATGCGCGGAAGTTCAAGTACATCCTCGTCGACGAATACCAGGACACCAACCGGCCGCAGTACATCCTCATCACCCGGCTGGCCGAAGTGCATCGCAACCTCTGTGTCGTCGGGGACCCGGATCAGTCGATCTACAAGTGGCGCGGCGCCGACCTGCGCAACATCCTCGATTTCGAGCGCGACTTTCCGGACGCGCACGTCGTCAAGCTCGAGCAGAACTATCGCTCCACACAGGTGATCCTCGACGCCGCATCGGCTGTCATCCGGCGCAACAGGAACCGCAAGGACAAGGCGCTCTGGACCGACAATACGGGGGGCGAGCCCATCCTCTACGTGCGCGCCGGCGACGAGATCGAGGAGGCCGACTTCATCACGCGCGCCATCCGCGAGACGTGGATGGTCGACATGAGCCGCATGGTGGCGGTGCTCTACCGGACCAACTCGCAGTCGCGCGCCATTGAAGACGCGCTGATGCGCGAGGGGATCGGCTACCGCATCATCGGCGGCGTCCGGTTCTACGAGCGCAAGGAGATCAAGGACACCCTCGCCTACCTGCGCCTGCTCATCAATCCCCACGACGACGTGAGCTTCAGGCGGGTGGTGAACGTGCCGGCGCGCGGCATCGGCCGCACGATCATGGAGTCGCTCGAGTCGGTCGAAGCCACCGACGGCGAGTCCTCGACGCCGCTGCTCTCGGCCGGACTCGCGCCCGCCACGTCGCTGCGGTCGCTCTGGACGAAGCTGGTGCTGGCACTCGATCGACGGCTGCTGCCCCCGCGGGCCACGACGGCCCTCAAGGCGTTTCGCGATCTGATTGCCGGCACCGCGGCCGTGGCCGGTGGCGCCGGGACGCCGGCCGATACAACGGAGAGCAACCTGGCGGCGGGTGAATCGCCCGCTGGCGCACCGCCCCGTGCGTCGGTCGCCGAGGTCATCACGCTGATTCTCGAGCGGTCCGGCTACCTGCGGGGCCTGCGCGAGGAACGCAGCGAAGACGCCGAGGCGCGCATCGAGAACCTCATGGAACTCGTCTCGGCCGCACGCGAGTATGAGTCGCGGGAAGTCGACGCGTCGCTCGGCGGATTCGTCGACCGGCTCTCGCTGCTGTCAGAGGCCGACGAAGGCAAGGGGGCGGCCGACGCGCGCGTCTGGCTGATGTCGATGCACGCGGCCAAGGGACTCGAATTTCCCGTCGTCATTGTCGCGGGCATGGAGGAGGGGCTGTTTCCGCACGCCCGTTCGGTGGAGGACGAGGATGACGTCGAGGAAGAGCGGCGCATCTGCTACGTGTGCATCACGCGCGCGCGGGAGCGTCTGATCCTGACCGGCGCGGCGCGGCGCCGCGTCTTCGGCGAGTATCAGGCCACCTCGCCGTCGCGGTTCATCGACGAACTGCCGCCCGAGCTCATGAAACGCATCGAACCGGTGGCGCAGGCGCCCCGGTGGCAGCAGGGTGGCGGCTACGAGCTCCGAAACCCGTACGGAAACCGATCGGGCGGGTCGAAGTACCGTCAGCGCGCGCCCGTCGAGAAGAGCTACTCGTACGAAAACGAAGATCAGTCGCAGGCGACGATGCGGACGGGGATGCGCGTGAAGCACCGGCAGTTCGGCACCGGCACGGTCGTCGACATCGAGGAACACGGCGACGACTGGAAGGTCACCGTCCGCTTCCCCACCGTGGGCGTGAAGAAGCTGCTGGCGCGATTCGCGGGACTGGAACCCGCGTAGCGCCAGCCGCCGCCCTATTCGTCGCCGTTCTCGTCCGTCGCCGGCGTTTCGGCGGTCGTATCGGTGTCGGCGACCGGTTCTGTCCCGGCGTCGGGCTCGGTTTCGGCGCCGGCCTCCGGCTCGATCAGCGTCGCAATCGACACGATGCGGTCGCCCTCGGCCAGGTCCATCAGGCGCACGCCCTGCGTGTCGCGGCCGATCGGACGCAGGTCGCCAGTCATCATCCGGATGATCTGGCCCTGTTCGGTGACGAGCAGCAGCTCGTGGCGATCGGTGACGCAGGCCAGTCCCACCACGGGTCCATTCCGATCGCTGGCCTGCATGTTCTTGAGCCCGATGCCGCCGCGCGACTGGCGCCGGTACTCGGCGACGTCGGTGCGCTTGCCGTACCCGTTCTCGCAGACGGTCAGCAGCGTGGCGTCGTCGGAGACGACTTCCATGGCCACGACCTCGTCGCCGTCGCGCAGCTGCATGCCGCGAACGCCGAACGCGGTCCGGCCCATGGGCCGGGCGTCGGCTTCGGCGAACCGGATGGCCATGCCGTTGCGCGATCCGAGCACCAGGTCCTGCGTGCCGTCGGTCTCGGCCACGCCGATGAGCCTGTCGTCATCGTCGATCTGAATCGCGATGATGCCGGCGGCGCGGGGGTTCGAGAACGCCTTGAGGTCGGTCTTCTTGATGGTGCCCTTGCGCGTGCCCATCACGATGAAGCGCTCGCCTTCGGCCTCGGGGAACTGCTGGACGCGCAGGAGCGCGGCCATGCTCTCGCCTTCGGCCATGTTCACCAGGTTGGCGATGGACTTGCCCCGGCTGCTCCGGCCGACCTCGGGGATGTCGTACACGCGCAGCCAGTAGCATCGGCCGTGGTCGGTGAAGATGAGGATGTAGGCGTGCGTGTTGGCCACGAACAGGTGGCGCACGATGTCTTCCTCGCGCGTCTGCATCCCGATCAGGCCCTTGCCGCCCCGGCGCTGCTTCCGGTACTCGTCGAGCGCGGTGCGCTTGATGTATCCCGTGTCGGTCGCGGTGATGACGACGTCCTCGTCGGCGATCAGATCTTCGACGCGGAACTGGCCGCTCTCCTCGATGATGTCGGTGCGCCGCGCGTCGCCGTGCTTGTCGCGAATCTCGCGCAGTTCGTCGACGATGATGCCCATCAGCAGGTCGTCGCTGCCGAGGATCTCGCGCAGCCGCGCGATTGTCGCCTTCAGCTCCGCCAGCTCGTCGAGGATCTTCTGACGCTCGAGGCCGGTCAGCCGGTGCAGCTGCATGTCGAGAATCGCCTGCGCCTGGATCTGCGACAGGCCGTAGCCGGTCATCAGGCCCGTGCGCGCTTCGGCGGGACTCGTCGACGCGCGAATCAGCGCGATGACCGCGTCGAGGTGGTCGAGCGCGATCCGCAGGCCTTCGAGGACGTGGGCGCGGGCCTCGGCCTTGCGCAGCTCGAACACGATGCGCCGACGCACCACCTCGCGGCGGAACTCGATGAAGTGCTCGATGATCTCGAGCAGGCTCAGCACGCGCGGGCGGTTGCCGACGATGGCGAGCAGCGTGATGCCGTAGCTCATCTGCAGCCGCGTCTGCTTGTAGAGATTGTTGAGCACCACGTCGGGCAGTTCGCCGCGCTTCAGCTCGATGACGATCCGCATGCCCTCGCGGCTCGACTCGTCGCGCAGGTCCGAGATGCCGTCGATGCGCTTGTCGCGCACGAGCGAGGCGATCTCCTCGACCAGGTTCTTCTTGTTCACCTGGTAGGGGATCTCGGTGACGACAATGGACACGCGCTCCGTCTTCGGATGCTCCTCGAACGTCGCGCGGCCGCGCACGATGACGCTGCCGCGGCCCTCGCGATACGCGCGGTAGATGCCCTCGCGCCCGACGATGGTGCCGCCCGACGGGAAATCCGGCCCGGAAATGGTCTGGTAGAGCGCGCGGAAGCGATCGTCGGCCGACTGCGTGCGCTTCTCGATGACGGTGAGCACGCCGTCAATCACCTCGCGCATGTTGTGCGGCGGGATGTTGGTCGCCATGCCGACGGCAATGCCCGTCGACCCGTTGACCAGCAGGTTCGGGAACGGCGTCGGGAGGACGACCGGTTCCTCGGAGGTCTCGTCGAAGGTCGGCCGGAAGTCGACCGTGTCCTTCTCGAGGTCGACCATCATGGCCTCGGCCAGGGCCTTGAGGCGGGCCTCGGTGTACCGGTAGGCAGCCGGCATGTCGCCGTCGATCGAGCCGAAGTTGCCCTGGCCGTCGACCAGCGTGTACCGCATGCTGAAGTCCTGCGCCAGCCGTACGAGGGTGTCGTAGGCCGGCGCATCGCCATGCGGATGGTAGTTGCCGATGACTTCACCGACGATCTTCGCGCACTTGCGGTAGGGCCGGTTGGACGCCAGGCCCATCTGGCGCATCGCGTACAGCACGCGGCGGTTCGCCGGCTTGAGCCCGTCGCGGACGTCGGGCAGCGCGCGCCCGATGATTACGCTCATCGCGTAATCCATGTACGAGCGCTTCATTTCGTCTTCGATATTGACGGGAAGCCTGGCCGAGAGATCCTGATCCATCAGATGTCCAAATTCTTCACATCGAGGGCGTGCTCCTCGATGAACTTCCGACGCGGTTCGACGTGGTCACCCATGAGCGTCGTGAACATGAGATCCGCTTCGGCATGGTCCTCGGCGCGCACCTGCAGCAGGGTCCGCGTCGATGGATCCATCGTGGTTTCCCACAGCGTCTCGGGATTCATCTCGCCGAGGCCCTTGTAGCGGTTGACCGATACGCCCCGGCGGCCGGCCGCGACGAAGTAGTCGACCAGCTCATCGAGGTTGGCGGCGGTCGCCACGTTCTTGTCCGCCCTGGGCGCCGCACCGCCCGCGGGGGCATCGGGCGCCATCGCCACGGCGACAACGTCGTCGATGCTCTCGATTGTCGTCGGACGATCGCTCTGTTCCCCGTCGGTCGCCTCCGCCTCGCCTTCGGCATCGGCCGCGGCGTCGGCAACGGCGGCGGCCGCTGCCGTGCGAATCGTGACAGGGCCGGCAAGCACATCCCGGACGTCGCCGTATGCCGCCGCGAGCGTGCGGAACTCGCCCGCGGTCACGAAGTCGAGGTCGAGCCGGTGCCGGCGGGTGTAGCCAGCGCTGCGATCCTCGAGCGTGACGGCGAAGGCCTCGTGCTCGGCATCCTCGACCACGGTCGCGACGACGTTGGGCACGGTCAGGTGAGCCGCCAGCGCGTCGACCGCCTCGCGGTTGCTCCAGAATGCCGTGTCGCGGGCGTTGCCTTCGAGCAGCGCGATCACGGCACGGTGCGACGGCCCGCGCCGCTCGACCAGCTGCAGCAGCTTGCGAAACGCCATCAGGCGCTCGAGCCTGTGCTCGAGCTCCACGCCGGCGATTGTCGTGCCGTTCGACAGCGTCAGCGTGCGCGACTCGACGGCCCGGCGGATCAGATACGCCTCGAGCTCCCGCTCGTCCTTGATGAAGGTCTCGCTGCGGCCGCGTTTTGCGCGGAAGAGCGGCGGCTGCGCGATGTAGATATGGCCGCGGTCGACCAGCTCGCGCATCTGCCGATAGAAGAAGGTCAGCAGCAGCGTCCGGATGTGCGAACCGTCGACGTCGGCGTCCGTCATGATGATGATCCGGTGATACCGGAGTTTCGTCACGTCGAACTCATCCGTCCCGATACCGCAGCCGAGCGCGGCGATCAGCGTGCGGATTTCCTCGCTGCCGAGCATCTTGTCGAAACGCGCCTTCTCGACGTTGAGGATCTTGCCCTTGATGGGCAGCACGGCCTGGAACTTCCGGTCGCGGCCCTGCTTGGCCGAGCCGCCGGCCGATTCACCCTCGACGATGTAGATCTCGCTTCTGGCCGGGTCGCGTTCCTGGCAGTCGGCCAGCTTCCCCGGCAGCGCCATGTTGTCGAGCGCGCCCTTGCGCCGGACCAGTTCGCGCGCCTTTCGCGCGGCCTCACGCGCGAGCGCCGCCTCGACGGCCTTGGCGACGATCTTCTTCGAGAGCGTCGGGTTCTCTTCGAGAAACGCGCCGAGCCGATCGTTGACGATGGTCTCGACGATGCCCTTGACCTCGGTGTTGCCGAGCTTCGTCTTGGTCTGCCCCTCGAACTGCGGCTGCGGGATCTTCACGGAGATGACCGCCGCGAGGCCCTCGCGGATGTCGTCGCCCGAGACGCTGTCGGTGAGCTTGTCGGCCAGGTTGGTGCGCGTCGCGTAGGCGTTGATGGTGCGCGTCAGTGCGGCCCTGAAGCCGGACAGGTGCGTGCCGCCCTCGGTCGTGTTGATGTTGTTGGCGAAGGCGTAGGTCGTCTCCGCGTACGTGTCGTTCCACTGCAGCGCAATCTCGACGATGATGCCGTCGCGATCGCCCGACATGTAGATGGGCTTGTCGGTCAGCAGCGTCTTGTTGGTGTTCAGGAACTCGACGAATTCGCGGATGCCGCCCTCGTAGAGGAACTCGTGCGCCCTGCCGTCGCGCTCGTCCGCGATCGAAATGGCGACGCCGGCGTTGAGAAACGCGAGTTCCCGGAGCCGCTGCGAGAGGATCTCGAAGACGTAGTCGGTTGATTCGAAGATCTTCGGATCGGGCTTGAAGGTGATCTTGGTGCCGCGCTTCTCGGTGCGGCCGGTCACGTGGAGCGGGGTCTGCGGCACGCCACGCTCGTAGCTCTGCTGGTGCAGCTGGCCGTTGCGCCAGATCTCGAGCTCGAGCCACTCCGACAGCGCGTTGACGACGGACACGCCGACGCCGTGCAGGCCACCGGACACCTTGTAGGCGGAATTCTCGAACTTACCGCCCGCGTGCAGCACGGTCAGCGCGACTTCCGCAGCCGAACGGCCACTCTCGTGCATCCCCACCGGAATGCCGCGGCCATCGTCGACGACGGTCACCGAACCGTCGATGTGGATCGAGACATCGACCTTCGTGCAGAACCCGGCCAGCGCCTCGTCAATCGAGTTGTCGACGATCTCGTACACGAGGTGATGCAGGCCCTGCGGTCCGGTCGACCCGATGTACATCGCCGGGCGCTTGCGAACCGCTTCGAGGCCCTCGAGGACCTTGATCTTGTCTGCGCCGTAGTCGTCGGACTTCACGGACGCCACAGTGGGCGTCGGCCCTTCAGTGTTGAGAGGTTCAGTATTCGACATGAGAAACAGGAACGCCGGGACCCGCCATCACACCATTGTCACGGGTGTCGGCGACCATCAAACCCTCATCGGCATGATCACGTAGGTGTACTCGTAGCCGTCGGCGCCCACCGGCTTCATCACGGCCTGGCTCATCTCGTCCTTGAATTCGAGCTGCACCTGGTCGGTTTCGACGACGCCAAGAAAGTTGTCGACGTAGTCGGCGTTGAAGCAGATCTGCATCGCGTCGGCGCTGTAGTCCACCGGCAGCACTTCGTGCGCCTCTCCGATTTCCGGTGTGCTCGACGTGATCTCGACCTGGTCGGTCCCCAGGACGAACTTCACCGCCTTCGATCGCTCGTTCGACAGCAGCCGGACGCGCTTGACGGCGGCGCCGAGGCGCGTGCGATCGAAATCGATGCGCTTGTCGTTCGACTTCGGAATCACGCGCTCGTAGGCCGGGAAGTTCGCGTCGATCTTGCGCGAGATCAGCAGACGGCTCCCGGCACGGAAGAACAGGTGGTTCTCACCCTGCGCGAACTCGATGGCATCGCCGTCTTCGATGAGCCTGGCCACCTCGTTCAGCGTCTTGCGCGGCAGCAGCACGTCGATCTTGCCCGCCGCACCCGGGGCGGATGGCACCCGGACGAACGCCAGCCGATGTCCGTCGGTGGCAACCATGCTCATCGACTCGGGCTCGAGCACGAGCTGCGCGCCGTTGAGGAAGTACCGCGTATCCTCGCTCGTGATCGCGAACTTCGTATACGAAATCATCCGCTTCAGGTCGCCGCCCGGCAGCGAGACGAACGACAGGCCCGTATCGTCGGGCGGCGTCGGGAACTCCGCGGCCGGCAGCGTCTGCATGCGCGACTCGAAGCGATCGGCCGCAATCGTCACCGACCGGCCGGCCTTGTCCTGCTCGATCCGGATCTCGGTCTCCGGAAGCGCGCTGACGATCTCGAACAGTTTCTTCGCCGGCAGCGTGAGCGTGCCGTTGCGAACCACCGAAGCCACACACCGCGTCCGCAGCCCGACGTCGAGATCGGTCGCCAGCAGCGAAACGTGATCCTGATCGGCATCGATCAGCACATTGGCCAGAATCGGAATGGTGTTCTTCCGTTCCACGATGCCTTGAAGGAGGGCCAGTTCTTTCAGTAGATCGCTCTTGCGGACGACAAGCTCCATGGGCGGGACGACCTCGTGTAGAGCCCGCTCCTGGCGGGCCTGGCCGGGACTCATCAGGCAGGCGGATCCCTGTACTGACAGTCGATCAAGTAAGACAAAGAATTATAACAAGAATAAGGGCCTGTTGATAGCCCAAACGATGGGGGTAAATCCAGCGGAATCAGGGACTTAAGTTGTGGAAGCCGCTGCGGATCCGGCGCGGGTGTTTTCGCGTGCGGACTGTGGATAACTGCCGATGGCCCGCCGGCCAACAGTGCTCCACAGGGGGCCGCTGTGGAAAACCCGGCGGCGGGGTGAAATTCGCGTGGATTTGCTAGCGAAATGACTCGATCAGGGTGTTGACGAGGCTGTTGAAAACCGTGTCCTTCTGCCGCAGTTCCTCGACCTTCCGGATCGAGTGGATCACGGTCGAGTGGTGCTTGCCCCCGAAGCCCTTGCCGATCTCGGGAAGCGACGCGGACGTCAGGGTCTTGCACAGATACATGGCCACCTGGCGCGGCAGCGCGACCGACCGAGAGTTGTTCTTCGATTTCAGTTCCGCGAGCTTCAACTGGTAGTAGTCGGCCACGAACTTCTGGATGGAATCGATCGTGACAACCCGCTCCTCACGCCGCAGCACGTCACGCAGGACCTCCTGCACGAGCGACATCGACACGTCCTGCCCCTTGAGGGACGCGTAGGCGAGCAGTCGGATGAGCGATCCTTCGAGTTCACGGATGTTCGACTTGCTGCGGCCCGCGATGTAGAGCGCGACGTCGTCGGGCAGCGCCACGCCTTCGGCCTCCGCTTTCCGCTTCAGAATCGCGATTTTCGTCTCGAGATCGGGCGGTTGGATGTCGGCAATCAGGCCCCATTCGAAGCGGCTGCGCAGCCGTTCCTCGAGTTCGCTGATCTGGTGCGGTGGGCAGTCGCTGCTGAGCACGATCTGCTTCTGCGCGTCGTGCAGGGCGTTGAACGTGTGGAAAAACTCGGTCTGCGTGCGCTCCTTGCCGACGATGAACTGGATGTCGTCGACGAGCAGGATGTCGACGCTGCGGTAGCGCTCACGAAAGTCGAGGATGCGATCGTAACGAATCGCGTTGACGACCTCATTCATGAATCGCTCGGCGGAAATGTAGGTGAGCGTCAGGCCGGGACTCTGGGTCAGCACGTAGTGCCCGATGGCGTGCATCAGGTGCGTCTTGCCCAGACCCACACCGCCGTACAGGAACAGCGGATTGTAGGAGCGCGACGGCGCCTCGGCGACGGCCCGGCAGGCAGCGTGCGCAAACTGGTTCGATGCGCCGACGATGAAGGTTTCGAAGGAGTAGCGAGGGCTGAGTCCGCCCAGACCGGCGCTGACGAAAGGCTCGGGTTCTTCGGGCGGATCGGCGGCCTGCACCGGTGTGCCTGGAACCGCCGCGGCCTGCCCCTCCGGCTCGAAGCGGAGCCGCGTGCCGGGGCGGCCCACCTCGGCCAGGGCCTCCTCGATGATGACCGCGTAATGCTTCGTCAGCCAGTCGACCACCATGGGGTCGGCCACCCGGATGACGAGCGACTGGCCGTGGTCCTCGAGCAGGGTGGTGTGCTGGAACCACTGGTAGTAGCTGTACCGATTGACTTTGGTCTCGACGCGAGCCAGAACGTCGTCCCAAACGGTGGCAGCCATGTCCCGAAAACCCAGTTTCTCCGGCCGGTCGCCCCGGGGCGCCTCGTCCGGTTTGCAAATGAATATCAGGCCCAAACACGCCGGAAACAGGCGGATCGGGCGTCCTCCGCGGTTCGGTCTCAATCTACATCATACGTAGAATCAACGATTTACAGTCTACAGGACCTGCGACAGCGGATTTCCACAGAGTTTTCCACAGGTGTGGAAAACTCCGGCGTGGGAAGGGCCGTCCACGGAAAGCTGGCGAATCTACCACAGCCGGCTGGCGCAGACAATCAATCACCGGATTGGCCGCGATCCGGGCGCTTCCGGGGGCCCATTCCGGGTCCCCCGAGGGGTCTGGCACATTGACAGCCCGACCTCCGGACCGCTACGATTCTGGTTTCTCCAGGGCAACCTCTGACCTGGACGGGAGCCACATGAAGCGCACGTATCAGCCCAACCGTCGCCGCCGCCGGCGCACCCATGGATTCCTCGTCCGCATGGCGACGAAGAACGGCCGTCTCGTCCTGAAGCGTCGTCGCGCCAAGGGCCGCAAGCGGCTGTCGGTGTCCTCGCCCGCGTAGCGCCTCGTTGTTTCCGGCCGCACGCCCGTCGTGCGCGCCCGTCATCAACAGATGCCACTACGGTTCGGTCCCCGCGTCCGCCTGCGTGCTCGCGGCGAGTTCACGCTCGTCCAGAAACAGGGGCGACGCGTGGCGACCCCGTACATGACCGTTCTTGCCCTTCCCAATGCACTCGACTGCGACCGTCTCGGCGTGATTGCATCCCGCCGATACGGCGGCGCTGTCGCCCGCAACCGCGCCAAGCGGCGAATTCGTGAAGTATTCCGGCGACAGGAGCCGGCGCTGAGCGCGTCGCGCGGCTTCCGTCCGCTCGACGTGGTGGTCATTCCGCGTCGCGAACTGGCGACCGCGCCGTTTGCCGCACTCGAAGCCGATTTTCAGGGAGCACTCGGGCGGCTCGATCGCGCGAGGCGCCGATGACGCCCGCGGCGCGTGTCGCGCAGGCGCTCATTCGGGCTTACCAGCTGCTGCTCGGTCCGTTCATGGGTGGTGCGTGCCGGTTCGAGCCGTCGTGCTCGACCTACGCCATGGAGGCCATCGCCACGCACGGTGCGGTGAAGGGGACGTGGCTCACGGTGCGGCGCCTGGGTCGCTGCCATCCGTTCGCGGCGCCGGGTTTCGATCCCGTGCCGCCGGCCGCGTCCGGCGAGGCGCTCGCGGCCAGCCACCGCGGCCACAGGTAGTCATCAATCGACATGGAAAAGCGGGTCTTTCTAGCGATTCTTCTCTCGTTTGCCGTGCTGGCCATCTACCAGTCGGTCTTTCCGCCGGTGCGTCCGACGCCGGCGGCAATCGACCAGCCGGCATCCGCACCGCAGCAGGCCGCTGCACCGGCACCTGCCGCGCCCGCGCCTGTCGCGCCGACAGCGGCGCCGATTGTGGCCGACGCGACGGCGCGCGAAGTGGTTGTCGAGACCGACGCCGTGCGTGCGGTGTTCTCCACGGCGGGGGCGACGCTCGTGAGCTGGCAGCTCAAGAACTATCTGGAGAACGGCGAGCCGCTCGAGCTGCTGCCGACCGACATTCCCGCCGAAGTTCCACGCGCGTTCGACATCTCGACCAACGACCCCGCCCTCTCGCGCACGCTTGCCACGGCGTTGTACCGACCGAGTGCCGATGGGCTGACGCTCGGGAGCGCGCCCGGACAGCTGGCCTTCGACTATCGCGACGAGTCGGGACTGAACGTGCGCAAGACGTTCTACTTCCAGCCGGAGGGCCGCCCCTATGTGCTGAAGGTCGAAGCCGCGGTGGATCAGGGCGGCGCGTCGCGGCCCGTCACCGTGTCCTCCGGCGCCGTCGTGGGGACGGGCCAGGAAGACGGCGGTTTCTACCACGTGTCGGTCCGCGCCGTGCAGGAGATCGATGGTGACGCGGATCACCTGTCGGCCGACGACCTGTCCGAACAGGCGCGCTACGAGGGGACGTTCGCATTTGCCGGCGTCGACAACCAGTATTTCCTGGTGGCGGTGCTGCCGGGGAACGAACCCGTGCGGCTGGACTACACGGCAATTCCGCTGCCCGCCCTGCCCGGCACGACGGCCGACGGTCGCGGGTTGATGAACTTCGACGTCTCGGTCCCCGGATCCTTCGCGCTGCCCTACTACCTCGGTCCGAAGGAGTTCTCGACGCTGCGCGAGGCGCGCACCGAGCTGGTGCGTGCGATTGACTTCGGCTTCCTCGCCCCGATCGTCGTCGTGCTGCTGCAGGCGCTGAAGTGGGTGCACGGCTTTGTCGGCAACTGGGGCTGGGCCATCGTCGTGCTGACGCTGATCATCAACATCATCATCTTCCCGCTGCGGCACCGCAGCATGGTGTCGATGAAGAAGATGCAGGCGCTCCAGCCGCAGGTGAAGGCCATTCAGGAGCGGTACGCGAAGTACAAGGTCACCGATCCCGAGCGGCAGAAGATGAACCAGGAGATGATGGGGCTCTATCGGGAGAAGGGCGTCAATCCCGTGGCCGGCTGCGTGCCGATGCTGCTGACGCTGCCCGTCCTCTTCGCCTTCTACTCGTTGCTCTCGGCCGCCATCGAGCTGCGCGGCGCGCCGTTCTTCGGCTGGATCACGGATCTCTCGCGGCACGATCCGCTCTACATCACGCCCGTGCTGATGGGCGTGTCGATGCTCGTGCAGCAGCGCATGATGCCGACCACGGCCGATCCGATCCAGCAGAAGGTCTTCCTGCTGATGCCGGTGATTTTCACCGTGTCGTTCCTGTGGGCGCCGTCCGGGCTGGTGGTCTACTGGTTCGTCAGCAACATCCTCGCGATCGGACAGCAGACGCTGACCAACCGCATGATCGGCGCGACGGCGCCGGCCGTCGCCAATTCCGCGGCGGCGCGGCGGGTGAAGGCAGCGCGCTCGAAGGAATCCGGTCAGTCCTGAGGACATCGTTTTATGAGCACGGAACTCGACTCGCAGGTGATCGCGTTCGTCCAGCAGGTCGTGGGCGCCATGGGCCTCGATCTGGCGGCCCACACCGAAGAAACCCCCGACAACGTCCGCATCAACCTGTCAGGTGACGGCGCCGACGTCCTGCTGCGACGAAAGGGCGAGGCCCTCGACGCGCTGCAGGTGATCGTGAATACGGCGTTCCGCCGCGATGCGCGCGGCGATCGTCATTACGTCATCGACGCGCTCGACTACCGCCGCGGCAAGGACGCCGAACTGCGGCAGATGGCGCTGTTCCTCATCGGCAAGGTGAAGACCAGCGGGACACCCCAGGAAATCGGCCCGCTCAATCCCTACGCCCGGCGCATTGTGCACCTGGCCGTGTCCGAGGATGGCGCCGTGACATCCGAGAGCATCGGCGATGCGTTCCTCAAGACCGTGGTGATCTCGGCCAAGTAGACGACCGCGGATCGGGCCCGTGTTCAGCACGATCGACACCATCGTCGCCATCGCGACGCCGCCCGGACACGGTGGAATTGGTGTGGTGCGGATCTCCGGAGCCGAGGCGTCGTCGATTGCCGCCTGTCTCCTCGATCGCGACGAACCCCTGCGGCCGCGCCAGGCGACCAGGTGCGCGGTCATCGATCGGACGATCGATCCATCGCGTAAGGTCGACGAGGTGATTGTGACCGCCTTCGCCTCGCCGAAGTCCTACACCGGAGAGGACGTTGTCGAGATTGCCGCGCACGGCAGTCCGATCGTGCTGCAGCGGATTGTCGCCCTTGCCGTGGCGGCCGGCGCGAGGATCGCCGAGCCGGGCGAGTTCACGCTGCGGGCGTACCTCAACGGCCGCATCGATCTGGTGCAGGCCGAGGCCGTGGCGGACCTCGTGGATGCCGTGACGCCGCTTCAGGCCCGCGCGGCCATCGATCAGCTCGAGGGCACGCTGACAGGCACCATCACCGCGATCGACGCGTCGCTGTTCGACCTGGCGGCGCGACTCGAGGCGTCGCTCGATTTTCCGGACGAAGGCTTCCACTTCATCACGCCAGGGGACGCGCGGGCAGAGCTCGCCGCGATTGCCGGGCGGCTCGACGCCCTTGCGCGCGATGGCCGGCGTGGGCGCATGATCCGCGAGGGAGCGATCGTGGCGATTGCCGGCCGGCCGAACGCCGGAAAGTCACGGTTGTTCAACGCGCTCGTGGGGGCCGACAGGGCCATCGTGGCGGCGGCACCCGGGACGACGCGCGACGTGCTGAGCGAGCGGGTGGATATCAACGGCGTGCCGATCACGCTGGTCGACACGGCGGGTGTGCGCGACGCGACCGACGCCGTCGAGGTCGAGGGCGTTCGCCGCGCGCGTGAGGCGCACGCTGCGGCACGGCTCGTCCTTGTCGTGGTGGACGGATCGACGCCGCTCACACCAGCCGACACGGCGCTGCTTGCCGGGCGCAGCGAGGACAGCATCGTGGTTCGCAGCAAGTCCGATCTGCCGGGCGCGTGGCCGTCCGAGCGCCCGCCGGTGCCCGCGCACGTTGCTGTATCGGCGGTGAGCGGCGAGGGACTCGACGGGCTGCGGGACCGCATCGTGGCGCAGTTGACGGGCGTCGCCGGTCCGCTACGTGACACACCGGCGATGACCAACGCGCGGCATCTGGGTCTGGTCGATGAGGCGCGGGCGGCGATGGGGCGAGCCATCGGTGCGGTCGATAGTGGCGCGACCGAGGAGTTGGTCCTGGCGGAGTTGACGGCGGCGCGGTCTGCACTCGAGGCCATCGTGGGCCGACGCACCCCGGAGGACCTGCTGCGGCACATCTTCGGGCGGTTCTGCATCGGAAAGTAGGCGGCGCGCGGGAATGAGGTCCTGACGGGTGGAGCGCTACGACGTCATCGTGATTGGAGCCGGACACGCGGGATGCGAAGCGGCATGGGCCGCAGCGAACCTCGGCTGCCGCGTCGGGCTCTGTACGCTCGGGATCGACACTGTCGCGCTCATGCCCTGCAATCCCGCCATCGGCGGAACGGCGAAGGGCCACCTGGTGCGGGAGATCGACGCGATGGGCGGGCTGATGGGCCGCGCGATCGACGCGACCGGGATTCAGTTCAAACTGCTCAATCGCAGCCGGGGACCAGCGGTGTGGTCGCCGCGCGCGCAGGCTGATAAACGCCGTTACGGCGCGTGGATGCGCGACGCGCTGTCGGCGCATCCGGGGATCGAGTGGCTGATCGGTCGCGCCGGCGGTCTGATCGTCGAAGGCGGACGCCTGGCGGGCCTTGTATTCGAAGACGGCGAGACGGTGGGCTGCCGAGCGCTCATCGTGACGACCGGCACGTTTCTCAACGGATTGATTCACGTTGGCGATGAGCAGAGGCCTGCCGGCCGCGTTGGAGAACCGCCGACGCATCATCTGGCCGAGTCGCTTCGCGCGCAGGGGTTCACCATCGGACGCCTGAAGACCGGCACGCCTCCGAGGCTCGATCGGGGATCGATCGACTTCTCGCGCTTCGAGGCCCAGGCGGGTGACGACCCGATAGTCCCCTTCTCGTTTGGCGCCCGCATACACGCGCGTGCGCAGATCGAGTGCCACATCGTGCACACGACCGCGGATGTGCACGACATCGTGCGGCGCAATATCGATCGGTCGCCGCTCTACAACGGGCAGATCTCCGGCATCGGCCCGCGGTACTGCCCATCGCTCGAGGACAAGGTGATGCGGTTCCCCGACAAGGAGCGCCACCAGATCTTCCTCGAGCCCGAGGGCCTCGACGTCGACGAAGTGTATGTGAACGGCCTGTCGATGAGCCTGCCGCGCGCGGTGCAGGACGATGTGGTGCACGCGCTGCCGGGACTGGAAGATGCGCGCATCCTGCGGCACGGGTACGCGGTCGAGTACGACTTCGTGCAGCCCACCGAACTCGATCGGTCGCTCGAGACGAAGCGACTGCCGGGCCTGTTCCTCGCCGGGCAGATCAATGGCACGTCGGGCTATGAGGAGGCCGCGGCGCAGGGCCTGGTTGCCGGCGTGAATGCCGCGCGCGCCGTGCGGGGCGAGCCGGCCATGGTGCTGGGCCGCGACGAGGCGTACGCGGGAGTGCTCGTCGACGACCTCGTCACCCGCGGGTGCCTCGAGCCGTATCGGATGTTCACGTCGAGAGCCGAGCACCGCCTGTTGCTGCGGATTGACAACGCCGACCTGCGGTTGACTCCCCTCGCGCACAGAATCGGTCTCGTTGCCGACGATGCCTGGGTGGCCTTCGAGGAGCGGCGCAGCAGGCTGGAGCGGAACCGGGCGCGGGCGCACGCTGCGCGCGTCGTGGTCGGCGGCGAGCGGACGAGTGCGGCGCAGGCGTTGTCGCGGCCGCCGGTGACGCTGGCGTCGATCGTGGAGCAGGGCGTGATGTTCGATCTCGATCGGGTGCGCGGCGACCTCGATGAAGCGACGCTCGTTGCGGAGTTCAAGTACGGCGGCTACCTCAAGCGGCACGAAGCGCAGCTGGCGCGCGGGCGGGCCGACGAGGCGCGCGTGATTCCCAGGGACTTCGTGTATGCGGGCGTGCCGGGACTCTCGCGCGAGGTGGTCGATCGGCTGACGAGCGTGCGGCCCGAGACGATCGGCCATGCGGCGCGAGTGCCCGGTGTGACACCCGCGGCGGTGGCCATCGTTGCGGCGCGGCTCGCGCGGTCGCGAGGCGGACGTGCTGGTCGGGCCTGATCTGCGGGCGCAGCTCGAGCGGCGCGCCGGGGCGGCCGGGTTGTCGCTTTCCGCACCACTGGCCGACGGGCTGCTGGCATATCTCGGTCTGCTCGCCCGCTGGAATGCGCGCATCAATCTGACGGCCTTCGATCTGTCGGCGCCGAGCGACGAGGCGATCGACCGACTGATCATCGAACCGGTGCGAGCATCGCGACTTGTGCGTCCCGGAGATCACCGCGCGATCGATATCGGATCCGGCGGGGGATCGCCGGCGGTGCCGTTCGCGCTGGCGGCACCGGCGATCGAGATGACGATGGTGGAGGTGCGGGCGAAGAAGGCGGCGTTTCTTCGGGAAGTGGCGCGGACGGTGCGGGAAGGCCTGCGGGTGGAGTCGCGACGGGCGGAGGATCTGGCGGCGTCGGGCGCGGCTGGAAGGTTCGACCTTGTCACGATGCGGGCGGTTCGTGCGGACCGGTCGCTATGGGCGGCCGTCGACGCGCTGCTGGCGCCTGACGGCCGGATTCTGTGGTTTGGTGGAATAGGTCAAATAACAGAAGTAGCCGGATTCGCGATTAGCGAAGAGGCAGACCGGGTCTTGGTGCTCACGCGAGCTTAGCTGTTGGTCATAAAAGATAGCTTCACCCGCACTGAAGTCCTCGCTTTCCCTGTCCGAAGTCGATCATGTTTCACGTGGAACACCGAGCTGCGGACGGTGTCGGCTGCCCAGGCACCCTGGCACTTAGCCGGCACGACCGGCATGTTCACGAGCGCTGCAGCCCCTGACGCCTGAATGCTCCGGGCAGAATGAATGCCGGAGATACGTGACGCAGATTCTCCGTTTCCAAGCGTCTCGGACAACACGAAGAGCTGCACGACGCCGACGGGTTCCCTATAAGAACTGAGTTGGGACCACCGGCGCATGTCCGATTGCGGACAGGTCACTACTCGCGATTGAAACGGCCGCCAGTGATTCTCTGGAGCCCCACCAGACGCTGGACAGCCCACACGCGACGCCCATGAAGCAGATCTCCTCGTGTGCGGGTCTCCAATGCCGCGCCCGGGCGTGAGTGCTCGTCACTGATGCGACTCGGCCGCTGCTACCGATGTCTTCCTGACGGAAGGCTACGAGGCGCTGCGCACGTCCGCTCAGAGGCCCACGTGC
>JBIQJY010000013.1:32600-56147 GCA_044507065.1 Acidobacteriota bacterium
CTTCCTGACGGAAGGCTACGAGGCGCTGCGCACGTCCGCTCAGAGGCCCACGTGCAGTTCCTGGCGCCGGCAATGGTGAAGCCGATACATGAATCGTCGGTCGTGTTCCACGTGGAACATCCTCGGGGCGCCGGCTTCGCGCTCCAGGCGGGGCGTGAACGCACTGCGGGTGGTGCCGCCGGTGACGACCCAGGTCACCAGCGATTCGACCAGGTCCGGTCGTCATTCTGTGCGCGGCGGGCGAAGCACGATCTACCGCCTACGCGAGCTCGCCCGCTCGGGCGCGCGGACCCGACTCTGAAGCCGCCGCCCAAGCGGCAGGGTAAACTCACGGCTTGACCTGAAGCCGTTGGCGAGCCGACAATTGGGAGCTCATAATCCGCCAGAATTAGTATTTGGTCAGATAACAAATGTCAGAACATGGCCGTATCATCGCCGTCGCCAACCAGAAAGGTGGCGTTGCCAAAACCACGACCACGATCAATCTCGGCGCGTCGCTGGCGCTCGCCGGACAGCGCGTCCTTTTGGTCGATCTCGATCCGCAGGCGAACCTCACGAGCGGCGTCGGACAGAAAGACCAGAAGGGCCCCGGCGGTACGGCCTACGACGCCCTCACGAGCGACGACGGCGATCCCCGCAGCTTCGTGACAGGCACCGGCGTCGACCACCTGTTCCTGATCCCGGCCGATCGGGACCTCACCGGCGCCGAGATCGAACTGGTCTCGTTTCTGGGTCGCGAGCGACGCCTTGCCCGCCTGCTCGACGCCCTGCGGCCCGATTACGACTACATCTTCATCGACTCACCGCCCTCGCTCGGCCTGCTGACCCTCAACGCGCTCGTCGCCGCCGACGCCGTGCTCATTCCGCTCAACTGCGAATACTTCGCCCTCGAGGGCATCGCCGAACTGACCGCCACGATCGAGCGGGTACGCGGCGTCCTCAACCCCGCGCTTGCCATCGAAGGCGTGCTGCTGACGATGTACGACGACCGGACGAACCTCGGCCAGCAGGTGAGCGCGAACATCCGCGAGTACTTCGGGACCCACGTCTACGACACCGTCATTCCACGCAACATCCGCCTCGGCGAAGCGCCCAGCCACGGCGTGCCCGTCATCCTGTACGACGCGCGCTCGAAGGGCGCCGAGGCATATGTGGCACTCGCACATGAATTCCTGCGGCGCCGCCACGCCGCAGCGCCGGCCGTCGCGTCCGACACAGAGCCGCAATGACGGCAGGGAAACGCACCATGGCAGAAAAACGTCCCGCGCTCGGTCGAGGCCTCAACGCCCTGATTCCCCCGTCGGCTCCCGCAGCCGCGGCCCCGGCGTCCCCCGCAACCGCCGCTCCCGCACGGCCCGCAGGTCCACCGCAGGAGCTCGATCTCGACCTGTTGACCCCCAATCCGAACCAGCCGCGCACCTACATCGCCGAACAGGCCCTCGAGGAACTGGCGCAGTCGATTCGGAAGAACGGCGTGATTCAACCGGTGCTCGTCCGCCCCGTGGGCGATCGCTACGAGATCGTCGCGGGCGAGCGGCGCTGGCGGGCCGCGCAGCGCGCCGGGTTACTCAAGGTCCCT
Organism: Acidobacteriota bacterium; assembly: GCA_044507065.1. Lineage (GTDB taxonomy): Bacteria > Acidobacteriota > Vicinamibacteria > Vicinamibacterales > SCN-69-37 > SCN-69-37. The sequence continues at coordinate 34,180 of JBIQJY010000013.1, forward strand.
GTTTCGGTCCGGGCCATCGATGACTCGAAGCTGCTGCAGGTGGCGCTCATCGAGAACATCCAGCGCGAGAACCTCAATCCGATCGAGGAAGCTCAGGCCTATCGCCGGCTGGCCGACGACCTTCACCTGTCGCAGGAGGAGATTGCGGCCGCGGTAGGGAAGGACCGCGCGACTGTCGCCAACTACGTCCGGCTGTTGAGGCTGCCCGCCGAAACGCGCAACGACCTGGCGTCGAACACCCTCAGCATGGGGCATGCGCGCGCGCTGCTGTCGCTGCCCGACGAGGCCGCGCAGCGGCGCGTGGGCCGCGAGGTGGTCTCGCGCGGGCTGTCGGTCCGGGAGACCGAAGCGCTGGTCCGTCGGGAAACCGCTCCGCCGTCCCCGGCCGCCGAGGCGCCCCGAGCCGACCCGAACACGCGGGCGGCCGAGGACGCGCTCAAGCTGGCCCTCGGCACCCGCGTGCGCATCGTCCGTCAGCGGCGAGGCGGGCGCATCGAGGTGGATTTCTCGTCCGAGGACGAGCTGCAGCGCCTGTTCGAGCGGCTGACCGAGTCCTAGGGCCGTTCATCTGGCGGTCCGGCGGCGCCCCGATCGCGACGCCGCGGCCGGGTGCCGCCCGGGGTGGCGGTTGCCCGTCTCTCGGCCGGAATGGTATAAATTAACGTTTTGCCGGTCGCGTTTTGACGGGACAATCGTTGCCGTCGGGCGCAAGCCTGCCGGCCGTGCGCATTCGAATCCGACCTCCTTGGCTATGACATTCCTCCTTCGCTCCGAACCCCCCACGCCGCCAGCCGGCACCCGTCGTGCGGCGGAGGTGCGTTCGTGAGCGCCCGGTCCGTCGCCAGAAACTACGCGCTGGCTCTGTTCTCGGTCGCCGAGAAGAATGGACGCGTCGACGAGGTGGGTGCCGAACTGGCCGCCTTCGCCGAGCTCGTCGCGGGGCACGCCGAGGTCCGCACGGCAATGGAGTCTCCGGTCGTCAGCGTCGCGCAGAAGCGTGCGGTCGTCGACGCGCTGCTCGAGCGCACGGGCGCGGGCGCCGAGACGCGGCGCATGTTCGATCTGCTCGCCGAGAACGATCGGCTTGGCCTCGTGGGCGAGGTCACCGTGGCCTACCAGGCACGCGCGCTCGAGGCGTCGGGCGTCGTCAAGGCCGAACTGGTGACGGCCGTGGCGATTGGCGACGATCAACAGCGTGCGCTGGCCGACGCGCTCGGTCGGGCGACCGGACGCCGCGTCGAACTGAGCGGCCGGGTCGATCCGGAAATTATCGGTGGGGCGGTCGCGCGCGTGGGCAGCGTCGTCTACGACGGCAGCGTCACGCGGCAGCTCGAGCGCATGAGGCAGCGGCTGACCGCCGGAACATAGCGCCACAGGTTCAGTGAAGGCGGCCGTCGTGCTCTCGTGCGCGGCTGCACAGCAGGGAAGGGGCGGACCGGGGTCCGCCGTGAGGGAGTCGATGCAGATCAAGGCCGACGAAATCTCGAAGATCATCCGCGACCACATTGGCAATTTCTCGGTAGACGTCGATGTGGCCGAAGTCGGCACCGTGGTGTCGGTCGGCGACGGTATCGCGCGTCTCCACGGCGTCGAGCGCGCCATGGCCGGCGAGATGCTCGAGTTCCCGAACGGACTCTACGGCATCGCGCTGAACCTCGAAGAGGACAGCGTGGGCGCCGTGCTGCTGGGCCACTCGACGGAAATCAAGGAAGGCGACACGGTCAAGCGCACGGGGCGCATCATCTCGGTCCCGGTGGGCGACCAGCTGGTGGGGCGCGTCGTCAACTCGCTTGGCCAGCCTGTCGACGGCAAGGGGCCGATTGGCGCGACGACGTTCATGCCGATCGAGCGACTGGCGCCGGGCGTCGTCGATCGTTCGCCGGTCAAGGAGCCGCTGCAGACGGGGCTCAAGGCCATCGACGGCATGGTGCCCATCGGCCGCGGCCAGCGCGAGCTCATCATCGGCGACCGGCAGACGGGCAAGACCGCCGTGGCCGTCGACGCGATCATCAACCAGCGGGGCCTCGGCGTCATCTGCATCTACAACGCCATCGGACAGAAGCAGTCCACCGTGGCGCAGGTGGTCAAGACGCTCGAGGAAGCCGGCGCGATGGAGTACACCGTCGTCGTCACGGCGGGCGCGTCCGAGCCGTCGCCGCTGCTGTACATCAGCCCGTATGCCGCCTGCACCATTGGCGAGTATTTCCGCGACAGCGGCCGGCACGCGCTCTGTGTCTACGACGACCTGTCGAAGCACGCGCAGTCGTACCGCGAAATCTCGCTGCTGCTGCGGCGCCCGCCGGGCCGCGAGGCGTATCCGGGCGACGTCTTCTATCTGCACTCGCGCCTGCTCGAGCGCGCCGCGAAGCTCAACCCGGAGCTCGGGGGCGGGTCGCTCACCGCGCTGCCGATCATCGAGACGCAGGCCGGCGACCTCTCGGCCTACATCCCGACCAACGTCATCTCCATTACCGACGGCCAGATCTTCCTCGAGGCCGACCTGTTCAACCAGGGCGTCCGCCCGGCCATCAACGTCGGCAACTCGGTCTCGCGCGTCGGCGGATCGGCGCAGATCAAGGCGATGCGGCAGGTGGCCGGCACGCTGCGCCTGGACCTGGCGCAGTACCGCGAACTCGCGGCCTTCTCGCAGTTCGGCAGCGACCTCGATCCGGCCACGCAGAAGCAGCTCAACCGCGGCAAGCGGCTCACCGAAATCCTGAAGCAGCCACAGTACCGGCCCCTGCCGGTCGAGAAGCAGGTGGCCATCATGTTCGCCGCCGTCAACGGGCACCTCGATTCGGTCGAGGTGGAACAGTTGCGGGCGTACGAGGAAGGCCTCTATGCCTTCTTCGAAACGCGTCACCCGGGCGTGCTCTCGCAGATCGCCGAGAAGAAGACGATCGACGACGAGCTGAAGGCGGTGCTGACGGCCGCGGTCGAGGAATACGGGCGGGAGTTCGCGGCGCGCACGGCGGCCGCCTGATCGGATTCCCAGAGGCAGGACGTAACAGGTGCCATCACTCATCGACATGCGCCGGCGCATCCGCGCCGTGAAGTCCACGCAGCAGATCACCAAGGCCATGAAAATGGTCGCGGCGTCGAAGCTGCGCCGCGCGCAGGAGCGCGTCGTGGCCACGCGGCCGTTCGCCAACCAGGCGCGCAGCGTGCTGGCGAGCATTGCCGCGCGCGTCGGCGAGACGGCCCATCCGCTGCTCACCAGGCGTCCGGGCGCCGACACGGGCTCGACGCTCATCATCGCGATCTCGGCGGATCGTGGCCTGTGCGGCAGCTTCAACACGAACGTCATCAAGGCGGTCGGGGGGATGCTCCGCGACAACCCGGGCCGCCCGGTCTCGCTCGGGCTGGTCGGCCGCAAGAGCCGGGACTTCCTGGGCCGCCGCGGCGTCCCGGTGCGGTTCGACTACGTGAACCTGCCCAAGGTCATCGGCTATGCCGAGGCCGAGGCCATCGCGAAGCCGGCCGTGAGCGATTTCATCGACGGCAAGGTGGACAGCGTCTACCTGGTCTACACCGAGTTCAAGTCGGTCATCTCGCAGAACGTCGTGGTCGAGCAGTTGCTGCCGTTTGCGCCCGAGTCGCTCGGCGCCGACAGCGGCGGCGGTGAATCGGCCACCACCGAGTACGTCTTCGAGCCGTCGCCCGAGCGCATTCTCGACGTGCTGCTGCAGCGGCTGGTGGTCGCGCAGGTCCTGCGCGCACTGCTCGAGTCGAACGCGGCGTTCTTTGCCGCGCAGATGACCGCGATGGATGCGGCCACGCGCAACTCGAAGGAGATGATGGACAGCCTGACCCTCTACATGAACAAGTTGAGGCAGGCGGCGATCACGCGCGAGATCATCGAAGTCGTGTCGGGCGCGCAGGCCAGGTAGCCCGCGCCCCGGGGCATTCGGATTCTGCAGTTTGCGGAAGTGAGAGAGAAGAGCATGGCAGTCGCAGAAGCAGTCAAGGTCGGCAAGGTCGTCCAGGTCATCGGCCCGGTCGTGGACATCGAGTTCGAGAGCGGCAACCTGCCGGAGATCTACAACGCCGTGCGCGTCACCGGCCAGGCGGGCGACACGGCGGTCGACGTCATCGTCGAGGTCGAGCAGCACCTGGGCGAGAGCCGGGTGCGCACGGTCGCGATGAAGCCGACCGACGGGCTGCAGCGCGGCATGACGGCCACCGACCAGGGCGCGCCCATCTCGATGCCGGTGGGCCCGGGCACGCTGGGACGCGTCATGAACGTGCTCGGCGAGCCGGTCGACTTCCCGGATCGCGTCGTCGAGGCCACCGAGCGCTGGCCGATCCACCGCAACGCCCCGTCGCTCGAAGAGCAGTCGACCGAACTGAAGATGTTCGAGACGGGCATCAAGGTCATCGACCTGCTCGAGCCGTACCTGCAGGGCGGCAAGATCGGCCTGTTCGGCGGCGCCGGTGTCGGCAAGACGGTCATCATCCAGGAGCTCATCCACAACATCGCGATGAAGCACGGCGGTGTGTCGGTCTTTGCCGGCGTCGGCGAGCGCACGCGCGAGGGCAACGACCTCTGGCTCGAGTTCCAGGAGAGCGGCGTCATCGACCCGAACGACGCGGCGAAGTCGCGCGCGGCCCTGGTCTACGGCCAGATGACCGAGCCGCCGGGCGCGCGCCTGCGCGTCGCGCTGTCGGCGCTGACGGTCGCCGAGTACTTCCGCGACGCCGAGAAGAAGGACGTGCTGCTGTTCGTCGACAACATCTTCCGCTTCACGCAGGCCGGATCGGAAGTCTCGGCGCTGCTCGGGCGCATGCCGTCGGCCGTCGGCTACCAGCCGACGCTTCTGAGCGAGATGGGTGCGCTGCAGGAGCGCATCACGTCGACGCGCAACGGATCGATCACGTCGGTGCAGGCCATCTACGTGCCCGCCGACGACTACACGGACCCGGCGCCGGCGACGGCCTTCGCCCACCTCGACGCCACGACGAACCTCTCGCGTGCCATCGCGGAGCTCGGCATCTACCCGGCCGTCGACCCGCTCGCCTCGACCTCGCGCATTCTCGACCCGCGCATCCTCGGCGACGAGCACTACGAGGTCGCCCGGTCGGTGAAGCAGATCCTGCAGCGCTACAAGGACCTGCAGGACATCATCGCGATTCTGGGTATCGACGAGCTGTCCGAAGACGACCGGCTGACGGTCGCCCGGGCGCGCAAGATCCAGAAGTTCCTGTCGCAGCCGTTCTTCGTCGCCGAGCAGTTCACCGGGGCGAAGGGCAAGTACGTGCCGATTGCCGACACCGTGCGCGGCTTCAAGGAGATCGTCGAGGGCCGACACGACGAGATTCCGGAGCAGGCCTTCTACCTCGCGGGCACGATCGATGAGGTCATCGAGCGCGCGAAGGCGCAGCGGTAACGGGCGGAGGCATGGCCATTCCCACGCACCTGCGGCTGGAGTTCGTCACGCCCGAGCGGTCGCTCGCGCACGAGGACGTCGACGAATTGCAACTTCCCGGCGAGGAAGGCTACTTCGGCGTCCTGCCGGGCCACGCGCCCCTGCTCGCGGCGCTGCGCACCGGGGAGATGTGGTACCGCAAGGGCAGCGAGACGCACTATGCGTTCATCGACGGAGGCTTCGTCGAGGTGCTGCCGGACCGCGTGTCAATCATGGCGCAGGTGGCCGAGCGCGCGGAGGACATCGACCTGCAGCGCGCCGAGGCGTCGAAGCGGCGCGCCGAAGATCTGCTGTCGAAACCCACGGCTGCCGACGCGGACGCCGAACGCACGCGCATCGCCATGCTGAGGGCGATCACGCGGCTCAACGTCGCCCAGCGCGCACGCACGCGACACTGACATCCGACATGGGGCCCATTTCCTCGGCCGCGGCGACCCATCCGGGCTTGCGCCGGGTCGGGAACGAAGACGCCTACTGCGTACGGCCCGACCTCGGGCTGTACATGGTGGCCGACGGCATGGGAGGCCACGCCGCCGGGGAAGTGGCCTCGAAGCTCGCGGTAGAGGCCGTCGAGGCGTTCATCGAAGACACGCGCACGGCCGACGCCAATCGCACGTGGCCCTTTCCCTACAATCCAGCCATCTCCTTCGAGGCCAACCGCCTGGTGGCCGCGCTTCGCCTGGCCAACCGTCGCCTGGGCGCGGCGATCGGCCGCGACTCGTCGCTCAAGGGCATGGCGACGACGGCCGCCGTGCTGCTGGCCGGCCCGACCGACCTGGCAGTGGCGCACGTGGGCGACAGCCGTGTCTATGTCCTCCGCGGGAGCGTGGTCCGGCAGGTAACCGAGGACCACTCGTGGGTGAGCGAGCAGGTCCGCGCCGGCAGCATGACCGAAGACGATGCGAAGCAGCACCCGTGGCGCAACGTGGTGACACGGGCGTTGTCGGGCGGCGAGGATCCGCAGATCGACGTCGGTCCGCTTCCGGTCGAACCGGGCGACCACCTGCTCATCTGCTCCGATGGCCTCTCGGGCGTCGTGCCGAGCGAGGCGTTCCGTCCGCTGATCGAGGGCGCCCCGTCACTCGAGGCCGCCTGTGAGGCGCTGGTGTCGGCGGCCAATGAAGGCGGCGGCCCCGACAACATCACCGTCGTGCTGTTGAGGATCGATGTGGAGTAACATCGCGGCGCTCGTCCGCTATCGCGGCCTGATCCGCAGTCTGGTCGCCCGTGAGCTCAAGGCGCGGTATCGCGGGTCGATGCTCGGCTTCTTCTGGTCGTTCATCAATCCGCTGCTGCTGCTGTCGATCTATACGTTCGTCTTCACCTATATCCTGCCCAACCGCGAACCCAGGGCGCAGCCCTATGCGCTGTTCATGTTCTGCGGCCTGCTGCCGTGGACCTGGTTCTCGTCGTCGCTCAACGAGGCGGCGGGCGCGCTGATAGGCGGATCGAACCTGATCAAGAAAGTGCTGTTCCCCGCCGAGATACTGCCCATCGTCAGTGTGCTGGCGAACATGGTGCACTTCTTCTTCGGGCTGCCGATCCTCGCGGCGTTCTTCATCGGGCTCCGGCACGTACCCGACTGGGGCGAGCTCGTCTGGCTGCCGGTCGTCATCGCGGTACAGCTGATCTTCACCGTGGCGCTCGCGCTGCTGCTTTCGGCGCTGACGGTCCACTTCCGCGACATCCGCGACCTGCTGTCGAACCTGCTGACGTTCTGGTTCTTCGCGACGCCCATCATCTACCCGTACTTCATGGAAGGCGTCGAACAGTTCAGCTGGCTCTTCAACCTGAACCCGTTCTTCCACATCGTGGCGTCGTATCAGGAGCTGCTGTTCTTCCCGGGACCGTTCGGTCACCTCAAGTGGCTGCTCGCGCTTGGCGGTGCCTCGGTGCTGCTGCTGCTGGCGTGTTACTGGGTATTCGATCGGCTGCGTGATTCGTTTGCGGAGGCCGTGTGAGCGCGCCGGCCATTTCCCTCCGCAACGTCAGCAAGCTCTACCGGCGGTACGGCGGCCGGCAGTTTGCCACGTTGAAGAGCGCGCTGCTGTCGGGTGACCTGGTCAGGAAGCTTCGCCCGGAGGAGACGTTCCAGGCGCTGTCGGACGTGTCGTTCGACGTGCCGGCCGGCCAGACGCTCGGCGTGATCGGCCGGAACGGTTCCGGGAAGAGCACGGCGCTGAAACTCGTCGCCGGCATCACCAAGCCCACGTCCGGATCCGTTGTCGTGAAGGGCCGTGTCTCGGCCCTCATCGAGCTCGGCGCGGGCTTCCACCCCGAGATCTCCGGCCGCGAGAACGTCTTCATCAACGGCGTGATGCTGGGGATGTCGAAGCGCGAGATCCAGCGGAGGTTCGACGAGATCGTCGACTTCGCCGAGCTGCGGGATTTCATCGACGCCCCCGTCAAGACCTACTCGTCGGGGATGTACATGCGCCTGGGGTTTGCCGTGGCGATCCACGTCGATCCCGACGTGCTGCTCGTCGACGAGGTCCTGGCCGTGGGCGACGAGGCCTTCACGCACAAGTGCCTCGACAAATTCGCCGAGTTCAAGCGGCGGAACAAGACGATCCTGCTCGTCACGCACTCGCTCGGCCTGGTCGAGCGGTTCTGCGACGAGGCCCTGTGGCTCGACCGGGGCATGCGGAAAGGGCAGGGCGATCCCACGCGCGTGATTGGCGCCTACATGACCGACGTCGAGCGACAGGAAGAGCAGCTGCTCGCGGCCACCGACGCCCGCGCGAAGCGCGAGGCGACCGATGCGCCGGCCGGACCGGTCGATGCGGGCGAGGCCTCCGCCAACATGATGCAGGCCACCGAGGGGCGCTGGGGATCGGGTGGCGTCGAGATCACGGCCGTCACGCTCGCCGGAGCGGACGGGCAGCCTACGCAGATCTTTCACACGGGCGAGGCCGTCAGCATCCGGCTTTCGGTGGCCGCGGCCGAGCCGGTCAGTGACTTCGTGTTCGGCGTCGGCATCTTCAATGCGGAAGGTGTCTTCATCTACGGCACGAACACGTTCATCGAGGAGTACGAGCCCGACGTCCTCATCGGTGACGCCGAGGCGACGCTGCTGATCGATTCGCTCGACCTGGTCGAAGGCACCTACAAGCTCGACGTTGCGGTCCATCGCCGCGACGGGGCCGCGTACGACTACCACCGACTGCTCTACACGTTCCGCGTGAAGTCCCGCATCAAGGACGTCGGCATCTACCGGCCGCGGCACCGCTGGAACTTCTCCCCCTCGGTGAAGTTCAGGCTGAAGCCGTGAGCGACGCGCCGCCTCCGTTCGAGCCGCTGTCGGCCGAGGCCTGTGGCGCATTTGCGGCAGACGCGCGCCGGCAGGGGCGGCGCGTCGTGTTCACCAACGGCGTCTTCGACCTGCTGCATCCCGGCCACGTCCGCTACCTTCAGGCGGCCCGTGCCGAGGGCAACGTCCTCATCGTTGCCGTCAATTCCGACCGGTCCGTGCGCGGGAACAAGGGGCCCGATCGCCCGGTGACGCCCGAGCGCGAACGCGCCGAACTCCTCGCGGCGCTCGCGTGCGTCGACGCTGTTACGATCTTCGATGACGCCACACCGGCGGCGATTATCGAGGCCGTACAGCCCGACGTGCTCGTGAAGGGCGCCGACTGGGCGGCCGACGCCATTGTCGGGCGCGAGACGGTCGAGTCGCGCGGGGGGCGCGTCGTGCGCGTGGCCATCGAGCCCGGCTGGTCGACCTCGTCCATCATCGCGAAGATACGGCAACACACGTGATCGGATCGACCTCATCGCTGGCATTCCGTTCGCTGCTGAAGACCTCGGCGACGAAGGCCGGCCTGCACCGCCCCGTGCCGAAGCTCACGGGACTGACGCCGCAGGCCGTAGCCCTGCACGCCGCGGCGATCGCGCAGGAGCGCCCCGTCGTGCTCGTGGTGGCCACCGACGCCGATGCCGAACGAACGGCCACCGACGCGCGCCTGTTCCTGTCGATCCTGCTGGGACTGTCCGACAGCGAAAGCGCCGAGTCGGTGCTCTCGCTCCCGTCGCTCGAAGTCGACCCGTACCGGGCACTCTCGCCGCACCAGGCGGTCGCCTCGGCGCGGGCCCGCGCCCTGTACGCCCTGACCACCCGGACTGCGCGCATCGTCGTCGCCTCGGCACGCGCCCTGCTACCGCGACTGAGTGCCCCGGACCGGTTCGAGGCCGCGGGACTGACGCTTCACCCCGGCGATGAAGTTGCGCCGCACGATCTGGGAGAACGGCTGGCGGCGGCCGGGTTCACGCCCGAGGATCCCGTCGAGGAGCCCGGCGCGTTCTGCGTCCGGGGCGGCGTCGTCGATCTGTTTCCCGCCGCCGAAGGATTCCCCGTCCGGCTCGAGTTCATCGGCGACATCGTCGAATCCATCCGCCGCTTCGACAGCGCAACGCAGCGGTCGCTGACCGCGCTCGATCGCGTCACCGTCGCGCCGCAGCGTGAGCTCATCGACGATCCCGGGGCGCCCGACGACCCCGAAGCGCACGATCGCTCCGCCACCTTCATCGACTACGTCCGACGCGCGGGCGCAGTCGCGCTGGTCTTCGAGCCCGACGACGTGGCCGAACGTGTCCAGGGGCTCGAAGGGCAGTGGCGCGAATCGGCGGCCGATGCGGCCGAACGAGGCGGCCTGGCCGCACCGTTCGAATCGATAGCCGTCGGCTGGGCCGACCTGGCGCCGTGGCTGGCGACCGCGCATCGGATCAGCGAGCTAGCCGTGGACGATGAGGAGGGCAGCGTTCACGTCTCGACGACCCCGGCGCTCGAGTACCACGGGAGGATTGCCGACTGGGTGGACGAGATCAAGCGCGCGCGCGCGAGCGACGAGACCGTCGTGTTCATGGCGGCGACGTCCGGCCGCGGTGAGCGGACGATCGAGATCCTGGCCGACTACGAGGTGCGGGCGCGCGCGGTGGGCGAGTCGGATGACCTGGCGCGCGCCGGCGTCCTCGTGGCGACCGGGCAGTTGTCTCGGGGGTTCCATCTTCCATCGGCCGGGCTGGTGCTCTTCGCGGAGACGGACCTCTTCGAAGAGGAGCGACGCGTTCACGAACGCCGCCGGTCGACGACGACCAGTACCTTCCTGTCCGACTTCCGCGACCTGAAGATCGGCGACCTGGTCGTCCACGTCGACAACGGTATCGGCCGGTTCGTCGGGCTCAAACGCCTGTCGATCCTGCCCGGCCAGCCGCCGCAGGACTTCATGGAACTGCGGTATGCCGCCGACGACAAGCTGTTCGTGCCGCTCGAGCGGCTCGACCTCGTCCAGAAGTATTCCGGCGGTGCGGCGCCCACGCTCGACCGCCTCGGCGGCACGACGTGGGAAAAGGCAAAGACCCGCGTCAAGAAGGCCATGCGCGACATGGCCGAGGAACTGCTGAAGCTGTACGCCGCGCGCAAGGCGGTGACCGGTTACGCCTTCAGCGCGGACTCGCACTGGCAGGAGGAGTTCGGCGACGCGTTCGAGTACGAGCTCACCGCGGATCAGCAGGCCGCCATCGCCGACATCACGCGCGACATGGAGTCGACGACCCCCATGGACCGGCTGCTGTGTGGCGACGTGGGGTATGGCAAGACCGAGGTGGCCATGCGCGCGGCGTTCAAGGCGGTTGTCGATGGCAAGCAGGTCGCGTTCCTTGCCCCGACGACGATCCTCGCGTTCCAGCACGCGAGAACGCTGCGGGATCGGTTCGCAGGGTTTCCCGTGCGGGTCGACATGATCAGCCGCTTCCGCACCAGACAGGAGCAGAAGGAGACGATCGCGCGGCTGGCCGCCGGTCAGGTGGACATCATCGTCGGCACGCATCGGCTGCTCTCGAAGGACGTGCAGTTCCGCGATCTGGGCCTGCTCGTCGTCGACGAGGAACAACGGTTCGGCGTGGCGCACAAGGAACGCATCAAGCAGATGCGCAAGCGCGTCGACGTGCTGACGATGACGGCGACGCCCATCCCGCGTACGTTGAACATGTCGCTTGTCGGCATCCGCGACATGTCGGTCATCGAGACGCCGCCGCGCGATCGCCTGGCCATCCATACCCAGGTCGTGAAGTTCGATACTGACGTGATCGTCCGAGCGATCCGCACCGAGATGGAACGCGGCGGCCAGGTGTACTTCGTCCACAACCGCGTCGAGTCGATCTTCTCGATAGCCAATCTCGTGCGTCGGCTGGTGCCCGACGCGAGGATAGGCGTGGGACACGGCCAGATGGGCGAGGAGGCACTCGAAAAGGTGATGGTGGACTTCGTCGCCCACAAGTTCGACATCCTCATCGCCACCACCATTGTCGAGAACGGCCTCGACATCTCGAACGCGAACACGATCATCATCAATCGGGCGGATCGCTACGGGCTGGCGCAGCTGTACCAGTTGCGCGGCAGGGTCGGCCGTGCCGAACGACGCGCCTACGCGTACCTGCTGATCCCCGCCGAGCAGACGCTCTCGCCCATTGCGCGACGGCGTCTGTCGGCCATCCGCGAATTCAGCGATCTCGGCAGCGGTTTCCGAATCGCCGCGCTCGACCTCGAGATTCGCGGTGCGGGCAACCTGCTTGGCGGCCAGCAGAGCGGACACATCGAAGCCGTGGGCTTCGACATGTACACGAAGCTCCTCGAGGAAACGATCCGTGAATTGAAGGGCGAGGATCTCGAGGACGAGCATCGTGCGGCCGTGAACCTGCGGCTCGACCTGCGCATCGACGATGCCTACGTGCCGGACATGAACCAGCGGCTGATGGTCTACAGGCGACTGGCGAGCGTGCGCAGCGCCGACGAGGTCGCGGCCATCCTCGACGAACTGCGTGACCGCTACGGCGAGCCGCCGGCCTCGGTCCAGAACCTTGCCGAGTTCGCCCGCATCCGGCTGCTGGCCGACCGCATCGGCGTCGAGACGCTCGACAGGGAAGGGCCACAGGTCATCGTGCGGTTCCGGCAGGACGCGAAGGTCAATCCGGCCGTGCTCGCGCGGCTCCTCCAGACCCGCGGCGACCTGACCTTTGCGCCGCCGGTCATGCTGCGCCTCGACCTGTCGAAGCCGGCGGCCGCTCCCGCGCCCGTGCCGAGGCGCCCAGCCCCGCCCCCGGTCGAAACCCGGCGCATCTTCACGAAACCGGGACAGACTGGGCGGATGGTGGCGAAGTCTAAGCCGGTGGCCCCCCCCGCGGCGGGTTCGTCACCCGATGAGTCGCTCGAGGCTTCGTGGTGGACCGCCAGAGCAACGACCGGCGTGGCGGCCGGGTTCACCCGCGACGAGATCCTGGCCGAGGTGCCGCCGGATCCGGCCGCTCCGGGCGGCCTCTTCGAACGGCTGAAAGATGTGCTGGGCCAGTTGAGCGACCCGACACTTCAGGGCTAACATATTGATTTGGCGTCAGTTGCGGCAAGATCCGCAGGGTTTTCTCATGAAGCACGTGACCGGTCCCATCGCCTGCGCACTCGGCATGCTCATCGTCCTCGCCGCACCCGGGGCCGCACAGGATGCGGCAACCACGCCGCCTCCGTCGTCGACGCCCACGACACCGCCGTCGGGGTCGCCGGCCTCGACGATCATCGAGCGGGTGCTCGTGCGCGTGAACGGCGAGATTCTGACGCAGTCGCAGTTGACCAACCTCCAGATCGAGGCCCTGCGCGAACGCGAGCAGCCGCCGTCGCCGGCGGAAGTCGAGCCGGCCATCGCCGAGATCACGCCGGCGCTGCTCGTCGCGTCGGTCGACAACCTGTTGCTCGTCCAGCACGGTCGACAGCTCGGCCTGACCTTCACGCAGGAGCAGTTCCAGCAGGCCATCGAAAACATCAAGAAGGCGAACAAGCTCGACGACGCCGCGCTGGCCAAAGTGCTGGCGCAGGACGGCCTGACGCTGGAGGATATCCGCCAGCGCCTCGAGCAGTCGTACTTCATCCAGGGCGTCGAACAGCGTGAGATCGGTCCGAGCATGACGATCACGCTCGAGGAACAGCGCCAGTACTACAAGCGCCACAGCGATCAGTTCATGACGCCGCTCACGATCAGCATCCGCGAGTTGCTCATCCCCGTGGCGACGCGCACGCAGGGCGGCCAGGAGGTCTTCTCGGTGGGCGACGACGAGGCGGCCAAGGCGACAATCGAGCAGTTGCGCACGCGCGCGCTGGCCGGAGAGGACTTCACGGCGCTGGTGACGGCTCACTCGGACTCCGCGACGAAGGCCAATGGCGGCCTCATCGGTCCGGTCAATGTCGAGGATTTGAGCCCCGCACTCAAGGACATGTTCGCGAAGCTCGAACCCGGCCAGATCAGCGAGCCGCTGCGCACGACGCGCGGCTACCAGATCTTCAAGCTCGAGGAACGATCGACGCCCGCCATGCGGCCATTCGACGAAGTGCGCCGGGAGATCGAGACCGCCATCCGCATGGAACGGCTCGAGCCCGAGAAGCAGAAGCTGCTGGCGCGCCTGCGCACCCAGGCCGTCATCGAGTGGAAGGACGACAGTCTCCGGCAAATCTACGACCGGCAGATTGCGTCGACCCAGGCCCAGCAGTGAAGATCGGACAGGTTTCCATCGATAGGCCGGTGGCGCTGGCGCCAATGGCCGGCATGACCGACACGGCCTTCCGTCGCCTGGTGAAGCGCAAGGGCGGCTGCGGGCTGGTCGTCACCGAAATGGTCAGTTCGGAGGGGCTCGTACGCGGCATCGATCGCACGCTCGAGTACGCCGAGTACACCGAGGAGGAGCGGCCCGTCTCGATCCAGATCTTCGGCGGCGATCCGCAGGTGATGGCCGATGCCGCGCAGGTTGTCGAGGGCATGGGTGCCGATGTCGTCGACATCAACATGGGGTGCCCGGTCCCGAAGATCGCGAAACACCACGCGGGCTGCAGCCTGATGCGCCAGCCCGAGCACGCGGCGAGCATCGTGCGCGCCATGGCCGCGGCCGTGAAGATCCCGGTGACGGTGAAGATGCGCGCGGGGTGGAATGAGAGCGAGATCAATGCGCCGCTCCTCGCCCGCATGGTCGAGGACGCCGGCGCCTCAGCCCTTGCCGTCCACGGCCGTACCGCCGCGCAGTCCTACACGGGCGAGTCGGACTGGTCGCTCATTGGCCGTGTTGCCGCGTCTGTCAAGATTCCCGTCTTCGGGTCCGGCGACTGCGTGCAGCCGGATCAGGTCGTTGCGCGCCTTCGGGACACCGGCGCCGCGGGCGTGCTCGTCGGCAGGGGCGCGCTCAGGAACCCGTGGATCTTCAGCCAGGCTGCGGCGCTCGCCGACGGCGCGGTACGGGCCGACGACATTGCGCTCGAGGAGCGCGGCCGCTTCCTGCTCGACTACATCGATCTGCTGATGGTGGAACGGATCGGCGAGGACGAAGGCTTCCGGCACGTAGCCCCCGGGACGGAAGGGGCCGCGCACCAGCCCGCGCGGGGGCGCGAACGCTGGGTGGTCAACAAGGTCCGCGCGCTCGGGGCGTGGTACACGAAGGGACTCGACGGGGGCGGGCAGCTCCGCGTCGCCATCAACTCCGCCGAGAACGTCGACGCGCTCAGGCGTTTGATCGCTGAGTTCTTCGGCGTCGAGTCGTTGATGGCTGCTAGTTAGTCATTCGACCAATTCTTTCGGCGATATCCCTCCCACTTCGGTGGCCCGGACCTCGCACACCACCGTGCGCTCGCATGTCGCCCAGAAAGCGCGGCCCAGGTCGGCATGTGCCGGCTCGTTCAGGTACGCGATCAGCCCTTGTTCCGACGAAAACTCCAGGACGGCCGCGTACTGGTAGGTCGCATCACCCAAACTGCGATCATATCCAGGGTCTACATGCATACTGCGGCCGACAGTGCATCTGCTCACGTGGGGGGACGAGCGGAGCGTCTTGACAACCAGTTCCGCAAATCCCATCCTCGCCTCGTCAGATAGATCCGCCCTGGGCGTGAACAATACGATGTGCTGAATCACTTGTCGTTACGCTTCTTGGGCGTTCGCCCATTTCCAGGCCCTGGACGCCGCGAGCGAGGCGGCGGTCCGTCGTGACGAGGAGGTCGACCGGAGCCGGATGGCCTGGCCCCTCCGCTCGGCGATCGCTTGTCTCGCGTCCCGGGGGGACCCGGGGGACGCCCGCCCGGTGCCTTTCCTCGTCCCGGCTTGAAGGTCGAACCGCCAGGTGGCCGTGATGACCGACCGGGGCGCGGGGGCGCCGGTCTCGGCGCGTCCGGACGCGGCGGCGCCGGACGACCCCAGGACCGATCGCCCGATGGTGGCCGTGACGGCCCGCGATCGTCGGGGGTGGGGCGGCCGTGCCCTGTCTTCTGCGCGATGAGCCGCTTCTTGTACAGCGCGCGCTTCGCGTCCCGGGGTATCTCGGGTCGTGCCCTGGGATCCTTGTGTTCGCCGCCGGGGCGCCAGCCTCGCCCGCGCGTTTCCTGTGCGCGGCGCCGCTCGACGAGCGCCGCCTGCGCGGCTTCCGGCGAGTCCCACAGACGCCCGCGCTCGAACCACTGCAGGCGCACGTCCGGCTGCGTCCGCTGCAGCTGCTTGAGTGTGGGGATCAGCGCCTCGGCCTCGCGCGCGCGAAACGAGGTTGGGGTGGCGCCATCGACGATCACCCAGCAGCGGAAGAACTTGGCCATGGTTACACCCGCTCGAGCCGCTTCAACTTCTCGATGAGCGTCGTGCGCTTGACGTGAAGGAGATCGGCGGCGAGCCGCTTGTTGCCGCCCGTACGTTCGAGGGCGCGTCGAATGAGCGTGTGCTCGAAGTCCGACACCAGTCGATCCATATCGATGCCGCTGTCCGGGATGACGACTTCCGTTGGACTGAAAACCGCGCGGCTCTCGCGAACGTCGTCGGGCAGGTCCGCCGCCGAGATCTGCGTGCGCCCCGGCGAGAGCGCGAACGTCCGCTCGATCGTGTTCTCGAGCTGGCGGACGTTGCCGGGCCAATCGAACGCCATCAGCGTCTGCTGTGCGTCCTGCGTCAGCGTGACGCGGCCGCGCTCGGGCGAGTCGCGTTCGAGTTGCTCGAGAAAATGCTGCGCCAGCAGCGGAATATCGGCCCGTCGCTCCCGCAGCGGCGGCAGCCGCACGGGAATGACATTGAGCCGGTAGTAGAGATCCTCCCGAAACGTGCCTTCCTCGACCATGCGCTTCAGGTCGGAGTTGGTCGCCGCAATCACCCGCACGTCGGCGCGCACCGTCTGCGAATCGCCCACGCGTTCGAACTCGCGGGACTGCAGCACGCGCAGCAGCTTGGCCTGCAGCGCGGGGCTCATCGTGCCGACCTCGTCGAGGAACAGGGTGCCCCGGTTGGCCTGCTCGATGCGGCCCACGCGATTGGCCACCGCACCGGTGAACGCGCCCCGCACGTGGCCGAACAGCTCGGCTTCGAGCAGCGTCTCGGGAATGGCGCTGCAGTTGATGGCGACGAACCGCTGGCTTCGCCGCGGGCTGGCATCGTGGATGGCTCGTGCGGCCAGTTCCTTGCCAGTGCCGGTCTCCCCGGAAATGAGGACGGTGCTGGCCGTGGCCGCCACGGTTCGCAGCAGCTCGAACAGCTCCAGCATCACCTTCGTGCGGCCGACGATCCCGTCGATGCCGAATCGATCGTGCAGCTGGGCGCGCAGATACGCGTTCTCGGCCTTGAGGCGGCGCTTCTCGATGGCGGTGTTGACGTCGTGGAGCAGTTCTTCGAACTGGAAGGGTTTGGTGATGAAACCTTCGGCTCCCAGCCTGGTGATCTCGACCGCCTCGCGCACCGTCCCGAAGCCGGTGATGACGATGGCAATGATGTCGGGGTACCGGCCCAGCGCGTCGTCGAGCACCGCCCGCCCGTCGAGGCCGGGCAGGCGCAGGTCGGTCACGATGATGTCGAAGGCGAACTGGCCAAGTCGTTCGAGGGCGTCTTCGCCGGTGCCTGCCTGGGTCACCTCGAAGTTGGCATCGGTCAGCCGTTCGGCAATCGCCTCCCGGAAGCCCGCCTCGTCGTCGACCAGGAGCAGATGCTGAGTGGGGCTGTCGCTCATGTCTGGGGCGACGACATTTTGACACGAAGCGCCTGACTTATCGAGTCGCCGGCGGGGCCCCCATGGCAGGACTGGTTAAAGTCGGGAAGGGGGGTGGCCGATAGAGTCCTTGAAACGCCGCAGGGCGTGCCGGCCGGAAACGTCATTAACCAGAGGGCCGCGGGATGGGTGAGATGCTGCTTGAACGGAAGACTGTTTCGATTCCACGTGCATGTGAACTTGTGGGTGTGAGCCGACGGACCATCTACAACTGGTTGGCGGGCGGCAAGATTCAGTACGTCCGGACGGCCGGCGGGTCGGTCCGGATCTTCGAAGACACGCTGTGGCGCGACCCCGAAGCGCCGGCCGCCGCCGATGCGAATCCGGCCTGGGCGCAGCAGCGATTCAGTCGTGGCGCCTGAGATTGCCGTGACCGGCGTCACGCCGCGCCCAGCAACCATGGAACTGTCCCCCGACCTCTCGCGGGTGTTCCATCGCCTCAACAACCAGCTCGGCGTGGTTCTGGCCAACGCCGAGCTGCTCGAGGCCAAGTTGACCGACGACACACAGCGGGCCCGGGCGGGCCTGGTCGTGAGCGGTGCCCTCGACGCCATTGCGGCCGTCCAGGACCTGCGGCGTCTCGTCGGATTGCAGTCGCCGCCCTGCTGAGGTCTTCAGCGCACGGCTGCCCTGTCGGGCAAATGACACTTTTGATCGGTGTGTCAATTCTCCGACGCCGCCAGGCACCCTGCCTGCCCGGTCCTTCACACCGGTTCACAGAACGTCATCGCCTCCTAAGCCCAATTCAATCAGCACGTTAGCGTCCGGAATGGCGCTGTGGGTTTCGTCAGATCCGGCGGTCCTCGGACTTGGCATCGCTGTTGCGATAAGAGGCGGCACCAGCCACTTCTGGCTGGTCGGAGGTTCTGACACGATGCAGCGGGCACCCCTCGAAACCAGTCAGCAGGAACGAGTCGCGGCCGGGCTACCGTTTGTGGAATCGCTCGCGCGCAGGATGGCGTCGACGATGCCCCATTCGATCGAGCTCAACGATCTGGTCCAGGACGGAGTCCTGGGGCTGATGGACGCCGCACACCGCTTCGATGAGGCTCGTGGCATCAAGTTCGAGACATTTGCCGAGCGACGTGTCCGCGGCGCCATCATCGACGCGTTGCGGCGCGACGCGTGGCCCCGCGGGGTGCGTCGGGCCCGTCGCGAACTCGAAGCGGCGCGCGAGGCGCTGCGGCGGGAACTGGGGGCCGAGCCGAGCATGGCGGACCTGGCGCGCCGCGTCGGAACCGAAGTGCCGGCGCTCGAGCGCATGATCGTCCGCATCAACACCATCGAGTCGACATCCCCGCTGGCCAACGCCGAAACGCTCGACAGCTCGACGCTGCCTGCCGTGCTGGTGCCAAGCGAGCCGGTCGCGCCCGACCGCCTTTTCGAGCAGTCGCAGACGCGCGGCCGCATCCGGGCCGCGCTCGTCCAGCTGCCGCCGCGCGAGCGCCGGATTCTCTCGCTCTACTACTTTGGCGACGCCACGATGAAGCAGATCGGGCAGGCGATTGGCGTGAACGAATCGCGCGTTTCGCAGCTGCACGCGCGTGCGATTCAGCGGCTGCGCCGGCTGCTGTCGGCACCGAACACGCCGCAGGCCCAGCGGCCCCGGCTGGTGGCGCGCACGACGAAGCCGAAGGTGCGTCCGTCGGTGGCGAAGGTGCCGCGCGCACCGCGCATTGCGGCCGAGGAACGCCGAGCGGTCGCCTAGCGGCCGCTAGCGCAACGTTTCCCGCGCGAGCCGGACGAGGTCTTTCAGTCGGAAGGGCTTCGGCACCCAGCGGCAGCCGCTTTCCTCGAGGAAGCGCTCCGCATCGGTGCCGGCCACATCGCCCGTCACGAACACGAGCCGCTTCGCCACGTGCGGCGTCTTCGCCGACACCTCTCGGAAGAACGCCATGCCGTCGACCTTCGGCATCTTCAGGTCGCAGATGATGACGTCGTAGTGTCGCTCGCGCACCTTCTGCAGCGCTTCCTCACCGTTCTCGGCACGGTCGGGCCTGAAACCCTCGTCGGCCAGCGCGGCCGCGACGGCATCACCCAGGGCGGCTTCGTCCTCGATCACGAGTGCCCGCGTCCCGCGCGGCACAGGCGGCAAGACCGCCGTCGGCGCGCGGTCCGGGGTCCTGACGCGAAGACCGCTCACCGGTAGTTCGAGCCGGAACGACGCGCCACCCTGCTCGGCCGCCTGCACGCTGATGCGCCCGCCGTGTTCCTGCGCAATCGCGTAGGCAACACTCAATCCGAGGCCCGTGCCACGGCCCACCGGCTTGGTCGTGAAGAATGGGTCGAACACCTTCCCCTGCATGTCCTCCGGTACGCCCGGCCCGTCGTCGTTGACCTCGAGCACGACGGCGTCGTGGTCGGGCGCATCCCAGGTGCGCAGCACGAGCGTGCCGTGCCCGTGTGCTTCGAGCATCGCCTGCTCGGCGTTGATGAGCAGGTTCAGCACGATCTGCTGGATCTGGTGGGGGTCGACGAACACCGGGGGCAGCGTTGCCGCGAGGTCCTCGACGATGACCACGTTGGCCGCACGCTGTTCGTAGGCGCGCAGGCTGAGCGTCTCGCGCACGACCTGGTTGAGGTCGACGGTTGCGCGGGTCGTGTGGCGCTTGCGCGCGAACGTCTGGAGATTGCGGACGATCCGCGCGGCGCGTTCGGCGGCATTGTGGATGGCGTCGAGATCGCGGCGGGTCGGTTCGTCGAGGCGCCGGCCGTTGAGCCGCTCGGCGCAGGCGAGGATCGTCGCGAGCGGGTTGTTGAGTTCGTGTGCGACGCCCGACATGGTCTGCCCGAGTGCCGCGAGCTTCTCGGCCTGCGACAGCTGCTGGTAGAGATCGCGCGCCTGATCCTGCAGGTTCTTGCGGTCGGTGACGTCGCGCATCATGGCTTCGACGCGCAGCGACTCGTCGGACACGGCGACGGCCCTTGCCGTCGTTTCGATCCATACGGCGGAACCGTCGAGGCGCCGCAGGCGCAGCAGATAGTCGCGCACCTCTCCGTCCCTGCGCAGCCGCTGGATGAACTCGTCGCGCGCCAGCTCGTCGACGAAACGATCGGCACCGAACGGCCGCACGTCGGCGTCGGATGACTGCTCGGACCAGCCGAAAAGCGAGCGGAGATGCGGGTTGGCGGCCAGCGTCGCGGTGTCGTCGGGACCGACGAGCCCGATGTAGATGCCCTCGCGAAGTCCGTCGAACAGGTCGGCGAACGCCTCGTGCGACAGGCCCGACCCACCCGGCTGGCGTGCGGAATTTCGTGGAGACACTGCCGTCGCGGATCTTACCATCGGCTACACTTTCAGGGATGCGCGGCCCGCGCGCGCGTCGAGCATCCCCATGGCCCGTCTCCCATCCGCCCGCGTCATCGATGGCTCGTCATCCGGTACCGGTTACTTCCTCTGCGCGCGCAAGGAGCGCCGTACCGGCCGATCGGGCCCGTTCCTCGTGCTCGTCCTTCAGGACAGTACCGGGGACATCGACGCCAAGGTCTTCCAGGATGTCGACCAGGCGAGCCAGCAGTTCGAGGCCGGCGAGTTCGTCGCCGTGCAGGGCAAGGGCAACGTCTTCAACGGTCGCACCGAACTGATCGTCGACAAGATCCGCCGCGTGATTCCGAGCGATGCCGCGCTGGGCTTTCGCGAAGAGGACTGCATCCCGACCTCGCCCCGCCCGGTCGACGAGATGTGGCAGGAGTTGTCGCAGCGGATTGCCAGCGTCGAGAACGCGCACATCCGTGGCCTTCTCGAGTCGATCGTGGCCCGACACGGCGACAAGCTTCGTGTGTGGCCGGCGGCGCGTCAGGTGCACCACGCCTACCGCAGCGGACTGCTCGAGCACGTCCTGAAGATCATGGAAGTGGCGGTGTTCCTGGCCGACACCTACGGCCTGCGGCGCGACCTCGTGATTGCCGGCGCACTGCTGCACGACATCGGCAAGCTCGAAGAGCTGTCCTACAACATCGCCATCGACTACTCGGTCGAGGGCAACCTGGTCGGCCACATCGTCATCGGCGCCGCGATGCTACGGGACGCGGTGCGCGACCGGCCCGATTTTCCGCGGGAGCTGGCGCTCGAACTCGAGCACATGATCCTGTCGCATCACGGTGCCAGGGAGCTGGGCTCGCCGGTGACGCCGATGACGCCGGAGGCGTTCGTGCTGGCGGCTGCCGACGATCTCGATGCGAAGCTGCACCAGGTGCGCCGGCACCTGGCCACCGACACCGGGACCGGCCGGTTCACGTCCTACCACCGCTATCTGGAGCGCGTCCTGCTGAAGCCGGATTCGGGACACTAGCGGGGGCCCCGCACCGCGGCGGGGCCTCAGGCGCCGGCTGCCGGCTCTTCGGTGCCGCCGGTCTTCGGTCCCAGCGCGAACGTCATGGTGCCGTCGCAGACAACCGTCCCGTTGACGCGCGCCGCCCCGCTCAGCACACCCATGCGGCTCCGGAGCCGCTTGACCACCGCCTCGATCTCCACCGTGTCGCCAGGATGCACGGGGCGCCTGT
>JBIQJY010000013.1:56247-65764 GCA_044507065.1 Acidobacteriota bacterium
CGCTTGACCACCGCCTCGATCTCCACCGTGTCGCCAGGATGCACGGGGCGCCTGTACCGGACGCGCTCGATACCCATGAAGAAGATGAGCTTCTCGCGGTTTTCGGGCTTCGCCAGGATGAGGATCGCGCCCACCTGTGCGATGGCCTCGGTGAGGAGGGTGGGGGGAAGAACCGGCGGGGCGGCCGGGTCCTGCGTGTCGTGCCAGAGGTAGCGCTCGTTGAGCGATACGTTCTTGATCCCGACGATGCGCCTGTCCGGCTCGAAGTCGGTAACCCGGTCGACCAGCAGAAACGGGTAGCGGTGCGGAAGGATCCGCTCAATGGCCGCGTAATCGAGCGGAAGCTGTAAAGTCATGCGCGGAAAAGTATAATTCCGATTCGGCCTCTGCTCCCGCCCGTTCATGAGCCAACAGCCCTCACATAGTCCGCCGCCAACGCTCTCGGGCAACGAGCGGGACATCCTGCTGACCCTGTTCGACCTCGGACGGAAGGTGGCGTCGGTCATCGACCTGGACGAGCTGCTGCCGCGGATTCCGGACCTGGTGCACCGCCTGGTGCCTTTCGACGCATTCGGCGTCTACTTCGTGAACCAGAAGCGCGGGCTGCTCAAGCTCGCCTATCGCGTGGGATATCCGGACAGCGCCGACGGGTTCGAGATGAGTGCGGCATCCGGCGTGCTCGGACGCGTCATCGCGACACAACAGCCGGTCGTGAGCGGCGACGTCTCGGTGGAGCCGAGCTACATCAGCATCGTGCCCGACATGCAGTCGACCCTCGTGGTGCCGCTGCTGCACAAGGCCCAGTCGATAGGCGCGCTGAACGTCCTCAGCCGCGATCGCGATCGGTACTCCGAGCGCGATGTGGCGATCCTGCGACAGTTCGCCGCGCACGTGGCCACGGCCCTCGTCAATGCCCAGCTGTTCGCGCAGCAGCGCAGCGACGCGGAGGCGTTCGAAACGCTGGCGGAGATTGCGCGCGAAATGGGGGCGCTGCTCGACCTCGACGAGCTCCTCCAGCGGATCGCCCAGCTGGCCACGCGCGTCGTCGAATACCGGACCTTCGGCATCCTCCTGCTCAACGAGGCGACCAACGAACTCGAGATCAAGACGGCCGTTCAGTACGGATCCAAGGTGGCGCTGCCGACCGTGCGGATGGGCGAAGGCCTGGTCGGCTACGCGGCGCTGCACCGCGAGGCCGTCCTCGCCCCTGATGTCTCGAAGGACGAGCGCTACATCAAGGTCGTCGACGACGTCCGGTCGGAGCTCGTCGTGCCGATGCTCATCAAGGATCGGTGCATCGGCGTGTTCGACCTCGAGAGTCCGGAGCTCGACGCGTTCTCGAAGCGGGACGTCGAAATCCTGACGCTGCTCGCCAGCCAGGCGGCCGTGTCGATCGAGAACGCCCGGCTGTACGAGGAGCTGTCGGCCAACGAAGCGCGGCTCGAGCGCGAACTCAGTTTCGCGCAGCGCGTGCAGGCGGCACTCCTGCCCACGCAGCTGCCGAAGCGGGTTCGGGGCGTCGACCTCGCCGTCTCGTTTGCGCCGGCGCGAGAGCTCGGCGGGGACTTCCACGATTTCCTCGTGCCCGATTCCAATTCGCTCATCGTGGCGGTAGGGGACGTGTCGGGCAAGGGTGTGCCGGCCGCGCTGTACTCGGTGTTCGCCGGCGAGCTGGTTCGCGGCCGCACCTTCCGACGGCGCTATCTGCCCGAGCGCTCGTCGCCGGCCAACGTGCTGATGTCGATCAACACGATTCTCCACGAGCGCCAGCTCGAGGAGTACTACTGCGCACTCTGCTACGCGCTGTTCGACCTCAAGCGCCGCACGGTCACGCTGGCCAATTCCGGCGTGCCGTATCCGATCCGGATCAGCGGCGAGTCGGCAGGCCCCATCGAGCTCCCGGGCGTGCCGCTGGGCTCGTTTTTCGGCGTCAGCTACGACGAAGCGACGTTCCCGCTTCTGGCCGGCGACATCTTCGTGTTCTGCTCGGACGGCGTGAGCGAAGCCATGAACGCGGCCGGTGAGGAGTTCACGCCGGAACGCCTGCTTCAAGTGGTGCTGGCGGCAAGAGAAGAGTCGGCGTCGGAGATCGTCGCCCGCATTGTCGAGGCCGTCGAGGCCCACCGCGCCGGCTTCCCACCCAACGACGACAGCACCATCGTCGCGCTGCGCGTGACGGCGTAGTGGCCGCTGCGGCCTCCGCCGCATCCATCCAGCAAATCAGGTCATCAACGGCATGCGCCGCAGGCCAGGGACGGCGAGGCCCGGGACCGGTTGCGGCCAGTCCCGGGCGAGGAGCAGTTGACGGAAGGTGATGACGGATGAGTCGGGCGTGTGAATCGCGGAGCGAGTGAGCCGTCGCCGTCGTGAGTCGAACGCCGGAGTGCGGCGATGCCAGCGCCTGCCTGTCGTTGTAACGCACTCCGGTGACGGCTGACGGCTCGCACTCCCTTGTTTCAAGAGGCGTGCCGTACGATGCGCGCGCGAAATCGGACGTGTGACTGCAGCTGTCACGCGCGGTTGTCAGCCGCAGAGGGCGGCCCCGGGGGCGATCGCCCCGCGGGGATGACAGTGTCAGGCCTGGGCGGCCCGTCCCGATGACGCGTCGACCGAGGGCTCGACCGGGGCGAGCATCCCGGCGAACTGCGCCGCAAGGATGCGCGCGAGGGCGACGCACTCGTCGGCCGGTTTCGCTCCGGGAATCTCGGCCGCGAGCACGCCGTTGCATCCGCCGGTGGCCACGAGCGGCACCGCGATGGCACTCCCGAGCCCGTCCTTGCCGGCGCCCGGAACGGCCTGGGGTCGCATCGACCGGAACGACAGCGACGTGACGTTGTCGTCGTCGACCTGGAGCGAGCCCAGCTTCGCCAGGACCCGGTCCGAATAGCCGTGGGACAAGGCTGGCGTGAGTGTTTCGCCACGGGTATCGATCACCCAGACGACGATGCCGGTCGCATCGAGGACGTGGGCGGCGCGCTGCAGCAGCGACGGCATGTCGCGGGCGTCCATCACACGGGCGAGATCGACACACAGTTCCGCGGTATCGGCCCAGTTGATGGTCGAGGCTGGTACGAGGGGGGTCGGCGGCGGAGGCGGCGGCGCCTTGGGCGCTGGCGGCGTCGCCGGCGTGACCGCGGCGGCCGGCTGGGCCAGCGGCGTCTTCACGGCGGGCGGCAGATCGCGAATCATCTGCGCGACGACCTCGGCTTCCGAACGGGGTGCCGCGGCTGGCCCCTGCCGGCGGCTGCCGGCAACGTACGCGCCGACACCCACGAGCAGCACGGCAATCGGCATCAGCGCCAGCTGGATGTACCCGTCGCGCTGCAGCGCCGCGTCGACGATGGCGCGCTCGTTGTGCCGCGCGCTGTTGAGCGACTCGGTCACCTGCTGCGAGACGCCTACGCTGTCGGCGAAGATGATGTCGGAGGCGAGAAAGCGCTGTTCGGATTCGATGGCCGATCGGGCGCGACGGTCCAGCTGCAGCAGGTCGCGAAGGCTGACGCTGGTGCGGTCGAGGCTGGCGGCGGCACTGTCGACCGTGACCGACGCACGCAGCCGGCCGATGCCGCTCTCGAGAAACGCCGAGAGCTCGGTGACGCGGCGCATCCAGAACTCGGGACCCTGTCCGGTGGCCAGGTAGGCAGCCTGCGCGGCACGCAGATCGGAGAATGAGGCAGCCAGCGCCGCGGTGTCGCGCTCCACCATCAGCAACCGCGCCTGCTCGTCGCGACGCTTCTGGTCGATGCGGTAACTCTGGACTGCCGCGGCCACGGCCAGCGCGCAGACGACAACGAACAGCACGCGACCACCCGTCTTCGTCACGTCGACTGTATCCTCATCGGTCGTTACTATAGCAGCGTTTTGCACAGCCGAAACGCGTCGGATCGAACGCTCGTCGCGCGTTGCGGCGGCTTCGTGAGGTCAGCGCGGGTGGAGAATGGCGTAGGCCGGCAGACCCGGTGCGCGGAGTCGCTGGAGCATCTCGCGGACGGGTGAGGCGGTCGGATCTTCGGCCTGCACCTTGATCTTCACGTAGCCCGACAGCGCGTCCACGACGGCGGGATCGACGAGCGTCGTGCGATCCATCACCAGGCAGTTCTTGCACCACGTCGCCCAGAAGTCGACGAGCACCGGCTTGCCTTCGCGTTGTGCGGTCTCGAGTCCCTCGACGAGGTCGGCGTGCCAGCCGGCTTCGATCTGCTCGCGCACACTCGCCGACACGCTGGCCGGATCCACGCGCAGGTTGTCGAACCCCTGCCAGGCGAGGTAGCCGTAGTAGGCGGCCGTACCGAGAATGAACAGGCCCATGACCTGCTTCACCCGTACCATCCACGCGCCGGGCCTTGGCAGCGCCGAGATGCCCGCACCGGCAATCGGCCAGGGCAGCCCCATGCCGAGCCCGAGCACGAACGGCAGCAGCAGCGCCGCCGGCGCGCCGGCGGCGTACCGGTCGGCGGCGAAGATGACGACCTGGATGACAACAGGCGCCACGCATGCGCCGGCCAGCAGCGCCGCGATCGCCCCCATGCCGAAGGCCAGCAGCGAGCTGCCGCGGCTCTTCTCATTGAACCGGATGCGGCTCGAGAGGCGCGAGAAGTCGATACTGATGACGTCGAACATCGCCAGCGCGAGCACGACGAACAGCACCGCAATGCCGACGTTGAACCAGGGTGACGAATTGATGGCTCCGAACGTGCCGGCCGTGAGAATCACGACGAGCCCGAGGAGCCCGTACGTGACGGCCATCGCGCCGCCGTAGACCGACCCCAGTACGAACCCCCGTCCTCGCCGCCCACCCTGCGCGCCGGCACCGATGATCGCCAGATTGATCGGGATCATCGGCAGCACGCAGGGCGTGAGGTTGAGCGCCAGGCCGCCGAGGAACACGATGGCCAGCACCGCGACGAGTCCGCGGCCGTCGAGCAGGCCCGCCGGTTGGATTCCTGCCTCGGCGTTGCGGACGAAGGTGAGGAAGTCGGCCGCGTTCATGTAGGCGCCCGTGCCGCGGATCTCGAAACGATCGAACAAGGCGATCGTCTCGTCGGCACTCAGGCGGGCAGCTGAATCCGGGCGGTCGCCGGCCGATACGCCGGGCAGCTCCGCGACGACAGGCGGACGGGTGCCCGTCCCGAAACGGATCGACCCGAACGTGTCCTCGAACGCCGGTGCCGGCAGCGACTCGCCGGCTGCAACGATCTCGAACCGCCAGGCGGCGTCGATCGTCTGCGGGACGAAACACATCGTGTCGTCGCAGGCCTGGTACCGCAAGCGTGCGGGGACCACGATTTCGCCCGGCGGCAGCGACGCATCGAGTGCGAAGGCGACGCCAATGGTCACCTCGCCTTCGAACACCGCAAGCGGCAGCTCATAGCCCGGCAGCTCGAAGTCGGTGGACTCCGGGAAGACCACCTCGACGACGTCGACACCAGCCGGCGGCGCGAACGTCAGTTCGGAGGCGACCAGACCGGGCTCGCGTGGTGCGTTCGACTGGATATGCAGGCGGTCGGGAATCGGCACGCGCAGCGCCGCCCGCGTCGTTGTGCCGGCGTGCGCACGCGCGCGTTCGAGGACGGGTTCGACGCGTGACAGTGTCTGGACCGGCACGGGATCGGTCGTCACCGCGCGGCCGCAGCCGATCATCAGGACGACGAGCGAGAGCAGAGCCAGTCGTCGCATGTCGATGGCGCCGGACGGGCCGGCGCTACTTCACTTCCTTCAGCGGGATGACATCGGCGCGCGGCAACGGACCGAACTCCTCGCCGAACTTCACCGGCGGCAGGTCCTGGAACATGAAGTCCCACTTCCAGCGTTCCGACGGGTTCGAAGCCTGCAGCCAGTGACGCGCCGCCACGGGGCGGTTGAAGACCACACCCGCGAGGGCCGCGTAACCCGGCACGTGGTTGAGCCGCTGCGCAATGGTTTCGCGGATGGCGTCCGACGACCCGTAGGCCACCGTCGCGCCGAAGACGACGGCGAGCTTCGACAGGATCTGCCAGTCTTCAACGGCCTCGCCGGGAGGCTCGATGACTCGCGACGCTGTCTGCACGTGGCCGGTGGCGTTCGTGTAGCTGGCGTCCTTCTCGACGAAGGCCGCGCCGGGCAGCACGATGTCAGCCGCCTCGACAAGCGCCGTCCGCAGCACGCCCTGGGCGATGAGCGTCTGGATCCGTCCAGCCTGGCGCGCCGCAATGATCCAGTCGACGTCGCCAATCGAACCGTCGGGACCCGAATCGATCACGTACACGACGCGGGCCTGACCCGCATCGACGGCTGCGCGGATGGCGGTCGTGTCGGCCGCCGTGCCGGGCCCGCCGACGCCAAAACCCAGGTCCCGCGCACCAGAGACGTTCGGGGCGTCGACAGCCGGAATGCGGAACTTCGTGTTCATGGGCTGCGGCTTCTCGCGCGTGCGCCAGCCCAGCGCGACACCGCCCGAAGCCCCGGCCACCTCCTGCAGGACCACCAGTTCCTCGAGCGTCGCGTGCGCCGAGACGAAGAAGAACGTGCTGGCCGCGCCACCCGCGGCATCGACCGCCTTCTTCACGGCGACCAGCGCGTCGTCCCATGGCACTGCCGACAGCGCGCCATTGCGTCGCTGCAGGGGCTGCCGCAGCCGCCGGTCGCCTTCCACCCAGTGGTAGTCGAACCGGCCGATGTCGCACATCCAGTAGCTGTTGATCTCCGGGTTGAGCCGGGGCGTCATGCGGACGAGCTGGGCGCCCTTGGCCCATTCGGGCTTGGCCTTGATCCAGGCCGTCGTGTTGCAGCCCTTCTCGCACAGCGTGCAGATGGTGTCGACCGCCAGCGGGTTGTCCCACGGCCGCGACTTGAACCGGTAATCGCGCGTCGTGATGGCCCCGACCGGGCAGACGTCCATCAGGTTGCCTGAGAGCAGCGAGACGACTCCCTGCTCCTCGAACGTCGCGATCTCGCTGCCGTACCCGCGGTTGGCGATGCTGATCTGCGCGTCGCCGTCGATTTCGCGCATGAAGCGCACGCAGCGCGTGCACAGGATGCAGCGGTTGCGATTGAGCAGCAGCGTCGGCCCGAAGTCGACGTCGCCCTTGACGCCTTCGCCGTCGAACACGCGCCGCGGGAACTCCATCCGGCTGCGTTCCGGCCCGAATGTGTAGGAAAAGTCCTGAAGGGGGCACTCGCCGCCCTTGTCGCAGACGGGGCAGTCGAGCGGGTGATTGGCCAGCAGGAACTCGAAGACGCTCGCCCGTGCTTCCTGCACATCGGGCGACGAGGTCACGACGACCATGCCGTCGGCGCAGGGCGTCGAGCAGGCCGTCTGCAGCTTCGGCATCTTCTCGATCTTGACGATGCAGACGCGGCAGGAGCCATCGACGCCGAGGCCCGGATGGTAGCAGTAGTACGGCACGGAAATGCCGTGACCGATGGCGGCCTCGAGCACGGTCCGGCCCTTCTCGACCGTGACCTCGCGCCCATCAATCGTCAGCGTGACGGTAGCCATAAAATGATGATACCCGTTCAGCGAGCGAGGAAATCGGCCGTGAATTCCGCCATCCGGTCGTAGGTATCGCCCAGTTCCTCGGGCGAGGCGAGAAACACGATCCGGAAGTAGCCCTGGTCGGCGGGCATGCCGAACCCCGAGCCGTACACACAGAGAATGCCGGCGGTGCGCAGCAGGCCCAGCACGTAGTCTTCATCGGTCTTGCCGGGCGGCAGCAGTACCTGCGGCATTGCGTAGAAGGCCGCTCGCGGCATCACGCAACGCATGCCCGGAATGCTCTCGATGCGCGTGGTCGTCAGCCGGGCGCGGGCCTCGAGTGCGGTGGCGAACTCGCGCTGGTGTGACCGATCACCTTCGAGTGCCGGGGCGACGGCGTACTGCATCGGACCCGGACTGCACAGCCGGCCGTCGGCCATCTTGCGGATGCCACCGAGCACGTCGTCGAGCCGTGGCGTGCGCCCCACGACCAGCCACCCCGTGCGCCAGCCCGGTGCGAGATACGCCTTCGACAGGGATGAGAACGAGATGATCGGCGCGTCGGGCGCCAGCGAGCCGAGCAGCGGCGCTGCTCCGTCGAACGCGACGTCGCCATAGACCTCATCGGCAAGGATGGTCAGGCCCGCGCGCTCGGCGAAGTCGACCAGCGCGTGGCGCGTCTCGGCCGGGTACACCGCGCCGGTCGGGTTGTTCGGGTCGATGACGACCAGCGCGCGCGTCGCCGAGGTCGTCCGGCGGCGGATATCGTCGAGGTCGGGCAGCCAGCCGCGATCGGGATCGGTCCGGTAGTACACGGCCCGCGCGCCAATCTTCGACGCGACAGCCGTGTACAGCGGGTAGGTCGGCGTGGGCACCAGCACTTCATCGCCCGGGTCGACCAGCACGCTCAACGCCAGTTCGATACCTTCCGACGTGCCCTGCGTGATGACAACGCGGTCGGGCGCGACGGGCATGCCGCGCGAGGTGTACTCGTTGGCCACCGCCTCGCGTGCCGGTGTGATGCCGGCCGAGGGGACGTAGCCGTTCAGTCCCTCGCGCATCGCGCGTTCGACGGCCTCGATCAGGTGCGGCGGCGTCCGGAAGCCGAACTGCACCGGATCGCCGATGTTCAGGTAGCGCACCTTGCGTCCGGCGGCCTCCACCTTCCGGGCTTCGGCCACGATGTTGCGAATGGCATAGCTGAAGGCGTTGACGCGCGACGAGACGTGGACCGAGGTGCCGCTGGGCATAGCTCACTATCGTAGCGTAGGAAAGGCCCTTCGAGCGGGGCGGGCCGACGCCTGCAGCCGGATCCGGTGGCTGCCGATAAGTCGCGACAGGGGTACCCATCGATGCGCTGCCGCTCCCTCCTTCCGCTTCTCGTTTTCGCCCTGCTGACCGGGCTGCCGGCTACCGTTTCCGCCCAGGCCTTCGGGATTGGCCCCCGCCTGAGTTTCGTGCGCGGGGACCTGCCGAGCGGCACCCCGTCCACCCGTTTCTGGGGCGGAATCGTCCGGATGCAGCTGTCGAAGCGGATGGTGCTCGAAGGCGCGGCCGACTTCAGGTCCGAGGTGTCTGATGACGGCCTGGCCCGGGTGAAGGAACGGCCGCTCCAGGGATCGCTGCTGATGTTTCCCGTTCGTTCGACCCTGGCGCCCTACGTTGTGGCGGGCTATGGCGTCTACAACCGCACGGTCGAGGTGATCGACGAGACCGCGCTGCTTGTGCCGGCGGTTGCCGCTTCCGAGAGGGAAACCGGGCTGCATCTGGGGTTCGGGGCGGAACTGAAACTCGGCCGGCGCGCCGCCTTCATCGTCGACTATCGCTACCGGTTCGTGCGGTTTGGTGCGGCCGAAGGCGACGAGGAACCGGTCAATCTGCCGCTGCTCAAGGACCGCCTGTCGCATCGCGGATCGATGTGGACCAGCGGGATTGCGTTCTATTTCTGACACACGGCTGAACACACGGAAGGTGCGGTTGGTTCGATGGGTGCGGTTGGTTCGGTAGGAAGGTGCGTTTGGTGCGGCGGGTGCGGTGGGTGCGGTAGGAAGGGTGCGGTAGGAA
>JBIQJY010000078.1:0-8402 GCA_044507065.1 Acidobacteriota bacterium
TGGCGTCCCGTCGAGAACCGCCTGTGGTTCAGCGATGTGGTCGGTAACGTCCTGCGCGCCGTGACGCCCACCGGCGAGGTGGAGGTCCTCATCGAGAACGCCGGCGGCAATTCCACGGCGCCTGCCGGTTCGTACATCGGGCCGAACGGGCTGCTCGCCGAGCCGGCCGGGACGGTGCTGATGGCGCAGCATTTCAATCGGCAGATCGTGCGCGTCGACGCGGACCGCCGCACCACCACGGTCGTCGACCGGTTCGAAGGGAAGCGCCTGAACAGTCCGAACGATCTGGTGTTCGGCCCGGACGGGGCGCTCTACTTCACCGATCCGCCCTACGGGCTCGTGGGCCAGGATGACGATCCAGCGAAGGAACTCGACTTCAATGGCGTGTTTCGCTTCGCCGACGGTCAACTGACGGCGCTCGTACGCGATCTCGGCCGGCCCAACGGCATCGCGTTCTCTCCGGATGGCCGGACGATGTACGTCTCGAACACCGAGGCCACACGGAAGGTGCTGATGGCCTACGACGTGACGGCAGACGGCGGCCTCGCCAATGGCCGCGTGTTCGTCGACGGCACGGCCGACACGTCCCCCGGCATGCCGGACGGTCTCAAGGTCGACACGCAGGGCAACGTCTATGCGACGATGCCCGGCGGGGTGTGGGTCGTCGCCCCTGACGGGCGGCACCTCGGCACTATTACGGCACCGGAAGTTGCCGCGAACGTCGGCTGGGGCGACGACGGCCACACGCTCTACATCACGGCGGAAACCGGCGTGTACCGCGTGAGGCTGACGGCAGCCGGCTACTGACGGTGCGCACTACCTGAACAGCAGAGGCGAGAGGTCGCGCAGATACCGGCGCCACACGCGCCAGTGATGCGCGCCCTCCGTCTCCAGGTAGGTGTGCTCGATACCGGCCTTTTCGAGGTTCTGGTGCAGGGCGCTGGCGCCGGCCAGCGCCGTGTCCTCCTTGCCGCACGCGATCCACAGCAGGTCGATCGCCTCGTTCGTCTTCGCCCTGTCGGCGCCCAGCCGGGCGATGAGCTCGGTGTCGGCCGGGCTGTTCAGTCCCGCACTCATGACGCCAATCCGGCTGAACGTGTCGAGGTTCTTCAGCCCGAAGCGGCCGGACTGTCCGCCGCCCATCGAGAAGCCGACGATGGCGCGATGCGTGCGATCCGCCATCGTCCGATACTTCGCGTCGATCATCGGAATGATGTCTTCGAGCAGGTCGCGCTCGTAGAGTCCCGCGTCGCCGCGCGCCTGTCCGGAGCCCTCGGGCGCAATGCCCGTGCTGTCGCCGTTGATGTGCGCGCCGCCATAACCGAGGGGCATCACGACGAGGAACGGCTCGATGGCATTCCGGGCAAGCAGATTGTCGAGAATCTCGTTGGCGCGGCCGTAGCGGTGCCAGGAGTGGTGGTCGTTGGCGAAGCCGTGCAGCAGATACAGCACGGGATACCGGCGCGTGGGCGCCTCGTCATAACCGGGGGGCACATAGACCGTCAGCTCGCGCGTCACATTGTTGGACCTGGAGCGGTAGACCATCGTGCGCAGTTCGCCGTGCGGCACGTCCTGGACGTCGTAGAACGCCGGCGTGTCGCCCGGCACGGTGACGAGGCTCGTGGTCGTTGTCGTGACGTACCCGATCTTGACCTGCGGATTGCTCGGATCGGTCAGGCGCACGCCGTCCACGATGAAGAAGTAGACGTACATCTCCGGGTCGAGCGGTCCGATTGTCGCGGTCCAGGTGCCGTCGGCGCCGCGCCGCATCGGCGCGTCGCTTCCGAAATCCCCGGAGACCGTCACGGTCTTCGCCTCGGGCGCCTGCAGGCGGAACGTCACGCGACGGTCGGCGCCGACTTCGGGCGATACGAGGCCGGGGCCGCCTCCGCGGCGCCCCATGCCGGGTTCCTGGGCCCGGGCGATTCCGGTGAGGGGCGAGGCCATCAACACGGCTGCGACTGCGCTTGTCAGGACTGCACGGACGATTCGTCTCATGTTCGGCTCTCCATTCTGGGTGGTCGAAAGGACGTGAAGGATGTCATCGGACTGGCTCGAGTCGGTCGCCCGCGAAGACGAGCAGCGCTCCGGGCGTGGTGGTTTCCGCCGTGCGCAGCGTCTCGCCGCGCCGCAGCCGCAGGGCGTTGCCGCGAAGGGATCGGACGGTCACGCGATCGATCGCGCCGTCCTTCCACGACAGGTCGATCTCGAACCCGCCCCGTGCGCGGATACCCGTGATTCGGCCACTCGCCCAGGCCGTCGGCAGCGCAGGCAACAGACGGATCTCGCCCTCGTCGTTCTGGACCAGCATTTCGACCATGCCGGCGGCACCGCCGAAGTTGCCGTCGATCTGGAAGGGCGGATGCGCGTCGAACAGGTTGGGGTAGGTCCGTTCGGGGCCGAGCAGGAACGTCAGGATGTCGTAGGCGCGCTCGCCGTCGCCGAGGCGCGCCCACAGATTGATGCGCCAGGCAGTGGCCCAGCCGGTCCCGATGTCGCCGCGGATCTCGAGCGACCGCCGTGCGGCGGCGGCAAGCGCGGGCGTGCGGCGGATGTCGATGTCGCGGCCGGGGAACAGGCCATACAGGTGCGACACGTGACGATGGTTCATCTCGGGCGCCTGCATGTCCCAGTCCTCGAGCCACTCCTGGAGCTGTCCGGCGCTGCCGATCTGATCGGGGGCGAGGCGCGCGCGTGTCGCCATCCACTGCGTGCGAAGATCCGCGTCGACGCCGAGTGCTTCGGCCGCCTTCGTGGTGCTGGCGAACAGATCACGCAGGATCTGTTGATCCATGGCCGGGCCGGGCGCGAGCGACGTCCCGAACGGGTGCTGATTCTCGGGTGAGAGCGACGGTGAGGTGACCAGCCAGCCGTGGGTGGGCTCTTCGACGAGCGTGTCGAGGAAGAATTCGGCGGCGCCCTTCAACAGCGGATAGATCGTCTGCAGGTACGTGCGGTCGCCGTTGTACTCGTAGCGTTCGTAGAGCACCTGGGCGAGCCATGCGCCGCCGGTCGGCCACATGCCCCACTGGGGACCGTCGATCGGGGCCGTGGCGCGCCAGAGATCCGTGTTGTGGTGGGCCATCCATCCACGCGCGCCATACATCGACTTCGCCGTCCGGGCGCCCGTGATCGCCAGGTCCTGCACGAGCGTGGTCAGCGGGTCCATCAACTCTTCGA
This sequence comes from Acidobacteriota bacterium, assembly GCA_044507065.1. Taxonomy (GTDB): domain Bacteria; phylum Acidobacteriota; class Vicinamibacteria; order Vicinamibacterales; family SCN-69-37; genus SCN-69-37. Next base: position 3,181 of record JBIQJY010000078.1, read on the forward strand.
GGTTGGTCGAGAGCGCCGGCCAGTAGTTCATCTCCGTGTTGATGTTGATGGTGTACTTGCTGCCCCACGGGGGCGACAGGCTGTCGTTCCAGATGCCCTGCAGGTTGGCCGGCTGCGTGCCGGGACGCGAACTCGAAATGAGCAGATACCGCGCGTACTGGAAGTAAAGTGACGCAAGAGCGGGATCATTGCCCGTGGCGTAGCCGGTCACGCGCTGGTCGGTCGGCGTCGCGATAGCGGCCGGCGACGTGCCCACGTCGAAGGTGACGCGATCGAACAGCGCGCGATAGTCGCGGACGTGCGCCTCGTGCAGCGCCGCGAACGACTTCGAGGCTGCGCGATTCAACGCCGCGCTCACCTTCGCTACCGGATCGGCCGAGACGTCCGCGAAGTTTCGATAACTGGTCGCGGCCGAGATGAGCAGCGTCACGGCGTCCGCGTCGCGGACAACGACGGTGTCTCCCGTCATCGTCCGCGTGCCGCCGGTCGGCAGCACGCGCACCCGGGCTTCGAACTGGAGCGCGCCCGTCATCGGCTGGCCGTCGGCCGTCGCGCCGTTGCCGTCGCCGTTCCTGCCGCGCATCACGAGTTCGCCATCGGCCGTGGCTTCCATCGTTGCGCGCTGCGGGGAGATGAGGCGCGATTCGAACGAGACGGCGCCCGGCCGATCGGCTGTCAGGCGGACGACGATGACATCGTCGGGCGCGCTGGCGAATACTTCGCGGGTGAACGATACGCCGCCGGCCGTGTAGGACACGCGCGCGGTCGCCGTTGCGAGATCGAGGTCGCGGCGATAGTTGCTGACGGCGGTCGTGCCCGGAAAGGCGAGCCAGAGGTCGCCGAGCACCTGATACGGCATCTGCGCGAGCGGCTTGGCCATCACCTTGTCGCCCGTCAGTTGCGCAGCTTCCTTGTACTGGCCGGCCGCCAGCAGGCGCCGCACTTCGGGCAGCGCGTCCTTTGCTTCGGGATTGACCGGATCGTACGGCCGTCCCGCCCAGAGCGTGTCCTCGTTCAGTTGCAGGCGTTCGTTGACGACGCCACCGAAGACCATGGCGCCCAGCCGTCCGTTGCCCACCGGAAGTGCGCGGACCCATTCCGCGCTCGCGCCTCGCCCGCTCGGCCGCGGCACGAGTGGACGGTCGGCGGCCGGCTCGCGGTACCACAGGCTCAGCGGCGACGACGGAGGCGGCGCCTCACCGGTGAACTGGACCACAGCGGGCGGCGCGGCGGCTGGAGGTGCTTGCGCGTCGACGACGATGACTGCGCCGGCCATCGCCAGCGTTCCAAGGGCGGTAACGAAGAGCCCGGTCAGACGCATCGTGCGGACCTCCAGGTGTGTGTGTCAGTTCCCGCCAGTCGGCAGCGAGACCGTCAGCGCCGTGATGGGCCGGTCGTCGGCATCGAGCAGCCGCGCGCAGAAATCCGTGGCGCCGCCGGCGTTGATGACGGCGGCGCGGATCACGTTCGGGCCCGCCTTGAGCGTCAGGCGGTTCGACACCCCGTCATCGATCACCGCCTGTCGGTCGTTGAACAGCGTGATCACTTCCTCGCCGTTGACCCACCACACCGATGCGGCGTTCGAACCGATGGCCAGCCGGACGTCGGTCATCTCGCGCGGCACGTCGACAACCGTCACCGCCCAGAAGAGCACGTTGGACGTGGGCTTATTGAGCGCGTAGGCGAAGTGATAGAGATTCACGTTGTAGAGCGACGTGTCGACGGCGTGCCAGGCGAGGCGATCTTCTCCAACGGTGACGACGTCGCCGTGGCGGGGAATGGTCGTCAGTTGATCGGGGAAGTGCGTCGTCCCCACGAGCGTTCGGATGGCACTGTCGCTCAACTGCCCGTTGGTCCGGATGGGTTCGAGCACGAGCCAGCGCTGGAGGAACCCGTCGGCGTCCGGCGCCCTCGTCGCCGTCGCCGGCCGCGTGAGTGTGGCCGCCGGCGGGCGCGGTTTGGTGTCCTGCGCGGCGGCCGGTGAAGCCACACCCGGACCCGGCGTCATCTGCGCGGCGGTGAGGGGAGCAGCAGCCAGGCTGCCGGCGAACAGGGCCAGGACGAATCCCGGCGCGAATGGGCGACGACTGGTGGTCATGAGTGTCCTTGGAAAATGCCGCATCGCGTCAGGGCCGCTTGAGCAACCAGCGTTCGCGATCGCCGTCGGGACGGAAGCGGGCGAGTGTGGGCTTGCTGCTGCCGACCGCCGAGAGCGCCATCGGCGCGCCGCCGTCGGGCATGGCCTTCGGCATGAGGCGATACGAGCCATCGGTCAGCTGATCGATCCGCCACAGTTGTTCGGGCGCGCCGCCAAACGCCGCCACGGCCTGCACTTCACCCGTCGCGGTTGCGGCCAGCGCGCGATCGGTACCGGCAACGGTGATCCTGAAGAAGGGCGACCCCGGATATCCGCCCGCGTCGGCCACGAATGTCACCTGCCACTTCTGCTGCGCCTGCGTCATGTAGGGCGACAGGCGCACGTCGACGTCGCTCGCCGGCCATCTGGCCGACACCTGGTCGGCCGTCTGCGCGGGAATGGGTGCGGGCGGCGTCGGTGGTGCCGCGGGGACAGCGGGCGCAGGGGCGGCGCCACCTCGCCCCGGGCCTGCGCCCCGCCCGCCAGGACCCGCGCCGCGGCCGCCGGGACCGGGGCCGAACCCGCCGCGCGCGCCTCGTCCGCGGGGCCCGCCCACGGGCATGCCTTCGACGGCCAGCTCGAGCGCGGTGCCCGTGCGCGCGGATTCGATCTGATAGATCCCTTCGGCGAAGTTCTCACCGGCCACCGGCCAGCCGTCGTGCCAGAGCAGGGGCCGGATGTCGAGCACGCTGACGCCGCCCCGATCGAGGTCCGCTTCGTAGTGCAGCGAGAACTTCTGGACGTCATCACCGACCTCGAGCAGGCCGAAGTGGCCCGGTCCGATGAATCGTCCATGTGCGCCAAGGAACAGCTTCCCGCCACCTCGCAGCATGTCGACGCCCATGTTGTCGAGGAACGGCCCGGTCACCGTACGCGACCGTCCCATGCGGATGTTGTAGGTCGAACTGGCACCGGCGCAGCAGGACCCGTGCGTGACGAGCAGGTAGTACCAGCCATCGCGGCTGATCATGGTTGCGGCTTCGGAGTTGATGGCGACGTTGACCGGCTCGCGATCGGGATACAGCCGCTGGCCCGTCTTCGGGTCGAGTTCGACCTGACGGATGTAGCCGAAGTAGGAACCGTACACGAGCCACATCCGACCGTCGGCCGGATCGCGGAACACACCGGGATCGATCGCGTTGCTGTCCTCGACGCCATCGGACCAGACGACCGGCCCGCCGTCTTCCCATCCGTAGTCGGGTGAAGACGGATCGAGCGTTCGACCGATGAGCAGGCCGATGGCTGCCCTGGGTTGCGCCGCCGGCGCCGAATAGTAGAGGAAGTAGCGGTCGCCTGACTTGATGATGTCGGGCGCCCAGGTGTTCCGGCCTCCGCGCGTGAGCACACTCTCGGTCGGCAGGCCGCCGGTGACGCCCTCGGCCACACTTCCCAGACGACGCCAGGTCCAGCCGTCCTCGGAGGTGAGGATGGGGATGCCACCGCCGGTGCCGAACGTGTAGTAGCGGCCGTTCTCGACGATGACCGTCGACGGGTCGTGGATGGCCGGCTGGCCGTCGAGTGCCAGCAGAGGAGCGACGAGCAGCATCGTCGCCGCGATCAGCGGTGTGCGTTGTCTCATGGGTCGTGTTAGTCTCCGGGGAACCATAATACGGAACCGGTTCCGCGCGCACGCCTTTCGGGCGTCGGGCCGTGACTGGTGCACGAAGGGGACCTCGATGAGCTTGGATCGACGACAGTTCGGCAGATCACTCGCGCTGGCGGCAGGCGCGCTGGCCACGCCCTCGTGGATGTCCCGGTTGCTGGCCTCGCCAGCCAGCCCGGCGGCGGCACTGGCCCGTGCGGCTGCGCGGCTGCCGGCCAACCCCGTGACGAAGATCCGCGTGTTCTATCCGCCCAACTACAACGCCAACGGGCCCCAGGCCTTTCCCCAGAGCAACATGGTTGTGCTGGTCGATACGCAGGAAGGCATCACGGGCGTCGGGCAGGGCGGCTCGCCCGATACCGTGCGCAACATGGCGCGCAGCGTCATCGGCAAGAACGCCTTCGACACCGAATACATCTGGCAGCACGGCTTCATGGACGGGTTCTACTCGCCCGGCAAGGAACGCCTGCACGCGCTCGGTGCGATCGACCTCGCACTGTGGGACATCAAGGGCAAGGCGCTCAACGTGCCGCTCTATCAGCTGTTCGGCGGGAAGGCGCGTGAGCACCTCGAACTGTACGCCACGCTGGGCGTGCCGCCCGGGATGATTCCGCCGGCCGAGCTCGCGGCCATGAGCCTGGCTGAGCGAGCGCGGGCGACGATGGAGGCGGGCTACCGCGTCTATCGTGTGGATGGGGCGATTCGCCCGACGCCGGCCGGGGGGGCCGCGGCGCCGGCCGCGCGCCGGGGTGGGCCCGGTGCGGGACCCGGCCGCGGCGGTCCGGCGGGCGCACCCGCCGGACGGCGAGGTGGCAGTTGGGGAACGTTCAACTCGCGCGCCCGCATCCCCGAGATCATCGAGGCGGTGTCGCAGATCCGCGAGGGTGTCGGCCGCGACGGCGACTGGATGATCGACCTGCACCAGAGCTTCGACTTCCACGAAGCCGTGGAACTGTGCCGGCTGATGGAGCCCATTCGACCGTACTGCGTGGAGGACCCGCTGCGCGAGGAGCAGTTCCGTACGCAGATTCCGAAGCTCCGGCTGCTGACGTCGGTGCCGCTGGCGCCGGGTGAGGAATGGGGCACCCGCGCGGATTTCAGTCCGCTTGTCGAACAGCGCGATATCGACTTCGCGCGCGCCTCGCTGCCGAACGTGGGCGGCATCACCGAGATGCTGAAGATCATGGCGCTCTGCGACAACCACAAGGTCGGCATCGTGCCTCACTTCACCGGGCCCATCGCGACGGCGGGGCACATGCACACGATGATGGCGTTCCCCGGTCAGGTGTTGATGGAGTTCAACCAGCACGAGCGCCCCGTCCCGTACATGCCGGAGTTCCTCGAGTGCCGCAACGGCAAGGTGTGGCCCAACGAGCGGCCGGGTCTGGGCGTTTCGGTGGACGAGGCGCAACTGACGTTCATCGAAGAGATGACCGAAGCCGCGCCGGGGCCGACCTATCTGCGCCCGGACGGGTCGCCCAC
>JBIQJY010000078.1:8502-12024 GCA_044507065.1 Acidobacteriota bacterium
TTGCTGCCGCCGAGTTACGCGCGCGACACCACCCGGCGGTATCCCGTCGTGTATGCCCTGCACGGCTATTCCATCGGCGCCGAGCAATGGGCACAGGAAATCCACGTGCCGCAGACGGTCGAGGGGGCTTTCGCCAAGGGCGCCCGCGAGATGATCGTCGTGCTGCCCGATTCGAAGACCGTGCACAACGGCTCCATGTACTCGGCGTCGGTCACCACCGGCAACTTCGAAGCCTACATCGCACGTGACGTCGTGGCGTACGTCGACGCGCACTACCGGACGATCCCGGCGCGCGAAAGCCGTGGACTCGTCGGACATTCGATGGGCGGGTACGGCGCGAGCCGCATCGGCATGAAGCACGCCGATGTGTTCGGCAGCCTCTACATCATGAGCCCCTGCTGCATGAGCCCGCGCGGCGCCGGGCCGTCCAATCCGGCGAGCGAAGCCGCCCTGGCCGCGGCGACGACGCGCGAGGAGATGGCGAAGTTGCCCTTCGGCCTGCGGACGCAGTTGGCCGTGGCATCGGCCTGGTCGCCCAACCCGGCGAAACCGCCGCTCTACGCCGATCTGCCGTACGGCGACATGCGCGACAACGTGCTGGCCCGCTGGGCCGCCAACGCCCCGCTGGCATTCATCGACCAGCACATCCAGGATCTGCGTCGATATCGCGGCATCGCGATCGATGTCGGCGACCAGGACGGCCTGAAGAACGACGCGGCCCGACTGCACGCGATCCTCGACAGCTGGGACATTCCGAATACGTTCGAGGTGTATCCCGGCACGCACACGAGCCACGTGGCGTTCCGGTTCCAGGATCACGTCCTGCCGTTCTTCAGCCGGACGTTGTCGTTCGAGGTGGCATCGGGACGGTGACGCCTCCGCGCGTCGCGCGGAGCTCCCACTGGTTCACCGCGCCATCCTCGGGGTCGAGCACCTCGCCGACGCAGGTGAACCCGCACGCCACCAGCACGCGTTCCGACGCGGCATTGTCGCGGCGCGTGTGCGCACGGACGCACACCGCACCACCGGGGCCCAGCGCGAAGTCACTGAGCGCGCGGGCCGCTTCGCGCGCGTAGCCACGCCGCCGGTGAGCGGGCGCCACTCCATAGGCGATCTCGACGATTCCGTCGCCGTCCGGCGGGCCCTTGTACCCACAGCTGCCGACCTCGAGGCCCGTCGATCGTTCCACGAGACTGAAGCCGTGCGTCCAGGGGTCGGGCGGCAACGCGCGGAGGCGTGCGAGCCACGCCGGCGAGACCTCCGCCTGGTCGGCAGGCGGCATGGCCGCAATGCGGGCGAGCACGGCCTCGATGGACTCGCGCACCAGGTCGAGGCGGTCGGTTCGCAGGAACGGCAGCTCCATCGGACGCCCGCATCGTATGCCAATACGGCGTCGTCGCTCATCCGATACGTGGACGGGCACCGACGGGCCGGGCGCCGGACGCCATCGCGAGACCGACGACGATCAGCAGCACGCCGCCGGCGGCGAGGAACACCCAGTCGTAGAGGGGCACGTGCACGGGGATGTCCCGGACGTGGTGGAGCTCGAGAAGGTGATGGTTGATCACGCCCTCCACCAGGTTGAACACGCCCCAGCCGAAAATCATCTGGCCAATGAGGACGGACATGCGGCCGGGTGCCTCGCCGCGGCGCGCCTCGGACCACAGCATCAGGACCCCGATGATGGTCAGCACGAGGGTGGCGGCGTGAAACCATCCGTCCCATCGCATGTTCTGCGACATGGCGTCCATGGTGTGCGGCGGCAGGATGGCCGAGCCCATGTTGTGCCATTGGCCGATCTGATGCAGCGCGATCCCGTCGATGAATCCGCCGAGACCAAGGCCGAGAACGAAACCCGCTGTGACTACCCGCACGGTTCCTCCGATCTCGCGTGACCCTACGTCCGTTGCAGGGCTGGATCACGACCGGCGTCACGCGTGCCGGCAGGGAAGCGGCTTCCCGGACGAGGGAGCATGCGCCGCTGCAGCTCGGCGGCATCCTCGATGGCCGCGCCCGCGGCGGTGTTGTCGAAGATGCACCAGAGCTCGGTAGCCGTGCCCGCATCGAGAGCGCCCGCCAGCAATTCGATGCGCTCGACACCGTATGGAGACCAGTAGGTTCTCGGCGAGCCGTGCAGCCGGTAGTACGCAAGTCCATCCCACGCGTTCGGCGCATCGCCGCCAGGCGCCATCGGCGGATCAGCGGCGACGCGCGCCACCTGATAGCCACTCAACAGGCGGGCAACCGTGTCGGTGAACCAACTGGGATGCCGCGGCTCGCAGGCAATCGCTCCGGTGTGACGCGACCGGAAGTGCGAGAAGAATCGATGCGCCACGCGGCTGTCGAAAGCCGCGGATGGCGGAAGCTGCACCAGGATCGGTCCCAACTTCATTCCGAGGCCGCTGGTCTCGGCAAGAAAGCGCTCGACCAGTGGGCCGGACCGGCGCAACTCGAGTTCGTGCGTGATTTCGCGGGGCAGTTTGACGGAGAACCGGAAATCCGGAGGCGTGCTGTCAGACCATCGTGCGTAGGTCGCGAACGCATGCGGCCGGTAGAACGACGAATTGATCTCGACGCAGCCGAAGGCGCGGGCGTAGCGCTCGAGATGCGTGCCGCCGGTGTCGAACCGAGGCGCTGCCGCGCGCGGAATCGCCCAGCCCGCTGTTCCCACCCGGATCCGTTGGCCGTCCACCTGCGCCGCCACGTCGATCCACGGTGCAAGGCCCGTTCCCGGGGTGGCAGGGGGACGTCACCGCTGCAACTCTGGAGGAGGCCCCCCCGGATCGCCCTCCTCGCGCCCTCAATTGCCTTGAATGGGCAGATCCCGCGCCCATTCCCCGGACGTCGCCACGCGCTCGGCTTCGAACACGTCAGCGATGCGCGCCGCGAGGTGCGACGTATCGGCGTACGCGATGTTCGACGTCACGGCGACGACCACCCCGGTGTCGTGGCGTGAGATGAGTGACATCACACGGCCGCCGGCGAGGTCGCCGTCGACGCTGACCGACCTGGTTGCCTGGGCGAAGCGGACGAGGTCGGACGGCGTGGAATAAAGCGCCATCCCGTCCGCGCAGCACGCCAGGTCGCGCATGTACATCAGCCGCCGCCCGCGTCGTGGATCGTGGTCATCGAACCTGGGGACGTAGAACGTCGCTCGATCGCCCGGCAGCGGGTAGTCCGGGGACATGAGGCCGAGCGGCTCCAGGACGAGGTGGCGGAGAGCGGCGAGGGGAGGGAAGTCTTCGGCCTCTTCGCCGATGGCTTCAGGGCTCCATGCCTTTGCCGCGTCAGTGCCGGTGTGGGTCAGGCCCAGTGATGCGGCCACGGCGGTGTCGATCGAGGATGCCGCCGTGCCGATATGGAATCGCGTCTCGGGAGTGACGGGCGTCTCGGTGGAAACGTCCCTCCAGCCGAACCCTTCTGCCCAGACGATCGCGCCGTCCCTGCCGACAGCGACCGAGATTCCCGGAAGGTTCTGTTCGACGACGGCGGCGTGCACGAGCGCTCGCGCGCGGTCGACGG
>JBIQJY010000079.1:0-11961 GCA_044507065.1 Acidobacteriota bacterium
CTCGAAATCGAACTCGTCGTACTGCACCTTGTTCTGGCCGAAATACTGCGCGGATGAGATGGCGGGCAGCAGGATGATGAGGAGGGCCGCTGTGAGTGCGACCGGCAGGGCGGGGCGTCGCGGGGCAATCGGCATGTCACATGTCTCCAGAAGTCGGGGCCGGGATGCAACACCCTCTGCAAGCCGGATACCACGGGAGGACTCAGCAGGTGCGATGGGTTCGATAGGTTCGATGGGTGCGGTGGGTAGGCGCGGTGGGTGCGATGGGTGCGGTAGGGGCGGTGGGTAGGTGCGATGGGTGCGGTAGGTAGGTGCGACAGGTGCGGTAGGTGCGGTGGGTGCGGTGGGTGCGGGGGACCTCGTCTATTTCAGCACGTCCTCTGCCGCGACGATCGTCACCGGGCCGAGGCCCGCGGCGCGGATGGGCTGTTCGATCGTCGCCAGATCCCCTACGACGACGATGATGGCGCGGCCCGGTGAGAGGAGGGCACGGCCGATGCGCTGGATATCGGCGGGGCCGACGGCCTGGATGCGTTCGACGAACTCCTCGAAAAACGAGTCCGGCAGGTCGTATACGACAAGGCTGGCCAGTTGTCCGGCCATGCCCGCGGTGGTCTCGAACGCACCGGGGAAACTGAGCGCCTGCAGGTTTCTCACGCGCGTCAGTTCCTTGTCGGGTGGCGGCTCGGCCATGCCGGCAAATTCGCTGATGAACTCGCGGACGGCCTCGACGGTCTTGTCGACCTGCACGCCCGCTCCCGCGAAAAACGGTCCGGGATCGCGCCGCATCGTGGCGGCAGAGCCCGCGTCATAGGTGTAGCCATTGCGCTCGCGCAGGTTCATGTTGAGCCGCGACGAGAACGAACCGCCGAGCATGGTGTTGGCCACCTCGACAGCGTGGTAGTCGGGCGTCCTGCGCGCGGCGCCGATCGAGCCGATGCGAATGAGCGATTGCGGCGCGCCCGGCCGATCGATCAGGTACACGCGCGTCTGCTGCGGCGGTGCGGCCGCGGGCAGCGCTGGCGCCGGCACCTGGCCGACATCCTTCCATCCGCCAAACGCGCGTTCGAGTACGGGCAGCACCGCGGCGGCCGTGACGTCGCCCACCACGAGCAGATGCGCATTCTGCGGTTGATAGTGCGAGGCGTGAAAGGCGCGCATGTCGTCGGCCGAAAGCGCCCGATTCACGCTGTCGGTGCCCATCACGGGCGTCCCGTATCGGTGCGCGTCGCCGAACAGAAGGCGGTGGAAGGCTGCCGTGACCAGCTGGAAGGGACTGTCGCGCACCTGCAGGAGCGAAGTCAGCCGCTCGCTGCGGACGCGATCGATCGCCTCGGCGGGAAACGTCGGGCGCAGTGCCACGTCGGCCATGAGCGGCAGCGCCGTATCGAGCGTCGACACGAGGGCGTGCAGGCGAACGGTCGACGCGTCGTACGAAGTCGCGGTCGTGAGCGATGCGCCGAGCATGTCGATCGCATCGGCCAGGGCCAGCGCATCGAGCGAACCCGCGCCCTCGTCGAGCATGGCCGCCGTGAAATGCGCCACGCCGAACTGACCCGCCGGATCCGCGGCGGCGCCGGACCTGATAATCAGGCTGACGTCGACCATCGGCACTTCGTGCATCTCGACGATCCAGACGGGCAGCCCGTTCGACAGCGTCTGCTTCTGGATTGGTGGGAGCCGCAAGCCTGGCGCCGGGCCAGGCACCGGCGGCTTCGACCGATCGGGTCCGCCCTGTGTCGAGACCGGTTCGCTCGCCATGGCGAGGCCGGCTGTGAACAGCAGGGCACCGACCGCGCATCGCAGGCCTGTCGTCATGGCGCGCCCTCCGGGACGACCGAGAGTTCCACGCGCCGATCTTTCGGCAGCCACCGGCGGAGCGCCGCCTGGATGTCGCTGGGGGCCAGCGCCTGGTAGCGGCTGAGGTCCTCGGCAAAATAGTCGGGGTTTCCGGCCGCCATGTAGTAGGCGTTCATCTGGTCGGCCTTGCCGGCAAGGGTTTCCATGCTGTCGAAGAACGCGGCTTCGATGCCGTTGCGCACGCGCGTCAGTTCGCGCTCGTCGGGAGCCTCGCCGCGCAGGCGGTCGAGTTCCTCGTCGACGATTGAGGTGATGCGGGCGAGCGAGGCCTCGGCTGACAGGTCCGAGGGGCGTGCGGTCACCGCGATGACGTACATGGAGCCGGCCAGCGCCGAGTACTGCGCCGCCGACACGTCCTGCGCAATCTGCAGGTCGAAGACGAGTCGCTTGTAGAGTCGTGAGTTCTTGCCGCCGGTGAGGATGCCGCTGAGCATGTCGAGCTCGGCGTCTCCCGGCGCGAGCTGCGCGGGCGAGAGCCACGCCAGGTAGATGCGGGGAAGCTGCACCTGGTCGACAAGTGTTTCCGTCACGACGCTCGTCAGCACCGCGGCAGGCACCTGCAGCGGCGGCACGGCGGCACCGGCCTTCACGTCGCCGAACCAGTGTTCAACGCGGCGCCTCGTCTCGGCCAGGTCGATGTCGCCGGCAATCACGAGGCTCGCGTTGCCGGGCGCGTAGTAGCGCGTGAAGAAGTCGACCACGTCTTCGTGGGTGGCGGCCGACAGGTCGTCCATGTAGCCGATGGGCGGCCAGTGGTACGGATGGTCCTTCGGATAGAGCAGCTCGGGGAGGCGCAGGTCCGCCTTGCCGTACGGCGCATTCTCGTAACGCTCACGCCGCTCGTTCTTGACGATGTCGCGCTGGCTGTCGACGATCTGCGGCGTGACGACATCGAGCAGGTAGCCCATGCGGTCGGACTCGAGGTAGAGCGCGAGGTCGAGTGCGTTCGACGGCAGGCTCTCGTAGTAGTTGGTGCGGTCGGTGTTGGTCGAGCCGTTGTTCGAGCCGCCCGCCGCCTCGAGCAGCGTGTCGAACAGACCCTCGGCGACGTGGCCCGACCCCTCGAACATGAGGTGCTCGAACAGGTGCGCGAAGCCGGTCCGACCTGGCCGCTCGCGCGATGAGCCGACGTGATACCAGACGTTGACCTCGACCATCGGGACGCTGCGGTCCTGGTGGAGGATGACGTGGAGGCCATTTGGCAGCGTGAACGCCTCGTATGGGACCGAGAGGCGAGTGGCCGCGGTCGGCGTGGCCTGCGCTTCGAGCGCCGCCGGGGTCCCGGCCGCCATGAGGGCGAACGCCAGGCCCACCCTCGACAATCTATCGAGCATTCCGACGCTCCTCGTAGCCGGTGAGGCCACTGATTCCGGACAGTCTACGCCGGAAGACGGTGATTGGACGTGGCAGGAGGCCGGCGGGTTGCCCCAAGCGCCCGTGACGCCGGGCCGCGGCGAAGTCGGTGTTCCGGGCGTCAGACGCGGGCGCCGAGCAGCCGGGCGGGCAGGAGCAGGACGGCACGCAGGAACTGCAGCACGCCCTCGACGGCAATTCCCACCAGCCGGAACGGAAGGAGCACCAGCCAGACGATCGGGAAGACCACCAGGGCCAGCAGCGCGAGCGGCCAGCAGATGACGAACAGGAGGAGCCACAGCAGGAACTTCGTCATGTGCATATCTGACGACTATTGACGCCCAGGGGTTCGCGCCCGCGACGACGCCGGCGCGGCCGTTGTGGCCGCCCACCGCCCTCGCGGCTGCCCACGCCGACGCGATGTCAGCGCGACGCCGGTGCGCAGATTGCCGCGACCGACGCGGGGATGTCGATGCCGACGTACGGCGAGACGACCGATTCGGCGCGGACGCTGCCGCTGCCGGACGCTGCGGTTTCGATGACGCCGATGAGCTCGAGGAAGTAGTGGCCCGGCTCGAGGCCGCCCCCGGGCGCATGCGGCCGCGCAACCTCGATCGTCAACGCCCGCACCACCTCGACCGACGTGCCCGGTGCCAGCAGCCGGGCCACGCCCTTGCCCGGCTGCCGCACGCCTCCGACAACGATGCCCGGCGTATTGCCGCCCAGGGGCACCAGTTCCTCGACCGTGCGCACGACCTGCACGTTTGTGAGTTGCACGGTGTCGGGCAGCACGCGCAGCGGCGACGGGCTGTGGTTCCGGAAGGTGAGTCGCACCGGAAGTTCAATCGTCTGACCATCGCCCTCGGAGCGGCAGGCCTCGTCCTGGTCGACGGCAATCGACAGCTCCAGCGTCCGCGACGGCGGGGGCATCCGCTGGCTGGCGGCGGCAAGTGTGCCGGTCAGCAGTGTGATGGCCAGGACGATTGTCGTGCGCATGACTCGTGTCATTCTCCCCGATTCGATCTCGACGTGCCCCGGCGATAAGCTCTCAGCCATGTTCTCGTCCCGGCTGCCGCCGCGCCTGCAGCCCAACGTGGTCACCCAGGCCGTTTCCCGCGCGCGCGCCGCCGGGGCGCTGCAGTTCGATCTCACCGAGACCAATCCCACCGTTGTCGGGCTCGACTACCCGGCCGCGCTTGCCGCCGCGCTGGGCGATCCGGCATCGCTCGTGTACGAGCCCTGCGCGTTCGGCTCACCGGCCGCGCGTGCCGTCGTCGCGTCGCGTCTGGAGCCGCCGGCGGTGCCGGAGCGCCTGATGCTCACGGCCAGCACGAGCGAGGCGTATTCCTTTCTTTTCAAGCTGCTGTGCGACCCGGGCGATGACGTGCTGGTGCCGCGGCCGAGTTACCCGCTGTTCGATCTGCTCACGGCGCTCGATGGCGTCGCGCCGTCGCCCTATCGGCTCGACATCGACGCCGGATGGCGCCTGGATCGAACGAGTGTGGAACGCGCGAGAACGCCGGCAACCCGCGCGCTGCTGGTCGTGAGCCCCAACAACCCGACCGGCTCGATGCTCCGGAGCGACGATCGTGAATGGATGGTCGAGTTCGCGAAGCAGCACGATCTCGCCATCATTTCGGACGAGGTCTTTGCCGACTACCGCCTGGCGGCTGGACGCGACATCACCTCGTTCCGCGACGAAGATCGGGTGCTGACCTTCACGCTCGGCGGCCTGTCGAAGTCGGTCGGCCTGCCGCAGATGAAGCTGGCCTGGACGTCGATGAGCGGTCCGCCCGCGCTCGTCGACGAGGCAGTGGCGCGGCTCGAGATTGTGGCCGACAGTTATCTCTCGGTGTCGACGCCCGTGCAGGTGGCCGCCGCGCGGCTGCTCGACGCCGGCGCCGCCGCCCGCGCCGCCATCCAGCGGCGTATCGCGCGCAATCTCGACGTCCTGCGCCGCACGACGGGCGGCACCTCCGCCATGACGCTCCACGATCCTCACGGTGGATGGTCGGCCGTCGTGCGCGTACCGGCTATCCTGTCGGAGGAGCAGTGGGTGCTCCGCCTGGTCGAGGAGCACGCGGTGCTCGTGCATCCCGGGTTCTATTTCGATCTCGATACCGAGGCGTATCTCGTCCTCAGCCTGCTGCCGGCGCCCGACGTGTTCGATGAGGGTGTGTCGCGCCTGGCGCAGCTGGTGGCACGGACGGTGGCATGAAGCGACACGCGGGTGTGAACGTTCCGCTCTTCTCGATCCGATCGCGTCAGGGCTGGGGGATTGGCGAACTGCCGGACATCGTGCCGCTGGTCGACTGGATGGCGGCCGCCCGTTTCGATCGGCTGATGCTGCTGCCACTCGGCACGATGCCGCACGGGCAGACCTCGCCCTACTCGGCCATCTCGACACTGGCCATCGACCCCATCTACATCGGCCTGCGCCAGGTCGAGGACTTCGAGCGGGCCGGAGGAGAAGAGGCGCTGACTGCCGAAGCGCGCGAGGCAATCGATCAGGCGCGGCTGGCCAACCCGATCGCCTACGACCTGGTGCGTCGCGTGAAGCACGACGCGTTGCGACTCGCATTCGGGCGATTCATCGACGACGAGTGGCGTGCCCAGACCGCACGGGCGGTGGCGCTGGCCGCCTACGTCGCGCGACAGGGCAGTTGGCTCGACGACTACGCGCTCTTTCTCGCGCTGCGCGCCGCCAATGGAGCGCTCGACTGGCGCGCCTGGCCGAAGCCGCTGGCAGATCGCGATCCCGACGCGCTCGCCGCCGCGCGGGTCGAGCTGGCGGAGGAACTGCTCTATCACCAGTACACGCAGTGGCTGGCCGAGTCGCAGTGGCAGGCGGCGCGCGCCGCCGCGCGCGAACGCGGCATCATGCTGTTTGGCGATCTGCCGTTCGTGGCTGGCGCCGACAGTCCCGAGGTCTGGGCGCGCGTCGAGGAGTTTCGCCTCGACGTGTCGACCGGCGTGCCACCCGATGCGTTCAGTGCGACCGGCCAGGACTGGGGCCTGCCCACGTATCGATGGGACGTCATCGCGGCCGGCGGCTACGCGTGGCAGCGGCAGCGCGCGCGGCGCATGGCGTCGCTCTTCGACGGCCTGCGCGTGGACCACGTGATTGGCCTCTTCCGCACGTATGGGCGCCCGGCCACGGGCGACCCCTTCTTCACGCCCGAACACGAACCCGACCAGATCGCGCAGGGCCGCGCCATCATGCGCATCCTGGCCGACTCGGGCCTGGTCATCATTGCCGAGGATCTCGGTGTGGTGCCGGACTTCCTCCGCATGGCACTCGCGGACCTCGGCATACCCGGCTGCCGGGTGATGCGCTGGGAGCGCGACTGGCACGCGGACGGTGCGCCGTTTGTCGTCCCCGAGTCCTACCCGCCGCTGTCGGCCGCGATGACCGGCACGCATGACACCGAACCGCTTGCCGCCTGGTGGGCGGCGGCCCCCGACGACGAGCGCGTGGCGTTCATGGCGATTGTCGAGGAGGCGCCAGCCGATGGGATCCCGGCATGGTCCGACGGCTGGCGCGACGTGCTGATCGCCACGGCCTACCGCGCCGGGTCGACCGAGCTGTTCCTGCCAATCCAGGACCTGTTCGGATGGCCGGATCGCATCAACGTTCCGGGCACCGTCGGTTCCCACAACTGGACCTGGTGCCTGCCGTGGCCCGTCGACGCGCTCGGGACCCTGCCACCGGCCCGGGAGCGGGCGACGTTCCTGGCGGAGCTGGCGGGGCGGACCAACCGCAACCGGTGACGCGCGCGGGCCGCTCCGGACCGACAGGCCGGGCCCGGCCGGGTAAATGAGGTACGATCCCCACCCGGCGGAGCAATTGATGACCAGTCCACACTATCTGATTCGCGAGTATCCCCTGCAGCAGGGCGCACTCGAGATCGCCTACATCGAAGAGTTTTTCAACGAGTTTCCCACCCGCAAGTCGGGCGCCGAGATCCTCGAGCGGCTCGAGGGGCGCGAGTATCAGATTCTGATGGCCGAATCGCCGCTGCCCGAGGACGGCGCGGCGATCGTGCCGGTCTCCTACAAGGTGTCGCACGAGCTCAGGGCCGAAGAAACCGACCCGAAGCTGGGCGACCTGGTGGCGCGGCTCTCGGACACCATCGATTTCGAGAACCAGCGGGTCCTCTACAACTGGCTGGGGGCCACGCGCCTCGACTGGCGCGGCAAGGGCCACTTCCGCGCACTCACCGAAGAGCAGGAACTCTGGGCCGTCAACCAGGGGTACGACATCGTCATCGTGAAGACGAAGAACCGGTACTACGACATGCGGGGCACGCTCGACAGCCTGCAGTTCAATGTCGTGAAGCTCGAAGCGGCCCCCGATCCGCTCGATTCGAAGGTGTACCTTGCCAAGCGGCTTGGACCGTTCGTGCTCGACGCGCACAGGAGCCGCCGCCAGGTGACACGGGCCTGATGTCCGAGGGGCGCAGCGTGTCGACGCCGTCCGCGCATTCGCAGTCGCGCCGCCTCGAAGCGGTGCAGACGCCCGTCGTCCCCATCGTCGGCCGGTGGATTGCCGCAACGCCCGGCACGATCTCGCTGGGGCAGGGCATCGTGTCGTACGGTCCGCCGCCGGAAGTGGGCGCGGCGGTGCAGCAGTTCGGCGCGGCCGTCGAGGACCATCGCTACGGGCCGGTGGAAGGGCAGGCGCCGCTCGTCGAGATGATCGAGGCGAAGCTACTGCGCGAGAACGGCATCGTGGTCAGGCCCGGGAGCCGGGTCGTTGTCACGGCCGGCGGCAACCTGGCGTTCATGAACGCCGTGCTGGCCATTGCCGATCCGGGCGACGAGGTCATCCTGCCTGTGCCCTTCTACTTCAACCACGAGATGGCGCTCGTGATGGCCGGTGTCACGCCCGTGCCTGTGCCGACCCGTCCGGACCTGCAACTCGACGTCGATGCGATTGCCGATGCCATCACGCCTCGGACGCGGGCGGTCGTGACCGTCTCGCCGAACAATCCGACGGGCGCCGTCTACAGCGAGGCGTCGCTCCGCGCCGTCAACGCGATCTGTCACGAGCGCGGCGTGTTCCACATCCACGACGAGGCCTACGAGTACTTCACGTACGGCGTACCGCACTTCTCGCCGGGCGCGATCGATGGTGCGGCGGCGCACACGATCTCGCTCTATTCGTTGTCGAAGGCCTACGGCATGGCCAGTTGGCGGGTCGGGTACATGGTGGCGCCCGAATCGCTGTGGACCGCCGTGAACAAGGTGCAGGACACGCTGCTCATCTGCGTGCCGTCGATCTCGCAGCGCGCCGCCATGGCGGCACTCGCGGTGGGGCGATCGTATGTGACACCCCGCCTCGACGCCCTCGATGCGACGCGGCGCCGGATGCACGCGGCGCTCTCGGCTGCCGACGTGCCGTGCACCGTGAACAGTCCGGAGGGCGCGTTCTATTTCTTCCTGCGCGTCTCGACCGACCTGCACCCGATGGTGCTGAGCGAGCGGCTGATCCGCGAGCATCGGGTAGCGATCATGCCTGGCACCGCGTTTGGCGCCGAGGGATGCTCGATGCGCGTGTCGTACGGCGCGCTCGATGCCGACACGGTGGCCGAAGGCCTGGACCGCCTGGTGCGCGGGCTGCGTGTGCTCGCGCGCGGTCAATGAGACGGGACGAACACGCGTGAAGGTCATTACATGGAACGTCAACGGCATTCGCGCGCGGCATGAACAGGTGGCCGCGCTGATTGCCGAGGAGCAGCCCGACGTGGTCTGCCTGCAGGAAGTGAAGGCCCCGATCGACAAGGTGCCGCAACTGCTGGTGTCGGCTGACGACTACTGGGCGTACTGGCACGGGGCGGGGGGATACTCCGGGGTGGCGCTGCTGGTGCGGCGCTCGTTTACCCCCGAGAAGCCCGTGTTCACCCATCCCGCCTTCGACATGGAGAATCGCATCGTCGTGGCCGACGCGGGACCGATCCGCCTGGCATCGGTATACGTGCCCAACGGCGGCAAGGATTACCAGGCGAAGCTGGGGTTCTGCGAGGCGCTGCTGGCCTGGGTGGCCGAAACGAAGGACAACGGACAGTCGCTACTGCTCTGTGGCGACCTGAACGTGGCCCGCGAGGAGCGCGACGTGCACCCGAAGGAGCGCAAGCCGAACCAGATCGGCACGCGGCCGGAGGAACGCCAGTGGCTGGCGGCCCTCATCGACCAGAACATGACTGACGTCGGCCGTGCCCTGGACCCGGACAACGATGAGCTGTTCACCTGGTGGGCGCCATGGCGTAGTCTTCGTCAACGTAACATCGGCTGGCGCATCGACTACGTGCTGGCCAGCCGCGAGCTGGCGGCCACGGCACGCCACGCCGAATCGAAGCGCGAGTTCGGGACGAGCGACCACGCGCCGGTCGTTGTGACGTTCGACTGGCCCTGATCGGGCCAACGTGCGGCTGGCGCGCACGGCGCGTCACGGAAGACGGAAGCATCCATGAGCCTGCGACTGCGACTGATCGTCGTCTTCTTCCTGCTCTCGGTCGTGCCCGTGGGCGCCGTCACCTACTACACGTACCGGAACAACGCCCGCACGATTCGCGATGCGGCCGGGTTCGAGGCCGAAATGCTGGCCGGCGAGTTGAGCCGGAGCATGGAATCGGTGACCGCGCAGCTCAGTCAGCGGGTCGAGCAGTTGATGGCCGCACAGGCGGCAAGCGCTGCGACCAGCGCTCAGGCGCCGACCAGCGCGCCCGTCCCTCCTCCCGACGCCGCCGGACAGGCCGCGCTCGCCGCGGACCTCGAACAGCTCGAGAACGTCGAACGAATCCTGGGCAACTACGCGGCCATGCTCAAGAACATCGAGCTGCGGGGGCTGGGGCGCGGTGGGCGACGCGGCGGAGGGCCTCCCAACGCCGGACGCGGTGACGGGCCAGGTGGTGAACGCGGCAACGGCCGCGGACCCCTGGGAGCCGGAGAACCGGCCACGCCGCCCCCTGCCGATCAGCCGGATGTCGCCGACGCGTCGCAGAACGGCCGTGGCCGCATTGGTGGGAATGGGCGAGGCGGGCAGAATGGTCGGGGCGTGCCGGAGCCTGACGATCCGACACGCATTCGCATCGACCTGGCCCCCGTACGGTTCGAGTATCTCCAGAAGCTCGCACAGGATCGCGAAACGATCGAGCGGATGACGCCGGAAGAGCGCCAGGCGCTGTTCGCGCAGGTCGATCAATACATGCAGGGCGTGCAGCGCGGCATCGACGTGCTGCGGACGGAACTCGAGACGCGCGCGGTGGCCATCAACGAAGTGTGGACGCAGGGTGCGTCCGAGTCGGTCGCGGCGCTCCTGGCCAGTAGCCAGGCGGCCGCGGCATCGGCATCACAGACGACGGCCGGTCGCGAGGCGACGCCCGCCGACCCGGCGCCACAGCCTCGTCCGGCGCAGCCCGCCGCACCGCCGCCGGCCGCCCCGACGCCACCCACACCGCCGACGACGCCCGTCATGCTGCGTTCGACGGAACTGTCGGGCGGGCGTCTGGCCGTGCGCCTCGAGCGCGACGGCGAGCTGGTGGGCGAGGTGGATGCCGATATCGACCTCGACATGCTCCTCCGCACCGTGTTCGAGACGACGGCCAGTCAACGCGGCGAGGTGCCGTTTGCCGTGGGTGGCGAGGGCACGCTCTACACGCGCACCGAGGAGGACAAGGCGCAGATCGAGGCGCTGCAGACCGACGCGGTGCGGCCCGGCACGCCGCCGGGCACGACCATCCTGCCCGACTGGATCGTTGTCACCACGCCCGATCCCACCGGGTCTGAGCTGACGTTCGGCATCGCACGGCCGTTCGGGGATGCGCTGAACGACCTCGAGCGCGTGGCCGCCCGCAACGCCGGCCTCGGGCTGGCGTTCATCGGCCTTGCGCTGGTTGCCATCGTGCCGCTCTCGGGACGGTTGACGCACAACCTGGATCGGTTGAGCGACGGCGTCAATCGCATCGCGCAGGGCGACTACGCCGCGCGCGTGAAGGTGAAGTCGCAGGACGAGATCGGCCGGCTGGCGCAGGCCTTCAACCTGATGGCCGTCGACGTCGAGGCCCACCATCGGTCCGCCGTCGAGCAGGAACGCATTCGCCGCGAGCTCGAACTCGGACGCCAGATCCAGAACGACATGCTGCCGAGCGAGCCGCTGCGCCTCGGGCTCACCGAAGTGAAGGGTGTTTCCGTTCCCGCGCGCGAGGTCGGCGGCGACTTCTTCAACTACTTCCAGCTGCACGACGGCACGATCGCGCTGCTTGTCGGCGACGTCTCGGGGAAAGGCGTGGGGGCCGCGCTGCTGATGGCGAACATCCAGGCGGCGCTGCGCACGCGCCTGTCGCTCGGGCAGGATCTTGCCTCACTCGCGCAGGAACTCGACCTCGAAATCGATCGCACCACGCCAGGGCCGGTGTACGCCACGCTGTTTGTCGGCATCCTCGACCCGGCCACGCGCCGGCTCCGCTGCGTCAACGCGGGTCACAATCCGCAGTACGTGTTGCGCACCGACGGTCGGATCGAGCGCATGGAATCGACGGGCCGTCCCATCGGCCTGTACTCGGGCGGCGGTTATGCCGAACAGCGGTTCGACCTGGCGGCCGGCGACATCGTGTTCTTCTACACCGACGGCTGTGTCGAGGCGGAGAACGCCGCTGGCGACATGTTCGGCAGCGAGCGTCTCGAGCAGGTGCTCCGGTCGTCGGCCGGGCGCGCAGCCGACGACGTGCTCGTCAAGGTGGAGGCCGA
>JBIQJY010000080.1:0-11938 GCA_044507065.1 Acidobacteriota bacterium
GCCGCCGGCGCGGGCCGAGGCGCCTCAGGCGCAGACGACCGAGCGGGTTCGGCTGCGGCTGCCCGCTCATCGCGCCTCGTCGCCGCGTCTGCGGTTGGCGGCGACTGCGGCTGCGGCTCGGCTGATGCCCCGGGTGAGACGAGGGCCTGGTCCGCAACGGCGGATTGCGATTCCGACGGCACGAGCGTCCGCGGTTGCGGACTTTCCGCGGCAGCGTCTGCAGCCCCCGGCGCCGCGGCGCGAGGCGGTTCCGGAGGCGCATCAGGACGCTGCGCCGAAGACGCTCCCGCTACCGGTGCCTCGAACTGTTCCACGCGCGCCATCGTCGCGGGCGGATCGGGCTCGCGCGTGACGACCGCCCACACGAGCACGGCCGCCGACGCCGCGGCAACCGGCACGAGCCACCGCGTCGTCCACCGCTGCCAGAACGGCACGGCGGCGGGCGTGACGGGTGCACTCTCGACAAAGGCAGCGAGCATTGCCTGGCACCGCGCGCAATCGGCCAGGTGTGTCTCGACAAGCGTCGATTCCCCGGGCCGCAGCGCCCCCTCGGACCACGCGGCCAGCCGCTCGGCGTCGAGGCACCCATCCGGTGTCGACGACGCACCCGCCCGCGCCTGCCGCAGCAGGTGATCTATCGAACGATCGCGATCGGGATGGTCGGCCAACACTCCTCCATTCCTAGGAACGATCCTGCCGCGAATTCTTGCCCGGGCCGCCGGCGTCAATCATGGCGGCGAGATCCAGGCTGCCGCTGTCGGCGCTGACGGCGGCGAAACATTCCTCGATGGCGCGATCGGTGTAACCCCGGACGTCGCGGAGGTACCTTTCGACACCTTCGCGAATCTCCCGACGCGCGCGCGACAGCTGACGCGACACGGTGGCTTCGTGCTCTCCCAGCATGCGCCCGATGGCTGCGAGTTTCATCCCCTGGACGTAGTAGCAGCGCACTCTCAGCCTGTCGCGCGGGGCGAGCGCGGCGACGCTGCGCGCCATGGCCTCCTGCAGGGCATCGGCGCAATCGGTTCGCGCGCCGACGACGCTCGGCGATGCCGGCGCCGCGAGTGGCGCCGGCCCGTCCTCGTCGGGCAGCGGATCGAGTCGTCGGGTGGCACGAATGCGGTCGATGTGGCGCTGGGCGAGCACGGCACGCACCCAGGAGGCCAGGCTGCTGCGGCCGTGGAAGTAGCGGAAGAGCGATTGCCGCTCGCCGGCGCGTTCGCGCAGGCCGAACAGATCCGCGTAGAGCGAATCGGCGAGTTCGCGCGCGCCACCCGTGCGATCGATGGCCTCGGCAGCGCGATAGAGCGCGGGCCGATGTTCCCTGATGAAGTGATCCCAGGCCGCCTCGTGTCCGGCCGCGCACGCGCAGGCCAGCGCCAGGTCGTCGAGGCGCAGCGACGTGGCGTGCTGCTCGACGCTGGCGGCCGTGGGTGACTGCCCGGCGAACGCGTGGCGGACGCTCGTGTCGAGCGCCACGGAGAAGTCCGCCACCGATACGCCCCACCGCGCGGCGTTCGCGCGGCCATGCAGCCGCGCGGCAAGCGCGGGCCCGACCGACACGGCCGGGACATGCACGGCTACTTCTTCACGTCTCCCGTGGACCACTGTCCATCGATGCGCCGCCACATCGATCCCGTGGGATTCGCGTCCTGCAGTTCCGGCGGCAGGCGATGCGGACGAACGTTGTCGAACGAGTGGAGCGCGGCAAAGCGCAGCATCGACGCGGGAATGCCGACGGCGGTGAAGCCCGGATGCCCGGTCGCCGGGAACGGGCCGCCATGGTTCATCGCCGGCGAGACCGCCACGCCCGTGGGCATCTTGTCGTTCAGCAGCCGTCCCACGCGCTGCCGCAGCACGGGGGCCAGGTGGTCGTAGTCGGCCTCATCGGTCGCATCGGTCGCGCTGTAGATCGAGCCGGTCAGGTTGCCCTCGAGAGCGGCGGCAATCTCGGCCATCTGGTCGGCGTCGCGCGCCATGACGATCGTGTTGACCGATCCGAACGCTTCGGTCTGCAGGCCGTGCGGGTGGGCAAGAAACGCGTCGCCCGCGACGCGCAGCAGCGTATTGGCGAAGCTCAGCCTCGGTCCCTCCACGCGGGATCCTCCCACGATCACGTCGGCGCCGTGACGCCGCAGCTCCTCGACGCCGTCGGCCACCGCCGAGAGGCCCGACCTGCCGAGCAGCGTGCCGGGGTTCGCCTGGGCGAACAGCCCGGCGACTTCGGTGACGAACGCGTCACCCGCGGCGCCCTGGGCGACCACCGTGATGCCGGGGCGCGTGCAGAACTGGCCGCTGCCCAGCATGCACGAATCGAACAGCTCCTTCGCCACCACCGTCGCGCGCTCGGCCAGGGCGCCGGGCAGCACGAACACGGGATTGACGCTCGACATCTCGAGATAGATCGGCTTGCCCGCCGCGTCGGCCGCGGCCTTGAGGCCGAGACCGGCCGCCTTGCTGCCGGTGAACCCGGTGGCGGCAACGAGCGGATGCGAGACCAGGCGGAAGCCGAGGTCGGAAGGGATGCGGTAGATCAGCTGCACCATCGACGCGGGCAGGCCCGCGGCCTCGACAGCATCGCGCGCGAGCTCGGCCAGCAGATACGTCGTTCCCGGATGGCTCGTGTTGGCTTTCGCGATAACGGGATTGCCGGCGGCAATGGCTGCGGCAAAATCACCACCGGCCACCGAGTTGAACGCGAACGGAAAGTTGTTCGGGCCGAAGACGACCACCGGGCCGCCGAGCGCTGCGTAATACGAGCGCAGGTTGATGGCCGAGTCGATCGTCGCCTGCGTCCACGAGCGGTCGAGAGCGGCGGCGGCCGCCTGGCGGAGCTGGCCCGTGGTGCGAGGCAGTTCGACGACCTTCAGTCGCGGCGCGACCGGATACGCCGTCTCGAGTGACGCCATCTCGGCGAGCGCATCGGCGGCGGCCTCGATGCGCGCGGCGTAGTCCTCGAGGAAGCGCGCGATGCGCTCCTCGCGGTCGGTCATCGTGCGGAGTTCCAGCGAGGCGGCATGGCCGGCGAGCACGGCGGCTTCAACGT
The DNA here is from genome assembly GCA_044507065.1 of Acidobacteriota bacterium. Taxonomy (GTDB): domain Bacteria; phylum Acidobacteriota; class Vicinamibacteria; order Vicinamibacterales; family SCN-69-37; genus SCN-69-37. Next base: position 3,047 of record JBIQJY010000080.1, read on the forward strand.
CCTCGGCATCCGAGATCGGGTAGCGATCGACCAGGTCGGCACCTGTGGCCGGATTGACGGCCGAAAATCCAGCCGCCGACGACGAAGCGGGGCGCCAGGTGCCGCCGATGAGAACGGGCTTCAGGGACACGAGAACTCCTTTACGACGCGGCTACCTGATTCTCGAGCGTGAGGTCGCCGATGGTGATGCGCACGGTGTCGCCGCGCTCTAGTGAAAACTCGGTCGGCGGCACGATGCCGGTGCCGGTCATGAGAAACGCGCCGCGCGGAAATGCCGTGTCGCGGCAGAGGTACTCGACCAGTTCGCCAAGCGTGCGCTTGATTTGCGACGTACGCGTCGTGCCGTCGAACACCGACGCACCACCGCGTGCCAGCTCGATCCGGATCGGGAGATCGGTGAGGCGGTCGCCCGCTGCCAACAGGATACCCGGTCCGAGGGCGCATGCCCCGTCGTACACCTTGGCCTGCGGCAGGTACAGCGGGTTTTCGCCCTCGATGTCGCGCGACGACACGTCGTCACCCACCGTGTACCCGGCAATCTCGCCGTGTGCGTTGACGACCAGGGTGAGCTCCGGCTCCGGCACGTTCCAGGCGCTGTCGTTCCGGACGCGGATTTCGCCGCCATGTCCAACGACACGCGAGCCCACCGACTTGAAGAACAGTTCCGGCCGCGCCGCGTCGTAGACACGTGCGTAGACGTCGCGCACGGTCGATTCGGCCTCGCGCGCCTCGCGGCTGCGCAGATAGGTGACCCCGCAGGCCCAGACCTCGTGATCGTCCTCGACCGGCGCGAGCAGCGCACCGGAAGCCGTCTCGGTGCCCGCAAGCGCGCGCAGCGCCGCGTCCATGCCGGCGGCCGGCAACTGCAGCAGCAGGCCGAGGCGGAACGCCGCAGGCAGCCAGCGCCCGTCGACAGCCCAGCGCGGGCCGTGCGGCGTGTGGTGTCGGGTCAGGTATCCGCGGATGTCACTCATGAACGATGGGCCTCCCGTGGGAAAGGAGCAGATTACAACAAGATGCCGCGGAAAAAACCGGTTCCGTCACCGCCGCTTCACGGTGCGATGGGTCGGCGGCGCGGTCCACGGATCCTCGGGCCAGGGATGGCGCGGATACCGCGCGCGCAGTTGCTTGCGCACCTCCTGGTAGCCGTGCGTCCAGAAGCTGCGCAGGTCGGACGTGACCTGCACGGGACGCCCGTTCGGCGCGAGCAGTTCGAACGTGACCGGGATGCGCGCGGTTCCCACACGCGGCGTCTCGGCCAGGCCGAACAGTTCCTGCAGCTTGACCGACGCGATCACCCGGCCATCGTCGCGGTAGTCGAGCCGCGCGCGCCGGCCGCTGGGTAACAACAGATCCGTCGGAACGTCGTGCTGCAGCGCGCGCCGCGCGTGCGCGGGCAGGTGGCGGCCGAGATCGAAGTCATCGATCCGTGCCACCAGCGCACCGGCCGCGCGCGCCGTGGCATCGAAATCCACCGTCACGCCGGCCGACGCGAGGCGCGAGAGCAGGCGGCGATCGGCGTCGGTCGGCCCTCGCTCGACCAACGCCTCGCCCATCAACGCCGCCCGCTCGATGGGATCGACGGGCGCGTCCGCGCGACTCAGCACGATCGCGTCGTACCGCTCGACGCGGTGCGCGCGCACCACGCCCGCTGCCTGGTCGAAGCCGTGCTCGATTCGCACCGACGTGGGCGCGAGCCACTCGCGGTCGATGCCGGTGGCCACGCGTATCACCGCTTCGCTGGCCGTGGCCGCCGAGGACGGCGGTGTGCTGACGTCAACCGCGACGATCAGCTCGGGATCGACCACACCGCTCTCGCGCCCGAGACGTGCGCCGGTACCTGACGCCAGCAGCACCCGATCGGATCCCGACGCACGACGTCGGCCCACACGGTCCGGGTAGCCGGCGAGGACGGCACGCCGGAAGGCGTCCTCGTCGATCCGCTCGCGCGGCACCTCTCCGGTCGCGCGCTGCAGCGCATCGCGCACATCGCGGGCGACACGTCGCGCCGACGGCGTGAGCTCGCCATCGACCATCGCCCAGACGTCGCACTGCGTCGCTGCCCGCGCCTCGACCGGCGCCATCCGCTCGGACAGCATGGCCACGGCTCGGGCCGCCTCAGGTGCACCCCCTGCGGCGAGGAGCATCCGCCCCATGCGGGGGTGCAGCGGCAACTGCCGCAGGTGCTGGCCGACCGTCGTCAGACGACGTCCGTCACCAGTGACGGCATCCAGTCGCCGCAGCAGCTCGATGGCCGCATCGATGGCCGGTGCCGGCGGGGCGTCGAACCAGTCGAACGTGCGCGGATCGGCGCCCCAGGCCAGCACGTCGAGCACGGGTCCGGCCAGATCGACTCGTACAATCTCGGGCTGACGATGCGGTCGCAGCCGCAGGTGCGCATCCCACAACCGGATGGCCCGACCGGGCGCCACGCGGCCGGCGCGGCCGGCCCGCTGATCGGCGGCATCGCGCGAGATGCGCTCGGTCTCGAGACTGTCGAGACCACGCCCGGAATCGTAGCGGACGACTTTCTGCCATCCGGCGTCGACGACCAGGCGCACGTCGGGCACCGTCAGCGTCGTCTCGGCGATGTTCGTTGCGACGACGACCCGCGGCGCTGCCGATGGCGCCAGTGCCGCATCCTGCACGGCGGCTCCGAGCGAACCATGCAGTTCGACGACCGGCACGCCGCGCCCCGTCCGACGCGCAATCGCCGCCGCCGCCTGGGCGATCTCGCGTGCGCCCGGGAGGAACACGAGGACCGATCCGCGTGTGTGCGGCAGTTCGGCTTCCACTGTTGCTTCAACCGGGGCGCCGGGGCGGTATTCGATCTCGACGGGAAACGACCGGCCCGGCACGTCGACAACGGGACAGTCGTCGAGGTAGGCAGACACGGCGCCGGCATCGAGCGTGGCCGACATCACGACAATGCGCAGGTCGTGCCGCGCGAGCCACGCCTGCTTCGCGAGCGCAAGGCCGAGATCGGAGTGAATGCTGCGCTCGTGGAACTCATCGAGGACGACCGTACGGAAGTCCGAGAGCAGCGGGTCCTGCTGCAGGCGCGCCGTCAGGATGCCTTCGGTTGCGACGAGCAGGCGCGTGTCGGGCGAATCACGTCGATCGAATCGGACGTGCCATCCGACCTCGCGCCCGATGGTCCACCCGCGCTCTTCCGCGATGCGCCGGGCGATGGCACGCGCCGCCACGCGGCGCGGCTGCAGCAGCAGCACGGGGCCGGGACCGGCGAGGGCCGGCGGCACGCGCGTGGTCTTTCCGGCACCTGGCGCGGCGGTCACGACCAGCGCGCGGCTGGCATCGACGCGCGCGACGATATCCGCCAGGTGGGCGTCAATCGGAAGGGGTTCGAGGTCGGCACCGCGGGGCATGGACGCACCCATTTGAACCTTTCCACAGGCAGCGCGTATACTCCGCCGACTCCCGTCCTGACCTGAAATCGCCCGCTGCCCGGAGGATTGTGCTTATGTCCCGTACCGTCGCCGCCACCGTTTGCGCCACCATGTTCACGATCGCGATGGCGTCCGCCGCCGCCGTTGCGGCACCTCAGACCGCCCCGGCCACCGCTGCGCCCGCCGCCGCCCTGACCCCTGCGGCTGCCGCGGCGTTCATGGGCGACTGGGCCGTCGCCGGCGAAAGCCAGATGGGCCCCTTCGTCGTCAACGTCTCGGTGAAGGAAGAGGCGAAGGCGGTTGTCGGCGAAATCAGTTCGGACATCCAGGCGCCGACCAAGGTGACCGACGTCACGAAGAATGGCGACAGCCTGGTTCTGCGTTATTCGTTCGACTACGAGGGCAACGCCATCCCCGCGGTGCTCACGCTGACGCCCAAGGCCGACAAGCTCGACGCCTACTTCAGCTTCGCCGACGGCGCATTCGAGATGGGCGGCGTCGGCACCAAGGCGGCGCCGGCGGCCGCGCAGTAACCGACGCCGTTCGCACCCCAGGTGACGCCGCACCACAACGCGGCGTCATCTTCCCCCATCTCTCCTATCGCCCCTATCGCCCCCACCGCACCCATCGCACCTTCCTATCGCACCCATCGCACCCATCGTCCCCACCGCACCTTCCCACCGCACCATAAACTGTCTTCATGCCCTCCTTCCCGGACTCCCTGCCCGGCGCACTCGTGCTCGGCCCCATGACCAAGGGGTCGAACCTGCCCTTCCGGCGGCTGTGCGTGGAACTGGGCGCCCGCGTCCTCGTCAGCGAGATGGTGGTGGCGCGTCGGCTCAAGCAGAAGCGGCGGAGCGAGTTCGCGCTGATCCGGCGCGCGCCTGAAGAACCCTGCTTCGGGGTGCAGCTTGCGGGCAACAAGCCCGACGAGCTGGCGTGGGCGGCGGCACTGGCCGAGGCGCGTGGCGCGGACTTCGTCGACCTCAACCTCGGCTGCCCCATCGATCACTTCACGCGGATGGGACTCGGCGCCGCGCTCGGCCGTCAGGTCACGCGCGTCCGCCGCATCGTCGAGGCCATGCGCGCGGCGGTGCAGGTGCCCGTCACGGTGAAGATCCGGCTCGGCTGGAACGCGAGCACGTTGAACTACCTGGACCTGGCCCGTGCGATTGCCGACGGTGGCGCAGCCGCGATCACCGTCCACGGCCGAACGCGCGAGGCGCGCTACAGGCAGCCGGCCGATTGGGACGCCATCGCCGAGGTTGCCGCGGCCGTGCCGATTCCGGTCATCGGCAACGGTGACCTGCTGTTTCCGCACGAGGTCGAGGTGCGACTGCGCAGTTCCGGGTGTGCGAGCCTCATGACGGCGCGCGGTGCCCTCATCAAGCCGTGGATCTTCCGCGAACTGACGACCGGCTACTGGGACATCACGGCGGAAGAACGTGTGGACCTGTATCGCCGCTACGTCGCTCTGGCCGCGCAGCACTGGGGCCGGCGCCCGGAACGGCCGGCATCAGACGAGCCGGCGGCAGACGAGGCGGTCGTGCCGCATGCCATCCAGGTCGGCAGCAGCGACGACGCGCGCACGCTCGACGCCCACGGTCTCGAGCGGGTGCGCGACTTCCTGCGCTGGCACGTGGGCTTCTGGGTCCGCTACGCTCCGCAGCGTCCCGATGGCACCTGGCCGACGATGCAGCAGCGCGAGTCGGCGTTCGTCCCGCGATCGCCACTCGAGGCGCTGCTCGCGCGCCACGACGACGCGGCGGTCGACTACATCACCGACGAGCTGATGGCAGGCGGCGACTTCTCCCGCCCGCCGGCGCCTGGCGGGGTCGAGTCGGAACCGGTGGTCACCGCCGCAGGCTGAGCACTCCCCTTTCGGACAGGTGTCTCCCGGCGGGCACGTTCGCGCTTGCCTCGCTCGGTCGCGTCACAGTATGTTTTGGGGGCCGTGGCCACCTCATCCCCGCTCCCGGCGCAACGAGGGTTCGGCGAGACGACGCGAAAGGACGCGTGGTGGCTGCAATCGGCCGTCACCTTCGTCGTCTTCACGGCATTCATCATCTATTCGACGTGGGCCGGGTACGTGGCAGCGGACTTCGAATGGGGTCCGTATCTCTCGCCGATGTACTCCCCGCTGCTGTTCGGCCCGTCGACGCACTCCTGGTTCGGCGGCCCGTTCCAGCCCGAATGGTGGCCCAGCTTCCTGCGCTACTCGCCGGCGGTGCTGATCCTGTGGGCACCGGTGGGATTCCGGCTGACCTGCTACTACTACCGCGGGGCCTACTACAAGGCGTTCTGGGCGGATCCGCCGGGTTGCGCCGTCGGCGAACCGCGCAAGAAGTACCTCGGAGAGCGCTGGTTCCCCCTCGTCATCCAGAACGTCCACCGCTACTTCCTCTACTTCGCACTCATCTTCATCGGTATCCTCAGCTACGACGCGTGGCTGGCGATGTGGTTTCCGGTCGACGGAGCCGCCGTCATGCAGCCGGGCACGCCGACCGAGTTCGGCATCGGGGTCGGCACGATCGTGCTGGCGCTCAACGCGCTCTTCCTGGCGCTCTACACGTTGGGCTGCCATTCACTGCGGCACCTGGTGGGCGGCGTGCTCGACGTGATGTCGGGCAAACCGATCCGCAGGAACGCCTACGCGTGCGTGAGCTGCCTGAACCGGTGGCACATGAACTGGGCCTGGACCAGCCTGATCTGGGTCGGGTTCACCGACTTCTACGTGCGCATGCTCGCGATGGGCGTGTGGACGGACTACCGTTTGTTCTAGGGAAGATGACACCGCAAGGGCGCGAGCGACGCGAGCAGACCGCATGACATTTCCCGTCATCGAGACCGACGTCCTGGTCATTGGCGCAGGCGGCGCCGGCTTGCGGGCCGCCATCGAGGCCTCGGCCCAGGGCGTGCGCTGCGCGGTCATCACCAAGTCGCTGCTCGGCAAGGCACACACCGTCATGGCCGAGGGCGGCATGGCCGCGGCGATGGGCAACGTCGACGACCGCGACAACTGGCGCGTGCACTTCGCCGATACCATGCGCGGCGGCCAGTACCTGAACAACTGGCGCATGGCGGAACTCCACGCGAAGGAGGCGCCCGATCGCGTGCGCGAGCTCGAGGGCTGGGGCGCGGTCTTCGACCGGACGAAGGACGGCCGCATCCTCCAGCGCAACTTTGGCGGCCACCGCTATCCGCGCCTGGCCCACGTGGGCGACCGCACGGGCCTCGAACTCATCCGGACGCTGCAGGATCACGGCGTGCACCGTGGCATCGACGTCCACATGGAGCACACCGTCGTCACGCTGCTGACCGATGACGGGCGGGTGTCGGGCGCGCTGGCCTACGACCGCGAGCGCGGCCGTTTCAAGGTGTTCCAGGCGAAGGCCGTCGTCGTGGCGACGGGCGGGCTGGGGCGGGCGTTCCGCATCACGAGCAACAGCTGGGAGTACACGGGCGACGGCTACGCGCTGGCCTACGACATCGGCGCGGCGCTGCAGGATCTCGAGTTCATCCAGTTCCATCCGACCGGCATGGTGTGGCCGCCGAGCGTGCGCGGCATCCTGGTGACCGAGGGCGTGCGTGGTGAGGGTGGCGTCCTCCTCAACAAGGATGGCCGTCGCTTCATGTTCGACGACATCCCGGACAACTACCGGAACCAGACGGCCCGCGACGAGGAAGAGGGCTGGCGCTACGTGACGGGCGACAAGTCCGCCAATCGTCCACCCGAACTGCTCACGCGCGATCACGTCGCGCGCTGCATCAACCGAGAGGTGAAGGCGGGTCGCGGGTCACCGCACGGCGGCGTGTTCCTCGACATCGCGTGGATCAAGAGGAAGCTGCCCAACGCGGCCGACCACATCAAGCGCAAGCTGCCGAGCATGTACCACCAGTTCATGCAGCTGGCCAACCTCGACATCACCTCGACGCCGATGGAGGTCGGGCCGACGACGCACTACACGATGGGGGGCATCCGCGTGGATGGCGACACGCAGATGTCGACCGTGCCGGGGCTGTTCGCCGCCGGCGAGGCGGCGGCCGGGCTGCACGGCGCCAACCGGCTCGGCGGTAATTCGCTGTCGGATCTGATCGTGTTCGGCCAGCGCGCCGGCCACCACGCCGCGGAGTTCGCGAAGGCGCACGCGGCGCCGACGATCGATGCGGGCCAGGTGGACGCCGCCGCGGCGCGGGCGCTCGAGCCGTTCGAACGCGGCGCCTCGGGCGAGAACCCCTATACCGTCCAGCACGATCTGCAGGACGTCATGCAGGATCTCGTCGGCATCGTTCGCCAGGACGCCGAGATGCGCGAGGCGCGCGAACGCCTGCGGGCGCTGCGGGCCAGGGCCGCGCGAGCGGGCGTGGCGGGCCATCGCGAGTACAACAGCGGCTGGCACACCGCGCTCGACCTGCACAACCTGCTGACCGTCTCGGAGGTCATCGCGACGGCGGCCGTCGAGCGGCGCGAAAGCCGGGGCGCGCACTTTCGCGAGGACTACCCGGAGAAGTCCGACGAGTTCGCCGCCTTCAACTTCGTGGTCCGCAAGGGACCGGACGGCGAACCACAACTCGAACGCGTGCCGATTCCCGAGATGCCCGCCGAACTGAGGCAGGTGATCGAAGAGAACAAGTAGCGCACCGCGAAGGCGTGAGCGTTAGCGAACGTCCTGAGCGCCGTAGGCGTGGGGGTGGGGCCCCACGCCACTGCAATAAACGTCGACGCGGAAGGCGACACTGATCATGCCCAAACTCACGTTTCGACTGTGGCGCGGGGATCGCGGTGAGGGGGCCTTCCGCGACTACGAGACGGAGGCCGGCGAGGGCATGGTCGTGCTCGATGCCGTCCATGCCATCCAGGCCGAGCAGGCGCCCGACCTGGCCTGCCGCTGGAACTGCAAAGCCGGCAAGTGCGGGTCGTGCTCGGCGGAAATCAACGGATCGCCGAAGCTCATGTGCATGACGCGGCTCGACCAGCTGCCGACCGACAAGCCGATCACTGTCGAGCCGATGCGCGCCTTTCCGCACATCCGCGACCTGGTCACCGACGTCTCCTGGAACTTCGAGCAGAAGAAGCGCATCAAGCCGCTGAGGCCGCGTCCGCCCGACGCGCCGGACGGCAGCTGGCGGATGCAGCAGGACGACATCGATCGCGTGCAGGAGTTCCGCAAGTGCATCGAGTGCTACCTGTGCCAGGACGTCTGCCACGTGCTGCGCGATCACCACAAGCACGACGAGTTCATCGGCCCGCGGTTCCTCGTACACGCCGCGGCGCTCGAGATGCATCCGCTCGACACCGAGGACCGCGTGACCGAGCTGAGGGAAGCGTTCGGCATCGGCTACTGCAACATCACCAAGTGCTGCACGAAGGTGTGTCCCGAGCACATCACCATCACCGACAACGCGATCATCCCGCTCAAGGAGCGCGTCGTGGATCGCTTCTACGACCCGGTCACGCGGCTGCTGCGGATGTTCAGGGGCTGAG
>JBIQJY010000014.1:0-16122 GCA_044507065.1 Acidobacteriota bacterium
GCTGCGCTACGGGCTGCGGCGCGTACATCACCGCCGGCGTCGGTGCCGGAGCGGTCACCGCCGGCACTGTGGCCGGAGCCGCCGGAGCGTACGTCACGGGCACGGGGTGCCCCGTCGGCTGTGGCGCGTAGCGCACCTCCTGCTGCAAGGCCGAGGTTTCGACGCACGAGACGTGCACCTGCGCGCTTTCGCGGGAGCCCGTCCTCTGCACCATCGCCTGCTGGGATGGTCCACACGACACGCTGAGGTCGCCAGGCGCGTTGCCGGCCGCCGGTGACGTGTGGTTGAAGGCGAGCGCGGCCACACTGACACCCACGACGGCAGCGAGAACGAGGCCGATTCGATTCTGCAGCGACATCTCCATGACTTCTTACTCCTTCGGGAGGGGGCACCTCACAAGGCTTCAAGAGATGTGCCACCGCCAGGCGCGCCGCGAGACCGTCCACCGCGTCGCCACGCGCGCGACTGTCGCCAACCGTGGACGATCGCGGCGGACGCCTTGCTTGCCGCGCGGGGCGCGCGTACCATCCACGCACGCGTTCCAATCGGCGCGGCGGTCGGCCGTGCGTGGAGGTTTCCGTGGACTACACCCGTCGCGATCTCGGCAAACTGGCTCTCGGCGCCGTTCCCGGCGCACTGCTGGCCGGCACGACGCCGATCCTTTCCGCCGGTCCGGCCCCGGCCGCGCAGGGCACGCCCGGCACACGCTGGGCCGGCGTGCAGGTCGGCCTCATTGCGCCGTACGCGTTTCAGGGGACGGCCACGACGGCCGAGGACATCCTGGCGCGCACCGTCGAACTCGGCCTGAGCGCCGTGGAACTGCAGTCGGGACCCGTCGAGGTCTTCGCCGGACTCCCGCCCGACGAGCCTGTCCCCGCGCGCGGGGCGGGTCCGGGTCGCGGTGGCGCCGGTGCTGCGGCCCCCGCCGGCGGCACGCAGGCACCGGGCCGCGGCGGCCGCGGCGCACCCACGCCCGATCAGGTGGCGGCCCAGCGCGCACGCGCGGCCGTCGTGCGCAAGTGGCGCCTCAGCCAGTCGCTCGACAAGTACCGCGAACTCCGCACGATGTACGAGAAGGCCGGCGTCGCCATCCAGATCGTGAAGTTCAACCTCGGCGACGGGTGGACCGACGACGAGGTGGACTATGCGTTCCAGGTGGCCGGGGCGCTCGGGTGCCGCGCCATCACGTGCGAACCGCCCGTCAGCCAGACGAAACGCTTCGGCCTGTTTGCCAGCAAGCACAAGCTGATGCTCGGCTACCACAACCACGCCAACGTCACCGACGTCGAGGCCTTCGGCCGGCCGGGCTCATGGGAGCAGGCCTTCTTCTATTCGCCGTTCAACGGGGCCAACGTCGACATCGGACACTTCACCGCGGGCAACAGCCGATCGCCCGTCCCGTTCATCCGCGAGTATCACGACCGCATCACGAACCTGCACCTGAAGGACCGGCGCATGGCTAACGGCGCGAACGTGCCGTGGGGCGAGGGCGACACGCCGATTCGCGAGGTGCTGCAGCTGATGAAGAGCGAAGGCTACGACTTCATGGCCACGATCGAGCTCGAGTACCGCGTGGAAGGTTCGGACCCGATGGCCGAACTGCAGAAGTGCGTCGCGTTCTGCAAGGACGCGCTGGGTGTCGCCTAGCAGCCCGTGGTGAAAGTCCGCCGTGCACCGAGGGCGGCGATGCGCCCGCGAGACCAGGCGCGAGGAGTGAGAATATTGGCCATATTTGAGCGACGAGCAACGCCGTATCGCGGGGTGCAGCGCCGGATCCTGACGACCCTTGCGGCCGCCATCCTCGTCGTCACGACAGCGCCGCATGCACTGCGCGGCCAGTCCGCTCCGGCCGCGACGGGTGCGCCGCCACTCGTCCGGATTGCCGAGGACGACCTGCGGACGTGGCTCACGACGATCGCGTCCGATGCGATGGGCGGGCGCGCGGCCTTCACGGAGGGCTACGGTCTCGCAGCTGCCTACGTCGCGGGCGAACTGAAAGCGCTGGGTGTCGAGCCGATGGGGCGGGATGGCGGCTACCTGCAGCCGGTGACGCGCTCCGGATATCGCGTGACCCGCCGGTCCTCGGTCACCGTCCACGCGGCGGGCCGCAGCCGCACGTTCGAACACGGCGACCATGTGTCGTTTCCGGCGCTGGTCGGCGCGAAGCAGACGCTGGAGTTCACCGGTGTCGAGTTTGTCGGCTACGGGCTGCCCGACGAGGCCCTGCCGCCCGCCGAACGGCTGGCCGGCAAGCTGGTCGTGCTGCTGCCGGGCACGCCGTCGCACCTGGCGGACGCGTCCGCCTGGCGCTGGGGACGCGCGTTGCGCACGGTTTCCGATCGCGCCGAGGCGCTCGTGGCCGCCGGCGCCGGGGCGGCCGTCGGGCTCTCGGCCGTCGTGGCCCCGGGCCCTCGGGGCAGCGGCAGGTCGGCCGACGTGTCGACCGTCGAGCGTGTGGACCGCAAGCGACCGCCGACTTTCACCGGCGATGTCGAGTTCCACGAGTTCCTGCTTGCCGGCGCGCCCGTTGCCGTGGGTGAACTCCGCGCGCGCGCATCCCGCGGGGAGCCGCTCGAGGCGTTCTCCCTCCGGGACGTGCGCGTCTCCATCACGCTCGACAACAGCTACGAACTCGTCCGCGCCGAACGCACCCACAACGTCGTGGGCCTCGTGCCTGGTTCGGATCCCGCGCTGCGCGATACCTACGTGCTCTTCGGCGCGCATCTCGACCACATCGGCATGGCGCAGGGCCAGGGCGCACCGGGCCGCGTCAACACGCCCGTCGACGAGGACCCCATCTGGAACGGGGCGGACGATGACGCGTCAGGGTCGTCGGCGCTGCTGGCGATTGCCAAGGCGATGATGACCGGGCCGCGGCCGAAGCGGTCCGCGCTGTTCGTCTGGCACGGCGCCGAGGAGGAAGGCCTGCTGGGCTCGCGCGCGATGGCCGACGACCCGGTCGTGCCACTCGAGCGCATCCAGGCCGCCATCAACCTGGACATGATCGGGCGCAACCACGACGATGACCCGACGCGCGGGAACACGCTCTACGTGGTCGGGGCCGATCGCATCAGCACCGACCTGCACAACGTTGTCGTCGACGCGAATGCCGCGGCCGACCGACCGCTGACGCTCGACTACTTCTACAACGACCCCCGCGACCCGGAGAGCTTCTACACGCGGAGCGACCACTACAGCTATGCCTCGCGTGGCATTCCGGCGGCCTTCTTCTTCACTGGCCCGCACCCGGATTACCACGCCAACACCGACAGCGTGGACAAGATCCTGTTTCCGAAACTGACGCGGGTTACACAGTTGATCTATGAGGTGGGTTTTGCGCTGGCCGACCGGACCGAGCCGCTACGGCGCGATAACCGGGGTCCGAGGAGCGGGAGGGGCTTCGAGGGACGGATGGAATAGTCTGCCTGTCGGGTGTCGTTGCCGGGCGAATAAACGGCGAATATGGCGGGTAAGTGCCGTATTTTCTGCGGTTTTCGGTTGATTCCGGGCCGCAGGTCCGTTAAAATAGCGGGAGCTTCCGGCTTCTGAAAAGCCAACCTTACGATTCCTGCAATAAACCTCGGGGGGCATGTGGCATTCGAGATCGGCGACAAGGTCATCTACCCGAATCATGGTCTGGGCACAATCGAGCGGATTGAGACCAAGACCATCATGGGCACGACCTGCGGTTTCTATCAACTGAAGATGGCGAACGAAACGACGGTGTTCGTTCCCGTGGACAACGTCGATGGCGTGGGACTGCGCCGCGCGATCACGGACGAGGAAGTGGAGCGTCTGTTCTCGCTGCTGGGCGACGGCAACATCGACAGCCACCAGAACTGGAAGGGGCGGTTCAAGGACAACTCGGACCGCATGCGCACCGGTTCGATCTACGACGTCGTCGAAGTGCTGAAGAGCCTCACGTTCCTCGCCAAGTCGAAGAGCCTGTCGTTTCGGGAGAAGCGGATGCTCGACCGCGCCAAGTTCCTCGTGGTCTCCGAGATTACCGAGGTGCTCGCGCTCGAGACGTCCGACGTCGAAACGCGGGTGGAGGCGGCACTCGAGGAGTGTTTCGCGACCAAGGCGCGTAATGCGGGGAAGGCCAAGGCCGTTGCCAAGCCGGTGCCCGCGCCCGAGCCCGAGCCGGTGAAGGCGCCCGCGCCGGTCGTCGTGAAGGCCGCTGCGCCAGCGGCCGCAAAGGCCGCGCCGGCACCCGCCAAGGTGGCCACGGCCGCGACCAAGGCGAAGAGTCAGGTGAAGACGCCTGCGAAGCGCACCGTGAAGGTGGCCGCGCCCGTGCGCGCCAAGGCCACCGCCTCGAGGGCGAAGGCAGGCAAGGCCGTGGCGGCTCCGCGCCGTGCGGCCCGCGCATCCTGACGACCGCGCCTGAAGCCGATGCGCCAGCCGGCGCATTGGCCCGGCTCGTTGCCGCCGTGCGGACCATCCTGGCCTGCACGGCGGTTGCTCTGTACCTCTTCCTCGTCGCGCCTCCCTGCCTCATCTGGGCCTGGACCACCGGCCGGCCGAACGTGCTCTATACGGCCGGCGACATCGGCATCCGCCTGGGCTTCGTACTGGCGGGCATCACGGTCCGGCTCGAAGGCGAGGCGCACATCCTGCCGGGCGCCGTCTTCGCCGCCAACCACAGCAGCAACGTCGATTCGCCCGCGCTCTATCACGCGCTGGCGCGCCTGTTTCCGCGCATGCGCGTGCTCTACAAGGCCGAGCTGCGCAGCCTGCCGTTTCTCGGCTGGGTGTGGGACGCGGCCGGGTGGATACCGCTCGAGCGCGCGAACAAGGACCAGAGCTGGCCGGCCGTCGAACGCGCGGCCCAGGCCCTGCGCGAGGGCAACGCGTTCTTCATCTTCCCGGAAGGCACACGCAGCCGCACCGGCGCGCTCCTGCCGTTCAAGAAGGGCGGGTTCGTCATGGCCATCAAGGCGCAGGCGCCCGTCGTGCCCGTGGCGATCATCGGCGGACGCGCGGCCATGCGGAAGGGCAGTGCCCTCATCTGGCCGACAACCGTGACCGTGACGTTCATGCCGCCGGTGCAGACGACGGGGATGACCGTCGACGATCGTAGCCAGGTGGTGGCGGCGGTGCGCGGGGCGATTCAGGCACGGCTCGAAGGACTACGGTAAGGCGGACGGCGCGGGCCGCCGGCGACGTTGCGCGATGCCGCGGGCTGCGCGAGGCGAGGCGACGGGCTGGCGCGGGGCGAGGCATGGCGGGCTGGTTCCGCGGCGAGTGCGCCGGGAATCGCGCCTGCGTGCGCTCGCGTTTCGCACCGACAGCGACCGCCTGCGGTCCCAATGGCCTGACCCTGTGCCTCCCGACAGGCCGGGACGCGCAGGCGGAAACGCGTCGCTTCCTCCGGCGCGATTCCACCCTGACGCCTCCGGCGCACGCCGAGTCACTCGCCTGCGCCACCCCCCGCCCCGCGCAGCCCGCCCCTCGTCGCTTCGTAGCCTCGTCGCCTTGTCGCCTTGTAGCCTTGTCGCCTCTCGTAGCCTTGTAGCCTCGCTGCCTCGCCTCGCAGCCTCGTAGCCTCGTCGCCTCTCCTCGCTGCCTCGTAGCCTTGTCGCCTCGCCTCGTAGCCTTGCAGCCTTGTCGCCTTGTAGCCTCCTTCGAGTACAATCCCCCCGCTTGTGCCTCGAAAGAACAATCCCCGCACGGCAAGCGACCAAGTCTCCGATCTGACGGCCGGAAGACTCTCCGTCTACTTGCGTTCGCTCGATGTGCTCGACGCGGCCGGCGTCAAGACCATCTCCTCGAAAGCCCTGGCCGAGCAGTTCCACCTCAACGCCGCGCAGATCCGCAAGGACCTCGCCTATTTCGGCGAGTTCGGGATTCGCGGCGTCGGCTACTACGTCACCGAACTGCAGAGCCACCTGCGCGCCATCCTCGGGCTCGACCGCACCGTGCGCGTCGCCGTCCTGGGCGCCGGCAACCTGGGGCTTGCGCTCGCCGACTATCCCGGTTTCCGCCAGGAAGGGTTTTCCATCGTTGCGCTCTTCGACGCCGACAAGGCGAAGGTGGGCCGACGGTCGAAGGGCGGCGTGCGGATTCACGACGTGTCGGGGTTCCCGGACTTCGTGCGCGACGAACACGTCGATATCGTGGTCATCGCCGTGCCCGTCGAGGCGGGGCAGCAGGTGGTGGACATGGCGGTCGAGGCCGGCGTGCGCGCCGTGCTGAACTTCGCGTCGGGCACGCTGCGTGTGCCGCCGGGCATCAAGCTCAAGAACGTGGACCTGACGGTGTCGATGGAAAGCCTGTCGTTTTTCCTGGCGCGGGGAGATGCCGATGGCAAAACGCCGTAGCGGAGCCTCCGCCCTCTCGCACGTCGACGCGCGCGGTCGCGTGCGCATGGTCGACGTGTCGGCCAAGGACGAAACCGTCCGCGTGGCGGTGGCCGAAGGCACCGTGCGCATCAACGCCGCGGCGCGGCGCGCGATTCGCGATCGCACGGTGGCCAAGGGCGATCCGCTGCAGACGGCCCGGATTGCGGGCATCCAGGCCGCGAAGCGCACGGCGGACCTGATTCCGCTGTGCCATCCGCTGCCAATCACCAGCGTCGACGTCACGCTGACGGCACGCGCGAGCGGCTACGCCATCGAGGCCCGCGTGAGCACGGTGGGCCGCACCGGCGTCGAGATGGAAGCGCTCACGGCGGTCTCGGTGGCGGCCCTGACGCTCTACGACATGCTGAAGGCCGTCGATCGCGGTATGGTCATTGGGCCCATTCAACTGCGCGAGAAGCGCGGGGGACAGAGCGGCGACTACCGGCGGGGCCGGTAGCGGGGCCGCGTGTCCGCCGTGTGTTGACGTGACGCGATGAACGACACCACGCCCGCCGCCGGACAACCCGCCGATCACCTCGACGTGCAGCGCGTCCCGCGAACGATCGCGGAACTGCCGTTCTTCGCCTCGGGCCGCTATCCCGGTCCGGGCCTGCTCGGCCAGTGCCGCAACGGCGCCATCGTGCCAACGAGCGGCCGCGAACTGCTGCCCCTCGTGCGCGATCTCAGCCTCGGCCTGTCGTCGCTCGGGATGGCGTCTGGCGACCGCGTGGCCATCCTCTCGGAAAGCCGGCCCGAGTGGCTGTTTGCCGATTTCGCCACGCTGGCCGCCGGCGCCGTCAGCGTGCCCATCTACCCGACGCTCCCGGCGGATCAGACGGCCTTCATCCTCCGCGATTCGGGCGCCGTCATCGTCGTGGCCTCGACGGCCGTCCAGTTCGAGAAGCTGCAGTCGGTTGCCGACAGCCTGCCGGCGCTCCGGGCGATCGTCGTCATGGACGGCATCGACGTGCCCGCCGAGGTCGGCGGCGTCCGCGTGCTGTCGTTCGACGCGGTGCGTGCGCTCGGGCACGAGCAGATGACGGCGGGGTGGGGCGTGGCGCGCGCGTTCCACGACACGGCGCGGCGCGTGCGGCCCGACGATCTCGCCACGATCATCTACACCTCGGGCACGACGGCCGAGCCCAAGGGCGTCATGCTGACGCACGGCAATCTCGTCGCGAACATCGACGCGGTGCTGCAGGTGACGCCGGTCACCCAGGAGGACACCGCGCTGTCGTTCCTGCCGCTCTGCCACGCCTTCGAGCGCATCGTGGCCTACATCTACCTGACGGCCGGCATTTCGGTGACGTTTGCGGAATCGGTCGAGACGGTCGGTCGCGACCTGCTGCTCGTGCGTCCCTCGATCATGACGGGCGTGCCGCGGGTCTTCGAGAAGCTGCGCGCGCGGATCCACGAGAAGGCCGCCACGGCATCGGCCGTGCGGCGTGCCATCTTTCGCTGGGCAGCGGCGGTTGCGATCAAACGCGGCGAACGGCTGTCGACCGGACGTCGCGTTTTGCCGGCCCTGGCCGCGGCCAGTGCGGTGGCCGACCGGCTGGTCTTCGCGAAGATCCGCGCGGGCCTTGGCGGCCGCCTCCGCTTTGCGGTCTCGGGCAGCGCGCCGCTGGCGGCCGACATCGGCCGCTTCTTCTACGGACTCGGCCTGCCCATCATCGAGGGCTACGGCCTCACGGAGACGTCACCCGTCCTTTCGGTCGTCCGCCTCGACCGGATTCGTTTCGGCACCGTGGGACCGCCCTTGCCTGGCGTCGACCTGAAGATTGCCGATGATGGCGAGATCCTGGCGCGAGGGCCGAACGTGATGCGCGGCTACTACAACCGGCCGGAAGAGACGGCCGCGGTGCTCGTCGATGGCTGGTTCCACACGGGGGATATCGGATCGATCGACGACGAGGGGTTCCTGCGGCTGACCGACAGGAAGAAGGATCTGATTGTGACCTCGGGCGGCAAGAAGATCGCGCCGCAGCCGATCGAGCAGCGGCTGCGCCGCCACCGGCTTGTGGCCGAGGCCGTGCTCGTGGGCGACAGGCGCCACTTTCCCGCGGCGCTCGTCGTGCCCGACGTCGCGGCGGTCGCCCTCTACTGGGGCGTGACGCCCGACGAGGCGCGGGCGCGGCTCGACACCGAGGATCTGGAGGCGCTGTTCCAGCCGGCCATCGACATGGCCAACCAGGACCTCGCCCAGTTCGAGCGCATCAAGAAGTTCGCCGTGATCTCGGACGAGCTCACGGTGGCCGGAGGCGTGCTGACCCCGACGCTGAAGGTGAAGCGCCGCGTCTTCGAAGAGCGCTATCGCGCGCAGATCGACGCGCTCTATCGCTGACGCGTCAGTTCCATTCCTCGAAGAGCCGCGCCTCGGTCACCGGCCACCAGCGCAGCTGTACGCGCCCGATGATGTACTTCTTCGGGACGAATCCCCAGGTCCGGCTGTCGGAGCTGTTGTTGCGGTGGTCGCCCATCACGAAGTAGTGGCCATCGCGCAGCACCTCGGGCCCCCACGTGTCGTAGGAGCGGTACTCCTCCGGGATGAACTCGTCGGGCAGCGGCACGTCGTTGCGATAGAGATGGCCGTTGACGCTGCGAATCGTGTCGCCCGGTTCGGCGACCACGCGCTTGACGAACGACTTGTCGGGGTCGTTCGGGTAGAGCAGCATCACGATGTCGCCCACGCGCGGGTCGTGGTTGGGCAGGCGGTACTCGAGCTTGTTGACGATCAGCCGGTCCTGGTCCTCGAGCGTGGGCGCCATGCTCTCGCCCTCGACGCGCGCCACCTGAAACCCGAACGTGACGATCAGCGTCGCGTACACGGCAGCCGAGACGAGCGTCTTGAACCAGGCAACCAGTTCCTCGCCCACACGGGCCAGCGTGTGGCGCACGGGCGCGCGCTGCCGGAGCGGCGCGGGCGGAGCGGGCAGCGGCAGCACCTGGCGCGGCTCGAAGACGGACGAGTCGAACGCCGGGGGCGTGAGGCTGGCGGGCTCGGCCGGCCGGCCGGCATCGTACGGATCCTGAGCGTCCTCGCCGACCGGGTCCCACTCCGACGCGCTCACAGTTGCAGGTACTCCCGCAGCCGACGCGTCTGCGCCCGGCTCACCGGTATCTCGGTGGCCTTCGGGTCTTTCATCTTCAGGAGGTAGTTGCGGCTGAACCAGGGCACGATCTCCTTGATCTTCGTGATGTTCACCAGGTGCGACCGGTGGACCCGCCAGAAGACCGACGGGTCGAGCCGGGCCGACAGCTCGTCGAGCGTCCGGTAGTTGGACGTCCCGGACATTGAGTTTGTTACCACGAGAATGGCGTCGTCAACCAGCGAGGCATGGACGATCTCCTCGGCGTGGACGAGGACGAACCGCTCGCCGGCGCGCAGCGCGAGTTGGTCGCGCCGGCCCTGGCGCGCCTGGACCGCCTCGATCACGCGTTCGAGATCGTCGGGGGAGAGCGGCATCGGGGCTGCCGGTTCGGGGGCGAGCCGGCGCCGCGCGCGGTTCAGGGCCTGTTCCAGGCGATCGAGGTCCACGGGCTTGAGCAGGTAGTCGACGGCGTTGACCGTGAAGGCGTCCACCGCGTACTGGTCGAACGCGGTGACGAAGACAATCTGCGACGGCACGTCGGCCTGGATGAGCCGGCGCGCCACTTCGAAGCCGGTGAGCCCCGGCATCTGGACGTCGAGGAAGAGCACGTCCGGCTTCAGCTCCCCGGCCAGGCGCATGGCCGACGGGCCGTCGGCGGCCTGGCCCACCACGTCCACGTCGCCGGCCTGCTCGAGCAGGAAGCACAGCTCCTCGCGAGCCAGCTGCTCGTCGTCGACCACGAGGGCGCGCAGGGCGGGTGTCGTCATGCGGGCACCCGTTCGGAGACGACCAGCTCCGGGATCTCGATGCGGGCGAGGGTGCCCTGGCCCGGCGTGCTCTGCATCCGCAACTGGTAGTTGGCGCCGTAGATGACGCGCAGTCGCTCGTTGACGTTGCGCAGCCCGATGCCGTGCACGTCGTCAGCGTCAGCGGCCGTACGGAGGGGGTCGGCGGTCGGCATCCCGACGCCATTGTCCTCAATCTCGATGACGGCGTGTCCGGCGCGCCGCGACGTGTGGATCGTGATGCGCCCTTCACCAACCTTGCGCGCGAGGCCGTGCTTGATCGAGTTCTCCACGAGCGGCTGCAGGATCATGCTCGGGACGATGACGTCGAGGCTGCTGTCGTCGATGAACTTCTCGATGACCAGGCTCGGGCCGAAGCGCACGCGCTCGATGTCGAGATACTCGTCGATGGCGGCCAGCTCCTCGCGCAGCGGGACGAAGTGCTCCTGGTGGCGCAGCAGCCGGCGGAGCAGGCCGGAAAGCTTCACGATCAACACGCGGGCCGTTTCCGGCTTCGATCGGATGAGCGAGGTGATCGACGTCAGCGTGTTGAACAGGAAGTGCGGGTTGATCTGGTTGGCCAGCGCCTCGACACGCGCGGCCATCAGCAGCTTTTCCTGCTCGGCGAGGCGGTGCTCGATGCGCGCGCTGTTCCAGATCTTGATGGGGATGGCCACCGACAGCACGGTGGACGCGATGACGAGCAGGAAGAGCCACCAGTTGTCGGCCGTGAAGTAGAACAGGCGGCCCGGGAACCGGCGGCCGATCGACTGGCGCAGCAGTTCGAGCAGGATGGGCGCCATCACGAGGATGACCTGCCAGTCGAGCTGGAAGTTGCGGATGAGCCGCCACGCCGATCGGTGCAGCTTGGTGACGAAGAACGGCGAGAACTTCCAGATCTCTTCCTTCGGACACACCTCGCGCAGGCCGCCCCCGGCAAACCCGCAGCCGACGGCAAATGGCAGCGCCGCGAACTCACCGACGGCCGTGGCCGGCAGGCCGACGGCCACGCCGACCAGCGCGCCGGCGTAGGGGCCGGCAATCAGCCCGGCCAGCAGCGACCCGGCAAGCGAGAGATCGGCCGCCTGGTACTGGAGGACCAGCCGGGAGCCGACGCCGGCCATCAGGGGAATGCCGAAGCAGGCGGCGAACACCAGGCGCTCGGGCCAGTCGCGCCGCTCGGTGAGCAGGATCCGGCGGAACCACGGGAAGCGCACCAGCATGGTGGCGAGCGTCGCGGCGACGGCCACGTTCGCCATGAGCGTGACGAGCAGCAGGTCGTGGTTGAGCGACGGCGTGCCTGCAGGCATGGACCGTACAAATATAGCATTCGCATGAACTTAGGCCGGCGCGCGTCGCGGCGCCGGACCGCGCGGCCACGCTTTTGTTATGATGGCCGACATGATCCGTCCGTTCCTCGTGGGGTTTGCCACCACCTTCAAGCACATCTTCCGCAAGCCCATCACGGTGAACTATCCGGACGAGAAAATCCCCATGTACCCCAAGTACCGGGGCAAACAGGTGCTGATGCGTGACGAGAACGGGCTGGAGAAGTGCGTGGCCTGCGGTCTCTGCGCGGTGGCCTGTCCGTCGGATGCCATTTACCTCGAGGCCGCCGAGAACGACGGCACGGTCCAGGCCGGTCCGCGGTACGCATCCGTTTACCAGATTCACAAGACCCGCTGCATCTTCTGCGGCTACTGCGAGGAAGCCTGCCCGGTCTCGGCCATCTTCATGGGCAAGGACTACGAGCTCGCGGTCTACGACAAGAACGACTTCATCTGGGACAAGCAGGACATGCTCGTGCCGGCACCCACCAGCCCGGCTGACGCCGGCCGCTGAGTTCGTCCCCGATGCAGGGGTTTCTCGAGGCTCTCGACGAGCGCGTGCTCGTGTGCGACGGCGCCATGGGCACGATGCTGTACGCACGCGGCATCTTCCTCAACCGATCGTTTGACGAACTGAACCTGACGCGGCCCGATCTGGTGGCCGACGTGCACCGCGAGTACGTCCGCGCCGGTGCCGACGTCATCGAAACCAACACCTTCGGCGCCAACCGCGTCAAGCTCACGACGTTCGGCCTGCTCGATCAACTGGCCGCCATCAACCGCGAGGGGGCGCGCATCGCCCGCCGCGTGGCGCGCGACCGCGCGTGGGTCGCCGGGTCCATCGGGCCGCTCGGCGTGCGCATCGAGCCGTGGGGGCGAACCTCGGTGGCCGAGGCCGAGGCGGCCTTTGCCGAACAGGCCGCCGCGCTGGCCGAGGGCGGCGTGGACCTGTTCATCCTCGAGACGTTTGGCGATCTCGGCGAGATTGGCGCGGCCATTCGCGGCGTGCGGTCCGTATCGACGCTGCCGATCGTGGCCCAGATGACGACCGATGACGACGGGACGGCGCCCGACGGGACGCCCATCGATCGGCTGACCGCCGCGCTCGAGCGCGAGGGCGCCGACGTGATTGGCGTCAACTGTTCGGTCGGCCCGGCGGCCATGCTCGAGACGATCGAGCGGATGGCGCGCGTCTCCCCGGCCCGCCTTGCCGCGCAGCCCAACGCCGGACGGCCACGCGATGTCGACGGTCGGAACCTGTACCTGAGCTCCCCGGAATACATCGCGAGCTACGCGCGGCGGTTCGTGGCCGCCGGTGCGCGCCTGGTCGGCGGCTGCTGTGGGACCACCCCCGATCACACCCGGCAGATTGCCGAGGCCGTTCGTGTTGCTGCACCGGCCGTGCGGCCCGCTGCCGTGGCCACGGTGACGGCTGTCGCCGAACCTCGTCCGGCCGCCGCCGTGCACGAGAAGTCGGCGCTGGGCCGGGCGCTGGCCAACGGCACGTTTGCCGTGATTGCGGAGGTCTCGGCGCCGCGCGGCCTGAACCTGGACGCGACGCTGGAGCAGGCGCGCCGCTTTCGCGACCTCGGCGCGCTGGCCGTCAACGTGCCCGACTATCCGCGGTCCGGCGCGCGGGTGAGCGCCGTGGCGCTGGCCGGCATGCTCGAACAGCACGGCGTCGACGCGCTGCTGCACTGCACCTGCCGCGACCGCACGCTGACGGCCATCCAGTCCGACCTGGCCGCCGCGCACATCATGGGCGTCCGCAACGTGCTGGCCACGACGGGCAGCCCCTCGCGCTCGGCCGACTACCCCGACCAGTCCTCGCATTTCGACGTGGACGCCGTCGGGCTGATGCACGTACTGTCACGACTGAACGCGGGACTCGACGTGGCGGGTGAGCCGCTCGGCGAGGCGACGCGGTTCCTCGTCGGGGCCACGGTCAATCCGTTTGCGGCCGACCCGGAGGCCGAGTGGCGGCGGCTCGATCAGAAGATCGAAGCTGGCGCGGAGTTCATCGTGACCCCGCCCGTGCTCGACATGGAAGCGTTCGAGCCGGTCCTCGACAGGCTGCGAGCGACCGGACGACCGGTACTGGCGGGAGTGGCGGCGCTCGAGAATGCACGGCACGCCGAGCTCCTGTCGAGCGAAGTGGTGGGCGCGCGGGCGTCCGATGTCATGCTGGACAGGCTGCGGACCGCGTCGGATCCGGCTCTGGAGGCTGCCATGGTGACGGCCGAAATCATTACGTGGCTGCGCTCGCGCGTTCAGGGGCTGGTAATCAGCTGGCTGCACGGCACGGCGGGTACGGTCGAACGAGCTCTGAGAACCGCACATGAGTGATGCATCCAACGGCACCGGCCTCCGAGAGCACGTGTTTCTCTTCAGCCGGTTCCTGCGCAGCCCCCGCACGGTCGGCGCCGTCACCGCCAGTTCACGCGCCCTGGCCGAGGCCATGGTCGAGGGCATCGACCTGACGCGCCCGGGCCACGTGGTCGAGCTCGGCCCGGGCACGGGCGTCTTCACGGCCGCCATTGCCGAGCGACTGGGCGCCGACACACGGTTCCTCGCCGTCGATATCGACGCCGCCTTCGTCCAGCAGATCCGGAAACGCTGGCCGGGCATCGAGTGCGTGTGCGCCTCGGCCGAACGGCTCGACGACCTCGTCGTCGAGCGCGCCATGTATCCCATCGACCACATCGTGTCCGGCCTGCCGTTTGTCAGCCTGCCGCCGCCGATGACCAAGCAGATTCTCGCCTCGGTCTCCACCGTCCTCCGGCCCGGCGGCACCTTCACGACGTTCCAGTACATGCACGGCTACGCGCTGCCGCAGGCGGCCTCGTTCCGCCGCTGCATGACCGAGCGGATGGGCAGCCAGCCGCACACACGCCTCGTCGTCCGAAACGTTCCTCCCGCCGTCGTCCTCACCTGGCGCAAGTCCGACGCGTAAGAGCGGACGCACCTTCCGTCAACGCGTAATCAGCCGTGACCGGCCGGGCGTCAGGCCCGGTTTCGCGCGTCGTCGAGCGCGCGCAGAATGATGTCGGCGGCCACCTCGGCCCCCGTCGGCTCCATGTGCTCGGGCGGGTCGGGTTGTGCGAGGGTGGCTTCGAGCGGCGCTCGCCAGCGGCCGGCGAACAGGTCGTCGTGGCTGATGAAGGCCGACCGAACCAGGCGCGGCAGCGCATCGACCAGGACGTCGTATTCGCGGAACGGCCCGCGCGGCGTGTAGACGAGCCCCGTGCCCGTCGAGATGCATTCGCCGATGATGCCGTAGCCCGGCTTGGTCATGACGACGTCGGCGGCCGCGACCAGATCCTCGTAGCGGAACGCGCTCTCGAGGAACTCGCGTTCGACGATGCGGCGCACATGCGGGGGCGTGGCGGTGCCGTTGGTCACCCGATCGGTTGTCACGACCGTCCAGTCGTCGCGGCAGTCGACGGCCGCCAGGTCGAGCGATGGCAGCCCGTATCCGCCAAACGAGAGCAGCGCGACGCGACCGCGGCCCGGCAGCCCGAAGAACGCGCGCGTCGCATCCGCAGGCTGTGTCGAGCGCCGGGCCACGAGTGGTACGCGCGTGACGCGGCTGAACACCTCGAACCCGCCGGAAAAGGGCAGTTCGATCGCCAGGTCGACGCCGCGATAGCACGTCCGGATCAGGTCGATGATGGCCGCGCCGTCCGGCAGTAACCCCGGCTGTGTCTCGTAGATCCAGTCCCAGGTGAAATTGCCGACGGCCACCGAGGGCACCCCGAGGGCCGCGGCTGTGGCAAAGGCCAGCGGCGGGATGTCGCCGACGATGAGTTCGACGTCGACGTCGGCAAGCCGTGCGACCTCATCGTCGACGCGCCGGGGGAAATCAGCGTAGAACGCGGCGGCCGCCGCCACCGTTGCAGGATCGTCGTGGCTGACCGAACTGGCCTGCACGATGCCGGTGTCGCAGATGCCCGGACGCAGGTCGACCGGCACGCGCAGCGTGCGCTTCAGCAGGTCGGGACTGACGCTCGTGCGGATGACGATGGGGGCGTCGAGCCGGTCGCCGATGGCATTGATGATTTCGACGTCGCGGGAGGCATGGCCGAAACCGTGGCCTGAGATGTAGAAGATGACGGACACGGGGCGGCTACAAGGCTACAAGGCTATGAGGCTACAAGGCTACGAGGCTGCGAGGCTGCAAGGTGGCGGAGTGATGTTACGATCGGCCGATGCCGCTTCACGAACGCGATTACTTCAACCAGAAAACCGAGAGCAAGCCGATGTCTCTGGCCTGTCCGCAGTGCCGGCATCGTGAAGACTATCAGGTGAAGTGGGTGGTTTACACCCGGAAGGATCGCGTCCCGAACGGCGGCGATCGCGGGTTCTACGAGAAACTGCGCGATTACATGTACCGGATCGACGACATGGTCACGTGCGCAAAGTGCCGCCGGCGCTTCGAGATCCCGTCACACCAGTCGACGGTGTTTCTCTAGGAGCGGTCCCTCGCAGCCTTGCAGCCTCGTAGCCTCGCAGCCTTGTAGCCTTGTAGCCTCGCAGCCTCAATAGATCCCCCACAACATCCGCCACCGCACAC
>JBIQJY010000014.1:16222-23723 GCA_044507065.1 Acidobacteriota bacterium
AGCCTTGTAGCCTCGCAGCCTCAATAGATCCCCCACAACATCCGCCACCGCACACGCGCGCGGTAGGCGTCGTAAGCCGGGCCGAACTCGCGAACGAGCGATCGTTCCTCGAACGGCACCGCCGCGACGAGGTAGGCCGTCGACAGCACGGCAAACAGCAGGCGCGACCCCGTCATCAGCGGCACCGGCCAGACCAGCAGGAGCCACGCGAAATAGATGGGGTGGCGCACCAGGCCGTACAGGCCGTCGGACTTGAGCGCCGGGGTGGACGCCCCCTCGCGGGCAGGCGGATCGGACGGAGCGAGTCCGGCCAGCTTCAGGACACCGATGTGTCGCGATGCGAGGCCGGTGAGCACGACCCCGGACAGCATCAGCGCAACAAGCACGACAGCCGCCGGTCCGCTCACCGACCACGCCACGCCGGGTACCTCCCGCCAGCTCGACATGACCGCGATGAACAACAGGCTCGCGCCCCACACGTAGATCGGCCGCTCCCACCCGGCCGGTGCGTGTCGCGCCATCCACGCCTTCGCGCCCGTTCGGGCGAAGACCGAATGGTGCAGCGCGAACACCGAGAACAGTACCGTGTCGAACGCGATGGCCGGCCACGCGTCGGACCACGACCAGGCCGTCGGTCGGCGGCCGAACGTGGTGCTGTGGACGATGGCCGCGTAGACGAGTGATGCCGCGAACAGCAGTGCGCCAGCGGACGCGAAGACGCGCCCACCGGTGCCGATCGACGAGCGTGATGACATCGGGCCGTATTATAGGAGCGGGATGTCCCACAACCGGGTTGTCATCACCGGGATCGGTGTCGTATCGCCGTTCGGTGCCGGCCGCGATACGTTCTGGGCGAACGTGTCGCGCGGCGCAAGCGGCACGCGCGCCATCACCGCGTTCGAGGCGGGCGACCTGGCATGCCGGGTCGCGGCCACGGTGCCCGATGCGGCCATTGCCGACGTGCCCGACGCGGTCAACGGTCGCGCGAACGGCAGCGAGGGGGACGCCGCGAACGTTGCCGGTGGCCGCGCCGATCCGCGGCGCTGGTCGCGTGTCTCGCGCATGGCGGTGACGGCCGCGTGCGAGGCCGTCGCCGATGCCGGTCTCAGTCCTGCCGGCAGCGAGATGGGGGTCATCGTCGGCAGCGGTGCCGGCGGCATCGACGTGGCCGAACGGCAGTATGCCGACTGGTTCAACGGCGACCTGCACCGCATCTCGCCGTACGCGATCGCCGTCTCGATTGTCGGCATCGTGTCGAGCGAGATTTCGATCGCGCTGGGCTTGCGCGGCATGAGCCACGTGCTGTCGACCGGGTGCACCAGCTCGACCGATGCCATCGGCTATGCGGCCAACCTCATCCGGCACGGCGAAGCCGACGTACTGCTCACCGGTGGGGCCGATGCGTGCGTCACGCGCGGCATGATCTTCGGCTTCACGCGCATGCGCGTCGTCTCGACCGCGTTCAACGATCGCCCGGCGGAGGCCTCCCGCCCTTTTGATTGCGAGCGCGACGGGTTCGTCCTGGGCGAGGGCGCCTGGATGATGACGATCGAGCGCGAGGACCGCGCGCGGGCGCGGGGCGCGCGCATCTATGCCTCGATCGATGGGTATGGTTCGACCTGCGACGCCTACCACCGCGTCCAGATGGACCCGGATGGGGCCGAGATCGTGCGTGCCATGCAACTGGCCGTGTCGCGCAGCGGCCGGGCGCCTGACTCGATTGGATACGTGAACTTCCACGGAACGTCCACGCGGCTCAACGACGCGGTCGAGGCGCGTTGCGTGCGCCGGTTCTTCGGCGCACACGCCGCCCGGCTCCTCGGCTCGTCCACGAAGTCGATGATTGGCCACCCGCAGGGGGCGAGCGGTGCGGCGGGCGTCACGGCCACGGCGCTCGCCCTCTCGACCGGACTGCTGCCACCGACCATCAACGTCACGCGCCAGGATCCGACGTGTGACCTCGATATCCTCGCCAACCACGCGCGACCCGCCGAGGTCGAGGCTGCGCTCTGCAACTGCCTGGGGTTCGGATCGAAGAACAGCGCGCTCGTGCTGGGCCGCGTCTCGCCGTGACCGCCGCGGACCACGAGGACGCTCCTCATGCTTGATGCCATTGTCGTGGGTGCGGGGCCGGCCGGCGCCGTCGCGGCGCTCACGATGGCCCGCGCCGGCGCGCGGGTACTCATCGTCGATCGCGCCACGTTTCCACGCGACAAGCTGTGCGGCGACACGCTGAACCCCGGGGCCGTGCGGCTGCTCGCCGACCTTGGGATCGGCGACGAGGTGTTTGCCGCGCGTCCACGCCTGCGCGGCATGCGCGTGACCGGCCCGACGACGAGCGTCAGTTGCCGGTACACGCCGCCAACGGCCGGGATTGCCATGCGTCGCCGCGACTTCGACCTGGTGCTGCTCGAGGCGGCCATTCGCGCGGGCGCGCGGTTCGAAGCGGGCATCACGGTGCGCCGCCTGCTGCCCGATCGGTCCGGCTGCATCCGCGGTGTCGTATTCGCCAGCCGTCGCACCGGCGCGGAGGTGCGCATGCCCGCGCTCATCGTCATCGGCGCCGACGGCCGGCGTTCGGTCGTGGCGCGCCAGGCCGGACTGCACACGCCCGCCCGCATCCGCCGCTGGGCATTCGGCGCCTATGCCGCCGGGGTGGCGGATATGACCGACCTCGGCGAAATGCACGTGCGGCCCGGCTCGTACTGCGGTCTCGCGCCGATCGGCGACGGCATCGTCAACGTCTGCGTTGTCGCCACACCGCCGCCGGGCACGCGCGGAGCCCTCGATGTCGTGTGCCGCGCGGTGTCTCGCGATGACGAACTCGCGGCCCGGTTCGCCGGCGCGCGGTTCGAGGGCCCCACGACGGTGCTCGGCCCGCTCGCAGCCGATGTCCGCGCGGTGGGCGTGCCGGGCGTGCTGCTGGCCGGCGATGCCTGCGGGTTCGTCGATCCGATGACCGGCGACGGCATTCACCTGGCGATGCAGGGAGCGCGGCTGGCCGCCGTCGAGGCGCTGCGCGCCATCGACCTCGGCACGTTCGCCGAAGCGGTCACACACCTGGCGCGCGCCCGTCGCCGGCGGGTGGGGAGCAAGATCCGGTTCAACCGCGTTGTCCGGGGACTCGTGCAGGTTCCGGCCCTTGTCGGTCTTGCCAACCTGGGAGCGAAGATCGCGCCCGCGCTCATCGACAAGGCCGTGGCGTATGCCGGAGACGTGCGATGACTGTTCCGATTGTCGTCACCGCGGTCATCTTCGGCCTGATGCTGGCCGAGGCCAGGCTCTCGGCGCGCAACGAGGCGGCGCTGCGCGAGGCAGGCGCGATTCGCCCGTCGGGCGATCCCTATCTCGCCATCGCCACGATCTATCCCCTGGCGTTTCTCGCGATGGGCATCGAGGGCGCATGGCGCGCGGCGTTGGTCGTCGCTGCCGATGCGCCGGGCGGGCCGGCATGGGCGGCCTCAGGCGTCCTGCTGTTTGCCGCGAGCAAGCTGTTGAAGTACTGGGCGATTGGCTCGCTCGGCATGCGATGGAGCTTCCGGGTCTGGATCCTGCCGGGCCGGCCGCTCGTGCGATCCGGCCCGTACCGCTACATTGCGCACCCCAACTACGTGGCGGTCATCGGCGAACTGGCCGGCGCGGCTATGATGGTCGGAGCCCGCATTTCCGGTCCTGTCTCACTCGTGCTGTTCGGCCTGGCACTCGCCGCGCGGATCAGGTTCGAGAACCGGATGCTGGCGGAGGAGCGCTAGTCACCATGCGCGGTGCGATCACCCGAACTGTCCTGCTTCCCGCGGCGCTTGCGCTGGCCGTCGTCTCGATTGGCGCGCAGGGGCGCCCGTCGTCGGCCGATCCGGTCGAGCTGGTGCGCGTCGCGCTCGCTCACGGCGACCTGACCGGCGCTCGCGCCATTGCCGGCCGGCAGGGAGAGGGGACGGCCGCCGGTGCGCTGGCGCTGGCCCTTGTCGACCTGTACGAGGGTCGCAACAACGAGGCACGCGCGCGACTGCAGCCGCTGGCCGAGGGCCAGCCGCTCGGCGAGGCCGCCGTCGAACTCGGATTGCTCGAGCTGCGGACGGGGAACCGCGACGCGGGCACGAGGCGGCTGGATCGGATCGCGTCGAACCGCACGTTCAATTCGCCGGACGACTACTTCCGCCTGGCGCGCGCGTCCAGCGCCATCCGCGAGTTCCAGCTCGCCAACGACGCGTTCCAGCGGATTGCCGACGTGCCCAGTCCCGCGATCCAGACGGCCTGGGCCGATGTGTTTCTCGGACGGCACCAGCCCGGTGATGCGGCCATCAGCTATCGCCGCGCGCTCGAGCTCGATCCCGAGTGGGTGCCGGCCATGATTGGCTTGTCGCGCGCGCTTGCCGACGACGAGCCGCCGGCCGCGCGGCAGATGCTGGCCCAGGCGCGCGAGCTCGCGCCCGATCATCCCGACGTCAACCTGGCCGCCGCCGAACACGAGCTCGAAACCGAGGATGTCGAGGCGGCCGAAGCGTCGCTCGCCAGGGTGGCCGCCGTCAGGCCGGGCACGATCGAGGAAGCGGCGCTGCGAGCGGCCGTTGCCTACAGGAAGGGTGGTGTCGCGGGGGCCGAGTCGGCCGTGGCAGCTGTGGCTGCCATCGATCCGCAGTCGTCGCTCGGGTATCGGGCGGCGGGGGAGCAGGCGGCACGGCAGTATCGGTTCGACGAGGCCGCCATGCTGGCGCGCAAGGCCGTCGAGATCGATCCCGGCGATGCGCTCGCGCAGTTCAACCTCGGCCTGTACCTCATGCGCACGGGCGACGAGGCCGCGGCCCGAACCGCGCTCGACACCTCGTGGGAGCTCGATCGCTTCTCGCGCCTCACGCTCAACCTGCTCAACGTGCTCGACGTGGTCGACGCCTTCGAGGTGGTCCCGCACGGGCCCTTCATCTTCAAGTTCCCCCGGGATGAGGCGGCCGTCCTGCGCGCCTACGCACTTCCGCTGGCCGATGCGGCCTACGAGTTGTTCGCGGAGCGTTACGGCGTGCGCCCTGATCAGCCGATCCTTGTCGAGGTCTTCTCGAACCACGACGATTTCGCCGTGCGCACGCTGGGGCTGCCCGGGCTGGTCGGCGCGCTGGGCGCCTGCTTCGGGCGCGTCGTCACGATGGACTCGCCGCGGGCGAGGCCGCCGGGTGATTTCAGCTGGCAGGCGACGCTCTGGCACGAGCTGGCCCACGTCTTCACGCTGCACGCCTCGGACTTCAACGTGCCGCGATGGCTCACCGAAGGTGTGTCGGTCTACGAGGAGCACCTGCGCAACCCGGCGTGGGGACGCGAACTCACGCTGCAGTACGCGCACGCGCTCGGCGCGGAACGGACCTTCGGCGTGAAGAACCTGCCGCAGGCCTTCAAGCGCCCCGAGAGCCTGGCGCTCGCGTACTTCGAAGCGTCGCTCGTTGTCGAGCATCTCGTCGCCGAGAACGGCGAGGCGGCGCTGCGGACCCTGCTGCAGGCCTACGCCGATGGCGCCGATGACGCGACGGCGTTCACGCGTGCGTTCGGGCAGAGCGTGGACCAGGCCGACGCCTCGTTTGCCGCCTTCGTCGAGGCCCGCTACGGCGCGCTCGCCGATGCCATGCGGACGCCCGAGCCGCGGCCCAATCCCAACGATCTTGCGGCACTGCGCACGAGGGCCGCTGCCGAACCGGGCAACTTCTCGCTGCAGCTGACGCTCGGACAGGCGCTCATCAAGGCCGACGATCTCGACGGCGCGCGCGCGGCCCTCGAACGCGCGGCCGAACTGGCGCCGATGGCCAGCGGCGAAGCCAGTCCGCGCGCGTTGCTGGCGACGATCGCCGAGGTCCAGAAGGACCCGGCGAGGGCCCGACGCGAGTGGCGCGAGTTGTTGCGGTACGACCACACCAACATCGTGGCCGCCCGCCGGCTGGCGGCGCTCGCGGCCGAGGCCGGCGCCACCGAGGACGAGGACGTCGCCCTCGCGCTCGTTGCCGAACTCGATCCGTTCGATCCCGGCGTGCACATGCGGCTGGGGCGCCGCCTGATGGCCCGCGGCGAAAGCGAGGCCGCGCTCGTGGAGTTCGATGCCGCGCTGGCGGTTGGACCGGCAAACCGCGCCGAGGCGCGGACCGATCGGGCCGAGGCGCTGCTTGCCGTCGGCCGCGTGGACGACGCACGCCGCGAGGTGATGGCGGCATTGGCCGAAGCCCCGACATTCGCGCGCGCCCAGGACATATTGCTCGAGATTGTGGGTCGCTAGCCCACGCGCGCGGCGTGGGACCCATGGGCGAGGCACGCGTGCCGCGCCCGCTGATTTTCATCGAAAGGCACTTCGCGTGAGGATTCGCCAGATCGTCGCCGTCCTGCTGATGTCGGGCTGCTGTGTGGCATTCGCCTCCGACCTGCGGGCGCAATCGGGCGGCCGGTTCGCGCTGCTCATCCAGGGGGCTTCGGGGGAAGAGCAGTATGCGACGCTGCACCGCACGTGGCTCGACGACCTGGCCGGCGTGCTGCGCGACCAGTTCGGCTACGACGCGGCGGCCGTCACCGTGCTGGCGGACCAGCCGAAGGAGGGTGAGGCCCGCGCGACGGCCGAGAACGTCCGGACGGCCGTGGCCCGCCTCGCCGAGACCCTCACGCCCGAGGATCAGCTGCTGCTCGTCTTCATCGGCCACGGGACCG
Source organism: Acidobacteriota bacterium (assembly GCA_044507065.1). GTDB lineage: Bacteria > Acidobacteriota > Vicinamibacteria > Vicinamibacterales > SCN-69-37 > SCN-69-37. The sequence goes on from JBIQJY010000014.1 coordinate 22,895, forward strand.
GTCAGGACGCCGATGCGAAGTTCAACCTGATCGGGCCGGACCTGAGCGTCTCCGACTGGCGCGCGCTGCTCGAGCCGGTGCGGGCCACGCTCGTCATCGTCGACACGACCAGTGCGAGTTATCCCTACCTGTCTGGGCTGGCGGCCCCCGGGCGCGTGGTCGTGACCGCCACGAGCAGCTACGCCCAGCGGTTCCACACGGTGTTCCCCGACGCATTCGTCCGTGCGCTCACCGATGCCGATGCCGACCACGACAAGAACGGCCGCATCTCGGTGCATGAGGCCTTCACGCATGCGGCGCGGCTGGTGGCCCGGCACTACGAAGAGCGCGGCACGATGGCGACCGAGACCGCGGTGATCGACGATTCCGGAGATGGCAAGGGACGGCAGGCGACGGTCGAGCCGCCACCGAACAGCCCGGCAGCCCTGCTGTATCTGAATCCGCCGCGCGCCGTCGTTTCGTCGGACCCCGAGACGCAGAAACTGGTCGCACGGCAGCAGGCGCTCACCGAGCAGGTGGACGAACTGCGACGCCGGCAGGGGTCGATGCCGGCCGAGGAGTTCGCGCGTCAGTTCGAGGCGCTGTTGACCGAACTGGCGGAGGTCTCTCGCGAGGTGCGGCGTCGGACGGGCGAGAACTGATCGGCCGGTACGTTCCACCATTCACAGCGCCGTCGCTCCGGGCGCGCCAGCAGGCGGCCCGCGGCCGCGCCGACGAGCAGCCCGGCCAGTTGTGCAACCGGCGCCATCGGCACGCCCATCGTCCCGGCCGATGGACGGCCCGCGGTCAGACTGACCGCCAGGAGCCAGAACGCCATCAGGATCGCGGC
>JBIQJY010000014.1:23823-64733 GCA_044507065.1 Acidobacteriota bacterium
GGCGCCAGTCCGTACGAGAGAATCAGCGTGCGCGCGGCCGACCCGTCGAGCCATGTCACCAGTGCCACGACGCCGATCACGGCGACAAGGGTGAGGGTCATCCAGGGAGTGGTGCGCGAAGGGACGGCGTCCTGGACCGGCAGCATGGGGCGTCCCGGTCAGTATAGGATGCGCGGGCGGCCGCAGCGGGCGGCGCGACGGGAGATGCGGGATGGAGTGTGGAACGTGTGGGGCGACGATTGCGGCCAAGGCGATCGTCTGCTACCGATGTGGGGCGCCAACGGCGATCCCCGTGGCGCCAAAGCGCGAGCCGCCTCCGGTCGTCCGACCGTGGATCCTCATCATCGTCCTGTTCGCCATTGCCGCGGTCCTCGGCTGGCTGGCCTCGTCCGAGCCCCCGGGCGCGGTGCGTCAGATCGTGCTGATTGTCGTTGGTCTCGCCGCCGCCGCGTGGGGCGGCCATCTGGCCTATCACGGCTGGAGAAAGTAGCCGGTGGCATTCCTCCGCCTGGTAGTCCGTGACACGGCGGGCGAGCGACTGGTGGACGTCGATCGGTCGCCGTTCACCATCGGACGACGCGAAGGCAACGACCTCCGTTTGTCGGGGGGCGAAGTGTCGCGGGAACACGCCGAGATTGTGGCGGACGGCGCGCGGACCGTACTTCGCGACCGTTCGTCGCGGTACGGGACGTTCGTCAACGACGAACCGGTCACCGAGTCCGAGATCCGTCCCGGCGACCACATCCGCCTGGGGCGCGGCGGCGGCGCCGAACTGGTCGTGACGGGCACGGATACGACCGTCGTCACTCGATCGGCCACCGATGCACGCGACGACCTCCGGCAGATTGCCGCGCTGCTCGAGGGTGTGCGGGCGCTCGGGTCCGGGCGCGTGCTCCATGACGTGCTGGCGCTGGTCATCGATGCATCGATCGACGTGTCGGGCGCCGAACGCGGGTTCATCATGCTGGCCGGAGCGGACGGCACGCTCGAGTTCAAACTCGCACGCGGGCGCGACAAGCAGACGCTGACCGACGCGACGTTTGCCACCAGCCGCAAGATTCCGGAAGAGGTCTTCCGTCTGGGCCGTACGCGCGTGGTGGCCGACCTGCTCGACTCGGACCTCGCGGGCGCGCACGCGGGAACGGTCGCGCTCGGCATTCGACACGTGATCTGCGTGCCGCTCAACTACGTGCACTACGTGGAGTCCGCCTCGGCACGCGCCGAGGACCGCCGCATCGGCGTGCTGTACCTCGACAGCCGCGGACGCGGCAGGCTGGCGTCGACCTCGACGCGGACGGCCCTCGAGACGCTGGCGGCCGAAGCGTCGGTGGCCATCGAGAACGCGCGGCTGTATCGCGAAAAGCTGGAAAAGGCGCGCATGGAGAGCGAGATGCGCATTGCCGCCGAGATCCAGCGCGCGCTGCTGCCGAGGCCCAGCGCGAACCGCGCGTTTGTCGAGGCCGCCGCGGCGGCCGTCCCCTGCCGGTCGATCGGCGGCGATTTCTACGACTACCTCGATGCGGCTGGCACGTTCGGGTTCGCTGTCGGTGACGTGGCCGGCAAGGGGCCACCCGCCGCGCTGCTGAGCGCCATGATGCAGGGCATGTTCGCCTGCTACTCCGACATCGTGCGGTCGCCGGCCGATACGCTCGCGCACATCAACGTCGCGCTCTGCCGCCGCGGCATCGAATCGCGCTTCGTCACGATTGCCCTGGCCGTGCTGTCGATCGACGGCGTACTGACCTATTGCAACGCCGGGCACAACCCGCCGCTCGTCATCGGCGCCGATGGCGACGTCCGGCGGCTCGAGACCGGTGGGCCGGTCGTCGGACTGCTCGAGTTCGCGCCTTATGCGCAGGACGCGCTGCAACTGGCGCCGGGCGACGTCGTCGTGTGCTTCAGCGACGGCGTGTCCGAGGCCATGAACCTGGATGGCGAGGAGTTCGGCGACGATCGCCTGATCGAGGTGACCCGCGAGGGGCGTGCCCTGCCCGTCGAGGAGCAGGTCGCGCGCATCGTGTCGGCCGTGCGGGCCTTTTCGGCCGGCGCCGCGCAGAGCGATGACATCACGGCCATGGTGGTGCGCTACCTCGGACCGGGGCGGGCGTGAGCGCGCGCGCCCTGGCGATTGTCTGGCTGGTCGCCGGCATCATCGTGTGGAACGGGGTGTTCGACCTGTACGTGGCGGAAGGCGCGAGGGAATACCTGCAGGTGACCGCCGAGGCCCACGCCGGTTTCGGTGCAGCGCGTCCGATGTCCGAGATCATGACCTGGTGGAAACGCGAGGGCGTCGTGGCCGCCAGCGCCTGGGCCGCATTCGTGGTCGGGCTGGGATGGGCGACCATCTGGCTGCGCGGCAGGCATCGCGCCTGATACCGCGGCCGCTCAGCGTCCGTCCTGCTGCAGTCGGCGCTCGATGACCGGCAGGGCCTCGAGGACGACGTCGCCCACGATCTGGAGCCCGCGCGGGTCCACAGCCTCCAGCGTGTCGGCTGGCGTGTGCCAGGGGGCATAGTCGAGGTCGATGATGTCGACGGCCGGCACACGCGCGCGCAGGAACGGCAGGTGGTCGTCCTCCACGCTCGTCACGCTGTCGGTGAATACGTCAGCGTGGCCCAGCCGCCGCGCCGTGTCCCAGATGATGTCGACCAGCCAGGGCGTCGAGTTCGCGTCGCGCCGGAAACGCAGGTCGCGGTCGGCCACCATGTCGACGAGCACGAGCGCGCGAAGCGTCGGGAGCGCACCAGCCCGCCGCGCCTCGTCGACGTAGTGACGGCTGCCATACGTGTGATCGGGGGCCGCTGACGTACCGCAATCGGTCCAGCCGAAGCAGGTGGCTTCCTCGCCATCGAACCAGATCAGTTCGTGGGTGAATTCGCGCGGCCGGCCGGCCAGCGCGCGGGCCAGCTCGATGAGCAGTGCGGCGCTCGATCCCCCGTCGTTGGCGCCAACGAACACGTCGTTGCGCATCAGCTTGGTGTCGTAGTGGCCGGCCAGCAGGATGCGGTCGGGCCGGTTGCCCGGCAGCCGCACGACGAGGTTCACCATCTCGGTGCGGCCCGCGGGCGTCACTGCCGTGAAGGGCTGCTCCTGGACCGTGAGATCCATCGAGCGGAGCTGGCGGGTGATGTAGGCGCGCGTCTGGCGCAGGGCCGGCGATCCGGCCGGCCGCGGCCCGATCTCGACCATGCGGGTCAGGTGATCCCACGCGCGTGTGCCGTCGAAGGCGGTTGTCGCGGGCGCCTGTCCGGCGACGGCCACCGTCAATGGTGGTTCGCCGGCCGACGCCAGCACGACTGCGGCAATCGCGAGAAGGAGGCGCAGAGTCACATCAGGCGGTCAGCCGGTGTCAGAGATCCCGCGGCTCCGGGCCGATGTAGATCTGGCGGGGCCGCGCGATCTTCTGTTCCGGGTCGCGCAGCAGTTCGTCCCACTGGGCCAGCCAGCCGGCCGCCCGCGGAATCGCGAAGAGCACCGGGAACATCTCGACCGGGAAGCCCATCGCCTGATAAATCAGCCCCGAATAGAAGTCCACGTTCGGATACAGCTTGCGCTTCACGAAGTACTCGTCTTCGAGCGCGATCCGTTCCAGTTCGAGGGCGATGTCGAGCAGCGGATTGCGCCCCGTGACGGCGAACACTTCGTCGGCCGTCCGCTTGATGATGCGCGCGCGGGGGTCGTAGGACTTGTACACGCGGTGGCCGAAGCCCATCAGGCGACCCTCGCCGTTCTTGACGCGGGTGATGAAGTCCGGAATGTGGTCCACCGAGCCGATCTCGACGAGCATGCGCAGGACGGCCTCGTTCGCGCCGCCGTGCAGCGGGCCGTAGAGCGCCGCCGTGGCGCCGGCAAGCGACGCGTAGGGGTCGGCCTGCGAGCTGCCGATCCCCCGCATCGCGTTGGTGCTGCAGTTCTGCTCGTGGTCGGCGTGCAGGATGAACAGGATGTCGAGCGCGCGCTCGAGTACCGGGTGCGGTGTATACGGCGTCGAGCCGTTCTGAAAGAGCATTCGCAGGAAGTTGCCCGCATAGCTCAGCGTGGCGTCCGGCGCGACGGGCGGCAGGTCGTGCGTGTGCCGATAGGCGAGGGCGCCCACGGCCGGGACCTGCGCGATCAGCCGCTGGATCTGCAGCCGCCGGTTAACCGGATCGGTCACCTGCTTGGCATCCGTGTAGTAGGTCGACAGGGCGCCGACGATCGACAGGAACATGCCCATCGCATGCGCGTCGCGCTGAAACCCGCCGACGATGCCGCCGAGGCCATCGGGGAGCGCGGCGTGCTCGCCAATCTCCCGGGTCCAGGTCGTGCGCTGTGCGTCGGTGGGCAGTTCACCCTCGAGCAGCAGGTAGGCCACGTCGAGGAACGAGCTGCGTTCGGCCAGCTGATCGATGGGATAGCCGCGGTAGAGCAGGATGCCCTTGTCGCCGTCGATGAACGTGATCGCGCTCCGGCACGACGCCGTGTTCTGCAACGCGGGGTCGTAGGTCATGAGACCGAAGTCGCTTTCCGACACCCGAATCTGGCGCAGGTCCATGGCCTTGATCGCGCCGTCGGTGATGGGGATGTCGTACTGCTTGCCGGTGCGGTTGTCGGTAATCGTGATCGTGTCGGCCATAGTGGAGCAACTGGTCTCGTGCGGCAACAACTCAACGGGGCACGCCGGTGTCGTCCTCGTCGATGTCGTCGAGGGCGGGCGAATCCGTCTCGTCCGTTCCGGAAGTGGACTGCCCGGGAACGTGATACGCACCGGTCAGCCAGCGGCCGAGATCGGCCATCTTGCAGCGTTCGCTGCAGAACGGGCGATATCGGTCATCGATCTCGCGCCGGCGACAGAACACGCACCGTGGACGAGAACGCATCTGCACATTCTAAGTGATCCGACGGTCCGCTTGTGCAACGCGGACGTATCGCGACGCCATAGTCCCGCGGCGGTCCGGGCCGCCGTGCGGCAAGCGCCCGTAGTCTGTAGGAGTACCGCTGAAATGGCTTCGAACCGGGGCCCATCGGGCGACGGGCCCCCTTGGCGTGCGGCTACGTGCGCTCGTCGTGGTGATGCCGGACGTCGCGGGCCGAAATCATGAAGATCACGTCTTCGGCGATGTTGGTGGCGTGGTCGCCGATGCGCTCGAGGTGGCGCGAAATCAGCACCAGGTCGAGTGCCGGCTCGATGGTCTCGCGGTCCCGGGTCATGTGTTCGACCAGCGACTGGAAGACCTGCGTCTTCAGCTGATCCAGTTCGTCGTCCTGGTCGAGGACCCGGCGGGCGAGCGTCTCGTCGCGGCGGACGAAGGCGTCGAGCGCATCGCGCAGCATGTCCTGGGCGAGGACCGCCATGCGCGGGATGTCGATCAGTTCCTTGACGGGCGGATGCTGCACGTACCGGGCCGCCGCCTCGGCGATGTTGATCGCGAGATCGCCGACGCGCTCGAGATCCGTGTTGATCTTGACCGCCGAGACGATCGCGCGCAGGTCCACCGCCACCGGCTGGTGCAGCGCCAGCAGCTTCACGCAGCGATCGTCGATTTCGATGTGCAGGCGATTGATCGCCTCGTCGCCCACGAGCACCCTGTCGAGCGTCGCCATGTCGGCGTCGACCAGCGCGCGCACTGCAGTGCGGACGCGGTCCTCGGCAAGCCCTCCCATCTCGAGGAGCCGTGCCTTGAGCAGTTCGAGTGCTTCCTGAAAATGCGGGACCTGTCGTTCCATGCGTCAACGCTCCACGAGTTCTGCCTGCCGGCGCCGGTCAGCCGAATCGTCCCGTCACATAGTCCTCGGTGAGTTTCTCCCGTGGATTGGTGAACATGGCGGCCGTGGGCCCCGTTTCGACGAGTCGACCCAGCCAGAAGAACGCCGTCACGTCCGACACCCGTGCGGCCTGCTGCATGTTGTGCGTCACGATGACGATCGTGTAGTCGCGCTTGAGTTCGTAGACCAGTTCCTCGATGTGCTGGGTGGCAATGGGATCGAGAGCCGAGGCCGGTTCGTCCATCAGCAGGACTTCCGGCCGGATGGCCAGCGCCCGCGCAATGCAGAGCCGCTGCTGCTGGCCGCCCGAGAGCGCCAGCGCCGAATCGTGCAGGCGATCCTTGACCTCGTTCCAGAGAGCCGCCGAGCGCAGGCTCGCCTCCACCTGCCCCTCGAGGTCGTGGCGGCTGCGGGCCAGGCCGTTCAGCCGCAGGCCGTAGGCAATGTTCTCGAAGATGGACTTGGGGAACGGGTTGGACTTCTGGAACACCATGCCCACGCGGCGACGCAGCGCCACCACGTCCGTACGCGGCGCGTAGATATCGGCGCCGTCGATTTCGACGCGGCCCTCGACGCGCGCCCCCGGCACGATGTCGTTCATCCGGTTGAGCGTGCGCAGGAACGTGCTCTTGCCGCAGCCCGACGGACCGATGAAGGCGGTGACGCGATTGGCGTGGATGTCGAGCGAGATCCCGGTGAGCGCGCGCGTGGCCCCGTAGTAGAAGCTCAGGTCGGTGGCGCGTACCTTCACGGGCAGGGACGGCTCGCCCGACGCCTCCGGCAATGCGGCAACTTGGACAACGGGGCGGACCGATACGGTGGGCACCATCCATTCCAGCGTGCCGCGCCCGGGTTTCGTGCCGGTTTCTGCGATGTAAATTCGATGTAACGCGGACGGCTCGACGTTACTTCTTCGCGGCCCCTCGATTCCTCTGGCGAACCGTCCGGCCCGAGCCGGCGGCCGTCGGCCTGGCTCGACGGCCTGAGCGGCGCGTGGAGGCGATCGGAGCGATGACGACCTCGACGCCCAGTGCCGCCGCGAGCGGCGCGGCGTGCCGGTCGGCCGCCCACATCTCGAGTTCGGCGTCGCCGGTCGCGCGCATCTGGACGGTCAGCCGGCTGGCCGTGGCGCGGACGGTCACATCCTCGATGACCTGCGCGTGGCTGCGGTCGAGCCCTTCGGCCAGCCGCACCATCGCCGCGAGCGTGGCGATGATGCGGCGGTCCTCGCGCGGGATGCCGGCCAGTTCGGGGTGTGACTTCTTCGGAACCCCCTGCCGGTGGTACCGCGCCACGAGGGCCAGTCGCTCGACTTCGGCGGGCTCGAAGCCGCGCAGGCCGCCATGCCGGATGAGGTAGTACGAATGCTTGTGATGGCGTTCGTAGCCGATGTGCGTCCCGATGTCGTGCAGCACGGCGGCGTATTCGAGCCACTCGCGCTCGCGAGGGCCGAGCCCGTGCAGCCGGCGCGCGCCGTCGAAGAGTGCGAGCGACACGCGCACGACCTGCCGCGCGTGGTCCGCCAGGTAGTTGCACCGCTCGGCCAGTTCCATCACGCTGCGCCGCCGGACGTCGGGGTAGCGCTCGGCGGTCTGGATGTAGCGGGCGTTGCGCTCGACGAAGTCCAGCACGAGGCCCTCGCGCAGGGCGAAGTCGCACAGGGTGATGTCTTCGGCGCCGAGATCGGCGAGCAGGGTGTCGAGCAGGACCGCGCCCACCGGTGCGAGGTCGGCGCGACGGGGTTCGAGGCCCGGCACCTTGAGGCGTTGAGCCAGCGAGAGCGCTGTGAGGCGCTTGCGCAGCCGCGAGATGGCCTTCGCCGGTACCCGCGCCAGCCGCAACTCCTCGCCGGCCGTGAGGCCGGCCGCCAGGCCGCCGAGCGAGAGGATGGTGCCCGACGTCCCGATGACGCGGTCGAAGCGGCGCTGTGTCAGCTTCTCGAGATATCCGTTCAGTTCCCGGCGGATGTGCCTGACGAGCCGGCGTTCGGTCGCACTCGAGAGCGCGCGGGTGTCGCCGAATCGCTCCATCAACCGGATCACGCCGAGCTTGAAGCTCCGGGCTGCCGCGAGCCGCTCGGCCGTGCCCAGCGTGATCTCCGCGCTGCCGCCGCCGATGTCGATGACCACGGCGGGGCGCCGGCCGACGTCAACGGCGTTCATCGCCGCCAGGTGAATGAGGCGCGCTTCCTCGGCGCCCGAGATCACGCGGATGGGCAGGCCGAGCTCGCGGTGCACGGCGTCCACGAAATCGCCGCCGTTCTCCGCTTCGCGGACGGCCGCCGTGGCCGTGGCGATGACCTCGTCGACGCCGCGCGCCGCCGCCAGGCGGAGGAACTTCGAGAGCGTCGCGGTGGCCGCGGCCATGCTCTCGGTTGTCAGCCGTCGCCGGTCGAGACCGCCGCGGCCGAGACGAACCATGTCCTTCTCGCGGTCGATCACCTCGAATGACAGATCCGGGCGGACACGGCACACAATCATGTGCAGGGAATTGGTACCGATGTCGATGGCCGCGATGCGCATCTGGTGTGGGCGGGTCGGCGCGGAGGGCAGGCGCTGATGGCGCATGCTACCACGCACGTTCGCCGCATCTATCTCGTCCGCCACGCGATTGCGGAGGCGCGCGGGCCGGCCTGGCCGCGCGATGGCGAACGCCCGCTGACGACCGAAGGCATCCGGCGCATGCGCGGCGTCGTGCGCGGGCTGGCCGCGCTCGGCGTCGCGATGGACGTCGTGCTCACGAGCCCGCTCGTCCGCGCGCGCCAGACGGCTGACATCCTCGTACGCGATCTGCCGGTGCCGCTCGCGCCGATCAATCTGGTCGAGTTGGCACCGGGTCGGACGCCATTCGACGTCGCGCGCGCGGTGGCCCGGCGGACCGACGCAGGCGCGCTGGCCCTGGTCGGCCACGAGCCGGGCCTCGGAGAACTGGCCGCCTGGCTGCTCGGCACGGCCGAACCCCTGGCGTTCAGGAAGGGAGGCGTCTGCTGCCTCGACGTGCCGGCCTGGCCGCCGGCACCGTCCTCGCGGCTCGTCTGGATGGCCACGCCGAAGATGCTGCGCGCGCTGCGCCGGCCGTAGGACGCGTCAGACCACGGTCCCCGGTTTCACGAGGCCGTTCTTGGGCACGACGATGATGCCGCTGCGGATGTAGTAGCCGTCGCCGTCGATGTCCTGTACGCCGGCGGCGTTGACCAGCCGTGCCCCGGCGCCGATGCGCGCGTTCTTGTCGACAATCACGCGGTCGAGCACCGCATCCTGGCCGATGCCGATGTTCGTGCCGCCCACGCGTTCGTCGTACGTGTCGGCGCCGAGCAGCACCGAGTTGGTGATGCGCGCGCCGCTCTGGATCGTCGTCCGCACCCCGATGACGCTGTTGCGGACTTCGCAGGTGTCGAGATACGCGCCCTCGGCAATCAGGGCGCCATCGAGGGTGCTGTCGTGCACGCGCGCGGCCGGCAGGAACCGCGGGTGGGTGTAGATCGGACGCGTCGGGTGGAAGAAGTTGAACGGCGATCCGCGCCGCGTCAGCATCAGGTTGACGTCGTAGAAGGACGCCACCGTGCCCACATCCGCCCAGTAGCCGCGGTACAGGTAGGGGTGCACGCGGTGCGTGTCGATCGCGCCCGAGATGATGCCACGGCTGAAGTCCACCGACGGGTTGGTGCGCAGCAGTTCATGGAGGACATCGCGCGAGAACACATGGATGCCCATCGAGGCCAGGAACGGCCGCTCGGGGGTCAGCACCCCGAGTGGCGAATTGAGTGGCGCGCTCGAGCCGAGCGCCTGCAGCCGTTCGGCCTGCGGCTTCTCCTCGTAGCCGATGATGCGGCCCGTCACGTCGAGCCGCAGGATGCCCATGCCGGAGGCGGCCTCGGCGGTCACCGGCTGTGCGGCAATGGTGATGTCCGCGTCGCGCTCGACGTGCGATTCGAGTACCTCGGCCAGGTCCATGCGGTAGATGTTGTCGCCGGCCAGAATCAGGTAGTACTCCGCGTCGAGATCGCGGAAGTGCCGCGCCGCGCGACGCACCGCGTCGGCGGTCCCCTGGAACCACTGGTCGCCCTCGAAGGTCTGCTCGGCGGCCAGCACCTCGACGAATCCGCCCGAGAACATGTCCATGCGGTAGGTCTGGGCGATGTGGCGGTTGAGCGACGCGGAGTTGAACTGCGTGAGGACGTAGATGCGCTCGAGCCCGGCGTGCAGGCAGTTGCTGATGGGGATGTCGATCAGCCGCCACTTGCCGCCAATGGGAACCGCCGGTTTCGACCGCAGGTGCGTGAGCGGGAACAGCCGCGTCCCGCGCCCGCCGCCGAGAATGATGGTGAGGACGTCGTTCACGCGCCAACTTTACTGCATGGCGCGCGCGCGGTCTGTGGGCGCCAGGCAGAGGGCGTCTCCTCGACGTCGCACCTCGGCGAAATGTCCGTTACGGCGTTCGGTTGCATTGCCGTTACAATCTCGGGGGCCTCGGGCGGGCCCGGGACGGCCGCCGCGCGGTCGAAGGGGGAGTCAGGGTGGCATTCACGTTCAGGTTTCTGCCGAAAGACGAGCAATTCTTCGACCTGTTCGGGCAAATGGCCGACGAGGTCCAGAAGGCCGCGGCCATGCTCGAGCAGATGTTTGCCGTCGAGCCGCCCGATTTGTCGTTCGTCGATCCCATCAAGGATGCCGAGCATCGGTGCGACGCGCTGACACACGACACCATCCAGCGCCTGCACCGCACGTTCGTCACGCCGTTCGACCGCGAGGACCTCTACGCCCTGGCGACGAGCCTCGACGATGTGATGGACGCGATCGACCACGCGGCGGCACTGACGCGGATGTACAAGATTCAGCGCGTGCGGCCCGGCGCGCGCGAGCTGGCCCACACCGTCAGCGGCGCGGCCGCGCGGCTTCACGCCGCGCTCGACGCGCTGGCCACCAAGAAACCCGTCCAGCCGCACGCGGTCGAGATCAACCGTCTCGAGAACGAGGCCGACCGCATCTACCAGGAGGCTGTCCGCGTGCTGTTCGACACCGAGACCAATCCCATCATCATCATCAAGTGGAAGGAAATGTACGACGTGCTCGAAGTGATCACCGACCGGTGTGAAGACGCCGCGAACGTGATCGAAGGCGTCGTCGTCAAGCACGGCTGAGGATCACGTGAGCCTGATCTTCAGTTCCATCGGCCTCATCATCCTCGTCGCGCTCATCTTCGATTACATCAATGGGTTTCACGACGCTGCCAACTCGATAGCCACCGTCGTTTCCACCCGCGTGCTCTCGCCCGGCGTCGCGGTGGTGTGGGCGGCCTTCTTCAACTTCGCGGCTGCCGCCGTCGTCGGCACCGCCGTGGCCACCACCGTTGGCAGCGGCATGGTGGATCTGGCGGTTGTCACCGAGTCGGTCATCCTCGGCGGCCTGTTCGGCGCGATCATCTGGAACCTCATCACCTGGTATTTCGCGCTGCCCACCAGTTCGTCCCATGCGCTGTTCGGCGGCTACGCGGGCGCCGCGGTCGCCAAGGCGGGGTTCGGCGCGGTCATCGTGTCGGGCTGGATCAAGACGATCGTCTTCATCGTCGTGGCGCCGCTCATCGGCCTCGTCGTCGGCCTTTCGCTGATGATGGCCATCTACTGGGTGTGCCGCAACGTCACGCCGGCGCGTGCCGACAAGTGGTTCCGGAAGCTGCAGCTGGTGTCGGCCGCGGCCTACAGCCTGATGCACGGTGCGAACGACGCCCAGAAAACCATGGGCATCATTGCCGGCGCGCTCTTCACCGGCGGCTACATCTCGACCTTCCACATTCCGATCTGGGTCGAGATTGCGGCGTATTCGGCCATCAGCCTCGGCACGCTCAGCGGCGGCTGGCGGATCATCAAGACGATGGGGTCCAAGATCACGAAGCTCCAGCCGATGGGCGGCTTCGCGGCCGAGACAGGCGCCGCTGTCGCGATCGGCACGGCCACGGCCATGGGCGTCGGCATCAGCACCACCCACACCATCACGGGTGCCATCGTGGGCGTGGGTGCCACGCGACGGCTGAGCGCCGTCCGCTGGGGCGTGGCGCGCCAGATCGTCTGGGCGTGGGTGCTGACGATTCCTGCCTCGGCCGCCATCGGCGCCATCTCCTACTGGTTCGTCAGCCTCGTGCACCCCTAGCCCGACGCGGCAGGCGCGCCCGTCGCGTCCTACGCCGTTTCCGATGATGGCGGTGCTGGATCCGCGTACGGCAGGCGTACCGTGAAGACGGCACCGCCGCCTTCGCGATTGGCGGCCTCGAGGCTGCCGCCGTGCAGCCCCACCAGGTGGCGCACGATCGACAGGCCCAGTCCGGTGCCGCCCGGGTCGCGCGAGCGCGATCGGTCTGCACGATAGAAGCGCTCGAAGATGCGGGGCAGGTCCGCCTCGGGGATGCCCGGACCGTTGTCGGCCACGGCAATTTCCACTTCGTCGCCCACGCGACGGGCGTGCACCTCGACGGCCGATCCTTCCGGCGTGTAGTTCGAGGCGTTTTCCAGCAGGTTGCGCAGGACGTCCTGCAGCTTCGCGGCATCGCCGGCGACCGTTGCGGCATCGGCAGCGACGTGGCGCTCGACCCGCTGACGACGTCCGCCGAGGAGCGCTTCCAGATCCGCGGCGGCGGCATCGACGATGCCCTGAACCGAGCAGGTGCCGCGATCGATCGTTTCCTGGCCGGCGTCGAGGCGCGCGAGCCGCAGCAGGTCGCGCACGAGCCGCTCCATCCGCAGCGTGTGGCGCGAGATGACCTCAAGGAAGCGGCGGGCCTCGTCCGGGTCTGACGGCGTATCGAGCAGCGCCTCGACGTAGCCACGAATTGCGGTCAGGGGCGTGCGCAACTCGTGGGAGACGTTGGCGACGAAGTCCCGCCGCACCTGATCGGCGTGCCGCAGGTCGGTGATGTCGTGAAGCACGAGAACCGCGCCACCGCCACGCTCGCGGGCCACGGGCACCACGCGGGCCATCACGCGGCGGCGCGGCGATCGGTCGAGCTCGATCTCGACCGGTTCGGCCGGCTGCTGGCCGAGAACGGCGGCGAGCAGCCCGGCGATGGCCGGCTGTCGGACCACTTCGAGATAGTGCAGTCCCTCGGCCGGGCCGGGCAGGTGCAGCATCGCGCGCACGGCGGGGTTGGTGAGCACGAGACGTCCTTCGTGATCGACGAGCAGGACGCCCTCCGCCATGCCGTGCAGGATCGCGTCGGTGTGGGCGCGCTCGCGCTCCATGTCGCCGAGCCGCGTCCCGAGTTCCCGTACGGTGGCGTCGAGCACATTGGCCACCGTGCCCACTTCGTCGCGCCCGTGGTCCCGGGCCGGGCGGCTGAAGTCACCGGCCCTGTACCGTTCCGCCGTTTCGGCGACGATGCGGAGCCGGCGGTTGAGCATGATGGACGTGATGGCCGTCGCCAGGAGCGCGACGAGCAGGCCGGCCCCGAGGCCCGCGAGCGCGAGCCGGTGCAGGTCCGAGACGCGCGCATCAACCGAGGTCAGCGGGAGCGCGAGGCGGACGAACCCCACGGGCCCTGAGGCGACGGCCACGACGGCATACATCGTGTCGACGTTGGTCGTCGTACTGCCGCGGATCACGGCGGCTTCGCCGGTCCGGGCCGCGTCTTCGACCTCCTGACGGTGGGCGTGGTTTTCCGCCGTCGCCAGCTCTTCGCCATCGAGTTCCGAGTCGCCCAGCACGCGGCCATCGCCGGCAATGAGCGTGACGCGGACGTCGAGCAGCGCGCCAATCCGGTCGGCTTCGGCGTCGGCCGTCGCAAGGTCGGACAACGCGGCCTGGTCGGCCACGAGGTGCGCCGCCAGGCGCGCCTGGCTGAACAGGCTGGCCCGCGCGTCGTCGTACTGGTACTGGCGGAGGGAGTGCTCGACGAGCAGCGTCGAGACGGTCAGCGCGACGACCGATGCGAGCAGGACCGACAGGAACGTGCGAGTGCGGACCGTCACGGCGCGGGTGGGGCCGGATCTTCGAGGCGGTAACCGAACTGTTTGATGGTGGTGAGGGCCGTGGCCAGCAGCGGAACCTTCTCGCGCAAGCGGCGCACGTGCACGTCGACCGTCCGCGTGCCGCCGGTGTACTGGTAGCCCCAGACGTCGGTGAGCAGCAGGTCGCGCGACAACACGCGGCCGCGATGCTCGATGAGGTACTGCAGCAGCAGGAACTCCTTGGCCGTGAGGCGGACCTCCGTGCCGTCGATGCGGACCTCGTGACGGTCCAGGTCCATCGTGATCGGGCCGTGGCGCAACTGGGAAGACGGCGTGTCCGGCCGCTCGACGCGACGCAGCAGGGCCGCGACCCGTGCGACGACCTCCTTCGGGCTGAACGGCTTGACGACGTAGTCATCGGCGCCGAGCTCGAGCCCGCGGATCCGATCCCCTTCTTCGCCGCGTGCGGTCACCATGATGATCGGGGTGGCGGCCGTCGCCGGATCCTGCCGCAGCGCCTGGCACACGAGCAGGCCGTCCATGCCGGGCAGCATCAGGTCGAGCAGGACGAGGTCCGGTTTGTGCTCGCGTGCGTGGGCCAGCACGGCCGTGCCGGTCGTCAGGAGGTCGACCGTATGGCCGGCGCGCTCCAGATAGTGGCGGAGGAGATCGCCGATGTCCTGGCTGTCTTCGACGACGAGAATGCGCGCCACCCGACGATTGTACGCGGAGGCAGGTACGGCCGGTGGCGGCGCTATGCCTTCGTGAGGGCGCTGCCGCGCTTGAACAGGATCATCCAGCCCGAGATGACCGCCAGCAGCAGGCCATTGACGGCCATGACGCGCGAGGCACTGAACCGATCGGCCAGTGCGCCGGCAACGAGCGCGCCGATGGGGCCACCGCCCCGCAGCGCCACCATGTAGATGGACACCACGCGGCCGCGCAGCGCGTCGGGCACCGTCATCTGCAGCAGCGAAAAGGCCAGCGAGAACAGCACCATGAACAGGATGCCGGCGAGAAACAGCAGGGCGAGGCTGAGCGGCAGCGACGTCGACAGGGCGAAGCCGGCAATCAGCAGGCCCAGTCCGATCTGGACGACCAGCAGCACGCGTCCCATCTGGCTGCTGTCGACGGTACCGACGACGAGCGCACCGACAATCGCGCCGAGGCCCTGCGCCGCCATCAACGCCGACAGGCGCGTTTCGGCGCGCCCGAGCCCGGTGAGCACGTCATGCGCGAAGGCGGGCAGCATCGTCATGAGCGGCATCGTGAGGAACGTGCTGAGCGTCACGAGCACGGTGAGCGTGAGCAGCAGGCGATTGTCGCGCACGTACCGCAGTCCGCCCTTGAGCTCTTCGGTCACCGCCCCGCGGTTGAGGGCGGCCACGTGTTTCGGGAGCGCCAGGGCAGCCAGCGCCACGACGACGATGAAGAACGACAGGCCGTTGAAGAAGAAGCACCACGCCGTGCCCACCGTGGCCAGCACGATGGCGCCGACGCCCGGGCCCAGCACGCGCGACAGGTTGAACTGCGTGGAGTTGAGCGCGATGGCGTTGGGTAGATCACGCTTGGGAACGAGCGACGGGATCATCGCCTGATAGGCCGGTCCGCCAAAGGCCTGGCCGCAGCCCGAGATGAACGACAGCGCGAAGATGAACGCCACGTGGATGTGGCCGGTCCAGACGAGTGCGGCCAGCATGAAGGCCGAGAACGCCTGCACGTACTGCGACATGGCCAGCAGGCGACGCCGGTCGTGGCGATCGGCCACCACGCCCCCGATGAGCATGAACAGCAGGATGGGGAGCTGACTGAGGAAGTCGTCGAGGCCGAGATAGAACGTGGAGTTGGTCAGGTCGTAGACGAGCAGGCCCTGGGCGTACTTCTGCATCCAGGTGCCAATCGTCGAGGCAAGGGCGGCCAGCCACAGGATGCGATAGTTCCGGTGGGTGAGTGCGCCGGCCACGCGGGCCACCCACGACCGGGACGGGTCGGGGGCGGACGGATCGGCGGGACCGCTTGTCGTCACGAGCGAACGATTCTATCGCGAGATTGCTCTAATATCTTTCCTCGTGAAGAAACGTCGTCCCAAACCTCGTCCCTCTGTTGCCCCCTCCGCGCCGCTCAAGGCGATTGTGCGGCGCAAGTCGCGCATCTCGGGCTGGGGTGTCTATGCCCTCGAACCGATCACGAAGAACTCGCGCATCGTCGACTACGCCGGCGAGAAGATCTCGTGGAAGGAAAGCGATCGCCGCGAGCAGAAGTACCTGAAGAAGGGCTGCATCTGGTGCTTCATCCTGAACCGGAAGACCGTGCGGGATGCGGCGGTCGGCGGCAACATCGCGCGGTTCATCAACCACCGCTGCAAGCCGAACTGCTACACCGAGATTGCCGGTGACATCATCTGGATCCGGGCCGCCCGGAACATCGAGGCCGGCGAGGAGCTGACCTACAACTACGAAACCGAGGGCGGCGCGGGTATCCAGTGCCTCTGCCGGCCCGGCTGCAAGACCATCCTGTGACGCCGATTGCCCACGCCGTCTACCTGCACGGGTTCGCCTCGTCGCCGGCCTCATCGAAAGCCGGGTGGTTCGAGCGGCAGCTGTCGGCGCGCGGCGTCGGCTACAGTTGCCCGGATTTCAACCAGCCGTCGTTCGAGACGCTCACCACGACGCGGATGATCGGGGCGACACAGGCGGCCGTCGCGGCGGCCCGGCCGGGGCCCGTGGCGCTCATCGGGTCGAGCCTGGGCGCATTCGTGGCGGTGCATGCCGCCGTGGCCGACGCCGGCCGGCGGATCGATCGGCTGGTGCTGCTGGCGCCGGCGCTGGACTTCGGCGGCAACCGATTGACCCACCTCGGACCGCACAGCATCGAGGAGTGGCGGCGCGCCGGCCGACTGCGGGTGTTCCACTATGCCCTCGGCGAGGAGCGCGACGTGGGATACGACCTCTACGCGGATGCCGCCGGCTACGACGCGTTTTCCGTGACGCTCGACATGCCGATTGTCATCGTCCACGGCCGGCAGGACGACGTCGTCGATCCGGCCATGGTCGAGCGGTGGGCGGCAGCGCGTCCGAACGTCACCCTGCACATGGTCGACGACGGCCACCAGCTGGCCGAGTCGATGGATTTCATCTGGCGCACGAGCGCGACGCTCTTCGGGCTCGGCCCGGCCGTCACTTCGGATCCAGGTTGACCGTCAGGTCCGCCGGGGTGATGGTGTCGACGACGCCGCCGGCGGGCACGTCAATCTTCGCCATCCACAGCAGCGCATTGAGCATGATGCGGCGCTGATTCACGTCGCCCCAGTGCGCGTGCGTGTGACCGCCGGTGAAGCCGAAGCTGCGGCCGCCATCGGCGCGCTCGAACGCCCACATCATCACCTCCGGACGGCCGCTGGCGGCAATGATGTGGTCGTAGGGTCCGCGCGGCGAGACATACGGCCCGTCGCGCACGTCGTCGCCGGGTGTTGCGACGAGCAGGTTGGTGATGCGATTCTTCGCGGCGGCATCCGGCGTCCAGCGCATGTTGAAGTACCACTCGTCGTGCGTGGCGAAGGGGCCGACGCCGCGGGTGATCGGATGCGTCGGGAATGTCGTGAAGTCCGGCGTCCACATCGGGTTCACCGACCAGTTCGTCTCGTAGAAGCCGCCGGCCCAACGCTGCATCGTCTCGCCGGAAGGCCCCGCGGGGACCTCCACGGCGTAATGCGCGAAGCCGAGCCCCACCCCCTTCGCCGCGAGCGCGTCGAGCACGGCGACGCGGTCGTTCTGCAGAGCGGGATGGCCCTTCCCGCCGTCGGCGTAGATCAGGATGGCATCGGCGCCATCGAGCGCGGCGTGATCGTCGACGGGTTTGCCGTCGACGACCTTGGTCGGCCAGCCGTTCGTGTAGACATCCACGCGGAGGTTGGGCACCGCACCGAGCGCCTTCTGGAGCAGCATCGCGCCGGCGCGGAACTCGTGCATCCCGGGCGGATGGCTCGGGCGCCCCGCGATGAGGACGATGCGCGCCGTGTCCTGACGGGCGAGCAGGGCATCGGCAGAGGTCAGGGCGGCGACGCAGGCGGCCGCACCCATCAACCAGGCCATCCACAAGCGGCTACGGCGGCGGTCGGTCGTTGGCATGGCGAGAGGGGCGAACCAGCATCCCGGCGTGTCGGAACGGGGCCTTCGTCTGGTGTCGATGCACGCATGGTAGGGCAAAGGCGCGCAGAAGGCTACAGGCGACCTCGCCGTCCGCGCTATAATCCGGCCGCGTCTTAAGGAGGCTCCGATGTTGCGTTCTACTCGCTCGATTGCCGCCGGTCTCGCGCTCGCACTCGCGATGGCGGTCGGTTCGTCTGTGCCCGCATTCGCGCAGGCGAAGCCGCGCGTAGCGGTCATGAACTTCGCCAACAACAGCACATGGTCGTGGTGGGGCGACAAGCTCGGCGAGGCCGCGGCCGACGAGCTGGTGACGCAACTGCTCAAACAGGGGCGCTTCACGGTCATCGAGCGCTCGCAGCTCGAGGCGGTCCTGGCCGAGCAGCGGCTGGGCGCCACCGGCGCGGTCAACGCGTCGACGGCCGCGCAGATTGGCAAGGTCCTCGGCGTGCAGTTCATCCTGACCGGATCGATCACGCAGTTCTCGGTCGAACGGACCGGCGGATCGATTCGCGCATTCGGTGGCATCGGTGCGAGCGTGTCGAACGCGGAGGCGAAGCTCGACGTGCGGCTCATCAGCACCGACACGGCCGAGATCCTCGTCGCGGCCGAAGGGCAGGGCAACAAGCGCATGGGCGGCGGATCGTTCCGCGGCACGGGCGGTGAGCGGACGTTCGACCAGGGCGCCGCGCAGGAAGCCCTGCGTCCCGCCATCGAACAGGTCGTCGCGCGGCTCGGCGAGCAGGCCGGACAGCTGCAGGCGGCCATGCCCGCCGCGCCGACCGGGCAGGTCGTCGGCGTCAAGGGCGACCTCGTCTACATCAATCGCGGCCAGTCGGCCGGCGTGACGGTGGGGCAGCGGTTCAGCGCGAGCCGGGTCACCGACGAAATCAAGGATGCCGACGGTCGCGTCCTCGATCGCGTGGTGAGTCGCGTCGCGACGCTCGAGGTCACGCAGGTGCTGTCGCAGTCGTCGGTCTGCCGCATCGTCGACGGCGCCGTCCAGGTGAACGACACCATCGAATAGGAAGCAGCACGAAGCCACGTCGCCCGGGGGGCCGGCCATGTGCCGGCCCTTCGCGTTATAGAATCAACGCGTCCGCGCGGTGCCGACGCGCCGCGCGCGTTGGTTCGGCCCGCTATTCCTGTCAATGTGATCGTCCTACTCGTCCTCTCGCCGTTCGTGCTCGCCCCGATCGCCGCCCTTGTCGGCGCCCGGTGGCCCCGGCACGTGCGGTGGCTGGCGGTGTGGCCGGCCATTGCCGCCATCCTCTTCGAACATCTCCTGCGCCGGCACGTCGCCGTCGACGGCCCCATTGTCGTGTCGCTGCCGTGGGCGTCGAGTCTCGGCCTGACACTGCAGTTCCACCTGGACGGCCTCGGGCTCGTCTTCGCGCTGATGATCACCATCATCGGCGCACTCATCGTGCTCTATGCCTCGGCGTATCTCGAGAAGCACCGCGACCTCGGCCGGTTCATGGCCACGCTGTTTCTCTTCATGGGAGCGATGCTCGGCGTCGTCCTTGCCGACAACCTGTTTGCCCTGTTCGTCTTCTGGGAGCTGACGGGATTCGCGTCGTATCTGTTGATCGGGTTCGAGCACGACAAGGCGTCGGCGCGCGCCGCTGCGCAGCAGGCGTTGATCGTGACCGGTGCCGGCGGCCTCGCGCTGCTTGCCGCCGCGGTCATCCTGGGGCAGATGACCGGCGCCACGGCGCTCTCGGAAATTCTCGGTGCCGGATTCGCCGCGCGCGGCCACGCGCTCTATCCGGCCTGCGCGGCGCTCATCATGCTGGCCGCCTTCACGAAGTCGGCGCAGTTCCCGCTGCACTTCTGGCTGCCCAACGCCATGGCCGCCCCCACGCCGGTCAGCGCGTATCTGCACTCCGCGACCATGGTGAAGGCCGGCGTGTACCTGCTGGCGCGGATGTCGCCAATCCTGGGTGGCACGGAGTTCTGGACCACGACGCTGGTTGCGGTGGGCGCCATCACGATGGTGGGCGCGTCGTGGCGGGCGGTGCAGGAAACCGACCTCAAGCGCGTGCTGGCGTATTCGACGGTCGGCGCACTGGGCTCGCTCGTGTTGATGATCGGGATCGACACGCCGGCCGCCTTCGTCGCGGCCATCGTGTACATGATCGCGCACGCCTGCTACAAGGGCGCGTTGTTCATGGTGGCGGGTGCCATCGATCACGAGACGGGCACGCGCGATGTGCGGGCGCTGTCCGGGCTGCGTCACGGCATGCCGAAGACGGCGGTGGCATCGGGCCTGGCCGCGGCGTCGATGATGGGCCTGCCGCTCTTCTTCGGGTTCTTCGGCAAGGAACTCTTCTACGAAGCCGAGTGGGGTCACGATCGCATGCCAAGCTTGCTGCTCGGCGTGACCGTCGTGGCCAACGCGCTGACCGGGATGGCGGGCCTCGTGGCCGGCGTGTCGCCGTTTGTCGGGCGGCGGGCCGAGCCGTTTGCCGGCGTGCACGAACCCGCCTGGGGCTTCTGGCTGGGACCGGCGCTGCTCTCGTCGGCGGGCGTCGTGTTCTGCCTCGTTCCCTCGATCGTGGCCGGGCCGATCGCGCTCGCGTCCGCGTCGCTGACGCGTGTATTCGTTCCCGTCCACCTCGCGCTGTGGCACGGCATCACCCCCGTGCTGCTGCTGAGCGTCCTCACGCTGGTCCTGGCCGGCCTGCTGTACACCCAGCGCGGTTTCCTGCAGCGGGGCAGCCTGCCGGGATCGCTCCGCAGCGATCAGCGCTATCTGTGGCTGATTGGACTCTTCGATCGCATCAGCGCCGCGATCTCGCCCATCCTCCAGTTCGGCTCGCTGCGCTTTTACGTCCTCGTGCAGATCGTGGTGACCGGCCTGCTCGTGGGGTTCGCACTGGTCGTGGGCGGCGGCGGCTGGACCTACGCGCGGGTCACCAACGTCCTGCCGCACGAGGCGCTGATTGCCATCCTCATCTGCGTGGCCGCCGTCATGGCCGCGCGCGCTACGTCGAGCATGCGGGCCGTGCTCTCGCTCGGCGCGGTCGGGTATGGCGTCGCCACGATGTTCGTCATGTTCGGTGCGCCGGACCTGGCGATGACACAGTTCTCGGTCGAGACGCTGACGGTTGTCATCTTCGTCCTCGTCTTCCGCACGTTCGGCTCGTTTGCCCACCTGTCATCGCGCCTCGTGCGCACACGCGACGCGATCATCGCCGCGTCGGTGGGCGCACTGGTCAGCACGCTGGTGCTGCTCGTCGGCACCGGTGGCCAGGTGTCGAGGCTGTCGGACTATTTCGTCGAGGCGGGGCCCCTGCTGGCGCACGGTCGCAACATCGTCAACGTGATCCTGGTCGACTTCCGCGCGTTCGACACCATGGGGGAGATCACGGTGCTGGCCATTGCGGCCGTCGGCGTGCACGCGCTTCTGCGCATCGGCGCCGATGAACGGAGGCGGTCGTGAAGTCGTTGATCCTGCGGGCCGGCACGCGCGTGCTGATGCCGCTCATGCTGCTGTTCGCGCTGTTCATGCTCGCGCGCGGCCACAACCACCCGGGCGGCGGGTTCGTGGCCGGCCTGGTCGTGGCGGCGGCCTTCGCGCTCCAGGCATTCGCCTTCGGCGTGCCGGCGGCCCGGCGCGCCCTGATGGTCGACCCGGAGCGGCTGCTGGGCATCGGCCTGCTCGTCGCGCTGTTCACCGGCCTGTCGTCCGGCCTTGCCGGTCGACCCTTCCTGACGTCGCTCTGGTGGAGCGGGATCGGCACGCCGCTCTTCTTCGACATCGGCGTGTTTCTCGTCGTCATCGGCGTCGTGCTGACCATGACGTTCACCCTGGCCGAGGACTGAGCATGGAACTCGTCCTCGCCCTCGTGGCCGGCGTCCTGTACGCGACGGGTCTCTACCTGATGCTCCGTCGCCGGCTGGCCCAGTTGATCATCGGGATCGGACTGCTGTCGAACGGCACCAACATCCTGATCTTCACGGCCGGCGGGCTGACGCGGGCCCATCCGCCCGTCGTGCCCGACGGGGCTGAACTGCTGGTCCAGCCCTACGCCGACCCCATGCCGCAGGCGCTCATCCTGACGGCGATCGTGATCGGCTTCGGCGTGATGGTGTTCACGCTGGTGCTCGCGCATCGCGTGCACCAGTCGCTTGGCACCGACGACGTGGACGAGATTGGAACGGGGCAGGGCCGATGAGGCTGGTGCTTCCCATCGCGGTGCCGCTCTTCACGGCGGCCGTGCTGCTGCTCGCGCCGGCGCGCCCGCTCCTGCAGCGCTGGATAGCGTTTGCCGGCTCGCTCACGCAGCTGGCCTGCGCGCTCGTGCTGTTTGCCGCCGTCCAGCGTGACGGCTACGTCGTGGCCCAGATGGGCGACTGGGCCGCGCCGTTCGGCATCACCCTCGTGGCCGATGTCTTCACGTCGATCCTCGTCGTCGCGGTGGGGATCGTCGGCGTGACGGTCTGCACCGCCTCGTTTGCGGGCGTCGATCCGAGGCGCGAGGCCTACGGCTACCACCCGCTCCTGCAGGTGCTGCTGATGGGGGTCGCCGGCGCGTTCCTCACCGGGGACCTCTTCAACCTGTACGTCTGGTTCGAAGTGATGCTGCTGGCGTCATTCGTGCTGATGGCGCTGCACCGGACGCACGCGCAGGTGGGCGCCGCCTTCAAGTACGTCACGATCAACCTGCTGGCATCGGCGGTCTTCCTGACCAGCCTGGGGCTGCTCTATGGCGATGCCGGTACGCTCAACATGGCCGACCTTGCCGCCATCTGGCCGCAGCGCGATGCGCCGGTGCTCGACCTGGTGCTGGCCATGCTGCTGCTCACGGCGTTCAGCGTGAAGGCGGCACTCTTTCCCTTGTTCTTCTGGCTTCCGACGTCCTACCCGCTGCTGCCGGCACCGATTGGCGCCGTCTTCGCCGGGCTGCTGACGAAGGTCGGCGTGTACTCGCTCATCCGCGTGTTCTCCCTGATGTTTCTCCCGGCCGGGTCGCTCGCGGTGAGCGTGCTGTTGTGGCTGTCGGTGGCCACGATGATCGTCGGCCTCATGGGGGCGCTCGCCCAGGGCGACTTCCGGCGCGTGCTGGCGTTCAACCTGGTCGGCCACATCGGCTACACCACCGTGGGCATTACCATCGGGACGCAGGCGGCGCTGGCCGGGTCCATCCTGTACATCGTTCACCACATCATGGTCATCACGGCGCTGTTCTTCGTGAGCGGCATCCTGCTGCAACTGCGCCGGACCACCGACTTGAACGTGCTCGGTTCCGTCTACCGCGATCACCCAGGGACGGCGGTCATGGCGATGATTCCGCTGTTCTCATTGGCCGGCTTGCCGCCGCTGTCGGGGTTCCTCGGCAAGCTCGCCATCGTGCAGGGCCTGTTCGGGGCCGGCGCGTATGGTGTGGGTGCCGTCGTGCTCGTCGTCGGCCTGCTGACGCTGCTGTCGATGGCCAGGTTGTGGGACGAGGCGTTCTGGAAGCCGTCGCCCAAGGCGGCCATGGCGCCCCGTCCGGCGCCCGCGCTCGTGCTGCCGGTCGTGGTGCTGAGTCTGCTCATCCTCGGCGTGACGGTTGGCGCCGACCCGCTGTACCGGATGACGAGTCGCGCGGCGGGGCAGTTGCTCAATCCGGGCGGGTACATCCAGGCCGTGCTCGGGGAAAGGACGGCGCCGTAAATGCTGCTCGCCAACCTGCTGCTCGCATTGACCTGGACGGCTCTTCAGGGATCGTTGTCGCTGGGGAACCTGCTCATCGGCTACGGCCTCGGCTACCTCGTCCTGCAGCTGCTCAGCCGCGGCGGCGTGCTGCCCGTGCGCTACATGGGCAAGGTCGGCACGTTCATCGGCCTGTTCGCCTACTTCACGTACGAACTCGTCCTGGCCAACATCAGGCTGACGGTCGACGTCGTGAGCCCGCGGAACCGGATGCGGCCGGGCGTCATCCGGCTGCCGCTCGACGTCACGTCCGACGGCGAGATCCTGCTGCTGTCGGCGATGATCAACCTCACGCCGGGCAGCGTCGCGCTCGACGTGACCGACGATCGCCGGACGATGTACGTGCACGTGCTGCACATGGAGACGCCCGAGAAGAGCCGCGAGGAAATCAAGACCGGCTTCGAGCGGCGCGTCCTGCAGCTGTTCCGCTAGTCCGGCAGGGTGGAGGAATCCATGTTCGAAACCGTGGCCAATGTCGTGCTCTTCGTCCTGGCGGTCGCGGCGCTGCTGTCGTTCGTGCGCCTGATCCGCGGCCCGTCGCTGCCCGATCGCGTGGTGGCGATGGATCTGCTGGGCACGCTGACTGTCGGCCTGCTCGTCGTGGGCGCCGCGGTGGCCGACGAACGTGCGTTTCTCGACGCGGCCATCATCATCGCGCTCATCGGCTTCGTCAGCAACATCGCCTACGCGCGGTTCATCGAGGGGAAGGGCTGATGATACTCGAGTGGATCACGATGGCCTTCTGGATCGTGGGAGCGACGCTCATCCTCCTCGCCGCCGTCGGCGTCCTGCGCATGCCGGACATCTTCACGCGGATGCAGGCGGCGGCCAAGGCCTCGACGATGGGGCTGGCCTGCCTGCTGATTGGCACCGCCATCGAGCTCGCCGACGGCGCGTCGGTGGCGCGCGCGATCAGCATCGCCGCCTTCATCATGCTGACCTCGCCCGTGGCGGCACACACCATTGCGCGTGCCGCGTACATCACCGACGTGCCGCTCTGGTCGGGCACGGCCGTCGATGAACGCAAGGAAGACGAGGCGAGGGACGCCGGCGCCGACTAGTCGAGGCCGCGGCCCGCGCGGTGCCAGGGCCAGCGGCCCTGCGCGACGTTCGACAGCGTGCGGCTCGGATTCAGGCCGATGCGTGCGGCTGCGCGAAGGATGCGATTCTGCGTCCAGCGCTCGATGCGCGTGACGAAATAGCGGTCGACCGCGTCCTCCGCCACCATGAAGCCCAGCGCGCCCACCGGCGTCACCACGTGATCGACCCAGCCGGTCGTGTTCTCGCGCAGCCCGACGTTGCCGATCGAGGCCTCGCTCATGGGGCCGAATTCGAACTGCAGGCTGTAGCTGGCCGCCCAGGCCAACGCGCGCCCGCGACTGCTCCAGTACTCGCGCGAGAACCCGAGGGATGGATCGTGCGCGCCGTCCTCGTGGTCCAGCCAGATGAACCCGGCCGCCGCACCGTGGATCGGATGGCCGACGTAGTTGACCATCCACCCGTCGCCATCGCCCCAGGTGCCGGGCACCTTCACCGAACGGCGATAGTCAGCGAAGAAGGGGCCGCCGAGTTCACGGCGCGTCTTCTCCTGGAACGCGATCCGCGTCGAGTGCTCGATCATCAGCAGGCGCAGCGAATCGGTGACGGCCCCGCGCCACGTCGGGGGACCGGGAGGGATCTGGTCGGGGGCGACCTGCGCGTCGGTCACGGACGCCGGGTCGACGGGCGCCGCACCGTCGTCGCGTTCGCTGAAGTCGAACGCGACGTCGAACAGCGGCTCCTGCGCAGCCGGCCGCGACGTGCCGGCCGTCAGGCCGAGCGTGAGCGCCATGCAGCACAGGATGGATGCCCGTGAGTGCATGGCGCCATTTTATGAAAAAGGCGGAAAGCCCGGCCAGCACTGGCCGGGCGCCAGCGTCCGGCTACCGCGCCGCCCGTGCGCGCGCCTCGGCGCGATCGAAGAGCTCGTAACGCGACCGGTGCTGCTCGTCCTCGGCCGCCGACGTCTCGCGGATACGCAGGACCTGGCGCGTGCCCGCGTTCCACGCGGGCCAGGCCGCCACGCCTTCGCCATTGGGATCGCCGGTCCGTGCGAAGTTGGTCCACCAGGTGACCATGTCTCCGGCCACGGCGCGATCGACCGGGCGCCACGGCAGCGGTCGGGCATCGAGCGCGTCGAAGACGAACTCGATGTCGGTGGCGTGCGCGGCGCCGGGATCGTCGGGCGACGGGTCGCCGTCGGGCGTCGGCACGACGTGGTCGAACAGGTAGCGGTAGACGGGCGCGCCGCCTGTGGCCGCGTGCATCTCGATCCACTTCCACGTGTTGTAGCCGATGAACGTATCGCTGGCGAGCGCCGTCGACGCGAGTGTGGCCTCGCGGTCATTGCGTGCCGGATAGGCCTCGAGCGCCTCGGTGGTGTCTTCGGGGAACGCCTCGCGGAGTTGCGTGCGCAGCTGGGCGACCGTCGTCGGCGGCCGCTTGCTCTCGGCGGAGTTCCAGCCCGCGAGCAGCGGCACCTGCCGCTGGCGGCCGGCGGCAAACACATCGACCGGGTCTTCGGCCAGCACATAGCCGTCGAGGATTGGCGCGAACCGCGTGGGGTTCGGGCCGATGGCGCCGACGAGATCCGCCGGAGCGACAGCCCGCAGCTCGGCGAGCGACGTGGCGTTGACCGCCGTGGCAAGTGCTGCACCGTCGGCTTCGGCCTGCGCGAGCGGGACGAGCGGCAGCGAGCGGCGCGAGAAGTAGGCGCCGCTCTGCCCGATGGCGCGGTTGAAGAGACCTGCGGTCAGCGGCGAGGCCATCAGCGCGCTCACCGAGAACGACCCGGCCGATTCGCCGAAGATCGTCACGTTGGCGGCATCGCCGCCGAAGGCCCCGATGTTGTCCTGGACCCAGCGCAGCGCCGCGATCTGGTCCATCAGTCCGTAGTTGCCCGACGCCTGGTGGGGCGATTCGGCCGAGAGTTCCGGATGCGCGAGAAAGCCGAGCACGCCGAGGCGGTAGTTGATCGCCACGAGCACCACGCCGCGCTCCGCGATGGCCGTGCCTTCGTGTCGACCCTCGTCGCTGGCACCGGCGAAGAAGCCGCCACCGTGGATCCACACCATGACCGGCAGACGCTCGTCCGGCGAGGTGGCTGGTGTCCAGACCGAGAGGTTGAGGCAGTCTTCGCTTTCCGCCGGACTCCTGAAGACCATGTCGGGGAACGGGGTGGTCTGCACGCAGCGGTTGCCGAATGCGGCCGCACTCCGGACGTCGCTCCATGGCGCGGCGGGTTCGGGCGCCGCCCAGCGCTTGCCCTCGACGGGCGGTGCCGCGTACGGAATGCCGAGGAACATCCGCACGCCGGGCGCCGAGGCCGCGACGCCTTCGATCGTGCCGCCAGTCACCTCGACCTGAAGCGGATTGCTGGAGGGCGCCGGCCCACACGCGGCCACGGCCGTCAACGCCACGGCAAGCGCAGCGGCGGCCGCGCGACATGAGAAATCCGAATCGAACACAGTGAGTCTCCTTGCCACATGAACGGGAAGCAGCATGTTACACCGTCGCCGGCTGGGCGTTCGGGCCGGGGAACGACGTTTGCAGACAAATGCCCCATGCGCATTCTCATCTGCAACGACGACGGCATCCACAGCCCCGGGATTGCGGCCCTGGCCCGCGTGGCGCTCGACTTCGGAAGCGTGCGGGTGGTCGCCCCGGACATGGAGCAGTCCTCGATGGGCCATGCCGTCACACATTCGCGGCCGCTGTCGTACCGTCCGACGAAGATTGGCGATTTGACGGCTTACCGCGTCAACGGCACGCCAGCCGACTGCGTGGCCCTTGGCGCGCATCACTGGGAGAAGGTGGACGTCGTGCTCTCGGGCTGCAACATGGGGCTCAACCTCGGCAACTCGATCTGGCACTCGGGAACGCTCGCCGCCGCGAAGCAGGCCGCGCTGCTCGGCATGCGGGGCATTGCCCTGAGTGCGCCGGCCGGCCAGACCGAACCGGACTTCGAGACGCTCGAACCGTGGATCAGGCGCGTGCTGGAAACCCTGCTGCACGGTGAGCCGATGCCGCTCGTCAACGTGAACCTGCCGCGCCATCCACGCGGCCTGATCTGGACGCGGGCGTCGGTCCGGCAATACGACGGCAGCATCGTCCCCACGCGGCACCCCCTGGGGCGCGAACTGTTCTGGTTCACGGTGCGCCCACTCGAGCCGGCCGAAGAGGGCACCGATCGCTGGGCCATCGAGCAGGGCTGGGTGTCGATGACGCCGCTGCGGCTCGACGTTACCGACAGGGACCAGCTCGGTCACCTGCGCGAGACCATGCCGCTCGACGAGGGTATGGCCGCCGTGGTCTCGCCGCCGACATCGTCGGAGGAAGCGGCCCGGTCCGTCCGGGAGGACGAAGCGCCCGTGTCGATCGACGCGACCGCCGAAACCGAGACGCACCGGTAGTCCGCAGGCGGTCTGTCTCCAGTTCGAGACCCGGCGCGCTGACACGCGCGTCGGGAAGAACCGTGCTCAGGTGCCCGCCCGTTCCCGCGCGCCGCTGGTAGCGCCAGCGCGATCGCGAGTAGGATGGCGACGGGAAACAGGCGAGGAGGTCTGATGCACGTCGACGGGACGGGACAGGTGCGCCCTGGTGAGGCCGGGGTTTTCGAAGGGGTGACCCCCTACCACTGGCTGGTCGTCATCATCGCCTCGGCAGGCTGGCTGTTCGACTGCATGGATCAGCGGCTGTTCGTCCTCGCGCGCGAGCCGGCGCTGCGCGACCTGCTGGCGTCGCAGGCGGAGGAGGCGGGCGCCGTCGCACGATTCGGCGGTTACGCGACCACGTCGATGATCCTGGGCTGGGCGACCGGCGGCATCATCTTCGGGATGCTGAGCGACAAGATCGGCCGCGTGAAGACAATGGTTCTCACGCTGCTCGTCTATTCCGGCTTTACCGGCCTCTGCGGCATCGCCCACTCGTGGGTGGACTTCACGGCCTACCGCTTCCTTGCCGGCATCGGCATCGGCGGCATGTTCGGCGCGGCGACGACGCTGGTCGCCGAGAGCGTGCCGGGGCAGTTTCGCGTGCTGGCGCTCGGCGCCCTCCAGGCGCTGTCGGCCACGGGCAATATTCTCGGTTCGCTCATCAGCCTGTGGATTCCGCCTGGTTCTCCCGACGTCTTCGGTTTTGCCGGCTGGCGCGTCCTGTTCTTCATCGGTGTGCTTCCGGCCCTGCTCGTCGTGCCGATCGTGTTCATCCTGAAGGAGCCGGCCGCCTGGCTTGCCGCGCGCGCCGAGGCGGCCAGCGGTGCCGCACGCAACGTCGGCTCGCTCGGTGAGCTGTTCCGCGAGCCACGCTGGCGGCGCAACACGCTCGTCGGCCTGTTTCTCGGCCTGGCCGGCATGGTCGGACTCTGGGGCATCGGATTCTTCTCGCCCGAGCTCATCTCGACCGCGCTCCAGGGCGAACCGCAGAGCGTCGTCGATCGCGTGCGCGGCTGGGGCACGGCGTTCCAGGACGTGGGCGCCTTCGTGGGCATGATGACGTTCACGATGGTGGCGGCGTTCCTCAGCAGGCGCGCCGCCTTCTTCGGCGCGCTGCTGCTCAGCATGCTGGCGACGATGTACGTCTTCGGCTCGCTGCAATCGGCAACCGATGCGTACTGGATGCTGCCGATGATGGGGTTCGCGCAGATGTCGGTTTTCGCGGGCTACTCGATCTACTTTCCCGAACTGTTCCCGACGCGCCTGCGTGGGACGGGCGTCGGCTTCTGCTACAACACGGTGCGCTACCTGGCCGCGCCCGCTCCGATCCTGCTGGGCTACCTGGCGACGATGTTCTCGTTCCGCACGGCCGCCGTGCTGATGTGTTCGGTCTACCTGGTCGGGATGATCGCGCTCATCTGGGCGCCGGAGACGAAGGGGAAGCCGCTGCCGGAATGACGCGTCCGTTCATGAACATCGGTCGGTTTCCCGCTCCACACGCGTTCGCCGCACTCGCGTTGATCGTCGGTGGCGTTGCTGGCCTTGGCGCACCGCTCGCGGCCCAGGCGCCGCCGGCCGGGGCCCCGCGCCTCGACGCCGTGCGCATCAGCACGCCTCCCGTCATCGATGGCGATGTCCAGGGCGACCCCGTGTGGGCGTCGGTGCCCGCGGTGTCCGAGTTCTGGCAGGTGCAGCCCGACGAGGGGCGACCGGCATCCGAACGCACGGATCTGCGCGTGGCATTTACGGACACGACGCTGTATGTCGGCGTTGTCCTGCACGACCGTGACCCGAAGTCGATTGTCGTCTCGGATTCGCGTCGGGACACGCCGCTCGACGAGACGGACAGCTTCCAGATGATCTTCGACACGTATCGGGATCGGCTGAACGGCTTCGTGTTCGGCACCAATCCGGCGGGTCTCGAGTACGACGGCCAGGTGACCAATGAAGGGCAGGGCGGCGGCGGCCTCGGCGGCGGCCAGTCGCAGCAGGCCGGCGCGGGTGCCGGTTTCAACCTCAACTGGGACGGCGCGTGGGAAGTGCGCACGGCCATTACCGACATCGGGTGGACGGCGGAGTTCGCGATCCCTTTCCGCACGATCCGCTTCGCGGCCGGCAGCGACCAGGCGTGGGGCGTCAACTTCCAGCGCAACATCAGGCGACGCAACGAGCGGTCGTTCTGGGCCCCGATCTCGCGTCAGTTCAACCTCTATCGACTGTCGCTGGCGGGCACGCTCGAGGGCCTCGAGACGCCGGTCGTCCGCAGCCTGCGGATCACCCCCTATGCGCTGGGTGCCGTCGTGGCTTCGGGACCGAGGCCCGCATCCGCCGATGGCCGCGGCGACGTCGGCGGCGACGTGAAGTTCACGCCAACACCGGGCGTGACGATCGACGGCACGATCAACACCGACTTCGCCCAGGTGGAGGTCGACGAGCAGCAGGTCAACCTCGATCGATTCAACGTGTTCTTTCCCGAGAAGCGTCCGTTCTTCCTCGAGAACGCGGGGTTCTTCGCCGTCGGCAATCCGGGGGAAGTGGACCTGTTCTTCAGCCGCCGCATCGGGATTGGCGCGGGTGGTGAGTCGATCCCCATCCGCGCCGGCGCGCGGCTTTCCGGCAAGATGGGCGACTACAACGTCGGCCTGCTGAGCATGCAGTCGGGCAGCGTCGACGAGATCCGCGTGGCCGGCAACAACTTCGCCGTAGCGCGCGTCAGCCGCGATCTGCCGAACCGGTCATCGATTGGCGGGCTGTTCGTGAACCGGCAGGGCACCGGGCCGCTCGCCGGGCACGACAACTACAACCGCACCTACGCCGTTGACGGCAAGCTTGGCGTGCGCGAGCACACGATGCTTTCGGGGTTCTTCGCGACAACCGAGACGCCGGGCGTCGAGGGCGACGATCGCGCGTTCAACATACGGTCCCGCACGTCGGTCCCGCGGTACGATCTCGACATCGGCTACCAGGAACTCGGCGAGCAGTTCAATCCCGAGGTCGGATTCCTCACACGGCGGGGCTATCGCAAGCCGGACGTCCGCTTGATGACGCGGTGGCGTCCCGCCGACTTCCTGAACCTGCAGGAGATTCGCCCGCACTCGTCCTATCGGGCGTTCTACGGGTTCGACGGTTTTCTCGAGAGCATGCAGTGGCACATCGACAGCCACTGGGAGTTCCGCAACAGCTACGAAGTGCACACCGGCCTGAATGTGGTCGAAGAAGGCGTGCGCGAACCGTTCCCGATCTATCCGGGTGTCGAGGTGCCGCCCGGGTCCTATCCCTATACGGAAGGGCAGTTCGTCTTCATGACCAACCAGGGGGCGCCCACCAGCCTCAACCTCGAGACCCGCTTCGGTGGATTCTTCGGGGGCAACCGCGTGCAGTTGACGCCGACGCTGCGCATGCGCGTCGGCGAGGCGCTCACGACCGAGGTGGCCTACCAGCGCAACGACGTCGACCTGCCGTGGGGCGAGTTCAGCACCAACCTGCTGCGCACGCGCGTATCGTATTCCTTCGACACGAGACGTTTCGTCCAGGCACTCGTGCAGTACAACGACCGTGCGGACCTCTGGTCGATGAATCTGCGGTTCGGCTGGCTGCAGGCCGCCAATACCGGACTGTTCGTCGTCTACACCGACACGCGCGGGCTGTATGACCTCATCCCCGGCCCCGAGCGCGTGGATCGTTCGCTCACCATCAAGTTCTCGCGCATGTTCGACGTCCTCCGGTAGGGCGTTGTCGGCGCCTGTCGGCCGCGGCCGTCAGGGCGTCGAGGCTCAGTTGGACGGGGGCCGGCGCGCCGATTCCAGGAATGCGTCGATCATCGGCCGAACCGTGTCCTGGTCGTAAACGAAGAACAACTCGTTCGAGCGCGGCCCGCGGCGGAGGTAGGTGATGTCCGGTTCGGGGCCGTGTTTCTCCGGCGTCACGGTCCGTCCTTCGCCCTGCGCGAGCTGGTACTGGCGGGTGGGCGAGTAGCGCAGGTCGTGCATCGACTCGAGCGCGAAGAGCTTCACGCGCTGCAGGTCGGCGTCGACTGGAAGCGAGAACACGCTGTCGAGTCCCACCGGCCGGGTGATGGCCGGCATCGACATCAGCGTGCCCGCCGGTCCGTACGGATACCGGTTGTTATCCGCGTGGTTCGTGTAGAGCAGCAGCGTGACATCGCGGCGCCAGCGCGCCAGGGCCTCGACGAGCGCGACGGTCGTGAACTGATGATCGCGATGCGAGTCGAGTTGCGGGTGCGGGGCCGCAATCACCGCCGGGTTCACGCGTCTCAGCAGCGTTTCGATGTCGTCGACCAGGTTGCGCCAGGTCGACTGACGCGACTGCTTCGGGACGAGCGTGCTGAAGTTGTATTGCCGATACGCAGCGATGTCCGTGTTGGGCCCGTACATCTCGGGGACCACCGCGTCGGGCGTCTCGAACATCGTCCCCAGGCGGGCGTCGAAGTAGCCGAGGTTGAGCGCACGTTCAGGGGGCACCCCGCCCTGCCACGGCACGGTGATGCTGTCGATGACGCGAATCCGGCCCTTGAAGTGGTACTGCTCGGCCGCCTGGTTCTCGCCGTAGACGGCCTCGTAGGTGGGCGACCCCGCATTGCCCGACGTGACGGTGACCACCGTGGCGTCTGTCGTGGCGTAGAGCGCAAACGCGCCGATTTCCGCATCGTCGGGGTGCGGCGCCAGAACCAGCACGGGGCCCTCGAGAGGCGGTGCGGCGAACAGACGCAGCGCGCTGGTGCCGACGCCGATCGTCATCCGCTCGGCGCGCAGCGCGACGCGTGTCCCCGGCGCGACGACACCTCGCAGGTGGCTGAGGTTGAGCCACCGTGCTCCCGTCTCTCCCGCGCGGAAGTACTGGCGATCGATATAGCCGCCTGTCGAGATTTCGATATACGGAACCGCCGCAGCCGCCGTCGGCGCGGGCGGTGCCGCCGTTGGCGCTGGCGCCTCGACCGGCGTCGTCGCGATGCCGACGGCGAGGAGGGCCGTGTGCCAGCCGTCGCCGGCCGTGTCGGGCCAGACGAGTTCGAAGGCTTCGCCGGCGCCCGAGATGGTGGCGGGCACCCAGCGGCTGCTTTCCGGGCGGAACGTGAAGTCCGCGGGGCTGGCAGGCGCGGGCTGCTGCGCGGAGGGTGTGGCGACGAGCAGGGTGAGAACGCAGAGCGCGGACGTGACGGCACGAACCATTGGGCCTCCTCGGGACGACATCCTCTCACGGCGTGGGGTCCAGCCCCACGCCACGAGAGTTGTCGGCAGGCGGCCCGTGGCCTACTCGGTCGGGCTTGGCAGCCCCATTTCCTTGCGGAGCCTGGCCTCGATGTCGGCCGCGATTGCGGGATTCTGCTTGAGGAACGTCTTCGAGTTCTCTCGGCCCTGGCCGAGCCGTTCGCCGCCGTAGGAGAACCAGGTGCCGCTCTTGTCGACAATCTTGCGTTCGACTCCCTGGTCGAGCAGGTCGCCTTCCCGCGAGATGCCTTCGCCGTACATCATGTCGAACTCGGCCTCGCGGAACGGCGGCGCCACCTTGTTCTTCACGATCTTCGCGCGTGTGCGACCGCCGACCATCTGGTCGCCGTCCTTGATGGCGCCAATGCGGCGGATGTCGATGCGGACCGATGAGTAGAACTTCAGGGCACGTCCACCGGTCGTGGTCTCGGGGTTGCCGAACATCACGCCAATCTTCTCGCGCAACTGGTTGATGAAGATCAGGCAGGTCTTCGACTTCGCCACGACGCCGGTGAGCTTGCGCAGGGCCTGCGACATCAGCCGTGCCTGCAGGCCCATCTGCGCTTCGCCCATCTCGCCTTCGATCTCGGCGCGTGGCACGAGCGCGGCCACCGAGTCGACGACGACAACGTCGACGCCGTTCGAACGGATGAGCATTTCGGTGATCTCGAGCGCCTGTTCGCCGTTGTCCGGCTGCGAGACGAGCAGGTTGTCGATGTCCACGCCGAGCTTCTGCGAGTAGGTCGCGTCGAGCGCATGTTCCGCGTCGACGAAGGCCGCCACGCCGCCGAGTTTCTGCGCCTGCGCGATGACCTGCAGCGCCAGCGTCGTCTTGCCCGAGGATTCCGGCCCGAAGATCTCGATGACGCGGCCGCGCGGGAGCCCGCCCACCCCGAGCGCCCAGTCGATGCTGATCGACCCGGTCGAAATGGCGGGAATGGCCGTGACGTCCTTGCCGCCCAGCCGCATGATCGATCCCTTGCCGAACTGCTTTTCGATCTGGCCGAATGCCAGTTCGACGGCCTTCAACCGTTCCTTGTCCGTGCGGTCTTCCTTGGTTTCTGTGCGTTCAGGTGATGCTGCCATGTGACTCCTTGCTGCCGAGCCGCCAAAAGGGGCGACCGTCGCCGGACCGAACGAGATTCTAGGAACGTGCCAGCCGCGTGTCAAGCGAAAATGACCGTTCGACGTGTGCCTATCTGTCGATATGACAATAGCTTAGTTGCTGTCAGGACTTTCGCCCTTGCGATCGGGGCGTTGCAGATTCTGCGATGTCCGTCCCCGCGACATTGAGAATTTTTCCACGCGGCCGTGACAGGCCGGGACACGGCGGCTGGCGTTCCAGCCTTCTGTAGCGGCCTGCCCACGCTTTCGAATTGACGCGCAGTTTTACGCCCATTCCCTCAGCCGCACACTTCGGCGCACGCTGGCACACGGATTGAAACAGCCTTTCCGAGCGCGCGGCGTGCAGTTCTGTCGCCCGTTCTGCCGCGTGCGGGGATGGGAGTCTATGAGAATCCAACATATCGTGTGGGGCTTGGCTTCGGCGGTGGCTGGCGTGGCGGTGGCGATTGCCGCCCCAATCGCGGGCGCCGCCGCACTCGCAGTCGCAGGGCTCGGCCTGGGCATCTACCTGATGGGCCGTTGCCGGCATCCCGGCCCGCTTGGTCTGCTGCCGCCAACCGTCGGCGATGATGGCAAACGGCGGCCAGCGCAGTGGTACTGCGACGGCTGCGGACGGTCGTGGCCGGCCGGGCTCGAATCCGATCGGTCGCCGATCGTGCGTTTCACCGGCTACGACGAATCGAAGCTGCCCGCGTCGGCCGAACGGGCCGCGGCCGCCGAACGCCAGCGGCACGTGCTGGCCCTCAAGCGCGCGGGCCTCGGCGCCTCGCGCAGTGAGCCGGCGCTTGGCAGCCACAACATCACGTCAATCACCGGCCGCCGCGCCGGCTGAACGACGACAGCTTGCCGAACGCCGCCGGACAACCCGGCGGCGTTCTGGCATCCGTCCTCAGCGCTCCCGCTTGACGGCGCGGAGCCCCAGGGGCTGGTCGTTGTAGTTCTCGATGACAATCGTCCGGTTCACCGCATCGGCCGAAATCTGCGCCGCCACGGCAATCCGGCCCTCACCGTCGCCGCTCGGCGGCATGCGCAGTTCGACCACGGTGAACGGGTAGTCGGTCGTGCGGCCGGCATCGCGACGCTCCCAGAACGACATCGGGCGGTCGCTCACGAGCACGATGCGCTCGGGCTGCCCGGGTTCCTGAATCCGGCGCGCGAACCGGATGTCGAATCCCACCCCACCCGACGCCGCAACCGAACCCGCACGCGGCATGTCACGCAGGGCCTTGAGCAGTGCGTCGGACTTCTTCTCCATCAGCGTCGTCAGCAACTGATCGCGTTCGGCGTCGGTCGACCAGCGGGTGACCACGATATTGACCGGGACGGTGCCCGCCCCCGGATTGGTGGACAGCATGTCAACGGCGACGGCCGAAAAGCGCGCGACGGGCTCTTGAGCGGTGACGGATGTGCTGGCCAGCACCAGTGTGGCCAGGCCGAGCGCGGCGGGAATGAGGCGGCGGTATCGATTCATGGTCATGGGCCCTCCCTGGGGACACGGTGGTCTACAGCAACCTGCGGGCCAGCCGTGCGGATGCGCTGGCTCTGTGTATTCGGGGCGATTCTCGTTCCCCGTAGTCTGTCGTTGACTGTCGAGGGGGACAAGGAGGGCATCGCGGCGCGCCGCGGACGCCGGGTACAATGACGGACGATGTCCGTCGGAATCGATCGAACCGCAGTACTCGGGTCGGGAAGCTGGGGGACGGCGCTGTCCGTCCATCTGAGCAATGCGGGGCACGAAGTTGCACTCTGGGGGCCCGATGCCGCGCTCATGGCGGCCATGGCCGCTGCGCGGGCCAATCCGACGTTCCTGCCCGACACCACACTGTCCGATCGGGTGCATCCTCTTGCCGATCTTGGCCGGGCGCTCGACGGCGCGCGCTACGTCGTCGCGGCGCTGCCGTCGCATGTCATGCGCGACGTCATGCGCCGGGCCGCGCCGCACCTGGGCCCGGGGGCCATCCTGGTGAGCGCTGCGAAGGGGCTCGAAACCGACAGTCTCATGCGTATGTCCGAGGTGATGGCGGCCGAAACCACCGGGCGCTATCCGGTCGTCGTCCTCTCCGGCCCCAGCTTCGCATCGGAGGTGGCGCGCGAGTCTCCCACGGCACTTGTGGCCGCATCGTCGGATCCCGTCGCGATGAGCGCGGTGCAGGAGGGATTCCGCACGCCGTATTTCCGGCTCTACGGATCGGACGATGTGGTGGGCGTGGAACTGGGCGGCGCGCTGAAGAATGTCATTGCCATTGCTGCCGGCGTGGTCGAGTCGCTCCATTTCGGGCACAACGCGATGGCGGCACTCATCACGCGCGGCCTGGCCGAAATCTCGCGGCTGGCCTGCGCGATGGGCGGCCGCCGCGACACGCTCGCGGGTCTGAGCGGCCTCGGTGACCTCGTGCTGACCTGCACCGGTTCGCTCAGCCGCAACCGCCACGTGGGGATCGAACTCGGCCGGGGCCGTTCGCTCGACGCAATCCTCGCCGGCATGCACATGGTGGCCGAGGGCGTGAACACGACGCGGGCCGCCCTGGCGCTCGGCGCGCAGCACGGCGTCGAACTGCCAATTGCCGCGGAGATGGCCGCTGTACTCGACGGCACCCGCACGCCGCACGAGGCCCTCGGATGCCTGATGCTGCGGCCACAACGCGATGAAGGCGACGGGGTGACGACGTGAGTTCACTGTTCTCGCGCGTTCGCGCCGGGCTGGCGAAGACCGCGCAACAGATTCGGGAACGGCTGGGGGCGGCCGAGGACATCCCGTCCGGGCCCGCCGCGCCCGCCGGGCCCCCCGTGGCCGGGCGCGCTCTGGCCGTGGACACGATCGAGGCGCTCGAGGACGCGCTGCTCACGGCCGATGTCGGGCTGCCGGGCACCACCCGCATCATCGAGGCCGTACGCGCCGATCGGGAGGGCACACTTCGCGATCGCGTCGGCCGTGTCGTCCACGCGATCCTGACCGACGTCAAGGCGCCGCCCGCCATTGCCACGCGCCCGCATGTCGTGCTCATCGTCGGCGTCAACGGCACGGGCAAGACGACAACGGTCGGCAAGCTCGCCAACCTGCTGCGCGGCGACGGACACTCCGTGGTGGTCTGCGCCGCCGACACCTTCCGCGCGGCCGCCGTCGAACAACTCGCGGTGTGGACCGAACGCGCCGGCGTCGATCTGGTGCGCGCGCAACCGGGCGCCGACCCGGCGGCCGTGACGTTCGATGCGGTATCGGCCGCCAAGGCGCGCGGACGCGACATCGTCCTGGTCGACACGGCGGGGCGTCTGCATACACGCGCGAACCTGATGGCCGAGCTCGACAAGATTCGTCGCGTGGTCGGCCGCGAAGTCCCCGGCGCGCCGCACGAGGTGCTGCTCGTGCTCGATGCGACCGTCGGGCAGAACGGGCTGGTGCAGGCGCGCGAGTTCATGGCGGCAAGCGGCGCGAACGGTATCGTCCTGACCAAGCTCGACGGTACGGCAAAGGGCGGCGTGGCCGTCGCCATCGCCCATGACCTGAAGCTGCCGATTCGGTACATCGGGGTGGGGGAGGGCATCGACGACCTGCTGCCGTTCGATGCGGCTGCCTACGTCGATGCGCTCTTCACGGAGAAGTGGTAGCCCAACCCGACGACCGCGCGTTCATGGAACGCGCGCTGTTCTGGGCGGATCGCGGGCGCGGTCTCACCAGTCCCAATCCCACTGTCGGCGCCGTCGTCGTCTCGGCTGACGGCATTGTCGTCGGCCAGGGCGCGCACATGGCGGCGGGCGGGCCGCATGCCGAGGTGGTGGCGCTCGATGCGGCCGGCCCACGCGCGCGGGCCGGCACGCTCTACTGCACGCTCGAGCCGTGTTCCCATACGGGCCGGACCGGTCCCTGCGTCGAGCGCGTCGTCGCGGCCGGGATACGCCGCGTGGTGGCCGCCGTTTCCGACCCGAACCCGGCGGTTTCGGGCCGCGGATTCGCGCACCTTCGCACGCACGGCATCGAGGTGGTCGAAGGCGAAGGGCGCGAGCACGCGCTGCGCCAGCACGCACCGTTCTTCACCTGGATCACGCGACGACGTCCACTGGTCGTCGCCAAGGCGGCCGTCTCGGCCGACGGGTTTGTCGGCAGCGACACGCGCGGAGGCGTGCGCCTCACCGGCCCGGTGGCCGACCGCTACTTCCACCGCCAGCGCGCCGAAGTCGACGCGATTGCCGTCGGCTCGGGCACCGTTGTCGTCGACGATCCGCTGCTGACGCCGCGCGGGGCCTTTCGGACCAGGCCGCTGACGCGCGTCGTGTTCGACTGGCGCGGCCGGGTGCCGGCCTCGGCCCGTCTGTTCTCGACGCTTTCGTCGGGGCCGGTCATAATGGTTGTGTCCGATTGGACGCGCGAGCGGAACGAGGCGCACTTCGCCGAGCTCGAGCGTATCGGTGTGGTGATCGAAGCGTTCGAAAGCCGCGACCTGGGCGCCGTGCTCGAACGGCTCGGACAGCGCCCCATTCTTTCCCTGCTCGTGGAAGGCGGTCCGGCACTGCAGACGGCACTTGCCGATGCCGGCCTGGTCGACCGTGTGCAGCGCATCGAGACGCCGCTCGTGCTCGGATCGGGAGTGCCCGTGGCGCCGATGTTCGGCGGCACACCTGGTGCCTCCGCCCCGCGAACCCGCCGGCTTGGCGCCGATCGGCTGATCGAATTCGATGTTCACAGGACTGATTGAGACAACCGGGCGCGTTGACGCTCTGCGGGTTTCCGCCGATGGGGGACACCTGCGCATCGCGACGACACTCGGGGGCCAACTGGCGGCCGGCGACAGCATCGCCGTCAACGGCGTGTGCCTGACGGCCATCGACCCGGATGCCGAGGGGTTCTCGGCCGACATTTCGCCGGCCACGCTGGCGGTGACAACACTCGGGTCGCTCACGGCCGGCCGGCTCGTCAACCTCGAGCGCCCCGTCCGGGCGGATGCACGGATGGGCGGGCACTTCGTGCTGGGCCACGTGGACGCAACCGGGCGCATCGCGGACATGCGCGAGGATGGTGAAGCGTGGCGGCTCGCGGTCGACATTCCCGGCGAACTCGAGCCGCTCGTCATCCCGAAGGGGTCGATTGCCATCGATGGGATCAGCCTCACGATTGCCGCGCTCGAACCACGTCGGCTCGTCCTGCAGATCATCCCGTTCACGCGCGCGCACACGACACTGGCGCAGGCCGAAGCCGGTGATGGCGTGAACCTCGAGGCCGATGTACTCGGCAAGTACGTGCTTCGCGCCGTCGAACTCGGCCTTCACGCGGTGCCCCAGCGGTGACGCCATCATGACCAGGAAGCTCACGCTCGCCAGCCCGTCGCGGTCCACGCCGCCCTTCG
Organism: Acidobacteriota bacterium; assembly: GCA_044507065.1. Taxonomy (GTDB): domain Bacteria; phylum Acidobacteriota; class Vicinamibacteria; order Vicinamibacterales; family SCN-69-37; genus SCN-69-37. The sequence goes on from JBIQJY010000014.1 coordinate 63,515, forward strand.
CTCCGGTCGAGGAAGCCATCGCGGCCATCCGGGAAGGGCGCATGGTCGTTGTCGTCGACGACGAGGACCGTGAGAACGAGGGCGACCTCACCATGGCCGCCGAGAAGGTGACGCCGGAGGCCATCAATTTCATGGCGCGGTACGGGCGCGGGCTCATCTGCGTCCCGATGACCGGTGAGCGGCTCGACGCGCTCGATCTGCCGCTCATGGTTGCCGACAACAGTGCGTCGTTCGGCACGGCATTCACGGTCTCGATCGAGGCCAAGGGCCGGACGACGACCGGCATTTCGGCCGCGGACCGGGCTGCCACGGTGCTTGCGGCAATCGATCCGGCGACCAGGCCGTCCGACCTTGCGCGGCCGGGACACATGTTCCCGCTGCGCGCGCGCGACGGTGGGGTGCTCGTGCGCGCGGGGCAGACCGAGGCGGCCGTCGATCTCGCCCGCATCGCCGGGCTCTATCCGGCCGGCGTCATCTGCGAAATCATGAACGAGAACGGGTCGATGGCGCGCGTGCCCGAGCTCGCGAAGTTCGCGCGGCGGCACAAGCTGCCCATGATCACGATTGCCGAGCTCATCCGCTACCGCATGCGGACCGAGAGCCTGGTGCACCGTGTGGCGTCGGCCGCGCTGCCGACTGCGCACGGGGCGTTCATGATCAATGCCTACGAGACGGTGATCGGCGACGAGTCGCACGTGGCGCTGGTCCGGGGTGAAATCGGCGACGGCCGCGACGTCATGGTGCGCGTGCACTCGAACTGCCTGACGGGCGACGTGTTTCACTCGATGCGGTGTGACTGCGGCACGCAGCTCGATGCCGCCATGCAGCAGATCGCGGCCGAAGGGCGGGGCGTGCTGCTGTACCTGCACCAGGAGGGGCGGGGCATCGGGCTGTCGAACAAGATTCGGGCGTATGCCCTCCAGGATCAGGGGCTGGACACGGTGGAGGCCAACGAGAAGCTGGGCTTCAAGGCGGACCAGCGCGATTACGGCATCGGCGCCCAGATCCTGCGCGACCTGGGCGTCCGGTCGATGCGGCTGCTGACCAACAATCCCCGGAAGTTCGTTGGTCTCGAGGGCTACGGCCTGTCAGTGACCGAGACGCTGCCCATCGAGATCGAGCCCACGTCGGAATTCTCGCGCCGCTACCTGAAGACCAAGAAGGACAAGCTCGGGCACAGGCTGAAGAAAGTGTGAGAAGGCTGCGAGGCTGCAAGGCT
>JBIQJY010000081.1:0-4116 GCA_044507065.1 Acidobacteriota bacterium
TTCGCTGGCCTGGCGCAGATTGATGATGGCCTTGTAGCCCCGTTTCGCCAGTTCGGGAATCACGCGCGCCTCGGTGGCACCGGCGCAGGCAATCGTCGGCTCGACATTCGTGAAGTTCCGGATGCCGTCGATGGTTTCCTTGGTCGGCGTGCCCTGGGCCGCCGCTGACACGGCCAGGCCCAGACACGCGATGGCGATAATCATCAGTCGCGTCATGACGCCAGCTCCTGGACGGCCTGCAGCACCTCGGCGGCGTGGCCATCCACCTTCACATTGTCCCAGCGCCGCACCACCTTGCCGTCCGGCCCGATCAGGTAGGTCGTGCGGACGATGCCCATGAAGGTGCGGCCGTACTGCGACTTCTCCTGCCAGACGCCGTACTTCTCGGCCACGGCGTGATCCTCGTCGGCCAGCAGCGGAAACGTCACGTTGTGTTTGGCGGCGAACTTCGCCTTGCTGGCTTCGTCGAGGATGCTGGCACCCAGCACCACGGCGTTGGTCGTCTCGAACCTGGGGAGATTGTCGCGGAATTCGCACGTTTCGGTGGTGCATCCCGGCGTATCGTCCTTGGGATAGAAATAAAGGACCACGGGACGCCCCGCGTAGGCGGCAAGCGAGTGCGGCTCGCGGTTCTGGTCGTTCAAGCTGAAATCCGGTGCCTTCTGGCCTGGTTCGATGAGCGGCATGGCGATGAGACTCCTCCCGGGGAGTCTCCAGTCTACCGCGCCGCTGAGCGCCGGCTGCACATCGAGGCCGCAGCTCGATCTTGTCGAACGGCCGCGGGTTGGAAACGCGCGGCATGCGAAGTATCGTATTGACGCTATCCGAGGAGCTAACATGAACGACTCGACTTCACGCGTCCCCGCGGACCGCCGGACCTTCTTGAAAACCATGGGAGCAGCAGCCATCGCGATGGGATCGTCAGCCGCCGCCCAGGCCGTCGGGCAGACGCCCGCCGCCGCCGTCCGTCCGCGTCTCGGGCTCGACACCTACAGCCTCATCAGCCAGAACTGGACGCCGATGCAGACGCTCGACTTCGCCGCGCGGCTGAAGCTCGACGTCGTCCAGTTCAGCGAACTGCGGTTCCTGGGCAGCCAGGACTGGCAGGTGGCACTCGATCCGGCCAACCTCCGCGCCATTCGCGCGCGCGCCGACGAGCTGGGCATCGCGCTCGAGGTCGGCATGCGGTCGATCTGCCCGACATCGAGCTCGTTCGACAAGGCGGCCGGAACCGGCGAGGAGCAGATCCTGCGCATGGTCGAAGCGGCAAAGATCCTCGGATCGCCGCTCGTGCGCTGCTTTCTCGGCAGCCAGGCCGATCGCAGCAGCAACATCGATCGCCACATCGACGAGGTGGTCAAGGTGCTGCGCAACGCGCGGTCGCGCATCGTGGACTCGGGCGTCAAGGTCAGCGTCGAGAATCACGCCGGCGACATGCAGGCGCGCGAGCTGAAGCGGCTCATCGAGGAGTCCGGCAAGGACTTCGTCGGCGCCACGATCGATTCGGGCAACGCGATGTGGACGATCGAGGATCCGCACCTGACGCTCGAGACGCTGGCGCCCTACGTGCTGACCAGCCACATGCGCGACAGCTACGTGTTCAACTCCGAGCGCGGCACGGCCGTGCAGTGGTGCCGCATGGGCGATGGCAACATCGACATGGAGGGCTACCTCCGCAAGTTCGCGCAGCAGTGCCCGGGGAAGACGGTGAACCTCGAGGTCATCGTGTCCGGGTCGCCGCGCTTCTTCGACTACCGGAACCCGGAGGCCTGGGAGATCTTCCAGACCACGCCGGCCTGGGAGTTCGCGCGGTTCCTCTCGCGATGTGAGGCCGGCGAACCGCGTCCGGTGCCGCCCGCGCCGGCGCGCGGCCAGGGTGGCGGCCGCGGTCAGGGCCGCGGCGGTGGCGGCGGTCGAGGGCAGGGCCCGAACCCGGAAGCGCAGCGCGCTGCGCTCGAGCACGCCGAAGCCAGCATCCGGTGGACGCAGGGGTTCCTCGCGACGCTCTAGCTCTCGCTCGTCCTGACGCAGGTGTCGAAGGTGGACGCCCGGGACCGGCTTGCCGGACCGGGCGTTCGTCTTCCTGGGGCGATGTTGCGGCCGCGCGCCAGACGCGGTGTATAAACGAATGCGGAGCGCGGCACTGCGGCGCGCCGCGGACACGTTTCCGGGAGGGAAGCCATGGCGGCGATCGGCACGAACGTCAACGTCGACACCAATCGGGTGCTGTCGGTGATCATGGGCGGAGGCGCCGGGACGCGGCTGTTCCCGCTGACCAAGGAACGCGCCAAACCCGCCGTGCCGCTTGCCGGCAAGTATCGTCTCGTCGACATCCCGATCTCGAACTGCATCAACTCGAACCTGCGGCGCATCTACCTGCTCACGCAGTTCAACTCGGCCTCGCTCCATCGCCACATCACGCAGGCCTACAAGTTCGATCACTTCTCCGAGGCGTTCGTCGAGCTGCTCGCCGCCGAGCAGACCTACTCCGACACGTCGTGGTACCAGGGCACGGCCGACGCCGTGCGCAAGAACATGGTCCACTTCCTCAACCACGACTTCGACTACGTGCTCGTGCTGAGCGGCGACCAGCTCTACCGCATGGACTACTGCTCGATGATCTCGCAGCACATCGAGACGGGCGCCGACGTCACGCTGGCCACCATCCCGGTGGTCCGGCGCGAGGCCGAGGCGCTCGGCATCATGCAGATGGACGCCTCGTCGCGCATCACGCGTTTCGTCGAGAAGCCGAAGGATCCGGCCGTCCAGGACTCGTTGATGATCCCGCGCGAGATGTACCCGTCGCTCGGCCTCGATGCGGGCGATGACGGGCTGCTGCTGGGCTCGATGGGCATCTACGTCTTCAACCGCGACGTGCTCACGCGGCTGCTCGACAACTCGCTGGCCGACTTCGGCAAGCACATCATTCCCAACGCCATCGAGACGCAGAAGGTCTATTCCTACGTCTTCCAGGGCTACTGGGAGGATATCGGGACGATTCGGGCGTTTTTCGAGGCGAGCCTCGAGCTGACGGCCGAGCTGCCGCGGTTCAACTTCTTCGACATGATGTCGCCCATCTTCAGCCGGCCGCTGTTCCTCCCCGGCTCGAAGGTCAACGGCGCCCAGATCGATCACGCCATCGTGTCGGATGGCTGCATCATCACCCACGCGGTCATCCACCAGTCGATCATCGGCATCCGCAGCACGGTTGGCCCCGGCAGCCACCTGAGCCGCGTGATTGTCATGGGCAGCGACGACTACGAGTCCGCCGAGTCGATTGCCGAGAACGAGGCCGACGGCCAGCCGCCGCTCGGTATCGGGCCAGGCTGCCGCATCGAGAACGCGATCATCGACAAGAATGCGCGCATTGGCCGCGACGTGACCATCACGCCGGCGGGCAAACCCGAGAACGTCGACCATCCGATGTATTACATTCGTGATGGAGTCGTGATCATTCCGAAGAACGGCGTCGTGCCCGACGGCACGACCATCTAGACGCCCCTCGCTCCCCGGCCGGGCTGGTGAAAGAGGCGGTGCACCCGTGAACGTCCAGATCGAAACTGCCACGTCGCAGCAGCTCAGCGTCCGCCTGCGCGAGGGCGACGTCGAGACAACCGTGACCGGCTGGAACACGCCCCGCGCGGTGACGGCCCTCCTGAGCGCCCTCGAGATTGTCGAGACGGCCGAGGGCTACGGCGAGTGTTTCTGGCCGGAACCGACAGGCCAGTACTGGTGGATGTTCAGCCGTGAGGGCCGGCGCCTCGAAGTGGTGGTGCTCTGGAGCCGCGGCGCGGTGACCGGCTGGCAGCACGTGTTCCGTGCGGCTGACGAAGTGAGCTACTTCATCGATCGCGTGCGCGAGGAAATGGCCGCGCACGACCTGCTGCCAGGGTGAACGCGCGACCCGGCGCGGGCGTCGTCGCCGTCGTGCCCGCCGCGGGAGCGTCGCGGCGTTTTGGCGCCATGAAGCTCATGGCCGACATCGACGGCGCGCCGCTGCTTCACCACACGCTCCGCAGCCTGATTGACGCCGGCATCGAACGCGTGGAGGTCGTGACCGCCGCGGAGCACGACCTGCGAGCGGTGGCGCTCCTCGAGCATCCGGCTGTTGCGAGG
>JBIQJY010000081.1:4216-8971 GCA_044507065.1 Acidobacteriota bacterium
ACGACCCCGGCGTGCTGCGCGACGTAGACCGGCCAAGCGACCTATCGCCGCGTCCTCATCTCTCAGGCTGACGCACCTACCGCACCCACCGCACCTTCCATCGCACCTACCGCACCCACCGTCCCTACCGCACCGACCGCACCTTCCTATCGCACCCACCGCACCTACCGCACCCACCGCACCGTCTATCCCCACTCGTACCCACTCTTTCCGAGTGGCAGCGTCCGTACGCGGTCGCCGGTGGCCGCGAAGATGGCGTTCGGGATGGCGGCGACGACCGGCGGCAGTGCGGGTTCACCCAGGCCGGTCGGCGGATTGCTCGTGACGACGAAGTGCGACTCGATGTGCGGCGGCGTGTGTGGCATCCGCGTCGGCTGGTACTCGTGGAAGTTGCTCTGCATCACCTTGCCGCCATCCAGCGTGATCTCCCAGTTCATCAGGTGGCTCATCGCTTCGATGACGCAGCCCTCACACTGGTTGGCCGCGCTCGACGGGTTGATGATCTGGCTGCCGATGTCGCCCACGATCCAGACCGCATTCACCGCCACGCGTTTGTCCGGGCTCACGGTCACTTCGGCAACGGCTGCGAAGTACCCGAGATGGCTGTAGTAGGTGGCCACACCCATGCCCGTCCGCGCCGCCAGCGTGCGCGAGCCCCAGCCGGACTTCTCGCGCGCGGCCTCGAGCACGGCGCGCATCCGCGGGGCGTTGAACGGACTGCCGCCGCCGCGCCCGCCGCGCCCGGCCGGGGCCGGTGGGATGATCTGGCGGTGATTCAGCACGTCGAGGCGGAACTGCAGCGGATCCTTCCCGGCGGCCGCCGCCAGTTCATCCATGAACCCCTCGAGGACGAAGGCCAGCGCGTTGCTGCGGGGCGCGCGCATTGCGCCAGTCGGCGCGCCGAGGGGCATCATCGTCTGGCCGAGCGCATAGTTCTCGATGAACCCGCCCGGATAGTCGCTGCCCGTATGGCCCGCCTGCGAGGCCAGGCCCTCGCCGCGGCCGTAGGTCACGAAGTGGTTGCGCCACGCTATTGGCCGCCCGTTGGCATCGAGCCCGCCCTTGAAGAAGTGGAAGCCGCCCGGCCTGTAGAAGTCGTGCTGCATGTCGTCCTCGCGCGTCCACTGCAGCTTCACGGGTGCGCCGTTGACTTCCTTCGCAATCCACGCCGCCTCGACGACGTAGTCGTTGGTGAGACGACGGCCGAAGCCGCCGCCACCCCGCAACTGGTGCATCGTGATGTCGGCGGCGTCGATGCCGAGCGTTCGCGTGATCCCCTGCAGTGCGTTGCCCGGCGTCTGGCTGGGCGCCCAGATCTCCAGCTTGCCGTTGCTGAACTGCGCCGTGCACACCTCGGGCTCGAGCTGCGCGTGCGAGATGAACGGATAGGCGTAGGCCGCCTCGACGACCTTCGAGGCCGACGCCAGCGCGGCGTCCACGTCGCCGTCGGTCCGCACCCACTGCGCCGGAGTCTGGGTCGACAGTTCCGCGGCGCGCCGTGCAAAGCCGTCGCTGCTCTGCGACGTCCACGGACCCTCGTTCCACACCACCTGCAGCCGGTCGCGCGCCGTCTTCGCCTGCCAGTACGAGTCGGCCACGATGGCCACGCCCGAAACGAGCGTCGTCGGATCGTCGCCGCCCGCGACGATGAAAGCGTGGCGCACGCCGGGCATGGCGCGGATCTCGTCGAGGTTCGCGCTGGTGGCCGTGCCGCCGAACACGGGGCACTTGTGGAACACGGCGGCGAGCATGCCGGGCACCGTGACGTCGATGGCGAACAGCGGCTGGCCCCGCACGATCGTCTCGTTGTCGACGCCGGGAATGCTCTTGCCGATGATCGTGTACTCGGACGGATCCTTGAGGCGCAGCGACGAGAGATCGGGCGGCGAGAGAGCCGCCGCGCGGGCGGCGACCTCGCCGTAACCGACGCTGCGGTTACTGGCCGCATGGAGCACGCGTCCGGGCGTCGTCGTGCACTCGGAGGCCGGCACGCCCCAGGCGGTGGCCGCCGCCGATACCAGCAGGTGCCGACCGGCCGCACCCATCTGGCGCATCGGCGTCCAGTTCTGCGGAATGGCCGTGCTGCCGCCGGCAAACTGCGGCCCGTAGAGCGCCTGGTTCACGTCGGCCTGCTCGATGCGCACCGACCGCCAGTCGGCGTCGAGTTCGTCGGCGATGATCATCGGCAGCACCGTGCGGATCCCCTGCCCGACCTCGGGGTTCTTCGCCATGATGTGCACGATGCCCTCGGGCGTGATTCGGATGAACGAGTGTGGCGAGAGCGGCGGAGCCGCCGGGCCCTGGGCCCCCAGTACGGGGCGCAAGTACAGGCCGATCATCAATCCGCCACCGCCGAGCGCGGTGACACTCAGGAACGACCGACGGGACAGGGTGGGCGTGGTCGACATGATGGGGGCCTCGGTCAGCTGCGGGTGTCGGTGATGACCGGCAGGGCGATGCCCTCGGCCTGGCGCGTGCCGGCGGCCTCGTGGATCGCCTTGCGGATGCGCGTGTAGGTGCCGCATCGGCAGATGTTGCCGGCCATCGCGGCGTCGATGTCCGCGTCGGTCGGCTTGGGCGTTCGCGCGAGCAGCGCCGCCGCCGACATGATCTGTCCCGCCTGGCAGTAGCCGCACTGCGGCACGTCGTTGTTCATCCAGGCGCGCTGCAGCGCGTGCGTGCCATCGGGCGACAGGCCCTCGATGGTCGTGATTCGCGCGTTGCCGACCGACCCCACCGGCGTGACGCACGCGCGCGTGGCCTCGCCGTCGACGTGCACGGTGCACGCGCCGCACTGCGCCATGCCGCACCCGAACTTGGTGCCTTTCAGATCGAGCACGTCGCGCAGCACCCACAGGAGCGGCATGTCAGCGGGAACGTCGACCGTCGTCGTGCGGCCGTTGACGGAGAGCGTGTAGGGCATGGGCGGCTCCTGGCGGAATGGCGTTCGCGATTCGGGGGGTGGATCCCGTGGCATAGAGTAGTGAGGACCGTATCCGGACACAAGTGTCCCGGGCCCTGCCGGGACGGCGGGAGTGTGCATGGCCCACAGCGACCGAGCGGCGTCGCCCTATCGACACATGGCGGATCTTGCCGGCCGCGGCGTGGCCTTTGCCGTGGCCACCGTCGTCCGCACGCAGGGCAGCACGCCGCAGGTGGTGGGGGCGAAGCTGGTGGTGACGGCCGATTCCGACGAGCGGCCGGTCGGCACGCTCGGCGGTGGCTGCGTGGAGGCCGACGCGATCGTCACGGCGCGCCAGGTCCTCGAGAGCGGCGGCCGTGCGCTGCACGTCCATCAGCTCAACGAAGCGCTCGCCTGGAACACCGGGCTCGTCTGCGGCGGCACCATGTGGATTCTGGCCGAGCCGCACGCCGAGGCGTTCGCCGGCGGCGAACACGACGTGCTGGCGCTCGCGGCCGCTGCGGCCGGCGGCGGTCCGCCCATCGCGGTGCTCACGCTGCTGCGTCGTGGGGACGGGCAGGCGCTGGCGTTCGAGTCGCGCGCGTTCGTGCTGGCCGACGGCCGTCTCGTGGGGTCGACCGGCGACCGTGCGCGCGACGAGCGCGCCCGCGATGCGGGACTCGAGCAGATGCGCACGGGCACGACGCGCACCGTGCCGATCGACGCCGCGCACGATCTGCTTGTCGAAACAGTCGCGCGGCGGCCGCGGCTGGTCGTGGCCGGCGGCGGGCACGTGGCGAAGGCCATCGCCCGGCAGGCGCGGCTGCTCGACTTCGACGTGACGATTCTGGAAGACCGGCCGGAGTTCGCCGATCCGGCGCGCTTCGACGGCGCGACGGTGCTGACAGGACCGATCGTCGAGAGCATCGGCTCGATCGACTACGACAGCCAGACGTACCTCGTCGTGGCCACGCGCGGTCACAAGATGGACGCCGACTGCACGCTCGCCGCCGCGAGGACGCCGGTGGGTTACATCGGCGTCCTTGGGAGCCGCCGCAAGACGGTCCTGATCGCGGAAATGCTGCAGGACGAAGGTATCGCGCCCGACCGCATCGCCGTCGTCCACGCGCCCGTGGGTCTCGACCTCGGCGGCCGCACGCCGGCCGAAATCGCACTGGCCATCGTTGCCGAGATCACGCAGCTTCGTTACGGCGCCGGCGGACGGCCGCTGTCCGCGAGGCCGTCCACACTGGTCGACGCGTAGGGGCCGACCTCGTGTCGGCCCTGCCATGCTCGGCCTCCCGCCAGACTCACTCCCGACATTCGTACGATGCAGCGGCCTCAGCCGGACCCGACACGTAGTGCGGATGCGCCGGGTAGCTGCAGAGCGGCAGGCTGCGTTCGCCGCCGGTGACCGTGGCGTGCAGGGGCGGGGCGACGCCGCGCTCCACCCAGTCGGTCAGCATGCCCACCTTGTCGAAGGTCGTCGGCAGCGGCGTCGGCGTCTGCGCCTGCCCGTTGCCGTCGCGGGCCGTTGAAGTCGCGCGAAGGCCGTGGTTGCCCTGCGGAATCACGAACAGCCGCGCGAACGAGTCAACCGCCTCGCGTCCCATCGTGTCGATGACCGACTGGTAGTAGTCGAGCTGCGCGCCCGATGAGGCCAGCGTGTCGTTGGTGCCAATGGTGACAATCATCCGCCCGCCGCGGGCGCGGAACGCGGACAGGTCCGGATTGGTGCCATCGAGCCAGTGCGACAGCTCGACGCGTCGTGCGTCGAGCGCGCCGCCCTCGACGTAGTCGAGCGGATTGGCCGACGTGTCGCGCATGAGGAAGCCCGTGACGCCCAGCACGCC
>JBIQJY010000081.1:9071-11801 GCA_044507065.1 Acidobacteriota bacterium
GCCAGCATCAGCGACGAGAAGTTGACGATCGGCACGTTCGCGATGATGCCGTCGTAGTCGGCCGGATAGCGCTGCGCGACGGTGAGCGCCTCGCGCCCGCCCTGTGACGACCCCACATAGTAGTTGAAGACGGGCCTCGCGCCGTACGCACGCTCGACGATGACCATCGCCGCGTCGTGCGTCTTCTTCATCTGCATGTAGCCGAGGTTGCGGATGGCCTCGTCGTTCAGCGTCCAGTCGGTCGACACGTTCGGGCCCATGCGATGGCCGGAATCACTGCCATAGGTGACGATGCGGCGCGCCGGGCCGCTGGCGCCGCCATCGATCGGCCCGGTGAGGTTGGGAATGACGCCGTTGAACCCGCCGCCGCCGAGCTGCATGGCACGGCCGTTCCACGTGGCGGGCAGCACGACGCGGAAGTGAATCGGCTGCGCGGTGGCGGCTGTATCGACGGGCGCGAGTGCACCCGTCACCGAGCAGTAGGCCGGCGCGGTATCTGTCGCCTCGGTCCACACCGGCGCGTCGAGCGTGACGCCCGATACGGGTTCGCCGATGGCAGTCGTCGGGATCGTCGTGCCGATCCGATCGGCCGCGCACTGCGCCGCCGCGATCGTGCGGGGTGTGTCGGCGGCAGGCACGGCCTGCGTGCGCGTGGCCGCGCCGCCGCAGGCCGAGAGGGCAAAAATGCTGCACGCGGCAATCAGCAGCGTACGCAGGGGCAGTCGTGGCATCAGGCGCTCCTTGTCTGGTCGAGCCCGAACAGCTTGACGGCGTTCTCCTTCAGGATCAGCGGCCGCACCTCTTCCTTGATCGCGATCTTCTCGAAGTCGGCGAGCCAGCGATCCGGCGTGATGAGCGGGTAGTCGGTGCCGAAGAGCACCTTGTGTTTGAGCAGCGTGTTCGCGTACTGCACGAGCGTCGGCGAGAAGTACTTCGGCGACCAGCCCGACAGGTCGATGTAGACGGTCGACTTGTGCAGGCACACCGAGATGGCTTCGTCCTGCCAGGGAAACGACGGGTGCGCCAGGATGATTGGCAGGTCCGGAAAGTCCACCGCCACGTCGTCGACGAGCATCGGGTGGCCATACTTCAGGCGGACGCCGCCGCCGCCGGGCATGCCGGTGCCGATGCCGCTGTGCCCCGTGTGAAACAGGACGGGCAGCTTCGCCTCGGCGAACACCTCGTAGAGCGGATAGGCGAGCGGATCGTTGGGCGCGAACTGCTGCAGCGGCGGGTGCAGCTTCAGGCCGCGGATGACGCCGCCGGCCACGAGGCGCTTCGCCTCTCGCACGGCCTCGGGACCGCGCGTGGGATCGATACTGGCAAACGGGATGATGACGTCCGGGTTCGCCTGCGCCAGTTCGACGACGGTGTCGTTCGACACCTGGGGGCGCCCGGTCAGCCGCTCGTCGACGGTGAAGAGCACACAGGCCATCTGGCGCGATCGGTAGTAGTCGACGAGCGCCGCGCCGTCGCGCGCCGCGCCGCTGTCGCCGAAGTATTTTGCCGCGGCGGTCTCCGCCGCGTTGGCGCTCTTGGGCGCTTCGAGATGAACGTGAACGTCGATGGCGGTCAGGCGTGTCGGATCAATGGGCATCAGGGCACCGGGGGAGGCGGCTGCATCTGAATCAGCAGCGACTGGGAAGGTGAGTCGTACAGGGTGTCGACAAGGGCGGCGCGTCGCCTGAGCACGGCCTTCTGGTTGAGCGTGCCCTTGTCGGTGATCTCGGCCGCCTCGAACGAGGGCGGCGTGTCGAGCAGCAGGGCGCGGTGGACGGCGGTCGAGCTGCCGACATTGTCACGATTGAATGCTTCGAGCCGGTCGATGAATGCTCTGCGGACATCGTCGTGCGCCAGCACGGCCTCGAAGGCGACGTCGGCGTCTGCACCGGCGAGCGTGCGGCACGCGAGCGCGTTCGGGAAGATCAACGCGGCAATCCTGTCGCGCCCTTCGCCGGCAATGACCACGTCCTGCGCGACGTCGCCGATGGCGGCCATCAGCCGCGCGCGTACGGCGCCGACGCGCACCCACGTGCCCGTCGAAAGCTTGAAGTCCTCGTTGATGCGGCCGCGGAACACGAAGCCGCGGCCGAGGTCATCTTCATCGGCCGGGGCGATGGCATCGCCCATGCGGTAGTACCCCTCCGCATCGAACGCCTCGCGCGTCAGCGCCTCGTCGCCCCAGTAGCCGGGCGTGATGTTCGGCCCCCGCAGCCGTGCCTCGAGCAGGTCGCCGACGGGTGCCGCCTTCAGTTCCATCCCGGGCACCGGTACGCCGACGTGCGACGTGGTGGAGAGCAGCGCGCCCGTGCACAGGGCGAACGGCGCGCTCTCGGTGGCGCCGAGGCCCGTGATCCACGGCACGGGGCGGCCGAGCGTCGCGGTGGCCAGTTCCTGGATGCCGTCGGCCACTTCAGGGCGAAGGCCCGCGGCCGCGAAGAACAGCGCCTGCGCGTTGCTGAAGAAATGCCGACGGAAGTCGGCGTCCTCGCGCAGGACGGGCAGCAGCATCTCGAAGCCGCGCGGCACGTTGAAGTAGGCGGTCGTCGCCACGTCGCGCAGGTTCGCGATCGTGCGCTCCATCTGCCCGGCCACCGGCCGGCCGTCGTCGATGTAGAGCGTGCCGCCGTTGTAGAGCGCGATGCCGAAGTTGTGGTTGCCGCCGAATGTGTGGTTCCACGGCAGCCAGTCGCAGAGCACGGGCGGCGCGTCGGCGAGGAACGCCATGAC
>JBIQJY010000082.1:0-11497 GCA_044507065.1 Acidobacteriota bacterium
GCCGCAACGGCCGGCTCCATCGACTCCGGCGGCGTCTGCGATCCGTGCCGGGAGACGACGCGTCCGCCGCGATCGACGAGGAACTTCGTGAAGTTCCACTTGATGGCTTCGGTACCGAGCACGCCCTTTTTCTGCGACTTCAGGAACACGTAGAGCGGATGGGCGTCGGATCCGTTCACGTCCACCTTGGCGAACATCGGGAACGTGACGTCATAGGTCGACGAACAGAAGGCGCCAATCTCGGCCTCAGTGCCAGGCTCCTGTCCCCCGAACTGATTGCAGGGAAACCCCAGTACCACAAGCCCGGCATCGCGATGGCGGCGATAGAGCGCCTCGAGTCCCGCGTACTGCGGCGTATACCCACATCGGCTCGCCACGTTGACGATGAGCAGGACGCTGCCGCGATATCGATCGAGCGACATCGATCTGCCGTCGATGTCTGTCACGGTAATGTCGTAGATCGAAGTGGACACTGGGGCCGATGCTAGCATGGCGGGATTGTCCGGACCGCGCCGCGCCGCCACCGTTTTCATCTTCATCACCGTGATGCTCGACATGCTGGCGCTCGGCATGATCATCCCGGTGCTGCCGCTGCTCATCGAGATGTTCCGCGGCGGTGATACCGCATCGGCCGCGAGAACCGTCGGTGTTTTCGCCACCTCGTGGGCGGCGGTCCAGTTGTTTGCCGCGCCGCTGCTGGGCTCACTCTCCGACCGCCTGGGACGCCGCCCTGTCATCCTGCTTTCGAACTTCGGCCTCGGACTGGACTACGTCCTGATGGCCGTGGCGCCATCGCTCGGCTGGCTGTTTGCGGGCCGCCTGCTCTCGGGCGTGACGTCGGCAAGCGTGCCGACGGCCTACGCCTACATTGCTGACGTGACGCCTCCGGATCGGCGCGCCCGCGCCTACGGTGTGCTCGGCGCGGCGTTCGGCATCGGATTCATCCTCGGTCCGGCCATCGGCGGCCTGCTCGGTGCCTTCGGTCCGCGCACGCCATTCTGGGTGGCCGCCGGCCTCAGCCTCGCCAACGCCTCTTACGGCTATTTCATCCTGCCCGAGTCGCTCGCGCCCGAACATCGACGTCCGTTCTCGTGGAAGCGCGCCAACCCGCTCGGTGCCTTCACGCTGCTGCGATCGCATCCGGGACTTCCGGGCTTCGCCGCCCTGCACTTCCTCTATCACCTGGCGCATCAGGCGCTGCCCGCCGTGTTCGTGCTGAACGCCGCGTACCGGTTCGGCTGGAGCAGTGCCGAGGTCGGCCTCGCGCTCGCGGCAGTCGGCATCGGGTCGGCCGTCGTCCAGGCTGGACTCGTGGGACCGGCGTGCCAGCGCTTTGGCGAACGCCGCACCCTCATCGCCGGCCTCGTATTCGGCACGGCCGGCTTCACGATCTACGGCCTGGCACCGGGCGCGGCCGTCTTCATCGCGGGCATTCCCGTGCTCGCGCTCTGGGGACTCTACAATCCCGCGGCGCAGGGGCTGGTGACCCGGTTCGTCGGGCGCGACAGGCAGGGCGCCCTGCAGGGCGCGCTCGCGAGCGTGCAGATGATCACGGGGATCGTCGGTCCGATCATCTTCGCGGAAGTCTTTGCCCGCGCGATTGCACCGGGCGACCAGTGGCGGTTCCCCGGCGCGCCGTACCTGCTGTCGGCCGCGCTGCTGGCCATCGCGATTGCCGTGGCGATACGCGTGGCGAGACCGGCGCGCAACTCCGGGCCTTCGCGTTAGGGGCGGGGTCCAGGAGCGTGCCGTGCGACGCCGGCCGGATTTGCCGCCGGCTTCCGGCACCCGCTCTCGCTTACGCCCCGACCATGTTGGGGTTGGCCGTATTGACGTGACGCTTGAGCAGCAGGCGACCATCCTGCTTCCACATGAACGTCACGCCGCCATCCTGCGAGACGACAAACGCTGCGGTGCGGTCCGCGTGCGCAATGCAGCGCGCCGACGAGCGATGCCGCATCCCGAAGCTCTCACTGTCGGCTGACGGCCACTGACCGCTCCGCAACGGATGGCCCGTCACCTCGTGGGCAACGATGGCCTGGGCTGCATCGAGCACGATCTCGGCGCCGAATCCCATGACGGCCAGGTCCGACCGCAGGATGAGCGCCCCGTCGACGGCGCTCAGGCGCGCGGCCAGGTCGGCGGCATCGGCCAGCTCTTCTTCAGCGACGAATGTGGCGTTCTTCAGGTGTGACACGCCTTCACGGCCATCGCGCGTCAGCTCGTAGTTGGTCCGCGCCGACGCCAGCCGGTGGCGCGCATTGACGAAGTCGACGAAGCAGTCGGTCACCACGCTGTTGCGTCCGTCCACGCAGAACTTCGTGCGGATCGGCAGAGAGGCCTCCGCCCCCGGCGCCACCAGCAGGACCGTCCCGCCGTGTCCGTGTTCCTTCACGCCGTTGACGATGCAGAGAATGGTGTTGAGCAGGGCCGTCCACTCGAAGTCGGAGCTTTCGCGGCTCGGCTCGTTGATTGGCCGCTGGATCCGCGGGCGCAACTGGTCGGTGCCGCTCGCCAGGATGTCGCTGATGGGCAGGAACTCGAGCCCGGAGTATGCCAGCTGGTCCTGCAGCTGGCCGGACTTGAGCGTGGCCAGCTTGATGCCGCCGCGATAGATGTGCATCTCGCCCGCGTCCCTGACGTCGATCATCAGCGCGTAGGGCGATGGGCGATGGTAGAACGCGCGCCCGCTGCGCGACCGCGCCAGGTGCGATCCGACGTTGAGGACGCCGGCGATCTCGCACTCGACCTCATCGCTGTGTTCATCGGGGCAGCGCACGAGCAGCGCGGCACTCGTCGGGTTGACGGCCGGCGCGAGCGACCGCAGCGACTCGATCGACAGCGGCCTGCCTGTCTCGAACGCCACGACCGGCACGGCGCCCTCCGTCTCGCGCGGAATCACCATGCTTGGCGCGCAGCAGAGGACGAACCGCAGCTCGCGGCCCTCTTCGCGCGCGAAACTCGCGATGAACGCCGTTTCGAGAATCTGCCGCAGGCACGCCGCCGGCGGCAGCGGCGGCGCCGGCTGGTCGTGTCGCGCCACGAACGTGTGCCACCGATCGATGACCTGATCGGCGAGGTCGCTGGGAAAGGCGTAGGGCATCGACGGCGCTAGGCGACGGACGGGGCAATCACGGCGCTTCCTTGGCGGGCGTGTCGAGGACGCGCAGCGCATCGCCGACATCCTCGGGGCGCACGAGCAGCGCCACACGGCCGACCTGCAGGTGCGGATGCATGCCGCCGCTGTCGTCGACGCTGACGGCCGACTCGATCCCGGCGGCCTCGAGCGCCGTCTGCGCGACCTCGGCTTCGATCGTGCTCATGAACTGGCGGACGATGACCGGATTGGTGTCTGTCATGTCACCTCTATTGGCGGCGGCTGACGATGCGCGGTCAGCCGCCGAACTGCGCGAGCCATTCGCGCGTGCGTGCGAGTGTCGCGGCCACATGGGCCGGATTGGTCGACTGCGGCGTCAGCCGCGCGGCGACGGCCGCCTCCGGCGTGATGGCCTGGAAGATGCCGTCGTCGAACAGATCGTGATAGCGCCGCCAGTCGTCGAGCGTGAGCGATGAAAAGTCGCGGCCCGCCGCATGGAGGTCGCCCGAAATGCGGCCGCTCACCTCGTGCGCCGTCCGGAACGGCATGCCCTTCCCGACCAGATAGTCGGCCACTTCGGTGGCGAGCAGCAGGCCGGACGCCGCCGCGCGCGCAACCTCGGGGCGCAACGTCAGCGTGCGGACCGCCGTGGCCGTCGTCCGCGCGCATGCGATGACGGTGTCCTCGGCCTCGAAGGCAATCGCCTTGTCCTCCTGCAGGTCCTTGTTGTAGCCGAGCGGCAGGCCCTTGAGCGTGGTCAGCCATCCAGTGAGCGTGCCGACAGCCTTTCCCGACTTGCCGCGCACGAGTTCGAGCGGATCGGGATTCTTCTTCTGTGGCATCAGGCTCGACCCGGTGGCCACCGAGTCGTGGATCTCGAAGAATCCGAACTCCTCGCTCGACAGCAGGATCACGTCCTCGGCCAGGCGGCTGATGTGCACCATCGCCATCGCACAGGCATAGAGGAACGTGGCGACGAAGTCGCGATCGCCCGACGCGTCGATGCTGTTGGCGACCACTCGCGAGAACCCGAGCCTGTCGGCCAGCCACGCCACGTCGATGTTGTAGGCCGTTCCGGCGATGGCGCCGGAGCCGAGCGGCATCGAGTCGGCCTCGCGGCGCGCGACATCGAAGCGTTCGACGTCGCGCTGGAACGCGGCCGCGTGCGACAGGAAGACGTGGGCGACGAGCACGGGCTGGGCGCGGCGCAGGTGCGTGTAGGACGGCATCACGGCCTGGCCCGCCAGTTCGGCCTGATGGACGAATGCCTCGACCAGACCGGCAAGCGCCTTCTGAATTTCCGGGACGCGCCGCATCAGGTACAGGCGGAAGTCGACCGAGACCTGCTCGTTGCGCGAGCGGCCCGTGTGCAGCCGGCGTCCGGCATCACCCACGCGCGCGACGAGTTCGCGCTCGACGAACGAATGCACGTCCTCGTCTTCGGCATCGCGAATGAGGGCGGGGTTGGCGTGCACCGCCTCGCGCACCTGCTCGAGACCCGCGGCAAGCAGGCGGCCGTCGTCAGCGGAAATGACACCGGCGCGCGCGAGCGCCTCGGCCCACGCCACGCTGCCCGTGATGTCGTCGTCGACGAGGCGTCGATCGACGGGAAGGGACTTGCCATAGCCGAACACCTCGGCATCGGGCTCGGCGGTGAATCGACCGGACCAGAGGGTTGACATGTCAGTGCCGCAGTTCCAGGGTCGACGGCCGCGGCTCGCCCGACGGGGTCACCTTGTCCTGATCGTAGAGGCCGAATGGCGACTTGCGCCCGACGACGCGGTGGTCGCCCTTGAAGAGCTTGAGACGGATGGCGCCCGTCACCCGTTCCTGGACCTTCGCGACGAGCGCATCGATCGCCTCGCGCGTGGGGCTGTACCAGTGGCCGTTGTAGACGAGGTCGGCATACTTCACGCCCACGTCGGAGGCGAGCCGCGCGAGATCGCGGGGCGTGACGTACTTCTGCAGCTCGTTGTGCGCCGCGTGCAGCAGCACGCCGGCCGGCGCCTCGTAGATCTCGCGTGACTTCGTCTCGCCCAGCCGGTTCTCGAGCAGGTCGATGCGGCCCACACCGTGCGCGCCGGCAATCGTCTCGAGGCTCGAGATGAGCTCCACGAGCGTGAGCGCCACGCCATTGACCGCTACCGGTACGCCGCGCTCGAACTCCACTTCCACGTAGGCCGGCGTGTCGGAGACCTCGGTCGGCGAGCGCGTGAGCAGGTAGACATCGTCGGGCGGCTCGCGCCACGGATCGTCGAGCACGCCGTATTCGATCGACCGGCCCCACAGGTTGACGTCGGTGGTGTACGGACTGTCGGCGCTGACAGGCACCGGAATGCCGCGCTTCTTCGCGAAGGCGACCTTCTCCTGCTTGGTCACGTCCCACAGGGCGAGCGGCGCCAGGACCTCGAGATCGGGATTGAGCGCGCGCACCGACAGGTCGATGCGGATCGCGTCATTGCCCTTCTCGGTGCCGCAGCCATGGGCCACGACCGATGCGCCCTCGAGCCGGGCAATCTCGACGAGGTGCTTCGCGATCAGCGGACGACCGAGCGCGGTGGCCAGCGGGTATCGATCCTCGTAGACGGCACCGGCCTGCAGCGCGGGCAGCACGAAGTCGCGCGCGAACTCATTGCGCAGGTCGAGGACGTGGGCCCGCACGGCGCCCAACGCCAGCGCGCGCTCGCGCGCGTCGTCGAGCTCCTTGCCCTGGCCGAGGTCCATCGTGACGGTGACAATTTCCGCGCGGTACTTGTCGGCCAGCCACGAGATGGCCACCGACGTGTCGAGTCCGCCCGAGTACGCAAGAACGATTCGATCCACGCTCAACTTCCCTTCCCTCACACCGACATGGGCGGGCACAGGGCCCGCGCCTACTTTCGCACCATATCGTTCAGGCGCGTTTCGATGGCGGCCGCGGCGTCGACGCCGCGGCACACCAGGAGAATCGTGTCATCACCCGCGATGGTGCCGGCCACCTCGACCAGTTGAGCCCGGTCGATCCATTCGGCCAGCCCCTGCGCCTGGCCCCGGTCGGTGCGCAGCACGAGCAGCGGATCGACGCGCTCGTATCCGCGCAGCAGCGAACTGACGGCCCGACGCAGGTGCTCGGCGGCGGCCGGGTCGGCGCGTTCGGTGCCGGGCCTGACATAGGCGCCGTCACCGGCGCGTTTGACGACCCCTATCTCCTTGAGATCACGGGAGATCGTGGCCTGGGTCGCGTCGATGCCCCGTTCGCGGAGCCGCTGGCGCAGCATTTCCTGCGACACCACGGGCTCGTGGTCGATCACGTCCACGATTTGAGCTTGTCTCCATGGCTTCATAAATATTCAATGCGACGCACAATTATACAGACCCAGCCGGCCTTCGCAACAGCGCAATCATCAGCGGCGACCGCCGATTGAACCGGGCAAAACTTGATGTTGACACCAAAGTTGGCGCGATGTATAAAGTTCGCTTGGCGTGAATATGTATTCGCTCACTGACACATTCTTCGAGGCCCATTCGGCCCTTTGCCTCCTCCCGACCGCCCGACCGGCGGCCAGCCGCTGATGCGTCCCCTTGTCCTGAAGCTCGGGGGTGAACTCATCGAGTCCCCCGAACAGCGGCAGCGTATTGCCGGGCTTGCGGCCTCGATTGCCGCCAACCGGCCGCTCGTGGTTGTTCACGGTGGCGGGCGGGCCGTCGATGCCGAACTGGCGCGGCGGCAGATCGCCCCGAAGAAGGTCGATGGCCTGCGCATTACCGATGCCGACACGCTCGACGCCGTCGTGGCCGTGCTGGCCGGATCGACCAATACGGACCTCGTGGCGGCCCTTGTCGCTGCCGACGTCAATGCCGTCGGGCTGACGGGCGTCGACGCCGGTTTCGGTCGCGCGCGGCGGGTGGCGGCGCACACATCCACCGCGGGGGCGGTCGTCGATCTCGGCCTGGTGGGCGATCCAACGCAGGCCGATCCGGGCCTGCTGCAACTGCTGGTCGACAACGGCTATGTGCCGGTCGTGGCCAGCCTCGGCTACGGCGCCGACGACGACACGCCCGGGCAGATCCTGAACGTGAACGCCGACGTGATGGCGTGCCGCATCGCGGCCGCCTTCGACGACTGCGAAGTGGTGATTGCCGGCGGTACGCCCGGCGTGCTCGACGAGAACGGCCAGACGATTCCGGTGCTCGATGCGGCCGGTATCGAGGCGGTCATCGCCTCGGGCACGGCGACGGCCGGCATGGTGGCCAAACTGACGTCGTGCCGCACGGCGCTCCTGGCCGGTGTGGTCGGCATCCGGCTCGTCGACGGACGAGAGCTCGACGCCGCCCACGGCATCGAGACGGCGGCCGGCACCACGCTGACCGCCATTTCGCCCGTGCGGAGCGAGCCCGACAGCCGCTACCGCGTGCACTGATCGACGCGTTTCCCGAGGCATTCGACACCCGACCACGATCATGACGACGACACAGACGACCGACGTGAAGGCATTGGAATCGCAGCGCGTCCTGCAGACCTACCGACGGTTTCCGGTGGTCTTCACGCGCGGCGAGGGCATGCGGCTGTTCGACGACAGCGGCCGCAGCTATCTCGACTTCCTGTCGGGCATCGGCGTCGCCTCGCTCGGCTACGCGCATCCCGTGCTGACGCGCGCGATTGCCGACCAGGCGGCCGCGCTGCTGCACACATCGAACCTCTATTACCACCCGCTGCAGGGCCAGCTGGCCGACAGGCTGACGACGCTTTCCGGTCTCGACCGCGCGTTCTTCTGCAACAGCGGAACGGAAGCCATCGAAGGCTGCCTCAAGTTCGCGCGGCGGTACTGGCATGGCCAGGGCCGGCCTCGGACGAAGTTCGTGGCGCTCCAGCATGCGTTCCACGGCCGCACGATGGGAGCCCTCGCCGTGACGTGGGGCGAGGCGTACCGCGTGCCGTTCGGTCCGCTCGTCCCGGGCGCGACGTTCGTGGAATCGGACAACCCCGATGCGCTTCTTGCAGCCGTTGACGAGGACACGGCCGCCATCATCGCCGAACCCATCCGCGGCGAGGGTGGCGTGCACCCGCTTCCGGCCGAACTGGTGGCGGCCATCCGGCTGGCGTGCGCGAAGAGCGGCGCCCTGCTCATCGCCGACGAAATCCAGTGCGGCACGTGGCGCAATACCGAGACGTTCCTGCACAGCCAGACGATTGGGCTCGAACCCGACCTGGTGGCCCTGGCGAAGGCCCTTGGCGGCGGCGTGCCCGTCGGCGCGGTACTGCTCTCGGAGCGGATTGCGGCAGCGGTCGCGGCCGGCGACCACGGCACGACCTACGGCGGCAACCTGCTGGCCTGCCGGGCGGCCCTGACCGTGCTCGACACGATTGAGGGCGGACTGCTCGAGTCGATGCGCGCGTCGAGCCGGCACCTGTTCGCGCGGCTCGAGGCGCTGAAGGCGGCGCGGCCCGACGCGGTGACCGGCATCCGGGGTGCGGGCCTGATTGCCGGCCTCGAGGTGACGGTCGACGCACTTGCCGTGGTCAATGGTGCGCTCGATCGCGGGCTCATCATCAACCGGACGTCGGGAACCGTCGTGCGGCTGCTGCCCCCGTACATCGTGACCCCACAGGAGATCGATGCTGCGGTCGATATCCTGGATCAGGCCCTTGGAGCTGCCCGGTGAACAACGTCCTTCCGCACTCTGCCGCCGCGCCGACCGACGAAACGGGACCGGGCCTCGAGTCGCTCACGTTCACGCTGCGGGCCGCCACGCCCGCCGATGCGACAGCGATCGACGCGCTCATCCACGCTTATCAGGCCGAGGGGCACCTCCTGCCGAGACAGGTCGATGAAATCCGCGCGCGCGCCGCGCGCTTCATCGTGGCCGAGGTCGGCGGCCAGATAAAGGCGTGCGCCGAGCTGGTCCCGCTGTCGAAGCGGGTGGCCGAAGTGCGTTCACTCGTCGTGGCGACCGATGCGCGTCGCCACGGCCTGGCCACGCGGCTCGTCGATGGGCTGGCCGGCAACGCGCGGGCCGAGGGCTTTTCGTCGCTCCTGGCCCTCGCACACGACCCCCGGTTCTTCATCCGGCACGATTTCTCGATCGTGCCGCACGAGTGGCTGTCCGAGAAGATCGCGCGCGACTGCCACGCCTGCCCGCTTTTCCGGAACTGCGGCCAGCAGGCCATGCTGCTGTCGCTGGCACCGCGCCAGCCCCGGGCAGTGATTCGCACGCCGCATGTCGCGGTGGCCGTGGCGTAAGCAGGAGTCTGACGTGATTCGGTCCGTGCAAGGCGGTATTACCGCGCCGGCCGGCTTCAAGGCCGCCGGCGTGTCCTGTGGGATCAAGAAGCGTCGGGGCGATGCCCCGCCGCCGCTCGATCTCGCGCTCGTCGTGGCCGAGTCGCCGATCCCGGCGGCCGCCGTGTTCACGACGAACAAGGCCGTGGCGCCCCCGGTGCTCGTCTCGCGCGCGCACCTCGCGCATACCGGCGGCTGGGCGCGCGCCATCGTCACCAACAGCGGCTGCGCGAATGCGGCCACCGGCGATGCGGGCATGACCGTGGCCAACCGCATGGCGGAGGCCGCGGCTTCGGCCGTCGGCTGCGATCCGCAGGAAGTGCTCGTGGCGTCGACCGGCGTGATTGGCGTGCAGCTCGACATCGACAAGGTGCGCGCCGGCATCACGCGCGCCATGTCCGAACTGTCGGTCGACGGCAGCGAGAATGCGACACGCGCCATCATGACGACCGATCCGTTCCCGAAGTCGTATGCCGTGGCGCTCGACACGCCCGACGGCACGGTGACGGTCGGCGGCATGACAAAAGGCTCCGGCATGATCGAGCCGCGCATGGCGACGATGCTCGGCTACCTGACCACCGATGCGAAGGTGGACCCGACGGTCCTCGCCGGCGCCCTGCGCCACGTGGTGGACCTCACCTTCAACGCCATCACCGTCGACGGCGAATGCTCGACCAACGACTCGGTCTTCATCATGGCCTCCGGACAATCCGGCGTGACCATTACCGACGAGCGCGATGCACGCCTCATCGAGCCGCTCATGGCCGTAGCCGGGCACCTCGCTCGCGAGATCGTGCGCGGCGGCGAAGGCGCGACCAAGCTGGTGACCGTCCGCGTGACGGGCGCCGCCACCGCCGCCGACGCCTGGCTGGCGGCGCGGACCATCGCCAACTCGCCGCTCGTCAAGACGGCCATCCACGGCGGCGATCCGAACTGGGGGCGGCTGATCGCGGCCGCCGGCCGATCGGGCGCGGACTTCGACCTGAACCATGCCAGCGTGTCGATTGGCGACGTGCGCGTGTTCGTCGAGGGTACACCGCACGACGAACTCACGCCGCAGGCCGAGAAGGTGCTCCAGGGTTCGGAGCCGCACGTCACGGTCGATCTCGGCGTGGGCGGTCTGCACACGGCGACGATGTGGACGTGCGACTTCAGCGCGGAATACGTGAAGATCAACGCGGAGTACCGGACGTGACGCCCACTGTGCACCCGTCGCGCCTTGCCGCCAAGGACTTCCTGTCGGTCCTCGACCTGGCGCCGGCCGAATTCGATCACCTGCTCGACCTCGCCGCGACGCTCAAGCGCACGCGTGCCGACGGACGGAACGGGCCGCAGCCCCTTGCGGGTCGGCACGTCGCCATGCTGTTCGAGAAGCCCTCGCTGCGCACGCGCATCACGTTCGTCATCGCCGTGCGGGAACTCGGCGGCGAGGTGATCGAGCCGCCATCCGACGTCGTCTTCGGCGGGCGCGAATCGGTCGAGGACGTCGCGCACAACCTCGAGCGCTGGGTGAGCGGGGCCGTCGTGCGGACGTTCGCCCAGGCCCGCCTCGCGCGCTTCGCCGCGGCCGCCACGCGCATGCACGTCGTCAACGCGCTCACCGACGAGGAACATCCCTGTCAGGCGCTCGCCGACGTGATGACGCTCGTCGAGCGATTCGGATCGGCGCGCGGCCTCTCGCTCACCTACGTGGGCGACGGCAACAATGTCGCGGCATCGCTGGCCCATGCCGGCTCGCTCGCGGGGCTTCGGATGACGTTTGCCTCGCCGACCGGCTTCGAACTGCCCGCCGCGGTGCTCGCCGACTGTGCGCGCATCGCGCGCCATGGATCGACGATCGCGCTGACCAGCGACCCGGTGGCCGCGGTGGCCGGCGCCGATGCCGTCTACACGGACGTGTGGGCGTCGATGGGACAGGAAGAGGAAGCCGATACGCGTGCGCGCATCTTCGAGCCGTTCCAGGTGAATCGCGATCTGATGTCAGCCGCCTCGCCGCGCGCCGTGTTCATGCACTGCCTGCCCGCGCACCGCGGCATCGAGGTCACCGACCAGGTGATGGACTCGCCAAACGCCGTCGTCTTCGACCAGGCGGAGAACCGCCTGCACGCCCAGAAAGCCCTGCTCGCGCTGCTGATGGCGA
>JBIQJY010000015.1:0-14626 GCA_044507065.1 Acidobacteriota bacterium
GAAGCCTCGACCGTCGGCGCGGACACGACCGGCCGCCTGCGCATTGCCAGCCACAACGCGCCCGAGGTCGCCGCAAGCCAGATCACGAGCCACTGGAGCGTCCACGCGTCGGTGCTCGTGATGGGCTGACCGCGAAGGGCCTGCAGCGTGATCAATCCGAACAGCGCGGCGTAGCTGCCGGAACCGGCGACCACCAGCCTCGTGCGCTGTTGCCGCAGCGACGGACGCCGCCCGATGAACCAGGCGACCAGCGGCAGCAGCTGCACGGCGTGCAGCCCCAGGAAATGGCCCACGCGCAGGTCGCCGTGCGTGCGGCTCCAGCCCGTCATCGGCAGGCCGGGTGTGCCGTCGGGCGCGCCCACCGTGTGCGCGCCGGCCACCGTCATTGCCCGATGCTCGATTGCCGTTGCGATCTGCTGATCGGTGGGACGCGTCATCAGGCCGCCGCTCGCGGCGCCGACGATGGTGATGGCCAGCCCGAGCCTGATGGCCCAGCCCAATGCGCGATCGGTGAATCGCTGGCGCCAGGCCGCCACGAGCACGCCGATGCTCGCAAGCGTCTGCAGCGCAATGGCCGTCCCCATCGTCGTCCACAGGACCATGTCGAGCGGTGTTGCCACATTGAAATGGCTGGTGGTGCCGCGCGCGGCCTGGACCGAGATGATGGCGACCTCGATGATGAACACCGCCGCGGTGGTGCGGCCGACGACGCGGCGGACGCGGGGCCATTCGGGAAGCAGGCTGAAGATCCCGACCAGCGTGAAGCTGTAGATGGCGGTCGACGCGGCGAACTTGGCCGGTTTCAGCCAGGCCGGGGCGCCGACGATGGTGCGCGGGTCGAGCCAGAGTCCGGCGGCCATGGGCAGCAGGACGAGGGACATCAGCAGGCCCGTGAAGGTGAGCGGCGCGTCGATGCGCCACAGGCGGGCGGGCAGGGCAGCGGGCTGGCGGTCTGCGGTCATGGGGTACCTCCCTGGCGGCACCGGCCATGTTGCCGATGTCAACATCAGGGTAGATCCACATGTTGACTCTGTCAACACCCCGGCGTACGCTGCGTCCATGCCCTCCCGAGCCCCGGTCCGCCCGCGTTCCCGTGCCCCCCGGAAGCCCGCCGGCCGCTATCACCATGGCGACCTCCGGAATGCCCTGCTGCAGGCGGCCGTCGCCACGATCGACCGCGAGGGCGTCGACGCGCTGACGCTGCGTGGCGTTGGCGAGACCCTCGGCGTCTCGCGCACGGCGCTCTATCGGCACTTCCGCGACAAGACGTCGTTGCTCGAGGCGGTTGCCGCCCAGGGCTTCCGCACGCTACGGGCCGACCTCACCACTGCGTGGGAATCGGGCGGCGCCGGCGTGGCCGCGTTCACGGCCATGGGCCGTGCCTACGTGCGATTTGCCGTCACGCATCCGTCCCACTACCGCGTCATGTTCGGCGCCTTCCGGCCGGAGGGCGCCTGCGACGACGACTTGAAGGCCGCGGGGGCGGGCGCGTTCCAGGCACTCGTCGACGCGCTGGCGGCGCAGCAGTCGGCCGGCACCATCCGCCGCGATCCGCTGCCGACACAGGCCCGGTACGTCTGGGCCGTCGTCCATGGCGTGGCCATGCTCGCCATCGATCGCCAGCTCGGCCAGGACCCAGCCGCCGGAAACGCGCTGGCCGACTACGCGGTCGAGGCGCTCGTGACGGGACTCGAGGCGCGGTTGCTGTAGGCTTGTCCCGACCGCGAGGAGGACCATGGCAGGCATGCACGAGATCGAGTACCGGATCCTGGGCGACGACATGCAGTACGTCGAGGTCGAGCTCGACCCGGGCGAAGCCGCCGTCGCCGAGGCCGGCGGCATGATGTTCATGGAAGACGGCATCGAGATGGAAACCATCTTCGGTGACGGATCGCAGAAGCAGAGTGGCTTCCTGGGCGCCGTGATGGGCGCGGGCAAGCGGCTGCTGACTGGCGAGTCCCTCTTCATGACGGTCTTCCTGAACCGCAGCGTCCAGAAGAAGGTCGTCGCGTTCGGCGCGCCGTATCCCGGCAAGATCGTGCCGATCCACCTGGCGGAGCTCGGCGGCGAACTCATCACGCAGAAAGACTCATTCCTCGCGGCGGCGAAGGGCATCAGCATCGGCATCGCGTTCCAGAAGAAGCTGGGCGTCGGCCTGTTCGGCGGCGAGGGCTTCATCATGCAGCGGCTGCAGGGCGACGGCTGGGCGTTCGTGCACGCCGGCGGTGCGCTGCTCGAGCGGACGCTTGCGCCGGGCGAACTGCTCCGCATCGACACCGGCTGCATCGTTGCGCTGCAGCCCTCGGTCACCTACGAGATCGAGTACGTCGGCAAGATCAAGTCGGCGCTGTTCGGCGGCGAAGGGCTCTTCTTCGCCACGCTGCGCGGGCCGGGCCGTGTGTGGCTGCAGTCGCTCCCGCTCAGCCGGCTGGCCAATCGCATCGTCGCCGCCGTGCCCGGCCTGGGCCGCGGCGGGCGCGAGGAAGGATCGGTTCTCGGCGGGCTCGGCCGTCTGCTCGACGGCGACAACTCGTAAACGCAGGACAGGCACACGGGGGCGGGATCATGCTGAATGAATTCAAGAAGTTCGCGATGCGCGGCAACGTCGTGGACATGGCCGTCGGCATTATCATCGGCGCGGCGTTCGGAACGATCGTCAGCGGGTTCGTCGACGAGATCCTCATGCCGATCATCGGCATGATTACCGGCGGGACCGACTTCTCGAACCTGTTCCTGCTGTTGCGGGAGGGAACGCCGCCCGGCCCCTACGCGTCGCTCGAGGCCGCGCGCGCGGCCGGTGCCGTCGCCATCGGATATGGCGTCTTCATCAACTCCGTCGTCAGCTTCCTGATCGTGGCATTCGCGCTGTTCCTGCTCGTCAGGGGCATGAATTCCCTGAAGGCGAAGGAAGAGGCCGCACCGGCGGGGCCGACGAAGGAAGAAGCGCTGCTCACCGAGATCCGCGACCTTCTCGCGCGCCGGTAACGTCGACGCTGACGCTTCGGGCCTCCCGCCCCCGGACGGGTGGCCCTTGCATCGATCGTGTGTACTAGTGTATTAGTACACTAGTCGTATCGATGATCTTCCGCATCAACCCCCATTCGGGCGTCCCCATGTACCTGCAGCTGGTCGAGCAGGTGCGCCATGCCGTGGAGGCCGGCGCCCTGCGGCCGGGCGATCAGCTGCCCGCCCTCCGCAAGGTTGCCGAGGACATGGTGATGAACCCGAACACCGTGGCGAAGGCCTACCGCGAGATGGAGCACGCCGGCCTCATCGTCCTGCGCCAGGGGGCCGGGGCGTTCGTGGCGCACGGACAGCCGCACGCCGAGCCGCGCGCGGTGCAGAAGGGGCGCACCGTCGTGCGCCGGGCGGTCGAGGCCCTTCGCGAACTCGGTCTGGACGAGGGTGCCATTCGCCGGCTGGTGGATACGACCCTGGCCGAGACCCACGAGGAGACGAAGCGATGACAGACACCGCCATTCGCGTGTGTGAGCTGCGGAAGACGTACGACGGCCGTGCGGTGCTCGATCGCATGTCGTTCGACGTGCCGCGAGGCAGCATCTGCGGCCTCGTCGGGCCGAATGGCGCGGGCAAGACGACGACGCTGCGCGTGCTGATGGGGTTTGCCTTCGCGGAGTCCGGCTCGACCGCCGTGCTCGACGTGGACGGCCCGATGACGCCCACGCTGCTTCAGCGCGTGGCCTTCGTGCCGGAGGCCAAGGACCTGTATTCATTCGCCCGCGCCGGCGAGATGATCCGGCTGACGCGCGGCTTCTATCCGACCTGGGACCATGCGCTCGAGGCCGCCCTCGTCGCCGAACTCGAGATTCCCCTGCGCACGTGGTGCACGAAGCTGTCGAAAGGCACACTCGCGAGGCTCTGGCTGCTGCTCGCGCTCTGTCGTGGCGCGGAGTTGCTCATCCTCGACGAGCCCACGGACGGCCTCGATCCCGTCGCCCTCGATCGCGTCCAGCGGCTGCTCGTGCGGCAGGTGGCCGATCGCGGCCTGACCGTGCTGTTCTCGACGCACCAGCTTGGCGAGGTCGAGCAGATTGCCGACCACCTCGTGATGGTCCATCGCGGCCGATGCGTGGTCGAAGGGTCGCTCGACGACATCCGCCAGCGCTATCGGGTCGTCCGCTGCCTCCTCGATGACGAGCGGATCGACGTTCCCGCCGCCCTCGAAGGCTGGCGGCGTGACGGCCGGTTCCTCACCGGCCTGTCGACCGACGATCCAGCAGAGATGGCCGAGCGGCTCGTCTCGAGCGGTGTCCAGGTGCTCGACGCGCAACCCGCGTCGCTGAAGGACGTGTTCCTTGACCATGTCGGCCGATAGCAGGACGCATCTGGCGGCGATCTTCTATCGCCACTGGCTCGAGCTGCGACGTCCCGTCGTGGTGCTGCTCGTTGCGGCGGCGATCATGAGCCTGCTGTTCCCGGTTGCCGTACACGGCGTGTCATCGTATCTGGCGGAAACCGGCAACCTGGCGCGTGAGGTCCGCGACGTAGGGCCGACCGTCGAGCGCATTCCGCGGGCGCTCGTCGTGCCCTGGGCGGTACACGTGCAGTTTCTCGTGCTCGTCACGGTCCTGGTGCCGCTCTTCGTCGCGGGCACGGGCCTGAGCCATCCGTCACCGGCCGGACCCCTCGCCCCGCGGCATTCATCACTTCTCTTTACGCTGTCCCTTCCGCTGTCCCGCGCGACGCTGGTCGCAACGCGATTCGCTGTCGGACTCGGCGTTGCCGCAGGGCTCGTCATTCTGCTGCTCGTGATGCACGTCTTCGGCATGCTCGTCACCGGCCCGCCCGTGACGCTGCTCGCGGCTCAGGTGGCGACGATGGTGTCCAGCGCATTGCGCGCGTTGACTGCCATGGCCCTCGCGCTGGCGTCGCTCGGGCTGTTGACGGTGGTGCTCCGGGAGTTCTGGGCCGCCATGGCCACGGCACTCGGCACACTCGCCGCATTCGCCTGGTGGTGGACGTCCATCACGCACTTCATTGCCGGCGCGACAGTCGGGCAGATTGCGGCCGCGCTCGCCGGCACGCTGGCGATTGTCGCGGCAAGCATCGCGATCGCGCGGGCAAAGGAGTACTGATGATCTGGTACCGGCACTGGCTCGAGCTTCGGGTGCCGCTTCTCGTGGCAAGTCTCGGCGTCGTCGTGTCGGCATGGCGGTATGCCGGCGCGATTGCCGACGGGCTGTCCCTCCTCGCGGCAGGGGAATCACCAGCCATCTTCCGTTCGCTCGAGACCCTGGTTCCCGTGATGGGGCTCGAAGGCGTGCTCGTGTGGAGCACACACGCCGCGTACAGCTTCACACTGGCGATGCTCGTGCCGTTCCTGCTGGCCGGCGCGGGCGTCAACGGGCAGCACTTCTTCGGCGGCAGCCTCACGCCGTCGTGGCGTACCGCGTTGTTCACTCTCTCGATGCCCGTGTCGAGGTTCCGCGTCATCTGGACGCGGCTGGCGGCCGCTGGCGTCGGAATCCTGTTCGTGTTCGCAATCTATCTCGGGGTCCACGCCGCGATCCTGGTCGCTCTCGGGCAGGGGGTGCCGTGGGGACCGCTGATTGCCGTCAGCTTTGCGGCCGCACTGCTGTCGATGGCCTGGACCGCGCTCGTCAGCCTGATGCAGTTGTTTCACCCGGTGGTCTACCCGGTGTTTGTCATTCCGATCCTGCTCACGACGCTGATCGCGCGGGCGACAACCCCGGGTCTCGCCGACGGTGGCGTGAGCGCCGGGCTGGTCGTGTTCGCGGTGGTGGTGGTGACGGCGGTGTCGAGCCTGTTGACCTTGTTCGTGCGACGGGTCGAGATGTGAGCGTCGCGCGCCACGCCCGTCTGGAACCTGCTCTCAGTGAATCGCGAACGCCAGCTCCATCGTGATCGCGACAGGCACGGGCGCGCCATCGAGTGATCCCGGCCGGAACACGGACTGCCGCACGGCGTCGATCGCCGCCTCGTCGAGGCCGAACGCGGCGTCGAGCGACTCGATCACCGTCGCGTCGACGACCCGGCCGTCGGTCCCCACAACCGCTTCGACGAGTACGCGTCCGGCGATGCGCTCGCGCATGGCGGCATTCGTGTAGCGAGGCCGCATCATGCGAACGGGCGCAGGCGCCACGAGTCCCGGGGTGTCGC
The DNA here is from genome assembly GCA_044507065.1 of Acidobacteriota bacterium. GTDB lineage: Bacteria > Acidobacteriota > Vicinamibacteria > Vicinamibacterales > SCN-69-37 > SCN-69-37. The sequence goes on from JBIQJY010000015.1 coordinate 6,142, forward strand.
TGCGGTACGTCCGCGCGCGCGCGTCGGCCACATCGGCTGGCGGCGCCGCAAGAGCGGCCGCCCTGAGGCCGACACCGAGAGCGGAGTTCGCATCGAAGGCGGAGACCGATGCGTCCAGGGCTGTCGGCATCGTGCGGCCTGGCGCATCATTCGTTCGTGATTCGTCCTCGACCCCGACGGGATCGAGTGCCACGTCGTCCGCCGTACTCGGTCGCAGCGGCGCCGGCGCGTCGAACATGGCCGTGGGTGCGAGCCCGATCGACTCCGGCGCGGCCTGGGCGTCCGTCGCCGCACGTGCGATGAGGTCGACGCCAGCGGCGTCGGCTGCGGCAGGTATCGGCGCGGCGGCCGCGGGGGTGGCCTCGAACGTTGCCACTGCTGCGAGCGGTGCCGCCGCCACGCGCGGCACAGGCGTCACGACAGCGATCGCGGTGAGTGCCAGCGCACCGGCTAACGACAGCGCGACGCGTGCCGTCGCGAAGCGCACGGCAGCCGGGAAGAGCGCGGAGATGCGCCTCGCGAGGATCGAGGAGGACTCGATGAGCGCCGGCGCGGCCAGTGGCGTTCGCCCCGGCCGCCGCTCGAGCACCGTCAGCAGGACCTCGCCGTACGCAACGGCATCGGAGGCCGGATCGGCGCCTGCCGTCGTGCCGATCACGCGCCGATCGCAATCGAGTTCGACGGCCAGCCGCAGCCGCGACGCCATCCACCAGATCACCGGATTCCACGGCATCAGCACGAGGGCGGCACCGGCAGCGTGAATCAACCACGGGTCTCTGGCACGGACGTGCTCACGCTCGTGACGCAGCACGAGCGCCATGGCGCGTGGGTCCAGATCGAGCGACCAGGCCGGCAACACGATCCGCGGTCGCACGAGGCCGACGACGGCAGGGCCGGTCGCCGGTGCGATGAGGACGGGCGTGCCGTGCACGAGGGCCTCCGGCCAACGTCGGCGTCGCCGAGCGAGCGCCAGGTGGCCGGTCATCAGGACGAGGGCGACAAGGACGCTGCCGCCGAGCCAGACAATGGCGAGTTGTGAGTCGAACTGCGCGGCCGCGGTGGCTGTCGCATCGATGCGGGCCCGCACGGATGCCACGAGGCGGGCCGGTGGAGGCGGCGTCCTGCCGATGGCGCTGGTTTCAATCGCACGCGGTGCGCCGACCGCCGCCGCCGGGACCGCCGCGGCAGGTACCGGCCGCCATGGCCCGGCGGCCGGCAGGCCAACCGCCGCGACGAGCAGTGCCGTCCACAGCCATCGCCGCGGCCAGCGTGCCAGCCCGGCGGCGCCGTCGGCCACCAGGCCGGTGACGGCGAGCAGCAGCCCGACAACCAGCGCGTAGAGCATGACGGCGGCTGTCATTGGGACTCCGTCTATTTGAGCCGCCGCTGCATCAGCGCGCGAAGGCGCTTGATCTCGTCGGCCGACAGCTTGCGGTCCTGCACCAGGTGCGTGAGCAGCAGTTCGGCCGATCCTCCGAAGACACGGTCGACCAGCTTCGAGAGGGCGTTGCGCTGCGCGGCCTGCTCGGTGACCGTGGCGTAGTAGCGATGGGCCTTGCCGATCTCGTGATAGTCGACGTGCCCCTTTGCCTCGAGCGTGCGGAGGACGGTCGAGACGGTCGTATAGGCGAGGTCCTCGTCGAGTGCCTCCCGCACTTCGCTGGCCGTCGAGGGCCCGCGCTGCCAGAGCACCTTCATGATGTCGAGCTCGCGGTCGGTGAAATGTGCGGACACAGGGGCATCGTAGAGAGCCGTCGCATCCCTGTCAACTAGGATGGTAGTTGACAGGCGTGGCGGTCGGGCCTAGCATCAACTACATCCGTAGTTATGAAGCGACACCGTTCGGCCCGCGCCGTCGTTTTCCTGCTGGTCCTGGCCGCCGGAGCCGAGCTGCGCGCGCAGGATCCGCCGCCACCGCCACCGTCCGCCTTCCGTGTCGGCACCGACGTGGTGCGGCTCGAAGTCTCGGTGCTCGACGGACAGCGCCAGCCCGTGCGCGGACTCACAGCGGCCGACTTCACGATCCGCGAGGACGGCCGCGAGCGGCCGGTCGTGGCCTTCGCGCCCGTGGAGTTGCCGGCTGTTTCGCGCTCCGGCCCCGCAGCGGCCTGGGTGCGCGACGCACCCCGCGAGGTCGTCACCAACACCGCATCCGAAGAGGGACGACTCGTCGTCGTTGTCTTCGACTGGTCGATCCGGTTCTACGACCAGGCACTCGCGCGGACGATTGCCCATGCCGCCGTCGACGCCCTGGGCCCGACCGATCAGGCTGCCGTCATGTTCACCAACCCGGCGGCCAACGCGGGCGTGCCGCAGAACTTCACGTCGGACCGCGCGCTGCTCCGCGCGGCGATCGATCGGCCGTTCGCCACGGCCGAGACCGATTCCCTTCCGACAACCGGCAATGCGTGGAAGCTGAAGGACCCGGAGCGTTACGACAGTGGCGGCTGTCATTGCGGCCGGTGCGCACTCGACACGCTCACCCGCGTCGCCCGCGTGCTGCGCGACGTATCGCAGCGCCCCAAGGTCGTGCTCTTCATCGGCACGTACGTGCGTACGTACGAGTCGCCCATGGGGCAGAGATGGGCGCCATCCATTCCCGGCCGCATCACACCGGGTGCGGCGCTGCAGCCGAGCGCGTGCAGCGTGCCCCTGGCCGACGCGCGCGACAGCATGGAACGCGCGATGCGGGAAGCCAACGCCACGATTCACGTGCTCGATCCGGTCGGGCTCGAAACGGCGGAGACGACGCCGCTCGGCACCGCGGCGCGCATGCGCGAGCGGCAGGACAGCCTGCCGGTCATCGCGGACATGACCGGTGGCCGGACGGTCATGGGGACCAACGCGCCGGAAGCGCAGGTGGCCGCGATTCTCGAGGAGAGCGGCTCGTACTACCTGCTGGGCTTCACCCCGGGTTCGTCCGCACCTGACGATCGGGTGCACCGCATCGACGTGCGCGTCAACCGGAAGGGCCTCACGATCAAGGCCCGTGATCGGTACTCGCGATCCGACGAGCCCGTGTCGGCGCTCGACTCGGCCGAGGCCACGCTCGTTCGAACGCTCGGCGGCCTGTTGCCATCGGCTGGGGTGCCGTTCGACGTGTCGGTTGTGCCGTTGGTCACCGGCGCCGATGGCGGCACGGCGGTCGTCGTCGTGGGGCGGATAGCGCGGCCCCACGCGGCATCGCCGCAGGGGATGACGATGTGGACCGCTGCATTCACGCCGCGCGGCCGGACCGTTGCGTCGAAGCGCATCGAGTTGCGACCCGACGGCAGTGGCGGCAGCCACGCCGAGGTCCTCGGCCTCGTATCCGGCCTGGCGCTGGAGCCGGGATTGCACGAGATCCGCGTCGCAGCCGTACCTGACGTACCCGACGCACCCGACGCACCTCATCCTCCCGCCCCGTCCACCGTCCACACGTTCGTCGACGTGCCCGACTTCGCGCGTGCGCCGTTGTCGATGTCGGGCGTGCTCGTTCACGCCAGTCCCGAGGAGCCGTCTGCGCCGCGCGAGGAAGCTCAGGGACTGCCGTTCATCCCGACGGCGCGCCGCGCGTTCGATGCGACCGAAGCGGTGTCGGCGTTCGTTCAGATCAGCCAGGGCACCGCGCGCGGTGACGCGCTCTGCGCCGTGACGTTCCGTGTGCGTGTCGTCGACGTGCAGGATCGCACCGTGCGCGACGAGTCGCTGGAACTGGTGCCTGGGGCGTTCGCCACGAACCGTACGGCGAGCGCGCGGCTCGTGTTGCCGGTGCGGGACCTCGCGCCCGGCCGGTACCTGCTGCGCCTCGACGCGACGACGGGCGAGCGCACGGCCGGACGCGCCGTCCGGTTCGAGGTGAAGTGAGCTGTGTTCGATCAATCACGGCCCGCCGTTCCAACCCGGCGTCTCACTGGCGCGACGGCGGCCAGCGTGGCCCTTCACGCCGCGCTCATCCTGATCGTCGCGTTCCTGCTCACCCGCAAGCCGGAGCCTGTGCGTGTGGTCGAGCCGCCGATGCCGATCTCGACGCTCGTGTTTCTCGAGATGACGGGCCCCGGCGGTGGAGGCGGCGGCAGTCCGGAACCGGCGCCGCCGGCGCCGATCGAGGTTCCCAGAACCGATCCGCCCGCGCCGGTACCCGTCGATATTCCGCCTCCGGTGACTGCGCCGCCCCCGCCGCCCACGCTGACCGTCCCGGTCATGACGCCCGATGCCGTCTCGTTCCGGTCCACGGGGACGAGCGTCTTCGCGCTGCCCGCCCCGACTGGCGGCGGTGGTGCGGGTGGAGGCCTGGGTCCCGGCCGCGGTGACGGCGTGGGTCCCGGCACGGGCGGGCAGTTCGGCGGCGGCATCGCGCGTGGGGGTGCCGGCATCCAGCCGCCGCGACTGATCCGGGAACGCGAACCGAGCTATACGAGCGAGGCGCTCCGTGCGAGGATCCAGGGCGAGGTCGAACTGCGGGCCGTGGTGCTCGAGGACGGCACGGTGGGCGACGTCGAGGTCGTCAGGTCGCTCGACAGGACCTATGGCCTCGATCTCGAAGCCATCAAGGCCGCGCGGCAGTGGCAGTTTCTGCCGGCGCGCCAGAACGGCAAGCCGGTGAAGATCGTCGTCTCCATGTTTCTCGCGTTCAGGATCAATTGACGTGCACACTCCCCAGGTTCGACTTGCCGCCTCGTGTGCGGCCCTCATCATCGGCAGCGTGTGGCTCACGGCACAGCAATCGGACGAACAGGCGGCACCCGTCTTCCGTTCCGGCACGGAACTCATCCAGGTGGACGTCTCGGTGCTCGACAATCGCCGCCAGCCCGTTCGCGGCCTGACGGCCGAGGATTTCACCATCTTCGAGGACGGACAGCCGCGGCCGGTCGAGACGTTCACGTTCGTGGACCTGCCCGATCGCATCACGTCGGGCGATGCGGCATGGACGACCGAGGTGCCCCCCGATGTGACGACCAACCAGATCGTCGAGCAGGAAGGCCGGCTCGTCGTGATCCTCATGGACCGGTCGATTCCGATCGGCATGCCCACGCTGACGGCGCGCGAGATTGCCACCGCCGCCGTCAACGAGCTGGGGCCCACCGACATGGCCGCGCTCGTCTCGACGAGCGGCGGCGTGCCCCAGAACTTCACGTCGGACCGGACGCGGCTGCTGCGCGCCATCGAACAGCGCGACTGGAGCACGGGGACGTCGGCCGAGGCGCAGGAAATCGATACCGCGACTCACGGCGGCTTCGAAGGCGTGTTCACGTCGCTGACCGATGGCCGCTGCCTGTGCGGTCTGTGTGTGCCCGACACCATCACGCGCGTGGCCGAGGCGCTCGAGGACGTGTCGCGGCGTCGCAAGTCGCTGCTGTTCATCGGCAGCGACTTCGTCGTGCAGGCCGGTCCGCAGGTGCAGCAGGCGGAAATCGGCTGCGGTCAGAAGCTCGAAGATGCGCGGGAGAAGATGTTTGCCGCGCTCGATCGGGCCGGGGTGACCGTACACGGTATCGATCCGGGTGGGCTCGCCACCGTCGGGCCAACCAGTCAGGCGAGTTCGACGCTCGACGGGGGGCGCGCCTTCAGCCGACGTCCGCAGGCGGTGCAGGAGCAGCTCGTCAGCCAGAACAACCTGCACGTCGTGCCCGATCACACGGGCGGGCGCACGGTGATGAACACGAACGCGCCGCAGGCACGAGTCCCCGACATCGTGCGCGAGAGCCAGTCGTACTACCTGCTGGGGTTCCGGCCGTCGGAGGAGGAGACGTCGCGCCCGGTGCGATCGATCGAGGTGAAGGTCGACCGTCGCGGCGTCAACGTCCGTGCACGCAGCCAGTTCGTCGTGCCGGATGAGACGGCAACCGCGATGGCTCCGACCGTCGTGGGGCAGCCATCCCCGTCGGCCGCAGCGATGGGCGGGCTGCTGCCAAATGCCCATGCCCCGATCGAACTCCACCTTGCGGCGTTCGCGTTGCCGGATTCGCGACGCGCGGCCGTGGCCGTCGCGGTCGACGTCGACGCCTTTGCGCCAGCGCCGGACGCCAGTCGCGACACTCCACTCGAGATCATTGTCGGTGCCTTCGATGCGACGGGCCGGCCCCAGGCCTCTGCACGCCAGTCGCTCGACCTGTCGTGGCCGGCGCCCGTGTCGGGTGTCGCGACTCGCCGCGTCGAGGCGCTGTCGCGTCTCGATCTGGATCCCGGCGACTACGAGATTCGCGTCGCGGTGGCCGGTGCCGACCTGGCGGATGCGGCCAGCGTGTTCACCCACCTGACCGTTCCCGACTACACCATCCTGCCGTTCTCGATCTCGCACGTCGTGTTCGCCGCCGGATCAGGCACGACGACGGCGCCGCCGGAGTTCCTCGCCGGCATCCTGCCCGTGGTGCCGACGACCGCGCGGACGTTTGCGCGGACGACTGGCGCAACGGCGTTCCTTCGCGTGTACCAGGGCACGATGCGCCGCGACGACCTTCAGCCCGTGGCCATACGTGTGCGCATCATCGACGTGCAGGGCACGACCGTGCGTGACCAGGTGCTGGGGCTGGCGCCCGAGGCGTTCGCCGCCGATCGCACGGCCAACGCCACGTTGACCGTGCCGGTGCAGAACCTGCTGCCAGGCGAATACCTGCTGCGCCTCGAAGCCTCGATGGGCGACCGCGTCGTGGGGCGGGCCGTCAGGTTCGGCGTGAAGTAGGACGACCGGGCCGGCACGAGACCGGCTCCCGCAGACGACGGAAGGTGCGACGATGGTGAATCCGGGACGTCTGCTCATCCGCGTGCTGGCGGGACTTGCTCTCGCCGCGCTGATATCCAGTCCGGCGTCGACGACGCGCGCGCAGCAGCCCACGCCGCAGGAGCCGACCCCGCCGGTCTTCCGCGGCGGCACCACGTTCGTCTCGGTCGACGTGTATCCGCGCCGCGACGGCGCGTTTGTCGATGGCCTGGACGTCGGCGACTTCGAGGTGCTCGAGGACGGCGTCCCGCAGAAGGTCGAGACGTTCCAGATCATCCGCATCGAGCCGAATCCGGTCGACAGCGAACGCCGCGACCCGAACACGAAAGCCGACGGCGACAGGCAGGCCGCCGATCCGCGCAACCGCGTGTTCGTCGTCTACCTGGACGTGCGGCACACGTCGATCGCCGGTGCTCACTACGCGCGCCAGCCCATCGTGGACTTCCTGACCCGCACCATCGGCGGCAGCGATCTGTTCGGCGTGCTGACGCAGTACATCCCGGTCAGCCAGCTTGTGTTCGCCCGACGGACCGAGACGCTCGAAGCCGAACTGCTGAAGTACTGGCCGTGGGGGCAGCTGGGCAAGGACAGCGGCCTCGAATCTGCGCACGAACGACGACTGGCCGTGTGCGAAGTGCTCATGGGCATGGGGCCCGGCGCGCCGCTTGTCGATCTGTCGCGCGACGACCTGCTGATGACCAGCCTCGAGCACCTGGTGCTGCGTCTTGGCGATCTGCGCGACGAGCGCAAGAACGTGTTGTTCATCTCCGAAGGCTGGGTGCCGCGCGGGCCTCGAACCGAGCTGCTCAACGTGACCGTCAGTGACGGCGACCTGCCAGGCGTGGGCGTCGGCCCCGGCGGCCGCATCGGCATCGGCCAGTCGATGCAGCCGCACCTGGAGGATCGGGCGTGGTGCGATTCGGAGATCGCGCGCCTGGCGAACATCGACTTCGAGAAGCGTTTCCTGGCGCTCCTGACCTCGGCTGCGCGAGCCAACGTGTCGTTCTATCCGGTGGACGTCGGCGGCCTGCGCACGACGGCAAGCCGTGCCACCGATACGCTGCGGACGCTGGCGGAGAACACCGACGGCTTTGCGGTCGTGTCCACCAACGACCTGGTCGGTGGTGTTCGTCGCATCGCGAACGACCTGTCGGCGTTCTATCTGCTCGGGTATTACTCGACCAACGCGATCGCCAACGGCCGCTTCAGGCAGATCGAGGTGAAGGTGGACCGGCCGGGCGTGCGGGTCTCCGCGCGTCGCGGCTACCTTGCACCAACAGCCGAGATGGCTGCGGCGGCCGCCGCCCCGCGAGTGGTGGGAGCACCGTCGGCTGTTGACGACGCCATCGGCCGGCTGGCCCTGGCGCGTGATGATACCGAGATGTTCATTCGCGGAACGGCGACGGCCGAAGGGCTGCGCGTGGCGATCGAGCTGCCGTCGTCGGTTGCCGCGCGTGAATCGTGGCGCGACGGCGCGACGGTGCAGGCCGTGGCCACAGGATCGGGCGGTGCGACCGCCACCGCGACAACGGAGATACCCGCGGGCGCGCGTGCGGCGCTGGTAACAGTGCCCGTGGCCGATGCGACCCCGGGCACATGGCGGGTGGTGGTGCAGGCAGCCGGGCGCGACGAGCGCCTGGAGCGGCGCATCGAGATCGTCGCGCCCGTGGTGCGGCTGGTGGGCGATGCTCTCGCCTGGCGTGCCGCATCGTCGCGCCGGGCACCGCTCCGGCCGCTGGTCGACCCGCGATTGACACGCGTCGAGCGCCTCCGCGTGGAGTGGCC
>JBIQJY010000015.1:14726-62391 GCA_044507065.1 Acidobacteriota bacterium
GCCGCGGGCCCCCTTCCGGGTGGGGACCGATCTGATTACTGTCGACGTATCCGTGCTCGACGACGCCCGTCGGCCTGTCCGCGGCCTGACGGCCGACGACTTCACCGTCCTCGAAGACGGTGCGCCACGCCCGATCGTGGCATTCTCGGTCGTTGCCGTACCGACGGCCGAGGGCCCGGTAGACGGTCGTCTCCGGTGGCTCGTGGCGGCCGATGACGTAACGTCCAACGACCTGTCGGCGGAAGGACGCCTCGTCGTGATCCTGCTCGACCGATCCATCCCGTCAGGCGCGCCTGTCGCACTGGCGCGCGACATTGCCCTGGCCGCTGTCGACGAACTCGGCCCCGGCGATGTCGCCGCCGTCGTGCGGTCGAGCGGCTTTGCCAACAACGGTCGCGTGCAGGGGTTCACCGCTAATCCTGGTCTGCTCGCTGCGGCCATCGAGTCCACGTTCACGGGCATGACGTCGACAGACCTGAACCCATCGCCTTTCCCGGGCACGGACCCGTCGACGACTGATTGTCACTGCGGCCTGTGCGTGTTCGAAACACTCGGCAATGTCGCGGCGGCGATGGCCGACGCGCCACGGCGCCGCAAGCTGCTGCTCTTCGTGGGCAGTTCCATCACGATGCCGCTGCCGGTTGCGACCGACGAATGCCACAGCGTGGTCAGGGAACCACGAGAGCGGGCGATGCGGGCGCTGGAGATGGCGAACGTCACCGTGCACGCGATCGATCCGTCGGGCGTCATTCCAAGCTCGCCACGCGCGGGTTTTGTCGTGCCCGACGGCACGGCGCTGTCGCCCGTGCCAGTTCGGCCGACACCGGCGCAGTTGAACGTGCAGCGCGTGGACGCGCTGCGTGTCCTGCCCGACCTGACAGGCGGGCGACTCGTAACGAACACGAATGCACCAGCCGACCAGCTGCCCGCAATCTTCGAGGAGAGCCGGTTGTACTACCTGCTCGGGTTCGAGCCGAGGGCCGCGCCCGACGGCACGTTCCATCGGATTGACGTCCAGGTGCATCGTCGCAACTCCAACGTTCGCGCGCGGAGCGGGTATGTCATGACGACGACGGCCGACGCGACGCTGGATGACGCCGGGACGAGCGTGTCGGAACTCGTGGAGGCCCTCCAGGCATCGATGCCGCGCCAGCAGTTGTCCGTGTCGACGAGCGTGGTGCCGTTCCCCGCCGGCTCGTTGCAATCGTCGCCGGTCGGCGTCCTGCTTCGGGCACGATTGCCGACAGGCACGTATCCGCGGCGTCTGGTGCTCGCGGCCGCGGCGTTCGACGTGCGCGGCATGGCCGTCGAGACGCACATCCGCACGATTGAGGTCGCATCGCCTGGACCCGACGACACCCTCGATGGACTGGTCATGCGGCTGGATCTGGAACCCGGTCAGTACGAGGTGCGTGTTGCGGCCCGCGACGAAGGGAGCGGCGCGATTGGCAGTGTCTATTCGTTCCTGGACCTGGCGGACAGCGCCGAGCCGGTCGCGCTCTCGGGCATCGTGATCCGGGCGGTCGGATCACCGACGGTCGTTGGCAGTGCGTCTGCCGACGGGCTCCTGCCGTTCGTGCCGACGCTCTCGAGGAGCTTCGCGCCGTCCGAGCGGCCCCGTGCATTCGTGCGGGTGACACGAGGTGGCAGGCCGGATCCAGTCCGAATGCGCGTCCGCATCCTCGACGCCGCCGGAAACGCGCGGTTCGATCGTGAAACCACGCTGGCAGCAGAGACGTTTGCCGATGGTGCTGCGGATTTCGTGGTGCCGCTGGTGTTCGAGAACCTGCCACCCGGCGCGTACGTGCTCCAGATCGACGGGACGGTCGGCGACGCCACCGCGATGCGCCAGATCCATTTCGATGTGCAGGAGGCGCGACTCAGCCTATCCGGATGAGATTCAGGCCCGGCAGCGGTCCTCCCGGGAACTGCTGCAGCCGCCCGCCCGTTGCCAGATCGCCCAGGTCGACCCCGGCATAACCGCAGGAGGTCAGCACGTCGTTGAACGTGGCCTTGGCCGCCGCGTCGTCGCCGGAATAGAAGATGACCCGACGCCCGCCGGCCTCGCGCGGATCCAGCGCCAGCACGGCCGGCGTCAGCGTGTTGAACGCCTTCACGAGCCGCGCACCGGGGACCAGGTCGGCGACCAGTTCGCTCGACGACCGCCCGCCGAGTTCGGCCATGGTGTAGTGCGGCGGCTCGATCGGGTTGGTCGTGTCGATGAGGATGCGGTCGTTCCAGTGGTCGAACCGGCCGAGCGTGCCGGGCAGCTGGCTCCACGGCGCCGCGATGATCACGATGCCGGGCGTGGCGGCATCCTCGACCGTGCCGGCCGACGCGCCGGGGCCGAGCGTCGCGACCACTCGTTCGAGCGACGCCGGACCGCGGCTGTTGCTGAGAATGACGGGATAGTCCGCCGCGATGAGCCGCTTTGCCAGGGCCTGGGCGATGGCGCCGGCCCCGATGATGCCGATGGTCACAGGCGCATTGTAATGGCGTCGGCCACGCCGGTCGCGACTGGCCGATGAAGCGGCGGGCAGAATCGCGTATCCTGCTCCATCTGATGGCGAAGACCCCGAGTGCCCGCTGCTGGCTGATGAAGTGCGAACCGTCCGCGTACACGATCGACGACCTCGAGCGCGACGGCAAGACGAGCTGGGAAGGCGTACGCAACTATCGCGCGCGCAACTACATGCGCGATGACATGCGCGTCGGCGACCCGGTGCTCTTCTATGCGTCGAATGCCGACCCCTCCGGCGTCACCGGGCTGGCGCGCATCGCGCGCGCGGGCTATCCCGACCCGTACGCGCTCCGCAAGGGGCACAAGTACTTCGATCCGGACAGCCGCGCCGACGAACCGAGGTGGTACACGGTCGACATCGAGTTCGTGGAGAACTTCCACGGCACGGTGTCGCTCGAGACGCTGAAGAGCACGCCTGGCCTCGAGAACATGATGGTCACCCAGAAGGGGAGTCGGCTGTCGGTTCAGCCGGTCTGGCCCGACGAATACGCGATCGTCGTCAGGCTCGGCCGGGCGATTGCCAAAGGCAGCGGCGCACGAGCGAAACGCCGCTCCTGACGGGTTGGCGTCTCGAGGCCTAGTTCAGCTCGGCGCGGATGGCGGCGCGCAGCTGTGCGTGGCCGAGCTGCGCAAGGCGCTTGCCGTTGATGAAGAAGGTCGGCGTGCGGTTCGCGCCGAGGGCCAGGCCGTCCTGCTGATCCTGTTCGATGCGCGCGCGGATGGCCGGGTCGGTGGCCGCGACGCGCAGCCGTTCCGGGTCGAGCCCCGCCGGCGCGGCGTAGCCGATCAGCAATTCGGGGCGTGGCGCCGCGTGGCTCGCCCACTCGGGCTGGCGCGCCAGCACGATCTCGAGAAACTCCCAGTAGCGGTTCTGATCGCGCGCGGCTTCCAGCAGCGACGCGGCATATGCCGAGTTCTGGTGCAGCGGCATGTAGCGGATCACCAGCCGCATCTGGTCGCCGAACTCCGCCTGCACCTGCTTGACGATGGGATACATCTCGCGGCACGACTCGCATTCGGGATCGAAGAACTCCACGACCGTCACCGGTGCGCTCGGCGGTCCCTGGCTGATGCTGTACGGGCGAATCAGCAGTTCGCTCGCGACGGCTGGCGCCCCCGTGTCGGCACCCCGGTACCAGCGCGCGCCCATTGCAAACGCGAGCACCAGTGCGGCGGCCACGACAACGAGCGTCGGTTTACCGATCTTCATGCGTCGAACCCTTCATCCGGACGTGAAACCCCAGCAGGCACCCGATGATCATGACGAACGCGGTGAGGGAGAGCAAGGGGATCGTGATGAACCCGAGCCATTCGATCTGCCGCTCCGTGCACGAGACGCCGGTGGCGCACGGTGTGATGCTGTCCGGGATGATGTGGTAATAGAGGAGGTTGTGATACGTCGCGACGGCGAGACCGATGAGCGCCAGCGGCCATGCATACCGTGACACGCCGCGGTCCTCTGTCGCCAGGCCGACCGTGATGATGACGGCCAGCGGATACATGCAGATGCGCTGGTACCAGCACAGCACGCAGGGCGGCAGTTCCATCACCTCGCTGAAGAACAGGCTCCCCATCGTTGCCAGCAGACTGACGATCCACGCCCCGAACAGCGGGAGCCATATCGACTCATCCGGTGCGCGGTGCATCTCCGAGGCCTGCATGATGCCGTCACAGTAGCACCACGACGGAATGGGAGGAAATCGTGAATCTCGACGATGAGATCGTTCTGGGTATCCGGCTGTCGACGCTGGTGCTCTCGGCGGCCGCACTCGTGACGGCCGCCGTGGCGCACCTCTGGATCCGCTGGTGGCTGCGGCGGCGATCGCGGCACGCCGACGTCGAACTGCCGGTGCCGGGCGCGGCTCCCGGCGTGCACATGCGCTGGTGGATCTCCCGCGGCGTGCGTGCGCTGCTCCCGCCGCTCGGGCTGCTCGTCTGGATTCACGGCGTCTACGCCGTGCTCACGATGCTGCTGGGCGACACGTCGGCCGCGAGCGTCGCCGTGCGGGTCTGGGGCGTCGTCGAGTGGTGCTACCGCGCGCTGATGCTCGTGACGGCGTTCTGGCTGCTGCGCCGCATTGGCGCGGTGGTCGAGGTGTTTCTTCGGGCGCTGGCCGATCGCAGCGAGAACACCTGGGACAACGCGGTGCTGCCGCTGGCCGGGCAGGCCGCGCGGACGCTGCTGCCGCTGCTGGCGCTGATTCTGGCCGCGCCCGTGCTCGCCGTCTCTCCGGCGCTCGAGACGATGTTCCGCAACGGTGTCAGCCTGATCGTCATCGGCGTCATCGCGTTCGTCCTGATCAAGACCGTGGAGGCCTCAGCCGCCATGGTGCTGAGGCGCCACCGCATCGACGTGGCCGACAATCTCCGCGCGCGCGCCGTGTCCACCCAGGTCATGGTGCTGCGACGCGTGGCAATGGCCGTCATCGTGATCTTCGCCCTGGCGTCGATGCTGATGGTGTTCGAATCGGTGCGGCAGTTCGGCGCGTCGATTCTGGCCTCGGCCGGCATCGCCGGCATCATCGTCGGCCTGGCCGCGCAGCGCAGCATCGCGGCGCTGCTCGCGGGATTCCAGATCGCCATCACCCAGCCCATCCGCGTCGACGACGTGGTGATCGTGGAGAACGAGTGGGGCCGCATCGAGGAAATCACGCTGACCTATGTCGTCGTGCGCATCTGGGACCTGCGGCGCCTCGTGCTGCCCATCACCTACTTCATCGAGCAGCCCTTCCAGAACTGGACGCGCCAGTCGGCCGACATCCTCGCCACGGTGTTCCTGCACGTCGACTACACCGTCCCGATTGGCGCGCTGCGCGCCGAGCTGACGCGCATCCTCGACGCATCGCCGCACTGGGACCGGAAGGTGAACGTGCTCCAGGTGACCGATGCCAAGGAACGCACGCTCGAGGTGCGTGCCCTGGCGAGCGCCGTCGATGCGTCGACCGCCTGGGATCTGCGCTGCGAAGTGCGCGAGAAACTGGTCGATTTCCTGCAGCGCCACCACCCGGAGAGCCTGCCGAAACTGCGGGGCGTCGTGCATGCGACGACCGGTGCGGCCTGATCCGCGCGGCCGCGCGCGCTTCGTCTGCAGGCGCCAGCCGCACGTGCTACTGTGAACGCCGGAGACCGACGTGCCTGCTTCGAAATCACGAAAGACCACCAAGCGATCCACGGCGACCACGAAGAAGAAGGCGGCGAAGGTGGCCAGATCCGCCACCGCGCGCCGCGCGCCGCGATCGCGCGACCTGACGGTCGATCAGGCGATCATCGCCGTGATCATCGGGTCGATGATGGCCAACGATCATGTGGCCCCGGAAGAAGCCGAGCGCGCCCACCACGTCACCTGGTCCATGCGGCGGTTTCGTCGCCGATCCGGTGAGACGGTCGGCCGGCTCATTGCCCGCGTGCGCGAGATGATCGCCAGGGAAGGCGCTGCCGAGATCGTGCAGCGCGCCTCGAAGGTCATCCCGACATCGCTCCGGCCGTCGGTTCTCGCCGTCGCGGCCGATCTCGTGCTGGTCGACGGTACGCTGCAGCGTCAGGAGCGGCAGTTCCTGAGCGAGCTCGCGCGCCAGTTGAAGATCGCGCCCGCGCTCGCGCTCCAGATCCTCAAGATCATCTCGCTCAAGAACGCCATCTGACCTCAGCCGGCCAGCCGCGCCCACAGGATGGCAGCGACCACGATGATGGCGGCGCCCGCCAGGCCGAGATAGCCGCCTGTCCGGACGAAATCGCGGCTGGTCAGTTCGCCCGATGCGTGCGCCATCGCATTGGGCGGCGTGCTCATCGGCATCGCCATGCTGAGCGAAGCCACGAAGGCGGTCGTCAGGGCATAGGTCGACAGGCCCATCGACGCGGACATCCCCGCGGTGACGACGGCAACCGGCATCAGCATGCTGGCGATGGCCGTGTTCGAGAAGAACGTGCCGAGCCCGAGCGTCGCGGCCGCGAGCAGGGCCAGGCGGGTCCCGTCGCTTGCGCCGATGGGGACGATGTCGGCCAGTCGCGAGTCGAGCCCGGTGACCTGCAGCGTGTAGCCCAGGGCGAGCCCGCCGCCGATGAGAATCAGCACGTCCCAGTCGAGCGAGTTCACGTCGGCGCGCGTGACGATCGCGGTCGCGAAGAAGAGCGTGACCGGCAGCATCGATACGGCAGATGCCGGCACGCCGTGCCAGGGCTCGGTCAGCCAGGCGGTGAAGGTGAATATCG
Source organism: Acidobacteriota bacterium (assembly GCA_044507065.1). Classification (GTDB taxonomy): domain Bacteria; phylum Acidobacteriota; class Vicinamibacteria; order Vicinamibacterales; family SCN-69-37; genus SCN-69-37. The sequence goes on from JBIQJY010000015.1 coordinate 21,457, forward strand.
CTACCGCGATGACCCACTTCCCGCGGAGCGACAACGCGGCGTCGGGCAGGTCCACGCGCCACACCAGCGACGGGGGTGGATAAAGCCTCAACAGGCGCCACCAGGTGATGGCGAGCAGGACCACGACGAGCGGGATCGCCAGGAGCATCCACGCCCCGAATCCGAAGCCGAGCCCGGCGCGCTGGATGTAGCTCATCGCGATCGCGTTGGGCGGCGACGCGATCGGTGTGCTCATGCCGGCGATGTTGGCCGAGACGGGGATGGCGAGAATCAGGGCCTTGCGGAACGCAAGGCCCGCCGGCAACTGCGCGAGGATTGGGGCGACGAGCGTCAGCATCAGCGCGGTCGTTGCCGTGTTGCTCATCCACAGCGAGAAGCTGGCGGTCGTGATGATGACGCCGGCGAGCAGGCGCGACGGCGAGTCGGCCATGGGCCGCAGCATGACAGCCGACAGCTTGTTGTCGACGCCGGTGTTGACCGCCGCGCGCGCCAGCACGAGGCCGCTGAAGAACAGCATGAGCACCGGGTCGGCCGCCGCACCCATGAAGTCGCGCAGCGACGGCCCGTTGCCGTCCTCGAAGCCGAGCCAGCTCCACTCGCCCGGATTGCCGAGCAGCAGCACCTGCAATGAGATGGAAATGAAGGCCGTGGCGAACAGCGGCAGCGTCTCTGTGACCCAGAGCAGGACGGTGGCCGCGAGGATGGCCGTGGCCAGTGCCTGTTCACGTGGCCAGCCCCATGCGTGCACCATCCAGCCGAAACCGGCTGCCACGAGGCACAGCACCAGCGCCGCAACGGGACGGCCGATGCCGCGCGGCAGGCCGGGGGACAGGCGCAGGTAGAGTGGCGGGATGGCCATGTGTGCAGGTGGCGTGCGGGCGCTGCACCGGCGGCAACGCGCGTGCGTCCATCCTATATGGAAGCGAACGCGTCGGCGCGCACGGACGGGGCGGACGCGCGGTCCGCCCCGCACCGCGCGCGCATCCTCAGCGGCCGGTCACCGGACCATCGTCGTCGCGATCCGGCCGGCGCTGGGCGTCGAGCGCCGCGGCCAGATCGACAAGCCGGATGAACTCGGCGCGATATCCGTCCGGATCGCTGCCGCGGAACCGGCGGGCGAGTTCGCGCGCCGTGGTCCAGGTCGACTGTCCGACGTGCGCCGAGCCATTCAGCAGCATGCCGAACTCGGCGACTGCCGCCGCGAATCCGAGGTTGGGCGTCATCGCGGCCGCGCGATCGCGCACCGCGACGTCGATGAGCCGGCTGTCGTCTCCGTCGGGCTGCTTGTAGCGCAGCTTGACCGTCAGCAGCTCGTCGGATGCCGCCGCCGACTGCGTGCGCGCGACCGGCTGGTACTTGAGCGGATCGACGGTGGGCACATCGAGCGCGCCGCCGGGAGGCACGATCTCGTAGAGCGCCGTGACGGTGTGGCCGGCGCCAATTTCGCCGGCATCCTTCGTGTCGTCGTTGAAGTCGCGGTTGGCCAGCACGCGGTTCTCGTAACCCACGAGCCGATACGCGCCCACGCGCGCCGGGTTGAACTCGACCTGAATCTTCACATCCTTCGCCACGGTGACCAGCGTGGCCCCGGCCTCGGCCACCAGGACCCGACGCGCTTCGTGCAGCGAATCGAGGTAGGAGTAGTTGCCGTTACCGCGATTGGCGATGAGCTCCATCGTCGAATCCTTGAGATTGCCGGTGCCCACGCCGAGCACCGAGAGGAAGACGCCGCCCCGGCGCTTCTCCTCGATGAGCCGCACGAGCTCGGCCTGGCTCGTCGTGCCGACGTTGAAGTCGCCGTCGGTCGCCAGGATGACGCGGTTGATGCCGCCGTCGATGAACGAGGCCGCGGCCAGCTCGTAGGCGAGCCTGATGCCCGAGGCGCCGTTGGTCGACCCGCCCGGCCGGAGGTCGGCAATGGCGCGATCGATGCGCGTCCTGTTCGCGCCCGTTGTCGTCGGCAGCGCCACGCCGCTCGTGCCCGCGTAGGTGACGATGGCGACACGGTCGGCCGGCGTGAGCGTGGCCGCGAGCATCCGCATGGCGGACTTGACGAGCGGCAGCTTGTCGGGCGTGTTCATCGAGCCCGACACGTCGAGCAGGAACACGAGGTTGCGTGGCGGCGTGCGGTCCGCCTCGAGTGGCGCGGCTTTCAGTCCGATGAGCACCAGGCGATGTCCGGGTGCCCAGGGGCAGGACCCGAGCTCCGTCGTGACCGAGAAGGGACGCCCCGCGGTCGGGTTCGCGTAGTCGAAGCGGAAGTAGTTGATCAGTTCTTCCACGCGTACGGCGCCAGCCGGCGGCAGCGCGCCATCGTCGAGGAATCGGCGCACGTTGGCGTACGAGGCCGTGTCGACGTCGATCGAGAAGGTGGACAGCGGATCGTCACTCGCACGGTGGAACCCGTTCTCGACCACGTGCGCGTAGGCCTCGGTGTTGAAGTCGCGCTGGGGCAGGAACGTATACGGACGTTCCGCGTGCGTCGCATCGCCGGCCCGGACGGCGGCCTGGCCCGCCCAGGCGGTCGGCTCCGGCACGGACGCCTTTGGAGGCAGGCTGCCGGACTCGGACGTCACTCGCAGATCCTCGCGCGGGGCGATGGGGTCGAGGACGAGACGCAGCAGGACGGCCGGCTGGTCGGACACGGCCACTGTGGCCAATCCGCTCCCGAATCCGGGTACGACGGCCCGGACCTGATAGATGCCGGCCGCCACGTTCGAGAATCGAAACGCCCCGCGGGCATCGCTCGTTGTCGATTGCACCACGCGGGCGTTCTGCAGCAGTTCGACGGGGGCACGGGCGACGACCGTGCCTGTGCCGTCAACGACCACGCCCGCGATGACGCCAGCGGCCGTGGATGGGGGAGTCTGGGTGAAACCGGCAGCCATCACGGCGATGGCCAGGGTGGACAGCAATAGACGCATGGACGACCTCCACTTCCTGGAACGGGCGTCCACGGGTTTCTTGCAGGGGGTGGCGATCCGGGGCGTTTTCCGTGATCCTTGTGTCCTTGACTCGAGAGCGCGACGGCGAAGCCGCGGCCCGGAAACTCCTCGACTTCCTGTCGACCCACAGGGAACGGCTGTCGCCGCTCCTGATCCTCACGCACGATTTCCCCGATCCCGACGCATTGGCGTCGGCGTGGGGCCTGCAGCATCTGGTCCGCGCGTTCGGCATCGAGGCGCGCGTGGTGCACGGCGGCGTCATCAGCCGCGCCGAGAACCGGGCCATGGTGAAGCTGCTGAAGCTGCCGGTGCGGCGCGTGAAGCCGGCGGATCTCAAGCGCCATCGCCACGTGGCGCTGGTCGACACGCAGCCGCGGTTCGAGAACAATCCGTTCCCGTCCGGGCGCAAGGCGACCATTGTCATCGATCAGCACAAGTCCGCTGTGGAGCCGCTGGCCGAGCTCTCGGTCATCGACGTGGACTGCGGCGCCACGTGTGTCATCGTCGCCGACGCGCTGCTGCTGCATGAGGTCGAGATTCCCACGGCGCTCGCGACGGCCATCGTCTACGGCATCCTGTCGGACACGCTCGACCTGTACCGCGTCACCCGTCCCAGCGTGATTCGCACGTATCTCACGATCCTGCATCGCTGCGACATGCGCACGCTGGCCGAGATCCAGAATCCGCCGCGGTCGCGGCGATTCTTCACGACACTCGGACGGGGCATCCAGACGGCCGCCGCTTACCGGCGTGTCATGGTGGCGCACCTGGGTGCGGTGTCCGGTCCGGAAGACGTGGCACAGGTGGCTGACTTCCTGCTCACCTATGAGCGTGTCGACTGGAGCTTCTGCACGGGGCGTTCACGCGGCAGCCTCTACCTGTCGCTGCGGACCAACAAGCCGAACGGCCAGGCCAGCGACGTGCTGCGTCGTGTGGTCAACGATCCGGATGAGGCCGGCGGGCACGGTGGGGTGGCGGGCGGCAAGATCGCAATCCCGGCGGATGCCACCGAGGCCGACTGCGCCGCCCTCGAGCAGGGACTGCAGGTGCGGCTCGCCAAGCGCCTGCGACTGCCGGCCGCCGCCGAGTTCCGCCGCGTGTTCGTCTCGCCGACGCCCCACGGGCAGACGTGAGCAGCCCTTCGCGATCTGCAAGATGCGACTCGAGCACCGTCACGCGCGGCGCGCGCCGAGCGCGTCGTACTCGGCGCGGATGAACTCGGGCGTGTAGGCGCGTTCCAGGCGACGGACGATGAAATGCCCGCGTGCCATGTCCTGGAAATGATCGATGAACAACACGTTGATGACGAGCCCGCCGGCTGCCCCGACGATGGGCACGGCCTGCGCGGCAATCTTCTGCGAGACGTTGGCGCCGAAGCGGGACGCGAGCTGCGCCAGCAGTCGCACGACGGCGGGAGCGCCCTGCTCGGCCAGCCCGCGCTGCGCCACGTACTGCGCCGCTTCCGAGATGGACCGGGCCAGCGCGGCGCGCACGAGGAAGTAGGAGGACTCCGCCGCGTCGTCGGCAGCGGTCGGCCCGCCAAGGGCGAACACCTCGAGACACGCCAGCCTGGCCTCGGCCGTCCGCAGCGCTTCGCCCTCGCTCCGCGCGATGTCGGCAATCGAGCGCAGCATGATCGTGGTGGAGACCGGCAGTTCGAGCGGAAGGCCGGCCAGGCCGAACGCGCCGCCGCCGGCGCCCGTGGCGGCCACGGCCACACGGTGCAGCGCGTCCCACGAGCGGGCGCGGGGGCGCTCATCGAGCGTGGTCATGGCAAGGTGCAGCGCCGCGTCGAGCGACTTGCGCGTGGCGCGCGCGACAACGTCGGACCATTTCTCCGGGAGCAGGTCGAACGCCTTTTCCACCGGCATGCCGATGGCACTCGTGATGCGCGCGGTCAGGCTCGGGCTCTCGAGCAACTGCCGGGCGTACTGCAGGGACTCGCGATCGGCGGGCGACAGAACCACGCGGCACCTCCCTGCGCTCCACTGTATCGTGCCGACAGGCCTGCGGCGCTTGACCCGGGACCGTCGAGTCGATACAACGTGAAGATGCGTTCCCCGGGAGGTGTGGCGATGACTCGAAGCATCAGGCGGCGTCTTGTGCTGGGCGCGCTGGCCCTGGCGATTGGCACGCCGGCGGTCTACGCGCACCACGGCTGGAGCGAGTACGACGAGAAGACACCGTTGACCGTCGTCGGCACGATCACCGAGTCGACCTACGCCAACCCGCACGGTGCCATCAAGCTGCGCGCGAACGACGGCGGCAAGGTATGGGACGTGGTGCTGGCGCCGGTCTCTCGCATGCGGACGCGCGGACTGACAGAGGCCATGCTCGAGCCGGGCACGGTGGCGACAGTCCTCGGCTACCAGCACCGGAAGGTTCAGACGGAGATGCGGGCCGAGAACATCACGGTCGACAAGAAGAAAGTCGAACTGCGCTGATGCCCGGCGCGTGGCCGGTTCTCGCCCAGTCGAGCCTGGGCACCGCCTGGCTGGGCATGGCGGCCGCGGCCGAGCAATCGGGCCTCGCCATCTGGCTGCGCGGATCGACCTGGGGCTACCCGGCGGTCGAGACACTGCACATTTTCGGGCTGGCCGTACTGTTCGGCAGTGCGGTGGCCTTCGATCTGCGGCTGCTGGGCCTGTCGTCCAGGCTTCCGGTCGACGCGCTTGCGCGCTTCCTGCTGCCGTGCGCGCGCGCCGGGTTCGGCCTCGCCGTGCTTTCCGGCATCACGCTGTTCGCCATGCAGGCCACGACGTTCGCGAGCCAGCCGCTCTTCTACCTGAAGATGGGCACCATCGCGATTGCGGTACTGAACACGACAATCTTCCACCGCGGCGTCTTCCGGTCGGTCGCGATCTGGAACTACAACCCGTATACTCCCGGCGCGGCCAAGGCGGCCGCGATTGTCTCGCTCCTCTGCTGGACGGGTGTGCTCGTCTGCGGCCGCTGGCTGGCGTATGTCTGATGCAAAGCTCGATGTCCTGATCGTGGGTGCCGGCCCCGTCGGCCTGGCCTGCGCCATCGAAGCCGGACGTGCCGGGCTCGCCGCGCGCGTCATCGACAAGGGCACGCTCGTCAACTCGATCGTCGGCTACCCGGCGCGCATGGAGTTCTTCTCGACCCCCGAGCTGATCGAGATTGGCGAGTATCCGTTTCCGGTCCCGCGGTACAAGCCGACGCGTGAGGACGGCATCGAGTATTACCGCGGCGTGGCCGCGCGCGAGGCCCTCGACGTCCGTCTCTACGAGCGGGTGCTCGAGGTGCGGGGACCGCGCGGCGATTTCACCGTCGTCACCGACAAGGGCGAGCACGCCGCCCGGACCGTTGTCATTGCGATTGGATTCTTCGATCGGCCGAACCTCATGGGCGTGCCGGGTGAGGATCTGCCGAAGGTGACGCACTACTATCGCGAGCCGTACGCTTACGTCCGGCAGCGCGTGGCGGTGATTGGCGCGAAGAATTCGGCGGCCAAGGCCGCGCTCGATTGCTATCGTCACGGCGCCGACGTCACGCTCATCGTCCGGCGGTCGGCGTTGTCGGACAGCATCAAGTACTGGATTCGGCCCGACCTCGAGAATCGCATCAAGGAGGGCAGTATCCGCCCGTACTTCGACACGTCGGTCGAGGAGATTCGCGACGGGTCGCTCCGCCTGCGGACGCCGGAGGGCCAGCTCGAGATCCCGAACGACTGGGTGCTGGCCATGACGGGGTACCACCCCGACTACACGTTCCTCGAGAACCTCGGCATCACGTTTGCGGACGACTGGTGCCGCACGCCCATTTTCGACGCCACCACGTTCGAGACGGCGCGATCGGGTGTGTATCTGGCCGGGACGGTGTGTGGCGGCTACCAGACGAACCGCTGGTTCATCGAGAACGGCCGCTTCCACGCCAGGCAGATTGCCGCCCACGTCGCGAAGGGCCGCGCCGAGCCCGTTGCACTCGAGGGCGTGCGCTGGAAAACGGAGGAATAGCCGGTCCCGGCCATGCCGGCCGCACGGCCGGGACCGCGGTGTGCTACTTCGGCGTCAGGCGGAACAGGCCCCCGGGGTTGGCATCCTCGATCACCCACACGGCGCCGTCGGGCGCGACGGCCACGTCGCGGATGCGGTGCGAGACGGCCCAGCGTTCGGCCGGCGTGGCGCCGCCCTGACCGTCGAACGTCACGCGGCTCAGCGACTCCGACACCATGCCACCGATGAGGGCCGATCCGCGCCACTGCGGGAACAGCGCGCCGTCGTAGAACACGAAGTTGCCCGGCGCGATGACGGGCGTCCAGTAGATGACCGGCTTGGTCAGGTCGGGACGCGTGTCTGGATGCGGGATGGGCACGCCGTTGTAGTTGGTGGCGTAGGCGACAAGCGGCCACCCGTAGTTGTTGCCGGGTTCGATCAGGTTCAGTTCATCGCCGCCGCGCGGCCCATGCTCCAGTTCCCACAGCCGGCCGTCCGGAGCGAAGGCGAGGCCGTACGGCGTGCGGTGGCCCGTGGTCCACGTTTCGGCCGGCGCGAGGTTCGGCCCGGGTAGCGTGTACGTGCTGATGACCGGCGCAGTCTTTGCCACCTCGGTGTCGCTTGGCGGGTCGATGAGCGGCCGCGTCGCCGCGCCAGTCCGTCCCGCCATGGGATTGCCGGGCGCCGGCTTGCCGTCGAGCGTCAGGCGCAGGATCTTGCCGAGTGGCGTGTCGGGATCCTGCGCGGGCGTCATGCGCTGGCGTTCGCCAACGCTCAGGAAAAGGTGCTGGCCGTCGGGCGAGAACGCGACGGCCGCGCCAAACTGTCCGCCGCGGCCCTTCGGCATGTCGCGCCACAGCACCTCGAGGCCGTCGAGGCTCACCGTGGCGCCAGTCGTCAGGCGCGCACGCGCGAGCGCCAGACTCGAGCCGCCATCGCCTGGCTCGGCATAGGTCAGGTAGATGCGCTGGTCGGCGGCGTAGGTGGGCGACAGGTACACGCCGAGCATTCCGCCCTGTCCCTGGTGCAGGACGGCCGGCACGTTGGTGACCGGCGTCTTCTGCCCTTCCTGCGTCACGAGCCAGAGGGCACCGGGCTTCTCGGTGATGAGCATCCGGCCATCGGGCAGAAACGCAATGCGCCACGGCAGGTTGAACGTGGCGACCTGGGTCATCGTGAACGGCAACGCGGGCTCGGGAGCCTTCGTGCCGGCGTTGATCTGCGCCCGCGCCGGGACCGCCACGAGCATCAGCAGCAGGACCGAACTCGACAGCATTCTCATCGGTGTGCCTCCGGGGAGCACTCTCAACGGTATGCCACCCGGGCGGGGCGAATCCAGCGTGGCGGGGCCGCGCTCGGCGTCACTGGCCCGTTTCTGGGCATCGGCGGGGTCACCGCCGTCTACGCGTCGCGTCATCTGTGCACTCCGCCGCGCGACAACGGTCCGATGTGCTGGCACTGGATATGCGTCGTGAAACGGCGGCACGCCGACGGCGGCGTGCCGGGGCCATGGGATGAGACCGACCAGGACGCGTTCGCACTTCACGCGGTTCGCCAAGTGGACGGCCCGCGCCGCCGGGCGTCCCGCCACCTTCATCGGCGCCTCGGTGCTGATTGTCGCGTGGGCGGCCTCCGGTCCGCTCTTCGGCTTCAGCGACACGTGGCAGCTCGTCGTCAACACCAGCACCACCATCGTGACGTTCCTGATGGTCTTCCTGATTCAAAGCACGCAGAATCGGGACTCCGAGGCGGTGCAGGTCAAGCTCGACGAGATCATCCGCGCCATCGGTCACGCGAAGAACGAACTGCTCGATCTCGAAGAGCTCGAGGAAGACGAACTGGACGAGATCAGGCGGTCGTACCAGGACCTGGCGCGACGAGCACGGGACGCGAGCCGTCAGAAACGGTAGCGAAGCCCGAACGACGGCAGGAGCGGCAGGCGGCCGCTCCTGACAACCGTCAGCTTCGGCCTGTCGGACGTCGGGTCGTAGACCAGCTCGGTCTCGAGCGCGCTCGCGTTGTCGCGATTGAGCAGATTGATGACTTCGACGTAGATTTGCCAGCGGTCGCTCGACCACCGCGGTCGGAACGTCACGCGTGCATCGACGCGCGCGAACACCGGCAGCCGCGAGGTGTTGAGGTTGGACGTGTCGCCGAAGTCTGGCACCCAGATCGGCAGGCCCATCGAATCGTACGCGGGCACGAAACGCGAAGGCTGTCCGTCGACCGCGGGCGGGATCTCCGTCGCCGCGGGACGCACGGCAAGTGCCGGTGTGTAGGGGAACCCGGACTGTGCGCGCACCGTGGCTGCGACTTCGATGAGTCGCGTGGCGCGATAGCTTGCCACCACACTCAGCGCGTGCGGGCGGTCGTAGTCGGCCGCGAACGTCCGACCATAGGCCGTGGTCTCCGCGCGGCCCCAGGTGTAGGCGAGCCAGCCGGTCAGCCGCGTCGCGGCCGATGTGGCCCGGCGCGCCGCGTACACCTCGACGCCATACGACCGGCCAGTGCCGCCGTTGGACGGCAGGCTCGTGATCTGCGGCGACGAGGGAACGCCGGAGGACAGCTCGCCCGGAAAATCGTAGGCCGCCGCACGGGCCGCCAGTTCGTCCGGTGTTTCGAGCCGCCCCAGCACGAGCCGGTCGAAGTCCTTGTAGTAACCCTCGAACCGCACGATGGTCCCGGGCGCGACGTTCTGCTCGAGCGACGCCAGCGCGTGCCACGCGCGCTCGCTCCGCAGCGACACGCCGTCGACATTCGACAGATCCACGAAGTAATCGGATTGCAGCAGCTTCTCGTAGCCGGGGCTCTGCGTGAAGAGTCCCCCGGCTATGCGAAGCCTCGTGCGCGCGGCCACATCCGCGATGAACGCGATCCGCGGCGACACGCTGGTATCGCCGGCGAGACCGCTCCAGTCGACGCGAACGCCCGGTTCGAGGTGAAGTCGCGGCGTCAGCGTCCAGCGGTCGGCCATCCATGCGCCCGTGCGCCGACTGCCGCGCCTCGAGTCGAGGTCGGACGGCAGTCCGGCGCCTCCCTGACCACTCGATCCGTTGGCCGCGCTGAAGTTGCGGTCGCCGGGAATGGACCATCGCCACCCGGTGTCGAGCCCGTGCGTCTCGACGCCGGCCTCGACCGCATGCCGCGCCCCGGCGTTGAACGCCAGTTCCTGCCGAACCGCCATGTCGCGGATCGACAGCGCCCGCGTGAAAACCACGCTCGCGAGTGGCTTGCCGTCGTCGCCCGGTGCGTTGGAGCGACGACCTCGCGTGCGGAAGTCGCCGTCGAAGTCGATCGACTCCCGGTTCCGGTACCACGACACCGTCGATGTCGAGAGCACGCGGCCGCCGATGGTCGACGCGAAGGTGGCCGCCCCCACGTCGTTGAAGGTCGATGTCTGCAGCCGCAGCCGCTCGTCCTCGTTCTCATCGTCGGAGAACTCGGCGTCGGTGCTCTCGCGGCTGCTCAGGCCGAAGACGGTCAGCCGCTGCCCCGGCCGGATCTGGATGTCGGCCCGGAACTGGAGATCGGCAAATGACGGCAGATCGGCGTCGACGATGCGCTCGGCCACCAGGTCGTAGTACGTGCGGCGCCCCGTCACGAGCCACGAACTGCCATTCATCCCCGGCAGCCGGCCTTCGGCCACCAGGTTGCCATCGGTCAGGGCCAGTGCGGCCGTCGCGGCCAGCGGCCGTGCCGTCGTGCCCGGACGATTCTCGACCACGAGGATTGAGGACAGGCGGTCGCCGTACTTCGCGCTGAAACCACCCGTGATCAGTTCGAAGCTCTCGACGGTTTCGGGGTTGAAGGCACTCGTCAGGCCGAAGAGCCGATAGGGATTGTGGATCTCGACCCCATCCATCACGGTGAGGTTCTGATCCGGCCCGCCACCGCGCACCGTCAGGCGGCTGTCGAAGTCGTTGACGGCGCTCACGCCCGGCAGTGTCTGCAGCACACGGTAGATGTTCTCGGCCGCGCCGGCGACGCCGCGCACGGCCATCGGTGGAATCTCGATGGTCGACGGCAGGGCCTGCGGCGCGAGTCGATCGGCGCCAACCGAGACGACCTCGTTGATGCCGGGCACGCGCAGCTCGAGGATCACCGACCCCGAAGACCCGGGCGCGAGGACGATGTCGGGAATGACGGCCGGCAGCAGGCCGGGGTGTTCGGCGACGATGGCGTAGCGGCCGGGCGTCAGCGATGCGAGAGCGAAGCGCCCCTCGGCGTCAGCCCGTGTGCGCGTGACTGCGCCGTCGATCGCGGCCGTGAGGATCACGTCCGCGCCGGGCAATGCCGCACCGGTGACGTCCCGGACCGTGCCCGACAGTGCGGCGGGAGCCGCCTGGGCGAACGCAGGCGCGGCCCAGGGCCCGAAGCCGACCAGACACGCTGACAACAGGACACCGACAATCGATGCGCACACACGGATCATGGGATTCAACGGTCATCGACCGATCGCGACGGTCACGGGACGCTGCAGAAATGCGGCATACCGGTCGACTTCCGAGCGTATCGCCTTGTGCACCGGTCGCGCCAGCGGACCCCATGAGGTGATCGTCACGCTGGTGGCTGCCGCACCGTGCGTCACTTTCCACCCACCCTCGACCCGCCCGTCGACGACCAGCTGATGCTCGAACACGGTTGGCGCCATCGTGACCTTCCGTGCGGCTGACGACGCCACCCAGTCCCGATCCTTGAAGGCAATCAGGAACTCGTCGTAGATCGGCAACAGGCGGACGACCGGGTGGGCGGGCCGGACGGCCGCCGGAGTTGCGTCGGCCGCCTGCCAGTAGGTCTTGTCATCGATCTGCCTGGACGTCAGCCGCCGTCCGAGCGAATCGATTCCGGCCCGGGCCTGCGCCGCCGTCAGTCCCGACCACCAGACGAAGTCCCGAATCGTCGCGGGACCGCGGCTGGTGAAGTAGCGTCGCGTGAGTTCGGACAGTGCTTCCTCGCGGGTGAACCCGGAGGAAGGCTCGACACGTTCATCGACCAGTGCGTAGGTGAACTGCCGGCCGCGCCTCGGGCCGCTGCAGATGATGCCCTCCAGCTCGGCGTGCATCACCATGCACGCCAGCGCCTGGCCGGTGACCGGCAGGCGTGCCCGCCGCAGGGCTTCAGCCAGTTCGGTGCGCGTCAGGTGCCGCGCGCCCTCGAGGGCGCGCGCGATGACGTCGGATCCGCGCAGCCTCGTTTTCGGATCGAGCCCGGCCGTGCGGTATGAGTAGCCGTTGGCCGCGTGGACGCGGGGTGCGCTGAGCGCGAGGATCCAGCGGATGTCGGCCGGCGCGACGAAGTGCCACGTCGGCCGCAGCACGTGTGTCCTGAGGATGCGGCCCTCATCGAATGCCTGCTCGATGGCGGCGTCGGTGGCCGACGCCATCCGCTGCGCCAGCCCCCATCGGGCCGGGCCGTACTCCTGCGCCTGCACGGCGCCCAGCCACGAGACGACCGCTTCGGGACGCGTCAACGTGGAATCGACGAGGCGCTGGTTGACGAGGCGCGCGGCGATGCCTTCGATGCGTGACATGGGGACGTCGCTCGCGAACGCCGGGGAAGGCCGCTACTCGTAGTACTTGCGATACATGCCGCGTCGGAACAGCCAGCCGCCGAGCGGGCCGAGCCAGCCGAGGACGTAGTACATGTGGCCCAGGTCCATCAGTTCGATGAGGTTGCCGTCGAAGTCCTTCACGAAGAAGAACGAGTGGCCGCGTGGGGAGCGCTCGGGCGTGGTCACGATTTCCACGCCCTTGCTGACGAGGAAGGCGTGCCAGCGCTGCAGGTTCCGGACGTTGAACGAGAAGTGCGTGAGGCCGACGCGATTCCACGGCACATCGGCCGGCGCCTGCTTCGGGTCGAACGCGAAGATCTCGAGCACGCCTCCGCCGGGAACCCGGATCCATCCGATCTTGCAGGACGGCGCGGGCGCATCCACCCCGAAGAACCCGCGCACGCGCTCGGGCGGCGTGTCGGCGACACCGACGAGCGGACAGCGGAAGACCTCCCAGTAGAACTTCACCGCGCGGTTGAAGTCCGACACCGTGATGCCGACGTGGCTGAACGATCGTGCTCTCATGACAGGTCCGTCTCGATGATGTGGTCGGCCACGCGCAGCGCCTGGGCGACAATCGTCAGGCCCGGGTTGACCGCGCCCGACGACGGGAAGAACGATCCGTCGACGACGAAGAGATTGTCCACGTCGTGCGCGCGGCAGAACGGGTCGAGCACCGACGTCCGGGAATCGGTGCCGAACCGGAGCGTGCCGCACTGGTGCGTCGTGTTCCGCACACCGGCCGAGTGCGCGAACACGCGTGGCGACCAGTAGCCCAGCCGGCCGAGCAGACGGCGCAGCTCGTCGACGAGTCGTTCGTGCGCCGCAACGTTGGTCGGTCGATAGATCAGCTGGATGCCACCTTCCGGCGTGAGTCTGACACGATTGTCCGGCTGCGGCAGGTCCTCGGTCATCGCCAGCCAGTCGTTCGCCCGCGCCACCCACGCGCGGTAGGCCCACAGGGGAATGTGTCGCATTTCCAGGAACTTGTAGCGCCAGGTGTCGCCCACGCCCTTGGCCATGGTGGCATCGGTGCGTCCCTGCGACTGGATCTGCCCGAGCGGGTAGGGCGTGTCCGGGCCCCTCAGGTAGAAGTCGTTGATGGCCAGCGTCTTCTGGAACTCGTCGTCGTTGCGTCGCCACGACACGCCCTGCAGCATCGTTGCGAGGTGCGCCATGTAGTGGCGGCCGACCAGGCCGGACGAATTCGCGAGGCCGTCGGGATGGCGATCGCCGGCCGATCGCAGCAGCAGGGCAGCCGAGTTGACGGCCCCGCACGAGACGATGACGAGCGGCGCGCGCACGGATACGACGGCGCCGTCGCGATCGAACTCGACGTGTTCGACCCGTCGGCCCGATCCGCACGTCACGAGGCGGCGCGCCAGGGCGTTGTGCCAGATCGTGACGTTCGTGTGCTCGAGTGCGCGGTTCACGCCGCACACCTCCGCGTCACTCTTGCGGTGGATGCGGCAGGGGAACGAGTTGCACGTCCGGCACAGCAGGCAGCCGCCCGGCAGGCCGGGATCGATGAGGCCGAGCGGCAGCGGCGCGGGATGCAGCCCGAAGCCGCGCAGCCGGTCGCTGAGGCGCGCCATGGCCGGTGCGTGCGGCACGGGCGGGTGGGGAAACTCGCCGCGCGGCGGCTCGGTCGGATCGCCGGCAGCGTCGCCATGCACGTGATAGAGCTGCTCGGCACGGTCGTAGTAGGGTGCCAGCGTCTCGTAGCTGATGGGCCAGGCCGGTGACACGCCGTCGGCCAGCTCGAGTTCGCCGAAGTCCTCGCGGCGCAGCCGATAGAGCACGGCGCCCCAGAACTTCGTGTTGCCGCCCACGTTGTAGTGCATCGTCGGCGTGAACGGGCGCCCCTCGTGATCGAGCCACTGCTCCCGCGTGCGATAGCGCAGGTCGTTCCAGACAGCCCGCGGATTCCAGTTCTCGGGTTCCTGCGGCACGGGCGTGCCGCGTTCCGCCACCAGAATCCGCGCACCGGTGCCGGCCAGTGCGGCGGCCATCGTGCCACCGCCCGCGCCGGTGCCGATGATGACAACGTCGAAGTCGGCCGTCTTCATTGCGGCGTGGGGATCCCCCCGAGACCGGCCGTCGCGTAGATCTGATCCATCAGGCGCTGGTCATCCATTGCGCGCTCGAGGTTCATGGCCGGCACGCTGCCGGTGTGGATCGATCGGGCGAAATCCCGGTACATCGCCTGATAGCCGCGGATGTCGCGCACGCCGGGAAAGATGAGGCGTGGCCCCCCGACGCCGCGCACCAGGATGAATGCCCCGTTCGACTCGAACGTGATGACGCCCTTGCGGCCAAACAGCTTCGACAGCCGAAGGCCGCGGAAGAGCGACGGGATTTCGCGCGAATAGTACAGGGCGCCGACGGCGCCATTGTCGAAGTGAAACGCCGCCATCATGCTCCTGACGCGGCGGTCCGGCCCGTCGCCACGATGGCGCGGCCTGTAGCCGTGCGCCGAGGTGATGACCGGACCGAGGCTGCCGGCGATGTGGAGCCAGTGGATGCCTTCCTCGAAGAACGCGTCGCCGCCGGCCATCGATTCGTCGTTGCGCCAGTCGTCGGCCTTCTTGGGACGGTTCGCGATGGTCGTGAAGTGCGCGAAGACGAGGTCGCCAATCAGGTCGCGCGCGAGCAGTCCGCGCAGCGACACCGCCAGGGGCTTGTAGTGGTCGTTCTCGCCGACCAGCACCACACGGCCGGCGCGGTCGCGCGCCTCGCGCACCATCTCGTAGTCTGCCAGCGTCGGGAACGCGGGCTTCTCGACGAGCACGTGCTTGCCGGCGGCCAGTGCCCGCAGGGTCAGGTCGAGGTGGAAGCGCGGCGGTACGGCCACGACCACCGCATCGATGGACGGGTCGTCGATGGCGGCCGCGTAGCCCTCGAATGCGCCGGTGCCCCGATAGCGCCGGCAGAAGTCGTCGGCCCGCGCCCTGTCGCGACTGGCGTACGCGGACACGACGTCGCCCCCAAGTGCCCGAAGGTGCCGACTGTGTACCGAGGTGATGAACCCGCAGCCCAGAAAGGCGATGCGCAGCGGTCGGGCCAAGCCTAGCGCCCCTGCCCCACCGCCTGCTGCACCCACTCGCGTGCGGGAAGCTGAAGGGCGGCGTAGGCCATCCACGTCGCCCGGGCCCACCTGTCGATGCCGGACACGAGCAGCTGGGGCTCGGCGAGGCGTGCGAGGCTCGTGACGAGAATCGAGCCGCGCGCCTCGGGAATGCCGGGCGCCGGGGGAAAGGGTTCGTGCTCCCACTCGGGCCGGCTGGCGAACTGCAGGATCTGGCGGTGCCCCCGTTCGTTGCCGCCGTGCTCGATGGCCCAGGCGACGCCGCACAGGTGGACGATCAGGTCCTTGTAGGTGGTGCATTGATCGTCAGGGTGCTGCAGCGCGTAGACGTCGTGCATCAGGCGCCACGTCTTGAGGCTGTCGGTCCAGGCAAGGGCTCGCACGCGGAGTGAAACGTCGTTGAACGTGTCCTGGCAGACCTGCCGTCCGGCCGCGAGCCCACAACCAGCACATGGAACCGATGCACTCATCATGGCCGGCTCATTCTAGCAGGCGGTTGCCCGGTGCGCCGGGGTGACGGCGTGGCGGACCGGGCCGTCAGGCTTCCGCCCGGGCCGTGCGGAAGGCGGGGGCCGACGGGTAGTCGAGCGGCGGCAGGCGCGTGCCCGGCGACGCGAACGTGCCGGGCGTCATGCCGATGCTGTCGCGGAAGTGCCGGATCAGGTGGCTCTGGTCGAAGAACCCGGCCTCGATGGTCTCGAGCGGCGTCCCCCGACGCAGCCACTCGCGAATCGTCCGCAGGCGCAACTGGTTCTGGTAGGCATGCGGCGACAGCCCATAGGTGCTCGTGAACACGCGGCTGAGGTGGAATCGCGACAGGCCCGCGACGCGCGACAGTTCGTCGAGGCCCACCGGGTCGGCCAGGTGCGCCTCGAGATAGTCGCGCGCCCGTTCGATCGAGCGGCGTGTCGTGCGGGGTGCGTCGTCGCGGGCCGGCACGCTGGCTTCGGTCAACACCAGCCGCAGGAGTCGGGCCAGCCGCACCTGGCGCTCGAGCAGGCTGGCGACATCGGATGCGGCCGATTCGTAGAAGCGCGAGAACGCGTCGTAGAGCGACGGCCGGCTGATGAGCGTCTCGGGAAACCGCACCCGGCCGAGTCCCAGTTCGACGGCGGCCGCCTCCATCACCTCGGGCGCCACGCGCAGCATGCAGTAGCGGATTGGCGAGTACACGCGCGTGGACATGTGCACTTCGCCCGGCTCCTCGATCCCGATGGATCCGGCGCGATAGACGTAGTCGCGTCCGCGGTAGCGCCAGCGGCTCAGGACCACGTCGGCATTGCCCGAGTACGGCACGAGGCACAGGGCATAGGCTTCGTGCAGCATTCGGCACCGCCGGCCGGTGTTGACGCCGACCGTGATCTCGACGCCCGCCATGCTGTCCGAACGCCAGACAGTCGCGTGAGTATCCGCTGCTGCCCGCGCGGCGTAGCCGCCTGACCTCATGCCACCTCTCCCGGGGAGTAGAAGGGCTGCACTATACCGACCCTATCTGCTGGATTTCAAGCCGGATAGCCCATTTCGGGCGTGCCAGGCGGCACCGGTCGACAGCGGCGCACGAACGTCCTATCGCCCGTCGCGTGGTTCGGTCACCGTGGCAGGCGGCGGCACGGGAGGACCGCGAGATGTTCAGAACCATGGCACTGAAGCGTCGCTGCGATCGTTGCAGTTGCCGCGTGGAACTGGGTTTTGCTCCGTGGACCGGCAGTGGACCGGCTGTCTCCGCCGAATGGACGTGCCCGAAATGCGGCAAGGAGAACCTGGTCCCGGCCATTGGAGCGGTCAACTGGGTCGATCTGCTGCGCGGGGCTCCGGACGACCGGAGCGGCAGGTCGGGCGGACTACCGCGAGTACACTGACAATTCCTCGACAATCGCGCGTGGTGGCAGCGTGGCCGCCAGCCACACACAGGCCGCCACGTCCTCGGGCTGCAGCATGCGCGCCCGGACGTCGGCCGGCGGCGGCTCCGGGCGCTTGTCGAGCAGCGGCGTGTTGATGTCGCGTGGAAAAATCGAGCACGCCCGGATGCCGTTGGCGCGCTCTTCGGCATTGAGCGACTGCGTCAGGCCCGCGAGACCGAATTTCGACGTCACGTAGGCGACACCAGCCAGGTCGCGCGCGAGCTTGCCGGCATCCGAATTGATGTTGATGACCGTGCCCGCACCTCGGGTCCGCATCCCGGGCAGGAACGCGCGGACGCAATAGAACGCGCCGTGCAGGTTCGTCGCCATCACCAGGTGCCAGTCCTCGCGCGAGACCTCGCGGAAATGACGCTGCCGCACGTTGGTGCCGGCGGAGTTGACGAGCACGTCGACATGACCGAAGCGCGCCAGCACGGCGGCCGACATCGCGTCGACGTCCCCGGCCTGCGACACGTCACACTCGAACGCCGCACAACGCGCCACGGCATCCGGCCCCGCCAGCGCGATGGAGGCGTCGAGGGGATCGCGCCGGCGCCCGACGGCCGCCACCTGCCATCCCTCCGCCGCGAACCTCTGCACGACCGATCGTCCCACGCCGCTGCCGGCGCCGGTCACCACGATGACGCCGGGCGCGGTCCCGGCTGAGTCCGTCACGCGCGGCCGGCGAATTCGCGCGTCTCGGTGTGCACCTTCACGCGTTCGCCTTCCTTGATGAAGAGCGGCACGCGGATCTCGAGTCCGCTGTCGAGCACCGCCGGCTTGGTCACGCCGCCGCTGGCCGTGTCGCCGCGGACGCCTGGTTCGGTCGATACGACGGCCATCTCCACATGTGGAGGAAACTGCACCGCGATCGCCGCGCCGTTGTACTTGTCGATCTGCACTTCGAGGTTGTCCGAGAGCAGCAGCCGATCGTCGCCCAGCGAGTCGGCGCCGATCGTCAGCGTCTCGTAACTTTCGAGGTCCATGAAGTGGTAGCCGAGGCCATCGGCGTACTGGTAGGCCGCCGCAACGCGCACCAGATCGGGCTCGCCGAACTTCTCGCCGGCCTTGAAGGTCTTGTCGAAGACGGACCGGGTGAGCATGTTGCGCATCTTCAGCCGGACGAGTGTCTGGCCGCCGCGCGCCGTGGGTTTCGACACTTCGACGTCGAGGCAGTGGTAGGGCGCCCCCTCGAACTCGAAATACATCTTGCGCTTGATCGCGATCGCTTCAATCAGACTCGCCATTGGAAGCTGGAAGTATATCCAAGCTCCCGCCGGTCGATCACGCGCATCCGACCCCGGGATTCAGCGCCGGCCGAGCACGATTTCGAAGGTGCGCCGGTAGGCGACCGGGCTCCCGTCCCGGGTCGCCGGCTGGAAGCGCCAGCGGCTCGTGGCGTCGATCAGTTCCTCGTCGTAGAGGGGATGCACCGGCCGGACGAGCGATGCCGACGACACGGTCCCATCGCTCGCGACGACGACCTCGAGCACGCCCCGGTATTCCGTCCGCGCCATCACGGCGGGTGGGTTCCATGCCGGCATCCACCGGCTCACCTCGATGGGGGAGACGACGGCGGGATCGGTGTCCGAATAGATCGGCTCGGGCCCGGCGGGCGCACTGGCGGCCGGCGGTGCAGGCGTCTCGGCCACCGCGGGCTCCGCAGCGCGTACCGGTGCGGCTGCGGCGGTTGTCGCTGCGGGGGCTGCTGCCGGCGCCGGGGTCGCCGGCGCCGGGGCGGCGGCTGCGCGCTCCGCCTTGTCCAGTTCGCCCTCGGCCAGGCCGAGGAAGCCTTCGGTCAGCAGCTTGAGGTCGCGCAGGCCCTCGACGCCCCCGACGAACTCGTCGTCGCCAAGCAGCAGGATGACGTCGCGGAAGGCCCGGGCCGCACGGGCGTACTGACCGCGGTCGTACGCGCTCTTCGCCTCGCTGTACCTCGCGCGCGCCGTGGCGGGAACCACACGCGCGCGTGCCTCCTGGAACAGGGTGACCAGTCGCGGCGAGACCTCGCCATCGGTCATCGCATATTCCGGATAGTCGACGACGAACCGCTCCATGGTCTGTTCGGCTTCGACCACGCGGGTCAGGCCGAGCAGGCACAAGGCGCGGTACTGCGCCGCATCGATCGGGGACACGCCGGCGCCGGCCGCGTCGAGCCGGGCCAGGGCATCTTCATAAGCCGCGAGCGCGTAGAGCTCGCGCACGCGCGTGATTTCGTCCGGGGCCGAGGCCGACGGGGCCTGCGTCAGGCCCGCCGAGGCCACCACGAACAGCGAGAGGAGGATCGTTGTCATGGTTTGAAGTCCACACCTGCACGGGTGATGGTGCCGCTCGTGATGCGCACGGTCTGGCGGCGCTCGCCGAACTGCGGGTGGCGCCACACCACCTCGTGTTCGCCGATGGCGACCGATACGCGGCCGAGCGGCGTCTGTCCAATGGGATTGCCGTCGAGCCAGACGTCGGCCCATGGAACGGCGTTGACCGCCAGCGTGCCGGTCGGCAGATCGACGGCCACATCGGCTGTGCGCGCGCCGAGCACACGAACCGACGCCGTTGTCGTGAACTGGTAGTCGGCCGACGACAGCTGGAGTTCATAGGTGCCGACAGGCAGCGCGATGCGTTCGCCCGATGTCCCAATCACGCGCCCTCCGTGCGAGACCTGCAGCTGGAGGGGCGAGTTGATCGAGACCCAGCCGTTGGCCGAGGCCGCGCGGCTCATCGTGGCCGCGACGTTCACGGTGGCGCCCGCGACAACGTCGACGGTGCGATTGACGGTCATCGTCCCGTCGGCAAGCGTCACGCGGTACTGGCCGGCGGGCACCGCGGCCAGCACGAGCGGCGTCTTGCCCCGTGCGACGCCGTTGACGGTGATCTCGGCGCCGGCCGGATCGGTCGTGATCTCGAGCCGGCCCGACGTGGCGAGGCTCGGCGACAGATCGGCAAAGGGTTCAACCGTCGTGTTCGATTCGATCGCGAGCGGCAGGACGCGGCTGATGTTGCCACGCCGGAGTTCCAGCGAGTACGAACCGGGCGCCATCGACAGCCGCAGCGGCGTGGTGCCCCGCAGTTCGCCGTCGATGCTGACCGAGGCGCCCTCGGGGAACGACGTGATCGACGCCGTTCCCAGCGCGGGCGTGTCCGACGGGGCAGCGGCCGCCGGCGTCGGCGGGGCCGGGACTTCAGCAATCACCGGTGCGGTGCCGGCGCGAAACCATGCAATTCCGGGCACGGCCACCACGGCCAGGGCCAGCAGTCCGACGAGCACCGGCATCCGCCGGGATTGGCGCGCCTTGCGCGGCGGCGGCATGAAGGGCAACGCGCCCGGGTCGACCCCGCGACGCCCGACCGCAGTGGGTTTGTCCTGGCCGGTCCGATCGGAGCGGCCGCTGTTCGACAACGAATAGGGATCAGAAGGTGACGCCATGGCAGGATCCAGCCGTGTCGCCATAACGCAAAGACCGCGCCATGCCTCTGTCGGTCGATCCCTCCCGCAACGGCGGCGCGGGCTTACACCTTCAGCGGTGGGTACACATTCCTGAAAGTCAGCCGGTCGGTTCGTCCGGACTGCCGTTGGGCACGTCCTTGTTGCCAAGCCGGGTCAGCACCGCGCGCGCCGCCGCACCGACCTCGTCCTCGAAGACGAGGGCCGACAGGTACTCGGGCGGGGCCGAGAGATCCGACGCGCGATGCGCGTGCAGGCAGCGCAGGGCGAAGTGGCCTGAAAAACTGCCATCCGGCGTGAAAAGGTGGATGCGCGTCGTGGTGCCCACGTCGAGCGGGTCGGCCGATCGCACCAGGACACCGCCGCTGCAGCAGTCGACGACCGTCAGTTCCGGACCGTTTTCGATCGAGGCGCGCAGGTTGATGATGCGTTCGGGGGACATGGACGGTGGCGGGCAACCGCCTTCACAGTGCCGCGCTCGACGGGGCCATCGATAGGACGTTCGTGCTTCGTCCGCCCCTGCGCGATTGCCGCGCCACGGCGGGAGGGCTATCGTGGTTCTTTGCACGGACGGTGCGTTTTCATGTCGGACAGGCCATTTCACAATCCGTTCGCGGCTCTCGGTCACCTGCGTGGCGACGCCCCCCTGCCCGAGGCGGCGCCCACATCTCCCCCGGAAGCGCCGCGCACGGCCGCTCCCGGTCGAGCCGTCGTCCGCATCGAACGTGCCGGTCGCGGCGGCAGGGAAGTGACCGTCGTCGAGCACCTGGCGCTGCCGGGTGCCGAGTTGGCCGCGTGGGTGAAGGCGCTGCGTGCGACCCTCGGCTGCGGCGGCGCGGTCGAAGGCGATGCCATCGTGCTTCAGGGCGATCATCGCAAGCGCCTGCCGGCCCTCCTGACTGCACGCGGCGTGAAGCGCGTCACGATGGGAAGTTGAAGGAGAAGGACAGCAAGTGCGGCAACACACGATTACACGGGTTCGCCACCCGTTGCGGTTCCGGCGGCTGACGGTTCGCCGCGTCGAATCGGTCACGCCCGCGATGCGGCGTATCGTGCTTGGCGGCGACGATCTCGGCGGGTTCGTGACCGCCGGCTTCGACGATCACGTGAAAGTGTTCGTACCCGATGGCTCCGGGCGGCTTCCCGAACCGATCGTCGGCGAGAACGGCCTGCGGTTTCCCGAGGATGCGCCGGCACCGCCGGGGCGCGACTACACCCCGCGCTTCTACGACGCGGCGCGCCGGGAGCTGACGATTGACTTCGGACTCCACGGACAGGGACCGGCAACGGCCTGGGCGACGACGGCCGCGCCCGGCTCGATTCTCGGTGTCGCCGGGCCGCGCGGGTCGGCAGTCATCTCCGACACGTTCGACTGGCACCTGTTCGTTGGCGACGACACCGCGCTGCCGGCCATCGCGCGACGGCTCGAGCAGCTTCCGGCCGGCGTCATCGCCATCGTCATCGCCGAAGTCGACGGTCGGTCGGGGGAGCTGCCGCTGCCCTCGGCCGCCGACGCACGCGTGCAGTGGCTGCATCGACGCGGGGCGTCGCCCGACGCTATCGCAGACGCGGTACGGCAACTGCAACTGCCGGCCGGCGACGGGTTCGCGTGGGTGGCCGGCGAAGCGTCGATGGCGCGCGTCGTGCGCCGGCACCTGATCGATGACAGGCGGCTGGACGCCGCGTGGGTGAAGGCCGCGGCGTACTGGCGTGCTGGCGCGACGGGCCGGCACGAGGTGATTACCGATTGACGTGAGCGCGTCGTACTTCGATCCCTGCCGATGCGCGGTGCTATTCTGACCGCGGATTTCCCATGACGATTCCGGCTCTCGAACCGGGGCGTGCCATCGAAGGCATCTCCGCCGTCCTTTTACCCTGCCTGGAGGATGGGCGCCCCGATTGGGTATCGTTCCGCGCCCTGCTCGACCGCACGTGGTCATCCGGCCTCACGCCCGCCGTCAACATGGACACCGGGTACGTGAACCTCATCTCGCCCGCCGATCGAGCGAGGGCCCTGGCCGACACCGTTGAAGTGGCAGGGGGCCGCCGGTTCGTCGCCGGCGCGTTCATCGAGGGCGAGGCCGGCGATCCGGCCGTGCTCTACCTGCGCGAAGTGGAGAAGATTCGTGCCGCAGGGGGCACGCCGATCCTCTTCCAGTGCACGGCCCTGGCCGCGCTCGACGAGGATGCCGTTGCCGGCGTCTACGCGCGCGTCGCGGCCGAGGGCGGCCCGATGATCGCGTTCGAGCTGGGGACGATGTTCGCGCCATTCGGCCGCATCTACTCCGACGATCTGTTCAGTCGCCTGCTCGACCTGGAACCGTTCATCGGCGCGAAGCATTCGTCGCTCGATCGGACGATCGAGTGGCGGCGCCTCGAACTGCGCGATCGGCATCGCCCGGACTTCAAGGTGTACACGGGCAACGACCTGGCCATCGACATGGTCTTCTACGGCAGCGACTACCTGCTGGGGCTCTCGGCCTTTCACCCCGAGGCGTTCGCCCTGCGCGACAGGCTGTGGCGGGCCGGCGATCCGCGGGCGTTCATGATCAACGATCTCCTGCAGTATCTCGGACAGCTGGCGTTCCGCGCGCCGGTGCCGGCCTACAAGCACTCGGCCGCGCAGTTCCTGAAGCTGCGGGGCGCGATTGCCACCGACACTCCGCATCCGCGCGGTGCGACGCGACCGGCGAGCGACGTGTCGCTCCTGCGCGACATTGCCGAGCGGATCGACGTGGCGCTGGCCGAGACGGCGTCGTGAGCCGCGCGGCATTTCCCCGCGTCGCCACGCTCAAGACGGCCGCCGCGCTGCGGGCGCACCTGGCGGCTGGTGGCATCGACCTGGGGTTCGACGACACGCGTGCGCCGGCCGGGCAATCGCCGCTTGGCCGTGCCATCGAGGTCGGCGACGTGCGCATCGGCAATCGGTTCTGCATCCTCCCGATGGAAGGCTGGGACGGAACGCGCGACGGACGACCGAGCGCAGAGACGCGCCGCCGATGGCGTCGATTCGGCGAGAGCGGCGCCAAGCTGATCTGGGGTGGCGAGGCCGTTGCGGTGCGCCATGACGGACGCGCGAGCCCCAACCAGCTGTGGATCAACGAGGCCACCGCCGCGGACATCGCGTCGCTGCGGGAAGAACTCGTCGCCGCGCACCGGGATCGCTTTGGTGCAAACGCGGATGGCGATCTCCACGTCGGCCTGCAGTTGACGCATTCGGGTCGCTTCGCGAAGCCCAACGCGTCGGACCGTCCCGAGCCGCTGACGGCGGGTATCCATCCCATCCTCAATCGGCGAGTGCAGGGCGACGTGCCGGTGCTGAGCGATGACGACCTCGATCGCCTTGTCGACGAGTTCATCGTTGCTGCGGGGCGTGCGGCCGCGTGCGGGTTTGATTTCGTCGACGTCAAGCTGTGCCACGGCTACCTCGGGCACGAGCTGATTGGCGCGCGTCAGCGCACCGGCAAGTACGGCGGGTCGCTCGAGAACCGGCTGCGCTTTCCCCGCGCGATCATCGAGGGCATCCAGGCGTCGGTGCCGGATATCGGCATTGGCGTGCGACTGTCGGCCTTCGACATCGCCCCGTACCGGAAAGGGGCTGATGGTATCGGCGAGCCGGACGGCAAGGCGCCTTCCAATCCGCCCATTGGTTTCGGCGTGCTCGACGACGAGAATCTCGACGCGGCGCTCGACGAGAGCCGTGCGTTGCTGCGAATGCTCGAGGCACTCGGTGTGCGGCTGGTGTGCGTCACCGCCGGAAGCCCGTACTACTGCCCGCACGCTCAACGGCCGGCATTCTTTCCGCCAGCCGACGGCTACCTGCCGCCTGAGGATCCGCTGCGCGGTGTTGCGCGACAGGTGGCGGCCACGGCCATGCTCAAGGCGGCGTTTCCCGCCCTCACGTTCGTCGGGTCGGCCTACAGTTATCTGCAGGAGTGGCTGCCGAACGTCGGTGAGTACAACGTGCGCCGCGGCCTGACCGACTTTGTCGGACTGGGACGCATGGTGCTGTCCTATCCCGAGATGCCCGCCGACATTCTTGCGGGCCGGCCACTTCGCCGCGCCGCGATCTGCCGCACGTTCAGCGACTGCACCACGGGCCCGCGGCTGGGTTTCATCTCGGGCTGCTATCCGCTCGACGGGCACTACAAGGCGATGCCCGAGGCAGCGAAAGTGCTGGCCGTCCGTACGGCCAACACGGCGGGGGAGCGATGACGCGAACAGCAAGAGGAGGCCGTTGGCGGACAGTGGCGGCGGCGGGGCTGGCGGCCGCGGCGATCACGGCGGCGGTGCCGGCCAGTGGAGTGTCACAGGCACCGGCGCGCAGACAGCTGCTGGCCCTGGGTGATACGCATACGGGTTTCACGCACGAGTCGATCAGTCACGCGCTTGCCGTCGTCGAGTTGATGGGTCGCGAGAGCGGGCTCTGGGACACGCATATCCGGACCGACTCGCAGTGGATCACCAAGCAGCCGGTGCCCGCGCCGGCGCGCAACGCGCGAACGCTCGACGACTTCGATGCGGTGTTCCTGTTCGTGTCGGGCGAAGGCAACCTGAGCGATCAGCAGAAACGCGATTTCGTGTCGTTCGTGCACGATGACGGCAAGGGCGTCGTGGCGGCGCACTCCGGCAACGCGGCGTTCTACGAATGGCCCGAGTACGGCGAGATGATTGGCGGCTACTTCGACAACCATCCCTGGAATGTGGTCGAGGCGCGCGTGCGCGTCGAGGCGCCGGACTTTCCCGCGATGCGGCATTTTCCGCCGACGTTCACGCGCACCGAGGAGTACTACGTCCTGCGGCCATCCCCCTATTCGCGCGACTCGGTGCGCGTGCTGGCGTCGATTGACCCCGCGTCAGTGGACCTGAAGAATCCCAACCTGCGCCGGACCGACAACGACTTTCCCGTGGCGCTCTCGAAGACCTACGGCAAGGGTCGGACGTTCTGGTCGACCTTCGGTCACACCGCCGAAACGTGGGACGATCCGGCAATCCGGACGATGTACTTCGAAGCCATCAAGTGGGCAATGGAGTGAGGGGGCAAGGCTACGAGGCTACGAGGCTACGAGGCGACAAGGGCCGCCTTGTAGCCCCGCAGCCTTGTAGCCCCGCAGCCTTGTAGCCTTGTAGCCTCGTAGCCTATTTATCGTCTATCCCCAAATGTCAGCGTGTGCTGCGGCGCGCGCGCGATTGAGCTCGAGCGTGGTGTCGACGTCGGGCTTCGACATCCGCACGGCTTCCGCTGGCGACACGCCCTGATCGAGCACGCGGTGCTTGAGCAGCACGAAGGGGACGCCCGTGTTACGGGCCAGGTGCGCGACAATCGCGAACTGTTCGCTGCTCTCGAACCCCTCCGCCGCCGCCTCGACGCGCGTGCCCGGCGCCAGCACCGGCTTCAGTCGGGCCTGGAGGTCAGGTGACGAAGGCGGCACGGCGTCGATGCGCGACAAGGTGGCGGACTCAGCCGCCGGTGCACGCCTCACGCGAGCTGGTTCGCGTTCGGTCTCGGACGACGCGGCGACCGTCGTGTCCGCAGATGCGATGGCGCCATCCGCTTGATCGGTGACATAGGGCGCCATCCAGACGCCAAGTGCCACTGCGCCGACGAATCCGAGGCCAAGGATCGAAGCTTTTCCGAACGTCATGAGGCACCTCCTTCGGTGTCAGTCCCTGATAGTGCAAGAGTCGTGACAACCAGCGGATCGCGCGTTTTCTGGCCAGAAATCGACGAATCCCGATCGATTCAACGTGCTGGATCGGTCCGTGGGTAACTGCGGCGCCATACCGGGCAGAAAGTGCAGGCTTGACGCCGAGGCCGGCGCTCAATATCGTTCAGGCTGGTCGGGGCCACTCCCTCAACCCGGCCAACCTATCAAGATCAAGTCCGTGGCCGGCTCTTCATGGAGTCGTTACGACGCCCCGCTGCGATCGGCAAGTGTGCGGCTTGCCGGCTCGATCATGCACGTGCACCCGTCTTCTTACTTTTTTCTGGCTGTCTCACTGTCGTTCCGGTCCGTCCTGGAGGTTGGTTTTATGTCACGCATCGTCTTACGAGTGCCGATCCTCGCGCTGCTGGTCTGCGCGCTGTTCGGGCAGGCCGCGGAGGTGGACGCCCAGGGCGTCACCACGTCGGCCATGGCCGGCGTTGTCAACGATGCCCAGGGGGAACCCGTGCCTGGCGTCACGGTCGAAGCCCTGCACGTGCCGTCGGGGTCCGTCTACACGGCGGTGACGCGCGGCGACGGGCGGTACACGATTCCCGGCATGCGCGTCGGGGGCCCGTACACCGTGACCGCCACGCTCAGCGGCTTCCAGCCGCACGTGCAGACCGACATCGCCCTCAGCCTCGGAGTTTCGGCCGACATCAACTTCGTGCTCAACGTGGCCGCCTTGCAGGAAACGGTGACGGTCACGGCGACCACCGATCCGGTGTTCAGTTCCACGCGCACGGGCGCGGCCACGGCGGTGGCGCGCGAGGAAATCGCCACGCTGCCGACCGTATCCGGCCGCATTTCCGACATCACGCGCCTGACGCCGCAGGCGAGCGGCACCTCGTTTGCCGGACAGGACAACCGCCTCAACAACATCACCGTCGACGGGTCGTTCTTCAACAACTCGTTCGGGCTCGGTGCGCAGCCGGGCGATCGCACGGGCGTTGCGCCGATCTCACTCGAGTCGCTCGAGCAGGTGCAGGTGAGCGTGGCGCCGTATGACGTGCGCCAGGGCAGCTTTGTCGGCGCGGCCATCAACAGCGTCACGCGCAGCGGCACGAACCAGTTCCACGCGGCGGTCTACCATCGGCTGCGCGACGACAGCTTCGTCGGCACCAAGGCGGCCGGTGCCGACGTTAACCCGGGTACCTTCACGTTCCGCGACACCGGGATTTCGGCGAGCGGCCCCGTCCTGCGCAACCGCCTGTTCGTCTTCGGCAACTACGAGAACGAGTTGTCGGAAAGCCCCGTCAACACGCTGGTGGCCAACCGCGGGGAGCCGGTCGGCGGCAATGTCACGCGCGTGCTGGCGTCGGATCTCGACGCGTTGAGCTCGTACCTGCGCACCAACTTCGGGTACGAGACGGGCGGATACGAGAACCTGTCGGACCGCACGCCGGTCAAGCGGTTCCTCGTGCGCACCGACTACAACCTGACCAACACGAACAAGATCAGCTTTCGCTACAACCAGCTGGAGTCGAGCTCCGACAGCGCGCCATCGACGTCCTCGTCGGCCGGCGTCGGCCGGTCCTTCAACGTCAACGGCGGGATGTTCTTCGAGAACTCGATGTACTCGCTGCTCGAGAACATCAAGTCGGGGATTGGTGAGTGGACATCGGTCATCGGCAGCACGATGTCGAACAACCTGATCATCGGCTACACGTCGAACGACGAGAGCCGCGGCGACATCGGCCCGATCTTCCCGTACGTCGACATCCTCAAGGACGGCGTGTCGTACGCGACGTTCGGCGCCGAAGCCTTCACGGTGCAGAACCAGCTGCGCTACCGGACGTTCCAGATCCAGAACAACTTCACCCGGTTCAGCAACCGGCACACGATGACGCTGGGTTTCTCCGCGCAGCGTTACGCCGCCGAGAACGTGTTCTGGAGCTGCTGCCCGCAGAGCAATTACACCTACAGCTCGATCGACGATTTCTACACCGACATGAACGACTACCTGGCGAACCCCGGCCGCACGGTGTCGCCCGTGTCGCTGCGCCGGTTCAAGGTGCGGTACTCGAACGTGCCCGGGCTCGATCAGCCGCTCCAGGAACTGCGCGTCTGGTACAACGGCGTCTACGCCCAGGACGAGTGGCGGCCCCGCGCCAACCTGACGGTGACGGCCGGCGTCCGGGCCGACGTGTCGATCTTCGAGAACACGGCCTATCGCAATGACAAGGCCAACGCCCTGACGTTCCGCGCGCCCGACGGGAGTCCCGTGCAGTTCGACACGGGCGCCATGCCCGCGACGAAGGTATTGTGGTCGCCGCGCGTCGCCGCCAACTACGACCTGGGCGGCCGGCAGCAGACGCAGCTCCGCGTCGGCACCGGCCTGTTCACCGGGCCGCCGCTCTACGTGTGGATCTCCAACCAGCTCGGCAATACCGGTGTGCTCATCGGCGAGATCCAGCAGGACAACACCACTGCGTTCCCGTTCAATCCCAACCCCGATACCTACAAGCCGGCCAACGTCACGGGTGAGGGTGCGGCGAGCTTCGAGCTGAATGTCACCGATCCCGATTTCAGGTTCCCGCAGATCTGGCGCACCAACGTTGGCGTCGACCAGCGGCTGCCGTGGGGCATGACCGGTACGGTCGAGTTCCTCTACAGCAAGGATGTCAACGGGTACGCCTACTACAACGCGAACTTCCCGGCGCCGCAGACGACGCTGTCGGGCGTCGACACGCGGCCGCGCTACACGTCGAACCGCCTCAACAACACGCCGGGCAGTGTCATCACCAACGCCCTCGTGCTCACCAACCAGAGCGAGGGCCGTGCCTGGAACATCTCGGCGAGCCTCGCGAAGACCACGGCCGCCGGCCTGTCGGTGCGCGGCGCCTACAGCTACGGCGAAGCCCGCAACACGATCGATCCGGGGTCAACCGCCTCATCGACGTTCAGCAACAACCAGCACACCGGCGACCCGAACAACCCGGGTGTGGGCCTGAGCGGCGGCACGATGGGCCATCGCGCCTACCTGCAGGCGTCGTACTCGCGCGAGTACTTCGGGTTCGGTGCGACGACGATCTCGGCATTCTGGGAGGCGCGCCCCGCGCAGCAGAACTTCACCACGCGTGGGAGCTACACCTACAACGGGGACATCAACGGTGACGGCGGCTCCATCAACGACCTGATCTACGTGCCGCGCGATGCGTCCGAGATGAACTTCGTGGCCTTCACGACCGGTGGACGGACCTTCACGGTTGCCGAGCAGGAGGCGGCCCTCGAGGCCTACATCCAGCAGGACCCGTACCTGAAGACCCGCCGCGGCCAGTACGCCGAGCGCGGCGGACTCTCCATGCCGATCGGGTCGAAGGTCGACCTCAGCGTCATCCAGCAGGTCTTCCGCAACGTCGCCGGTCGCCGCAATGCGGGCGAGGTCCGCCTCGACATCACGAACTTCGGGAACCTCCTGAACTCCAACTGGGGTGTGGGTGACCGGACGGTCGTCATCGGCACGGGCGCCAACAGCCTTCCGCTGCTGACCAACGCCAGCGTCGTCGACGGTCGCGCGGTCTACCAGATGGCCGTTGCCAACGGCGAACTGGTCCGGGAGACGTTCCAGAAGAGCGCGTTCCTGAGCGACACCTACTCGATCCTCCTGAGCTTCCGCTACACGTTCAACTGACCCACTCGCCACCCGTCCGGCAGGTGCGTCCACCTGCCGGACGGCGAGGCGCTCCGCTCGCCCCAATCGTCGCGCGCACTGCCCCTATTCCTGCCATTCACCCCTCTCTCGTAGAAGACCGCCACGTCCTTTTCCATTGACGGACTCTTTAGGTCCGAGTTACCGTTTCCCGTCTAAACGAGACTCGTCTCAGATAGTGACCTCATGCTCAGAATCCTGACTTCCGTCTTTGTCCTTTCGCTCATCACGGCCCGCCCGGCGCTGGCCGAACCCGGCATCCTGCTCCTCGCGCACGGGGGCAGCCTCGAATGGAACGCCCGCGTCACGGCTCTGGCCGACGGCGTCAACCGCACACGCCCGACCGAAGTGGCCTTCGGCATGGCCACCAGAGCCGAGATTCAAGCCGCCATCGACAGGCTGACGGCCCGCGGCGTGACCGAAATCGTGGCCGTGCCGTTCTTCGTCTCGTCCTGGAGTTCGATCATCACGTCGACCGAGTTTCTTCTCGGGTTGCGCGCCGAGGCACCGGCGGCGCTGGCCGTCTTCGCGAAGATGAGCCACGGCAGCCACGGCGCCGCAGCACCATCGTCCGGCCCGGCGCCAGGCGGCCATGGGGCCGGTCACGACATGGCTGCGCACCACGGCCCGGCCGCGGGCATGACCCACGGGCCGGCGCCGAGGTCGGTCGACGGCACCACCCCGGTGCACGTTACCGTGCCCGTCCGCATGACCCCGGCGCTCAATGACCATCCGATCGTGGCCGCCATCCTTGCGACACGGGCGCGTTCGATCAGCCGCCAGCCGGCCGACGAGGCGCTCGTGATCGTCGCGCACGGCCCGAACGAGGACGACGACAATCGCCGATGGCTGGCCGACATGGCGGCGCTGGCGACGCAGATTCGCGCGACGGAGGGGTACGCGTCGATCGACCAGCTGACGGTCAGGGATGATGCGCCGGAAGCGGTTCGCAACCAGGCGGCCGCCGAACTGCGCGCGCGCGTGCAGCAGCGCATCGGTGAAGGCAGGCGCGTGCTGGTCGTGCCGCTCGTCATCGCGTTCGGCGGCATCGAACAGGGCCTGCGCCAGCGCCTCGAAGGCCTGGATTACGCCATGCCCGACACCGGCCTGGTGCCCGACGATCGCCTGGTGGACTGGGTCCTCGACGTCAGCAGCCGGTAGACAAGCCGCATCGTGCGCGGACAGACGACCGCCGCGACGACGGGATCCTCTACCGTTGCGGTGGATACTTTGTGAGCTTGCGTTGCAGCGAGCGCCGGTGGATGCCGAGCACGCGCGCGGCTTCGGAGATGTTGTGCTGGCAGTCGACCAGTACGCGGTTGATGTGCTCCCACTCCACGCGGTCGAGTGACATCGGCTGCAGTGGTGCCTGGCTGGTCGCCGGTCCATCCGGATCGCGCGCGAAGGCGGCCAGGATCTCGTCGGCGTCTGCCGGTTTGGTCAGGTAGTGGACGGCTCCCAGTCGCACCGCCTCGATGGCCGTCGCCACGCTGCCGTATCCGGTCAGGACGACAATCCTCGTCGCCGGATCGATGGCCAGCAGTTTCGGGATCAGATCGATGCCGTTGCCCTGCGGCATGCGCAGGTCCAGCACGACCAGTTCGGGCGGCTCGGCCGCCGCGGCGGCTTCGGCCCCGGCGATGTCGTCGGCCTGCCGCACGTCGTAGCCGCGCGAGGCGAACGCGCGCGCCAGGCGTTCGCGCAGCAGGGTGTCATCCTCGACGATGAGCAGGAGCGGGGCATCGGACATGGCAGGTTCAGCGGGCCGGGCGTTCAGGGACGCGGCGTTGACACGTCGACGGGCAGCGTGAGCGTCACCGTCGTGCCCGCGCCGGGACGCGATCCCAGCGTCAACGTCCCTCCCAATTGTTCCACGCTCGACCGCGCCACGAACAGGCCGAGCCCGGTGCCGTGCCCCTGCGGCTTGGTCGTGTAGAACGGTTCGCCGGCGCGCGCGAGCACTTCGGCGGACATGCCCGGTCCCGCGTCAATGACAACGAGCACGATGCGATCGGTCCCGTCGGCCGTCGCGGTCAGGTCGACCGGCTGTGCGGGCGGCGAGGCCTGCAGCGCGTTGCGCAGCACGTTCACCAGCGCGCGAGTGACGACTCCGGCCGGCCATGTCACCGGGCCCGTGGCCGTCGTCGTCCGGCGCACCTGGGCGCGCTGCGCGGGCGTCAACTGATCCATCGCCCGGTCGATCACGTCATCGATCGCCTGCGTCATGGCCACTTCGCCGAGCGGCTGGCTCAGTCGCGCCGACATGTCGTGCAGGACGAGGCGGCACCGGTCGACCTCCGCCCGAATCAGGTGTGCGTCGGCGAGCGATTCGCCGTTGATGCCCTCGCGTTCGAGCGCCAGTTCGAGTTCGCGCGAGGCGACGGCGATGGTGGCCAGCGGCGTGCTGAGCTCATGGGCGGCGCCGGCGGCCAGGGTCGTGAGCGAGGCCAGCCGCGCGTCGCGCGCGGACCGCTCGCGCAGGTCGGCCAGCGCCCGGTCGCGTCGCTCGAGCAGCGCCGCGAGCCGGGAGACGAGGATGGCGACGAGGAGCGCCGCGCCCGCGAAGGCGAGCCACATGCCGCGGATGTGTGCGGTGACTTCCGGATGCATCTGCCCGGCGGCGGCCAGTTCCTCGGGCGGCGCGAGGAACAGCAGCCCGTACCCGGCGATGGAGAGCGACGTCACGCCCCATGCCCACGGTCGGTCGAGGACAAGTGCGGCCAGCACGATGTAGACGAGGTAGTAGATGCTGACCGGATTGAGGACGCCGCCGACGTAGTGGAGCAGCCACGAGAGCAGTACCACGTCGGCGCACACGAGCCAGCCGGCGACCGACGTTGGCAGCGGGAGCCGCCGGCTCAGGCGCCAGCTGAGCCACGCGTTCGACAGCGACGTGAGGCCCACGATGGCAATGGGCAACGTCAGGCGCGTCGCGGCCGACAGGCCCTGGCTGCCGGCAACGATCGCGCCGACCTGCGCGAGCACGCCGGCCCAGCGGACCGACACGAGCCACGGCAGCCCCACGGCGTCGAGGCGCCCCATCCGTCCGCCTGGCAACATGTCACTCGCGCCCGCCATCGTTCTCGCCGACGAGCATACCGTGCTGGCGTCGGGCATGCGCGGGCGAGTGCGGCCGCCGCGCTACAATGCCGTTACCGTCGAACCGTCCGTTCGACGCAGGACAGGAGCCCGTTCGTGTCGTTGTCACTGGGATCGAAAGCCGTCATCACGCTCGACATCGCAAAGGCGGTGGGGCGCGCCGCCGAGGTGCATATCGCGGCGCACGACTTCGCGATGTTCGTCGCCGTGGTCGACGACTCGGGAACGCCCCTCTACGTGGTGCGGACCAACGACGCGCAGCCGGCCAGCTACGACGTGGCGCTGCAGAAGGCGCAGGTATCAGCCCGGTTCAGGCGCCCGACGAAGGGCTTCGAGGATCGCATCCTGGCCGACGGGCGCGTGAACCTTCTCAGTCTTCCCGGGATCGTGGCCGTGGAGGGTGGATTGCCGCTCGTCGTCGACGGGACTGTCGTCGGCGCCATTGGGGTCAGCGGCGGCACGGGCGTACAGGACGGCGAGGTCGCGGCCGCGGCGGTCGCGGCGCTGCCCGGACTCCTGGGGCGTACGTGAAGGCGCTTGCCCTCATCCTGATTGGCCCGCCGGGATCGGGTAAGGGAACGCAGGCAGCGCGGATCTCGCAACGGTACGGCGTGCCGGCGATCTCGACCGGTGACATCCTGCGCGCGGCGGTGAAGGCCGGTACGCCGCTCGGCGCCCAGGTGCAGGCCCGCCTGTCGTCGGGCGCGCTCGTCAGCGACGAATTGATGATCGATCTGGTGCGCGAGCGGATCCAGCAGGCCGACACCGCCTGCGGCTACATTCTCGACGGATTCCCCCGCACCCTCGCGCAGGCCCGCGCCCTCGAGGACATGACGGCGGGTACCACGCCATCGGCGCTCGTGCTCGACGTCCCCGAATCGGAACTGGAGCGGCGGCTGACCTCACGCCGCATCTGCAGCAAGTGCAAGACGCTCTACACGTCGCGAAGTCTCTATGGATCCGAGGAAGAGCTCTGCTCGAAGTGCGGTGCCGTGCTGATCACTCGCGACGACGACAACATCGCGACGATCCGCCATCGCCTCGAGACCTACACGCGCATGACGGCGCCGCTCATCGACTACTACAAGGCCCGCAACGAGCTGGCCGTGATCGACGGATCGCTGCCGCCCGACGAGGTCACCGCCGCGGTCTTCGATCGACTCGGCGCTCCCGCCAGGCGGAAGTCCGCCACATAGCTACGACTCCCCGCTCGCCAGGTCGATGATGCGGCGCGCGTGGTCGAGCTCCTCGCGATTCACGGTGTGTCCCATCCCCGGGTAGATGCGCAGTGTCACCTCGCCGCCCAGGCGCGTGAGGACTTCGGCTGATTCCTCGACGCGTTCGAGCGGGATGTGAGCATCCACGTCGCTGCATCCCAGGAACACCGGCGTTCGGTCGAGCGTGCCCGGCGTCTCCCAGGTCGTGCCTGGCGGGCCGATCAGCCCGCCGCTGAACATCACCAGGCCGCCCCAGCGCTGCGGATGGCGCGCCACGAACTCCCCCGAGAGGCACGCGCCCTGCGAGAAGCCGAGCAGCACGATCCGCGCGGGTGGCACCCCCGCCCCGGACAGTTCATCGACCAGCTCGGCGATGCGCCGCAGCGCCGATCCCAGGTACGGCTCGTTGAGGGCGGTGTCGGCGATGAACCGTTGTGGATACCACGAGCGGCCGGCGGCCGACGGCGCCAGATACGCAACGTCGTCGCGCCCGATCGACGGCGCAAGCGACAGGATGTCGTCCGGCGTGGCTCCGCGGCCGTGGATGGCGATGACGACGGCGCGTGCGCTGTCGACCGGGGCGCCCGAATGGAGGACCGGCTGATCGTCGTGCGGATGGAGGTCCGTCATGACGGGTGCACCACGGGGGCCAGGCCCGCTTCGATGTCGCCGCGATGCGCTTCCTCCCACGACGGGAGCTTCAGCAGGCGCCCGAGTTCGTCCACCGGCTCGTCGAGCGTGAATCCCGGCTCGCTCGTCGCGATCTCGAACAGCACGCCGCCCGGCTCCCGGAAGTAGATCGACTGGAAATACTGCCGGTCCTGGACGGGCGTCACCATCGCGCCAAGATGGACGAGCCGCTCGCGCATCAGGCCCTGTTCGGCGGAGGTGGCCACGGCCATGGCCACGTGGTGCACGGTGCCGAGGCCGTTGACCCCCGGCTGGCTGCCGTGCCCGTCGATGACGTCGAAGATGTGACCGGGTCGCTCGCCGCCAACCGTCAGCCGCGTCCGCGCCCCGTCACTGCCGGCGACCGTGAAGCCGAGCGCGGTCGTCATGAACTCGATGGTCCGATCGGCGGCGCGGCTCGTCAGCGTCACGCTGTGGACGCCGCGCACCGCGGAGGGCTCGGGCACGTCGCCGCCGGTCCACGGCGTCCTGGCATCGGCAGCGGTACCGACGATCTCGATGACCAGGCCGGATGGATCGCGCAGCGTGAGGCCGTCCTCGCCGAACCGCTCCGTCGCGGGTTCCACCTCGACGCCGCGTCCGGCCAGTCGCGACCGCCAGAAATCGATCGACGTGGCCGGCGCCGAGAATCCCACCGCGGTGACCTGTCCGGCCCCGATGCGTCCGGGACGCACGCCGTGGCCCTTGTAGGGGAAGGTGGTCCAGATGGTGCCGGGCGTACCGACGCGGTCGCCGTAATAGAAGTGATAGACGAACGGGTTGTCAAAATTGACGGTCTTCTTCACCAGCCGCAGGCCGAGCGCGCCGGCAGCGAAGTCGAGGTCCGCCTGGGCATCGTCGACGGTGGCAGTGACGTGATGCAGGCCGAGGATGTCGGACGACATGCCGCTATCGTAACAGCGGGAGCCCGCGGGCGGGCCCTCGGATCGAGTCGCGTGTCACTCGACGCCGAGGACGAGCAGCGTCTGGTCGTCGCCGGGTTCGTGCCCGCCGGCAAACGCGTTGAGGGCGCCAACGATGTGGTCGACGATGGCCTGGGGGGCGGCAGGCCCCACGGTGGAGAGCGAGTCGACCAGCCCTTCGAGTTCGAACATGGATCCGTCCTCCGCCTCGCGCTCGGTGATGCCGTCCGTGTAGAAGACAACCCGGTCGCCCGGCTGCAGCGCATACTCGCGGACGGGCACATGACCGAGCTCATCCCACAGCAGCGCGATCACGGAGTCGACGCCGAGCGGGGCCACGCGGCCGTCATCCCCGGCCACGAGCAGCGGCGGCGGGTGCCCGGCGCAGGCCACGCGCAGGAGGCGCGTGTTCGCGTCGACGACCGCATACAGGCCCGTCGCGAACATCGCGGTTTCCCAGAGATACCGGAAGTGACGGTTCAGATGGTGGAGCACCTCCGCCGGGTCGTGCGCCGACGACGAGCTCGTGTGGACGACGGCGCGGATCATGGCCATGACAATGGCCGCCGGTGCGCCGTGGCCCGACACGTCGGCGACAACGATGCCGAAGCGCCCTGCGCCCAGATCGAGCACATCGTAGTAATCGCCGCCGGCGTGCCGGCTGGTCTGGTAGAACGCGGCGAAGGCGGCCGCCCGATGGCCGGGCATCGTGGCGGGCAGGATCAACCGCTGCATCGATGCGGCGCTCGCGAGCTCGCGTTCGAGCCGGTCCCGGCTTCTCCGCAGTTCGCGTTCGAGGTACTGGCGGGTGAGGTGATTGGCCACGCGCGCCAGCACTTCCTCGGCCTGGATCGGCTTGGTGACGTAGTCGACCGCGCCCAGGTGCAGACCGGCCACCTTGTCGGAGACCTCGCCGAGCGCTGACAGGAAGATCACGGTGGTGTTGCACGTCTCGGCGTCGGCCTTGATGGCGCGACACACTTCGAACCCGTCCATTTCGGGCATCATCACGTCGAGCAGGACCAGGTCGGGCCTGGCGCGCCGCGTGATCTCGAGCGCCGAGGCCCCGTTGCGCGCGGCCAGGATCCGGTATCCGCTGCCCTGCAGCGTGCGCACCAGCACCTGCAGGTTCACCGGGCTGTCGTCGACGACGAGAATCGTGGCGGGTGGAAGTGACATTGCGGGTACCGCGCGGCGTCAGCGGTGGTCGTCGCGCGAGGCCAGTTCCTCGGCCAGCGCGCGCAGGCGATCGAAGTCGAAATCGGCGGCCATGTCGGTGATGCGGCTGGCCAGGGCGGCCTCGGCATCGCCGGCGGTCGCCAGTTCGCGCGCGAGTGCATCGAGTTCGGTCACGTTGCCGATCTCCAGTGCGCCGAGCAGGCGGCTGGCGACCTGCGCGCGCCGCTCGCCATCGTCGATGCGGGCGTCGGGTGCGGCGTCGGCTTGATCGCCCTCTGTCACGAAGGCGGCGCCCAGGTGCGTCTGCAGGGCAGCGAACAGCGCCTCGGCGCGCACCGGCTTGGGCAGGTAGTCCACGCAGCCGGCCTCACGCGCGGCCTCGCGCGCATCGCCGAAGGCGCTGGCCGTGACGGCAATGACCGGAATGGCCGCGGTGGCCGGGTCCTGCTTCAGGCGGCGCGTCGCCGTCAGCCCGTCCACATCGGCCATGCGAAGGTCCATGAAGATGATGTCCGGGCGGTGCCGTGGCGCCAGTTCCAGGGCTTCGCCGCCGCCGGCCGCCGTGATGACCCGGACCCCCGCGCTCTCGAGCAGGCTCGCCAGGATGCGGCGGCTGACCGTGCTGTCGTCGACGACGAGCGCGGTGACGCACTCGCCCGGCGCGAGGCGGGCATCGATCGGCAGCGACGACATCGTCGCCTCTGACGAGGAGCTGGACCCCAGCACCAGCGGCAGGGCGAAGTAGAACCGGCTCCCCACGCCCGGCGTGCTCTCGACGTGCAGCCGATCGCCCATGCGCCTGATCAGGTGCTGGCTGATGGTCAGCCCGAGCCCCGAACCACCGGCCAGTGCGCCGGCCCGCGTCTGCGTGAAGGCCTTGAAGATGACCTCGAGGGCGTCCGGCTCGATCCCGATGCCCGTGTCGCGCACCTCGAAGAGCAGGCGGTCGTACGCGTCGCGTGAGATCGCCAGGGCGACTTCGCCTTCGAGCGTGAACTTGACGGCGTTTCCCAGCAGGTTGAGCAGCACCTGGCGCAGGTGTCGACCATCGACGATCACGTGGTGCGGCACCTCGGGCGCAATCGTCATGGTGAGCCGCAGGCCCTTGCGCCGTGCCGTGTCGGCCAGCACGTAGTGCAGGTCGACGGTGAGCTGGCCGAGGTCGGTTGGCGTCGGCTCGATGTCGAGGCGTCCCGCCTCGATCTTGGACAGGTCGAGGACGTCGTTGATCAGATCGAGCAGATGGGACCCGCACTTGGCAATCGCGTCGAGCGACTCGCGCTGGGTGGACGTGAGTCCCGGGTCGCGCTGGAGCAGCTGGGCGTAGCCGAGCACGCCGTTGAGCGGGGTGCGCAGCTCGTGGCTCATGTTGGCGAGGAACTCGCTCTTGGCGCGTGTGGCCGCCTCGGCCGACTCCTTGGCGACGCGCAGCTGGTCGTCGCGTTCGCGGCGGTCGGAAATGTCGCGCAGGAACGCGCCGAAGAACACGCCCCCCGCCAGGCGCAGCGGCGCCGTGATCGTGATCTCGATGGGGAACTCGCGGCCGCTGCGGTGCAGTGCCGCCAGTTCGAGCAGCTGGTTGAGGACGGGCGCCTCGCCGGTGTCGAGAAAGCGCTTGATGCCGCGGCGATGGGCCTCCCGGAACCGTTCCGGGATGATGGTTTCATCCATGCTGCGGCCGATGGCCTCGGCGCGC
The DNA here is from genome assembly GCA_044507065.1 of Acidobacteriota bacterium. Classification (GTDB taxonomy): domain Bacteria; phylum Acidobacteriota; class Vicinamibacteria; order Vicinamibacterales; family SCN-69-37; genus SCN-69-37. The sequence continues at coordinate 60,483 of JBIQJY010000015.1, forward strand.
GTCCAGCCGAAAATGTGCTCGGCCCGCGCGTTCCACGTGACGATCGTCCCGCGCGCGTCGATGCTGATGAACGCATCGTGCGCCGTGTCGATCACGAGGTTGGCGCGCAGGTCGCTTTCGGCCAGCCGCGCGAGCGCCATGCGGCGCTCTTCGTCGGCGACGGCCACCGAGACGAGGTTGCCGGCCGAGATGACGAAGTTCTGCTCGTCGAGCGTCCAGGCCCGCGCGCCGCCTACGTGCTCGGCGCAGAGGACGCCAATCGTGACGTTGTCCTTGCGGAGCGGCACGTCGAGCATGGCACCGATGCCGAAGCGCGCGAGATAGCCGTCGCGAAAGTCGAGCGTCCGGGCATCGGACCTCGCGTCGACGGCCGCCACCACACGTTCCGTTTCGATCGCGTCGAAGTATGCGGGGCACTCGTAGCGATAGATGAGTGCACCACAATCGTAGCGGTGGTCCCCGCGCAGGTACATGCCGATGCAGCGCAGCGTGCGACGCGCGTCGCCGAATCGCCACATGCTCAGGCGTTCGACCTGCAGCGTTTCGGCGCACGTCTCGAGGATGCCGCGGAGGCGCTGGTCGAAGGCCTCGTCGGGATGGGCGTACCGGGCCGTCAGGTCGGTCAGCGCCTTGCTCTGCGCCGCCAGCCGCTGTTCGCTCGTGCGAAGGGCCGTTTCGGCCGCCACCTGATCGCTGATGTCGGTGAAGACGGTGAGGATGGCGTGCTCGCCGCCATAGGTCACCAGTCGCGACGACAGCAGCGCCCAGAACGGCGTGCCATCCGGTCGTCGGATGCGCAGCCGCAGGTTGTCGGCCCGGCCCTCGCGCGTGATGAGGTCGGCCAGCGCCTGTCGCTCCGACGGGTCGACGTAGTAGTCGACGATACGGATGCCGACCGCCTCACGCTGGGCCAGCCCGAAGATTTCCGACGTGCGCCGGTTGATGGCGATGACGGTGTGATCGGAGATACGGCTGACGACCGCGGGGAACGGGCTGATGTCGAACAGTTCGGCGAAGAGCTTCTCGTCGGCTGCCGCGACGCGCATGCCGCTGTCAGCCGGCCGTTCGGCCGGCGCATGGCCCGAAGTGTCCGGAGCAGGCGGGTTTGCCATGGAGCGCGCGCAGCACAACCTACTGCCGCGGCATTGCGGGCGTCAAGCGTTCGGCGCGCCGTCCCGAGTCGGTAAGATGGGGGCGGAAGCGAGGCCCCGTGTTCCCCTACCACGACGAGAACGTCACGCAGCGCACGCCGGTCGTCACCATTGCCGTGATTGCCGCCTGCGTGCTGGCATGGCTGCTGGTGCAGGGCGGCGGCGCGATGCTGCCGCTGGCCGCCTCGGTCTGCAACTACGGCCTGATCCCCGGGGAACTGCTGGGCACGGTGCCGCCCGGCACGAGCTGGGCCATGGGCGCCGACCTCGTCTGCGTCGTCGATCCGGGGCCGGAGACGCGCAACGTGTTCACGCACATGTTCCTGCACGGGTCGTGGATGCACCTGCTGGGTAACATGTGGTTCCTGTGGTTGTTCGGCAACAACATCGAGGATTCGATGTCGCGGCCGCGCTTCATTGCCTTCTACCTGTTGTGCGGGATGGGCGCGGCGGCGCTGCAGGTCTTCGCCAATCCGGACTCGGCCATCCCGATGGTGGGCGCCTCCGGCGCGATCAGCGGCGTGATGGGCGCCTACCTGGTGCTGTTTCCCCGCGTGCGGGTCTTCACGCTGGTGCCGCTCGGGTTCTTCATCACGAGCATCGCGCTGCCCGCGTGGGTGATGCTCATCTACTGGATGGTGCTGCAGTTCATCGGCGGCCTGTCAGCGGTGGGGGCCGAAGGCGGCGGCGTGGCGTTCTGGGCGCACGTCGGCGGCTTCGTGGCCGGCGTCGTGCTCGTGAAGCTCTTCACGAACCGC
>JBIQJY010000016.1:0-11950 GCA_044507065.1 Acidobacteriota bacterium
CTGAACTGACGCCGAGCCCTCAGCGCGCCTGCTACGCAGGCGGCTTCGGGCTGTCGGTGTTTGGTGGTCGGAGCGCACCCACCGCACCTAGCCGCACCTCCCCAGCGCACCCACCGCACCCACCGCACCAACCGCACCAACCGTGCCTTCCCACCGCACCCACCGCCCCCATCGCACCTACCGCAACGGTTCTTATGGTCCCGTCCTCGCCACCTTCACCATTGGCAGCGTCAGCCCGAGATACAGCACTCCGGCCACCCAGAAGTTGGCGTCGATGCCGACCCAGATCGAGAGTCCGACCGCGAGGATGGACGCCAGCACGCCGAAGGCGCCATTGAGGCCCCAGGCCCAGGCGGTCAGCGTGGGCGTGCCCGAGATGAGTCGCGCGCCGATCGGGAAGCAGAAGCCGAGCAGCGTGGCCACCGGTGCCGTGAACAGCAGCACGACGAGCGTACGCAGGCCGATGCCGGCGGCCATCGTCGCGGCAGTCGCGCGCGGCAGGGCGATGGCCGTCACGACGAGCGCGCCGGCGATGAGCACCGGCACGATGCGGAACCGTCCCCCCGGCCCCACCCTCAGCCGCTCGGACAGCGTGCTGCCGATCCCGGCGAAGAGCAGCATCGAGAACAGCACGATCGACAGCGTGTATGTCGGATGGCCCAGATAGACCGCGAACCGCTGCAGGAAAGCGATCTGGATCAGCATGAACGCGAAGCCGATGATCGCGAAGTAGCTCATCGACCATGCGAAGCGTGCGAGCGGCATGGCCGGCCGCCCCGCGCGCGCCAGGGGGTAGACGATGATCGCGGCGACAAGCGCGGTGGTCACGCCGAAGAGCACGATGAGCAGCAGCGTGGCGCGCAGGTTGCCGCCGAGCGCGCCCTCGGTTGGAAGCGGCACTCCCGCCCACAGCGCGCGCGGCTTCAGCATGTTGAAGTAGTACGGCCGCGCGTCTGTCGGTGGACGGTAGTCGTAGAGCGGGTCGGCCGTTGCCGCCAGCAGTTGCTCCATCGTCGTGCTGGCCGCGATGCGGTCGATGACGGGACCGCCGGCTGCCGGCGCCCAGGGTGAGACGGCCAGTTCGTAGCCGCGGCTGTCGTGCGTCCCTTCGAGGATGGCGCGGTCGGCGGCGGTGAATGGTTCGGACGAGACCATCAGCGTGGCGACCCGTTCGCGGACGGCCAGCACCAGGTGGTCGGCCGGCCGTTCGACGCCGCGATCGATGAGGGCCGCGATGCCGAGCGAGACGAGCCGGCTCGTCTCCGAGACGTTGTCGGGGTCGAACCAGCGCGAGACGCTCAGCACACCACCCGGCGTCAGTCGATCGAGAAAGAGCCGCCACGCCTCGAGCGTGTAGAGCCCGTTCTCCGACAGCGAAAACGCGCCGGCGCCGGTCGAGGCCCATGTGTCGACCAGTGAGATCTGCAGTACGTCGAACCGCTTGTCGGTTCGCGTCAGGTGCGCACGGCCGTCGTCGTGGACGAGCGTCACCTCGGGCCGCGTCGCGATGTTGGCGAAGTCGCGATGACTGCCGGTGTGCAGGTCGATCATGATGCGATTGACCTCCACCCCGAGGATCGACCGGCTGCCGGCCCAGATCGCCGAGAGCACGTCGCGCCCGCCGCCCACGCCGATGATGGCCACATCGCCCCGCTGCCGCAGGAAGTAGGGCAGCGTGGTCACGTCGTAGCTGACCCAGTCGAGCGATTCGCGGCGTCCGTCCCACTCGGTGATGGGCGAACCGGCTTCGCCGTCGATGACGAGCCAGGCCGTGTTGGTGCGGAACCGGTCGGCGCCAATGGCCGGCCCCCACATGAAGGCCGGGCTGATGCCGGGGCGATGCACGGTGACGTAGGAGTGGCTGTTCCACCGCGCAATGGCGTTGGCCGACTGCGTCAGCCACAGCTGCCGGTTCTTCGGGTAGAGGATCTGCAGCCGCTCGTGTGTGCCCGTATTGACGAGCGCGACGGCCAGCAGCACGCCCGAGAGCAGGAGCGGACGCCCGCTGCGCGCGAGCCCCGCGCCCCGGTGGAAACACCAGGCGGCCACGCCGGCCGACGCACCGGCGATGAAGAACGCCGAGCTCAGGTTGAGCCGTTCGAGCAGGACGATGACGCCGAGGCAGCCGAGCGCGGCGCCGACGAGGTCCCAGGCATAGATGCGGCCGATGGGACCACCCACGCGCGTGAGGGCCAGCGTGACGAGCACGCCCGACAGCACGAACGGCACCGCCAGCACCACCGTGAAGACCAGGATCCCGAGCACCTCCATCGTCGACGCGGTCGTGAGCGGCACGAAGGGGATGACAAGCGTGGCGAGATGGGAGAGCGGGATCGAGAGGGCGAAGGCGAGCGTGACGCGGGCGAGCGCGGCGGGCGCCTGTTCGGCCGAGAACCGATCGGGCCGCAGGAAGACGTGCACGGCGCCGGCCGCCATGCCGAGCATGGCCAGCGAGATGGCGAAAAACGACAGGTGATACCAGGTGAGCACCGACAGCAGGCGCGCGTCGAGTGTCTCGAGCAGCAGCGTGGCAAAGGTCGCGAAGAACAGCCCCGGTCCGAGCCAGCGTGGGTGCATGCGCCTGGATTCCGTGTCTAGCGGTGCAGGGCGTGTTCGCGCACGAGCCGGCCGAGTGCCGGCGCCGTCACGAGGTAGGCCAGCGCGCCCACCAGGAAGTTCGCGTACACGCCGGAGGTGATGGCCACGAGCACGGCCAGCGCCGAACAGAGCACGCTGACCACGCCGTTGAGCGCCCAGTACCACGGCGTTTCGCCCTGGTGAATCTGGCGGGTCAGCCGCAATCCCATCGGCACGAACAGGCCCATGACGATGCCGACGGGTACGACCATGGCCACCGTCACGGCAATGCGCGCGCCAAGGCTCGATTCGTCCATCCGCGCGGCCACCACGTCGACGAGCACGGCAAAGACGAGCGCCATCGCGGCGCACAGTACGGAAACCGCCTGCGCGCGCGCGGGCGAATCGAGCCGCAGCCGTTCGGAGAGCAGCGCGCCGACGCCGGCCGCCGCGATGATCGTGGCCAGCAGGATGCCGAGCGCGTAGATCGGGTGGCCGAGGAAGACCGAGAGCCGCTGGATCATCGCGAGCTCGACGAACATGAAGCCCGCGCCGACCGCCACGAAATACACCATGCCGGCGCCGCGCAGCTGCCCGCGTCCGGTCGACGCGCGCAGCCACAGGGGCACGAGGATCAGGCCGATCGTCAGCACGCCCAGCGCGGCAATCAGCACGACGAGCGTGCCGGTGGCCACCAGGTTGCCGCGCACGACGCCGGGGGCCGTCCGCATGAACTGTCCCAGGTGCTGCATGCGCAGCATGTTGAAGAAGTACGGGTTGTTGTCGGTCGGCGGCGTGAAGTTGAGCGGCTCGTTGCGGATGATCTCGGCCAGGTTGTCGCGCGAGGTGGCGCGCGCGATGGCCGAGAGCAGCGGGTCGCCGCCGCGGTCGGGCGTGAACGCCGTGCCGTACTGCAGCCGATCGACCGTCTCGTGCAGCCGGGCGAGGTCGTCCGCGCCGAGCGGCTGCCGGCCCATCACGAGCGCGGACACCGGCCCGCTCGTCACCAGCGCCAGGTGATCGGCCGGGTGCTCCACGCCGTTCTCGAGCAGCACCGCGGTCGCCAGGCTCATCACCCGGCCCGTCTCGCTCAGGTCGTCCGGATTGAAGAACCGCGCGACGGTGAACAGGCCGTCGTCCGAGAGCCGCTCGAAGAAGAGGCTCCAGGCCTCGACCGTATAGAGGCCGTTCTCCGACAGCGAGAAGGCGCCGGCGCCGGTCGACGCCCAGGTGTCGATCATCGACATCTGCAGCAGGTCGCACGAGACGTCGTTGCGCGCCAGGTAGGTGCGCGCCTCGTCGACGACGAGCGTGACCTCGGGGCGGTCGGCAATGGCGGCCACATCGCGCAGCTCGTCGGTGAGCATGTCGATGAAGACCGGGTTGAGCTCCACGCCGAGGATCGGGGCGCGGCCGAAGGCCACGGCGGTCTGCACGTCGCGACCGGCGCCGACGCCGATGATGCAGACCGATCCGGACGGCCGCAGGTGATAGGCCACGTTCGAGACGTCGTACTTCAGGTGCTCGAGGTCGGCCATCGTGCTGAACCGGCGCAGCATGGTGCCGGCGGCCCCATCGATCTTCATGTCGTACTGCTCGAGTTCGGTCATCGGCATGACCGGGCTCGGGCCCCACATCTGCGGCGCGCCGGTGCGCGGTGGAAACACGACGACGCGCGAATACGAGTTCCAGCGCTCGAAGAGGATCGTTTCCGGGCGCTCGACGCCGCCCTTCACCACGAGCGGGCGGATCGCGAAGACCGACGTCGTGTTGAGCGCGCCGAGGCCGGCGGCCACGACGAAGGCGGCCACGCACCACGTGCGCGCGCGCGACGACCCGGTGGCCGGCAGGAACGCCGCGGCCGCCAGGAAGGCGGCCGCGCCCGAGAGCAGCACGGCACTCGGCGTGTCGACCGACTCGAGCGCCAGCAGTCCCATCACGCAGCCGATGGCCGCGCCGGCCAGGTCGGCCGCGTAGAGCCGGCTGACCGAGAGCGGCGTGCGCGTCAGCGCGATGGTCGTCGCCACGCCCGTGAAGAAGAACGGCAGCGCCGCCACCGCACCGGTGATGAGCGCCGAGAAGAGCGTCATCACCGACCGGGTCAGGGGCAGCGGGATGAGGCAGAGCAGGATGAGCGTGAGCGGGACGGTGAGCCCGAAGCCCATCGAGCAGCGGGCGAGCGTGCGCCGGATGCGATCGGGCTCGGGCGACGGCGGGAACAGGTAGACGTAGACCGCACCGCACGTCAGGCCGAGCATCGCCGTCGAAATGGCGAAGAAGGCCAGGTAGTACCACGTGGTGACGCTGAGGATGCGCACCATCGCAAGCTCGACGGCCAGCGTGGCGCCACTGAGGATGAACAGGCCGGAATAGATACCCAAGGCCCAACAGGATATCCCGGCACGCGCGTGTTTCGCGATGCGCTAAGCTATCGATCTGATGACTGATTCCCTTGTCATTGCGGGCCGGACGTTCGGATCGCGCCTGGTCGTCGGCACCGGAAAATACCCATCCCATGCGGTGATGAAGGCCGCTCACGAGGCCTCGGGGACGTCGATGGTGACCGTGGCCGTGCGCCGCGTGGACCTGACGGCCACCGGCGAAGCCTCGCTGATGTCCTGGATCGACACGTCGAAGATCTTCCTGCTGCCCAACACCGCCGCCTGCTACACGGTCGACGATGCGGTGCGGACGGCGCGGCTGGGGCGCGAGGCGGGCCTGTCCAACTGGGTGAAGCTCGAGGTGATTGGCGACGAGCGCACGTTGTTTCCCGACAACGAGGCCCTCATCGAGGCCACCCGCATCCTCGTGAAGGAAGGGTTCGTCGTGCTGCCGTACACGAACGACGATCCGATCGCGTGCCGCAAGCTCGAGGAGGCCGGCGCGGCCGCCGTGATGCCGCTTGGCGCGCCCATCGGCTCCGGGCTCGGCATCCAGAACCCGAACAACCTGCTGATCATCAAGGAACAGGCCGGCGTGCCGGTCATCGTCGATGCCGGCGTGGGGACGGCCTCGGATGCCGCGATTGCCATGGAGCTGGGCCTCGACGGCGTCCTGATGAATACGGCCATTGCCGGTGCCGGCGACCCGGTACTGATGGCCGGCGCCATGAAACACGCGGTCGAGGCCGGACGCATGGCGTTCCTGGCCGGGCGTATCGAGAAGCGCCGGTATGCGACCGCCAGCAGTCCGCTCACGGGTGTAATCGGGAGATGATGCACGCGTGAGCGTCGAGTCGGAGTCCCTTCAGCAGCGCCTGGACCGCGTCGAACGCGAGCGCCGGGAGGCCGACGATCGCTACAACGCCGCGCTGACGGCGCTCGATCGCGCCCTCCCGCCGTCGCCCGATCTGCCGCATCCGCCCCCCGGCTACGACACGACGGGACTCGACGTCCTCGCCCGCACCGCCGACCTGCTGCCGTCGGGGCCGCCGGCCATCGACGGGTCGCTCAAGGGCCGTCTGCGCGCCTTCGTCTGGCGGCTCGTCGGTCCGCCGCTCGAGTCCCAGCGGCAGTTCAACGCCGCGCTCGTCGATCACCTCACCCGCAACCTGGCGGTGCACGAGGAACGCCGGAAGGCGGCCGAAAGCACGATCGCGCTCCAGGCCGATCGCATTGCCACGCTCGCGGCGTTTCACGCGCGGCTCATCCAGTACCTGCAGACGCTCACGGCCTACGTCGACACGCGCGATCGCAGTGCGCTGTCGGGCGTCCACGTGCTCAACGCCGCGCTCGACACGGTCACGAGCGACTTGCTGAAGCGGTGGGAATCGCTCTCGGTGCAGAACACACGCGCGCGCGATGATGCCGCGCGGCGCGTCGACGAGGCCCAGGCGTCGCTCGCCGATGTCCGCGCGACGGCGGCGCTCGCGCAGCAGACGGCGCTGTCGCTCAAGCGCGAGGTGGAACGCCTGCTCGCGCGCCCGGACGCCTCGTCGGGCGGGACCGGCGAGCCGTCCGCGCCGACGACGGCCGCGCCGTCGGTCGACCTGAACGCCTTCAAGTATCTCGGCTTCGAGAACGAGTTCCGCGGCGCGCCCGAGGACATCCGCCAGCGGCTCGAAATGTACCTGCCGCTGTTCGAGGGCCGGGAGGACGTGCTCGACATCGGCTGCGGCCGAGGCGAGTTCCTCGACCTGCTGCGTGCGCGCGGGGTCACGGCGCGCGGCATCGACATCAACGACGCCATGGTCGAGGAATCGCGCGCCCGCGGCCTCGATGCCGAAAAGGCTGACGCGCTCGGGTACCTGTCGGCGTTGCCCGACGCCTCGCTCGGCGGCGTGTTTGCCGCGCAGGTCATCGAGCACCTGCCGCCCGACTACCTGACGACGCTCATCGAGGTGGCGGCGCAGAAGATCCGTCCCGGCGGCCTCATCGTGCTCGAGACGATCAATCCCACCTGCTGGGTCGCGTTCTTCGAGAGCTACATCCGCGACCTGACGCACGTCCGACCCCTGCACCCCGAGACCATGCAGTACCTGCTGCGGGTGAGCGGCTTCGGGGAGGTGCGCGTGCAGTACTCGGCACCCGTGCCCGAGACCAGCCGGCTGAGCCTGGTTGCCGACGGCGCCGCCGGGGACGCGGCGGCCGTCGCCACGCTCATCCAGGCGTTCAACCGCAACATGGCGCTGCTCAACAGCCGCATGTTCACGTCGCAGGACTACGCCGTCATCGGCACGCGCTAGAAGAGTGGGCCGGCCTCGTGCCGGGCCCGGACACCGCGCCCCGCGCCGGTCGCGCGCGGCACCTGCCGTATCATCGTCGGATGGCGCGCGAGCAGCCGGCCGAACAATTGATCTCGGATAACCGCAAGGCGCGGCACGACTATCACGTCCTCGAGACGTTCGAGGCGGGCCTGGTGCTGGAAGGCACCGAAGTGAAGGCCATCCGCGAGGGCCGGGTGAACCTGCGCGACACCTACGTGCGGCTGGAGCAGGGCGAGGCCTGGGTGGTCGGCATGCACATCGGCGAGTACAGCCACAGCGGCTATGCGACGCACGATCCGGTGCGCCGCCGCAAGCTCCTCCTGCACCGCGACGAGCTCAACAAGCTGCTCGGCAAGACGACCGAAAAGGGCCTCACCGTCGTGCCGCTGAAGATGTACCTCAAGAAGGGCCGCGTGAAGCTCGCCATCGGCCTGGCCAAGGGCAAGAACACGATCGACAAACGCGAGACCATCCGGAACCGCGAACTCGATCGCGAGGCGCGCGCCGAGATCAAATCGCGGTCACGGTAATCGCGGATCGGTCCTGCCCTCCGGTATACTTCCCGGCTATGAAACGACGCGCCTGGCTGGTGATTGGTGTGATGCTCGCGGCGGGCCTCGCGGCCTGTTCCCGGGGTGACGGCGAAGTGGCCGTCGACCTGGTCGAGGCGTTCGCGACGGCGAAGGACAAGCGCCCGAACCCGGAAACGTTCGAGATCATCGACGCCACCCTCGCTGGCGACACCCGCCGCGCGATCTATGCGAAGGGGCCCAGCCGGCTGGTCTTCAACACGCTGGTCCCCGACAATGGCGAGCTGCGCGTGGGGCTCGGCCTGCTCGAGGAGGGCTGGACGGTGGCCGGCGACGGCGTGTTGTTCCGCGTGCTCCTGGCCGCGGGTGGTCCGCCCGAGGAAATCCTGAACATCATGATCAACCCGTACGGCAACCCGAACGATCGGGGCTGGTACGACGTGTCGCTCGACCTGTCGGAGTATGCCGGCGAGATGGTCGACATCTACTTCAACACCAACTCGAGCGGGCCCGCGCGGCCGCCGCAGGACGACCGCAACGGCGACATGGCCGTGTGGGGCGCCCCCCGGCTGCTGCGTCGCTGACGCGCGGATCGAAATGCCCGCGTCCGCGGACGTCAGCGTCCCTCTCCTCGACCTTCACGAGCAGTACCGGCCGATCCGCGAAGACGTCCTGCGCGCCATCGCGCGGGTGGCCGACAGCCAGCAGTTCATCCTGGGCCCGGAGGTCGACGCGCTCGAGCGCGAGCTGGCCGACCACCTGCACGTCGGCCACGCCGTGGGTGTCTCGTCGGGCACCGATGCGCTGCTGATTGCCCTGATGGCGCTCGGCATCGGCGCTGGTGACGAGGTCATCACGCCAACCTATTCGTTTTTCGCCACGGCCGGCTGTGTCAGCCGACTGGGCGCGACACCCGTCTTCGTCGACATCGATCCGGTGACCTTCAACATCGACGTCGATGCCGTGCGCCGGGCGATCACGCCGCGCACGCGTGCCGTCATGCCGGTCCACCTCTACGGGCTGCCCGCCGACATGGACGCGCTCTTCGACGTGACGCGCGCGGCCGGCATTCCCGTCATCGAGGATGCCGCGCAGGCCATTGGCGCCCGATACCACGACCGCCCGGTGGGCGGCATCGGCACGGTTGGCTGTTTCTCCTTCTTTCCGACGAAGAACCTCGGCGCGTTCGGCGAAGGCGGCCTCGTCACGACCAACGATGCGGCGCTCGCGCGCGAGGTCCGGCTGCTGCGCAATCACGGCATGGATCCGAAGTACGTCCACAGCCGGATTGGCGGCAACTTCCGTCTCGACGCGCTGCAGGCGGCCGTCCTGCGCGTGAAACTGCCGCACCTGCGGGCCTGGACCGACGCGCGCCGGCGCAACGCCGACCGCTATCGCGAGCTGGTGGCCGAGTACGATCTGGGCGCCCGGCTCGAGCTGCCGGTCGAGCCGCCCGGTCTTTCGCACATCTACAACCAGTTCGTCGTGCGCCACGCGCAGCGCGACGCACTGCGCGCGCACCTGGCCGAAGCGCGCGTGGGCACCGAGATCTACTATCCCGTGCCGTTTCATCGTCAGGCGTGTTTCGCGTCGGTGGCGGGGGACCCGACGCGGTTTCCCGTGGCCGACCGCGCCGCTGCCACCTCGCTCGCGCTGCCCATCTACGGCGAGCTGACCGCCGCGCAGCAGCGGCACGTGGTTGCCAGCATTGCCGCGTTCGGCGACAGAGCGAGATGAAGTTGCTGGCCCTTGTTGCAGGCGCAGGCGGGCAGCTCGGCGAGGCGATGATCGAGCAGTTTTCGGTCCTCCACACCGTCGTGCCCGTCACCCGCCGCGAGCTCGACGTCACGCGCGCCGAAGCCGTCATGGAGATGGCTGCCGAGGTCATGCCGGACCTCATCATCAACTGCTCGGCGTATACGGATGTCGATCGAGCCGAGGACGACCCGGTCGCCGCCTTCGACGTCAACGCGCTGGCCGTCCGCGCGCTGGCGCACGCGGCGATTGCCATCGACGCGACGCTCGTGCACTACAGCACGGACTTCGTCTTCGACGGGCGGATCGACAGGCCCTATACCGAGGACGACGCGCCCAATCCGCGGGGCACGTATGCGATGTCGAAGCTGCTCGGGGAGTGGTTCGCCGCGCAGGTGCCGCGGCACTACGTGCTGCGCGTCGAGAGCCTGTTTGGCGGGGCGCGCGCGCGCAGCAGCGTCGATCGCATCCTCGCCAACCTGCGTGCCGATCAGCCCGTACGCGCCTTCTCCGATCGCTCCGTCTCGCCAAGCTTCGTCGACGACGTGATTGCGGCGACGGCGGGACTGCTGCGCCTGGAAGCTCCCGCCGGGTTGTACCACTGCGTCAACAGCGGCTGGACCACATGGTCCGGACTGTCGCGGGAACTCGCGCGCCTGGTCGGCCGGCCCGAATCGCTCGTCGAAGACATCCGGATGGCCGACCTCAAGCTCAAGGCCGAACGTCCGCTCTTCGCCGCGCTCTCGAACGAGAAGCTCACGGCCGCCGGCGTGTCGATGCCGAGCTGGCAGGACGCCATGCGTCGCTACGTGCAGGACACGCAGTAGGGGCCGCCCCTGTGGCGGCCCGGACACCTCCCGCGTCAGCCTCCGCCGACGAACGCCACGATCTCGATTTCGGCGCCCTCCGGAATTGCCGTTTCCGCATACTTCGCGCGCCGGACGACCACGCGGTTGCACTCGACGGCGACGAGACGGGCGTCGACACCCAGGTGATCGAGCAACTGCTGGACGGTCATCGGACCGGGCAGGGTGGTCGGGTCGCCATTGAGCTGGATGCGCATGTCAGGACACCACGATGCGCGACGCGCCGGACGCGTCGGGTAGCGGGAAGGCGGCGGCGCGATCGGCGTCGAACGGGCCGAGGGCCCGGGTGAGTTCGCGTGCGGGCCGACACGGATCGGGCAGCGTGCCGGCAGGCAGCGCGGCCGACGCGGGACGCGCGAGCGTGCGTTCGATGAGCCGCACGTAGTCGTCGGCCATGCGCGCCACCGTGTGTTCGCGCTCCCAGTAGCGGCGGGCCGCACGGCCCAGCCTGTCGCGCAGCCCGGCGTCGACGGCCAGCCTGTCCATCGCGAGCACGAGCGAGTGCGCTTCGTCGAGGATGTCGATGGCCACGGCAATCGGATCGTCGCCGGTGGCCGACGGGCGCGGGAGCCACGTCTGCGGGTCGAGCGCGGGCAGGTGCGCCTGGTGGGCCAGATCGAGCGTGATCGTCGCGCGCGAGGCGGCCAGCGCCTGCAGCCAGGGGCCCGACGTCTCACGGGCGGTCGGCCATCGCAGGTTCAGGCTGACGTCCACGGCCGCAATCGCCCGCTCGAACGGCTCGTCGTCGAGGTTCGGTGCGAGCGTGGTGCGCGAGGCAAGCCCGAGCCCGTCGATGAGCTCGGGCAGGGCCAGGCGGCCGTCGGGTGCGCCGGCCAGCAGCAGGTGCGCGCGGGGATGGCGCCGGGCCACGTGCGTGAACGCGCGGAGGATCTCGGGCACGCGCTTGTCGGCCGTGAGCCCGCCGAACACGCCAAAGACCAGCGCATCGTCGCGCAGGCCGAGGGCCGCGCGTGTGTCGCGGCGGGCAGCCTCGCCGCCGATGTCGACGCGGCCGCTGCCGAGCGCGACATATTCGATGAGCGCGTCGGGGAACTCGGCCTGCAGCATGGCGGCGCCGCCGCGGGTATGCACGCCCACGGCGCGCGAGGCGAGCACGACCGAACGGACCATCGGCCACAGAAAGACGTAGCTGCCACCGAAGCCGGCTACCGCCAGTTCGGCCACCGCGGCGGGGACGTCGGGGTGGTCGAGCGCAAGCGCCTTGCGGTAGGGATCGGCCGACTCGGGCCGTACGAGGGCGGCGCCGCGTGCGTGATGCAGGTGTGCGTCGTGCAGGACGGCAAGGCCCGGATAGTGGAGCAGGTACGGCCAGATCGACGCGTGCGCGGTGGAATTGCCAAGCTGGTAGATGGCCAGGTCGTACTGGCGCCGGTGATGCCGCCAGACGAAGTCGTGCGCCGACTGCACGCGGACCTCCCCGGGTGCCGGCGCGTCGTCGGGTGCGCGCCGGGCGGGCACGTGACGACGATCGACGAAGACGTCGATACCCGCCCCCT
>JBIQJY010000016.1:12050-14582 GCA_044507065.1 Acidobacteriota bacterium
GCGCGCCGGGCGGGCACGTGACGACGATCGACGAAGACGTCGATACCCGCCCCCTGTGCCGCGAGCGCGGCCGTCAGTTCGACCGAACGGCCGGCCACGCCGCTCGTCTGCGGCGGCCACGGGGAAAACCACGCGAGACGCACGATGTCAGTCTATCCGCGCGTGTTGCCGGGTGCGAACAGCGGCCGGCGGCTTTCGGTCAAGTGGGGGAACAATTGACTTGGTTCCTCGCGGTTCGCTAGCATCTGGGGTTGTTCGTGGGAAGTACAAGCGTCCCGCGGTGTCTCTCTGTCACGAACTGTCTCAAACGTTCCCGAGCCACGCCAGGCGCCGCGGACGGTTGCCAGGAGCACGTCTGATGGAAGGTTTCCTGCCGATCCTGATCATGCTGGGACTCGGTGCCGGTTTCGCCGGCGGGTCGGTCCTCCTGTCGCAGTTCGTCGGCCCGCGCAATCCGACGCCCGAGAAGATGGCCGCCTACGAGTGCGGCATGCCGCCGGTGGGCGACGCGCGCGAGCGCCACTCGGTGAAGTTCTACCTCGTGGCGATGATTTTCCTGCTGTTCGACATCGAGGTGGCGTTCCTCTATCCCTGGGCCACGGCCTTCCGCGACCTCGGGGTGGTGGCGTTCTGGCAGGTGGTCACGTTCTTCATGCTGCTCGTGACCGGCTACGTCTATGTGTGGCGCAAGGGCGCCTTTGACTGGAGTGGCGATCGGGCGCGCTGAGGCGCTGCCGCCACGGGTTGATTGGTTCGTCGAGAACGCGCATGTCCCAACTCGAAATCCCCGTCCTCACCACGACCGTCGAGAAGATGGTGCAGTGGGCCCGTCGGTCGGCCATCTGGCCGGTGACGTTCGGCCTGGCCTGCTGCGCGATCGAGATGATGGCCATGAGCTGCGGCCGCTACGACATCGCGCGTTTCGGCGCCGAGGTCTTCCGCGGATCGCCGCGACAGTCCGACCTGATGGTCATTGCCGGCCGGCTCTCGCGGAAGATGGCGCCGGTGCTGCGCCGGATCTACGACCAGATGCCCGAACCGAAGTGGGTCATCTCCATGGGCGCCTGCGCGAGCTGCGGCGGCGTGTTCGACAACTACGCCATCGTCCAGGGGTCCGACCAGATCGTGCCGATTGACGTGTACGTGCCGGGCTGCCCGCCGCGACCCGAAGCCCTCATCTACGGCATCGTCCAGCTCCAGCGGAAAATCGATCAACAGCGGATGAGCGCGTGACGGGCGCCGGAACCATGGACGCCACCCCTGTCATCGACATCCTCCGCGCCTCGGTCGCCGGGGCGTCGGTCGACGCGGTGCCCGACGCGGTCGACATGCCCACCGTTCGCGTCGACGCGGCGCACGTGGTCGACGTGATGCGCACGCTCCGCGATCATCCCGACCTGCAGTTCGCATTTCTCGCGGAGCTGACGGCCGTCGACCTGCTGCCTGCCGAGCCGCGTTTCGAGATCATCTACCACCTGGCGTGCCTCGGCGAGGCGTATGCCACCGGGCAGCCGGCGCCGCGCCGTCGCCTGCGCGTGAAGGTGGGATTGCCCGGCGACGACCCGCGCATCGCAACCGTGACGACAATCTACCCGGCTGCCGGGTGGCTCGAGCGCGAGGTATACGACCTGTTCGGCGTGGCGTTCGAAGGACACCCCGATCTCCGCCGGCTGCTGACGGCCGACGACTGGACCGGGCACCCGCTGCGGAAGGACTACCCCGTGCAGGTGCGCAAGGCGGCGGCCTCGTGGTCGCCCATTCAGCTGACGGCCGAAGAATTCGCCGAGAACGTGCGCGCCGAGCGCGCGCAGGCGAGCGCGGCCGCGCGCGAGGGAGAGCCGTCGCGTGACTGACGCCGACCTGGTGCGCCAGGTCTGCGACCAGGCGGCGGATCTGCACCGGCGCGTCGCGGCCGAACGACATGCCGAGATCGTGCGCGCGGCCGAGGTGGTGCGCGCGGCGCTCACGGCGGGACGGAAGGTGCTCGTGTTCGGCAACGGCGGCAGCGCCGCCGATGCGCAGCACTTCACGGCCGAGCTGGTGGGCCGGTTCGGCGCGGGCGTGAATCGGCCGGCCTGGCCCGTGCTGGCGCTGGTCTCGGACCCGGCGGTGGTCTCGGCCGTGTCCAACGATTTCGGGTTTGCATCCGCCTTCGCCCGGCAGATCGAGGCGTGGGGCGGTCCGGGCGACGTGGCGCTGGCACTGACGACCAGCGGCGTGTCGGCCAACGTGAACGAGGCCCTCCGCTGCGCGACGAGGCGCGGCCTGCGCACGGTGGCGCTGACGGGCCGCGACGGCGGCGAGAGCGGGCGACTGGCCGAAGTGCACGTGAATGTGCCGGCCGACAACCCGCAGCGAGTGCAGGAGGTGCAGCAGACCATCCTGCACATCGTGTGCGAGCTGGTCGAGCGGTCCCCGACGCCCGCAGCGTAGGGCGGAGGGAGCCCGCGACGTCAGGAGCGGCGCTGAGCGCCAGCGAATGGGGCAGCGGGCCCTGAGTGCGAAGACGAACGTGTCGCGAAGCCCGCGACG
>JBIQJY010000016.1:14682-61144 GCA_044507065.1 Acidobacteriota bacterium
CGAAGACGAACGTGTCGCGAAGCCCGCGACGTCAGGAGCGGCGCTGAGCGCCAGCGAATGGGGGTGGGGCCCCATTCGCAACTAAGTAAAGACGCAAATGGCAGAGATCCGCAGCGAAACGATGACGGTCAACATGGGGCCGCAGCACCCGAGCACACACGGCGTGCTCCGTCTCGTGCTGCAGCTCGATGGCGAGCAGATCGTGTCGCTCGACCCGACGATTGGATTCCTCCACACGGGCATCGAGAAGACCGCCGAGGACAAGAAGTGGCAGCAGGTCATTCCGCTGGTCGAGCGGATGGACTACCTGGGCCCGCAGTCCAACAGCCTCGCGTTCTGCCTGTCGGCCGAGCGGCTCCTCGGGATCGAGAGCCAGATCCCGGACCGCGTCATCTGGATTCGCGTGCTCATCGCCGAACTGCAGCGGCTCAGCAGCCACCTCGTGTGGCTCGGCACGCACGGCATGGAGATTGGCGCCATCTCCGTGATGATGTACTGCTTCCGCGAGCGCGAGCAGCTGCTCAACCTCAACGAGATGCTGGCCGGGTTCCGCATGTTCCCGAGCTACATCCGCATCGGCGGGTTGCGCGAGGACCTGCCACGCGGCTTCAAGGAAGCGACCTCGGCCTTCCTCGAGAAGTTTCCCGGCAAGCTCGACGAATACGAGAAGCTCCTGACGAAGAACGACGTGTGGCGCCGCCGCACGGTGGGCGTCGGCAAGCTGTCGCGCGAGATGACGATGGCGATGGGGCTGGTGGGGCCGATCGCGCGCGCGGTGGGCATCCCCTACGACGTCCGCAAGGACTTCCCGTACCTGAAATACGACACGTTCGAGTTCACCGTGCCGGTCGGCACCGAGGGCGACGTGTTCGCGCGGTACGAACTGAAGCTCGAGGAGATGCGGCAGAGCGTGAAGATTGCGAAGCAGGCGCTCGAGCGCATTTCGCCGAGGGGCGCCTACGACTGCGGCGACTACCGGATCGTGCCGCCGCCCAAGGATCGCGTGTACACGGAGATGGAAGCGCTCATCCAGCACTTCCTCCTGTATTCGCAGGGCTTCAACGTGCCGAAGGGCGAGGCCTACGTGCCGGTCGAGGGGCCGCGCGGCGAGCACGGCTTCTACATCGTCTCGGACGGCGGCAACCGCCCGGTGCGCGTGAAGTCGCGGTCTCCGTCCCTCATGGCGGTGCAGGGTCTCGAGAAGATGGTGGTGGGCGGCCTGGTCGCCGATCTCATCGCCGTCATCGGTTCGACCGATGTCGTCATGGGCGACGTGGACAGGTAAACGTCCGCGAAGCGCGCGACGGTGGCGAGCGGCGCTGCAGCGGTGAGCGGGGTGGGCCCCGCGAGTGGGTAAACGATGTCATTTCATCCGGCAATGAATTACGGACGCGGCCGATATCAGTCGGCCCGACAGCTGCCCGAGGAGGGGCCGGCCTTCGCCTATACGGAGGAGAACCGGCAGCGCCTCGAGGCGATCTGCGCGCGGTATCCGCCCGAGCAGCGCAAGTCGGCGATCCTGGCCGCGCTCTTCCTGGCGCAGCAGCAGCAGGGGCACATCACCCGCAACGCCATGCGGCACGTGGGTGAGGTCATCGGCTGCACGCCGGCGGACGTCGAGGACGTCGTCACCTACTACACGATGTTCTACACGCGGCCCGTCGGCCGTCACGTGCTGGCCGTCTGCCGGACGCTGTCGTGCGCGCTGATGGGTGCCGAGCGTGTGACCGAGGAGCTGTCGCAGCTGCTCGGCGTCAAGTCGGGCGAGACCGACGCGGCCGGCGAGTTCACCCTGCTCGAGGTCGAGTGTCTCGGCGCCTGCGATCGCGCGCCGGTCGTCTCGGTCAACGACCACTGGCACGAATGCCAGAGCCCTGACGACGTCCGGGCGCTGGTCGACGGGCTGCGGCGCGAGGGCACGACGTCGCTCACCGGGTGCCACCTGCGTGTGGCGGGAGACGAGCAGTGAGCGAACCGTTACTGACGCGTTACGTGCGCGAGCCCAACAGCTTCACGCTCGACTTCTACACGAAGCACGGCGGGTACGAGGCGCTGCGCAAGGCGCTCGCCATGACGCCCGAATCGGTCATCGACGTCGTGAAGGCGTCGGGCCTGCGCGGGCGCGGTGGCGCCGGCTTCCCGACGGGCCTCAAGTGGCAGTTCGTCGACAAGACGTCGCCCAAGCCCAAGTACATCTGCTGCAACGCCGACGAGAGCGAGCCGGGCACGTTCAAGGACCACGTGCTGATGGAGCGCAATCCGCACCTGCTGTTCGAGGGGTGCCTCATCGGCTGCCACGCGATAGGCGCGAAGGTCGCCTACATCTACATTCGCGGCGAGTTCTATCACGTCCAGGAGATCCTCGAACGCGAGCTGGAGAAGGCGCGGGCGGCCGGGTTCATCGGCAGGAACATCTTCGGCACCGGCTTCGACTGCGAGATCTACGTGCACCGCGGCGCGGGGGCGTATGAGGCGGGGGAGGAGACGGCGCTCATCGAGTCGCTCGAGGGCAAGCGCGCGCAGCCGCGGCTCAAGCCCCCGTTTCCCGCCGTCGAGGGCCTTTACGGGTGCCCGACCGCGGTCAACAACGTCGAAACGCTCTGCAACGTCCCGCTCATCATCGAGCACGGTGCGGAATGGTTCGCCGCGCTCGGTCCCGAGAAGAATGGCGGCCCGAAGCTCTACTGCATCAGCGGTCACGTGCGGCGTCCCGGCGTCTACGAGGCGTCGATGCACACGCCGCTGCGCGATCTGGTCTACGACGAGCGGTTCGGCGGCGGCATCCGCGACGGTCGCGCGCTCAAGTGCGTGATCCCGGGCGGCTCGTCGGTGCCCGTGCTGCTGCCCGACCAGCTGGACGTGCCGGCGAGCTTCGACGGCGTGGCGTCGGCCGGCTCGCTGCTCGGCTCGGCGGGCATCATCGTCATGGACGAGACCACCTGCATGGTGTGGGCGGCCGAGAACCTGCTGCACTTCTACCGGCACGAGTCGTGCGGCAAGTGCACGCCGTGCCGCGAGGGCGGCGCCTGGCTGCACAACATCCTCGGCAAGATCGAGCGCGGCGAGGGCCAGATGAAGGATCTGGACCTGCTGCTCTCGATCGCGGGCAACATCATGGGCAAGACGCTCTGCGCCTTCGGCGACGCGGCCGCGACGCCGGTGCTCACGACGGTCCGGACGTTCCGCGAGGAGTACGAGGCGCACGTGCGCGAGGGCCGTTGTCCGCTGCCGGCACCGTGGCGCGCGGGCGCCCGCACGGTGGGGGCGCACTGACATGAGCATCGATCCCCAGCTTGTCGCGCACCTGGGCGTCATCGGCTTCACGTTCTTCATGCTGCTCAACTCGGCGGCGATCCTCGTCTACATGGAGCGGAAGATCGCGGCTGTCGTGCAGCAGCGGTACGGCCCGTACCTGGTCGGGCCGCAGGGGCTGCTGCAGCCGCTGGCCGACATCATCAAGCTGATGTTCAAGGAGGAGCTGCGGCCGAAGGCCGCCGATTCCTTCCTGTTCTACCTGGCGCCCATCATCTGCGCCGCCGCGGCGTTCACCGCCTTCTCGGTGGTGCCGTTCGGCGCGCCGACGACGTTTTTCGGCCTGCTCGACGAACCGGTTCGACTGCAGGCGGCCAACGTCAACGTCGGGCTGCTCGTCATCTTTGCGGTCAGTTCGATGGGCGTCTACGGCATCGTGCTGGCCGGCTGGGCGTCCAACAGCAAGTACTCGCTGCTCGGCGGCCTGCGGGCGGCCGCGCAGATGATCAGCTACGAGCTGTCGTTCGGCCTGTCGTTCGCCACCATCATCATGCTGGCCGGGTCGCTCTCGCTCGGCGAGATCGTCGACCAGCAGCAGGGCTACTGGTTCGGGTTCATTCCGCGCTGGTACATCTTCCTGCAGCCGATCGCGTTCTTCATCTTCCTGACGTCGGGCGTGGCCGAGACCAACCGTGCACCGTTCGACTTCCCCGAGGCCGAACAGGAACTGGTGGCCGGCTACCACACCGAGTACAGCTCGATGACCTTCGCGCTGTTCTTCATGGCCGAGTACGTCGCGATGGTCACCGTCTCGGCCGTGGCGGTGAACCTGTTCCTCGGCGGCTGGCACGGGCCGTGGCTGCCTGAATGGCTCGGCTGGATCTGGTTCCTCGTGAAGGTCGCGGGGCTGCTCTTCTTCTATATCTGGATGCGGTGGACGCTCCCGCGGTATCGCTACGACCAGTTGATGGAATTCGGCTGGAAGTGGCTGCTGCCGGCGGCGGTCATCAATCTCCTGGTGACGGCCGGCTTCGTCATCTACGGCGGCTGGTAGGCGGGGGACGATGGACGCACTTTTCTTCTGGGTGTTCGCGGCCGTGTCGGTCGTGGCGTCGATCCTGGTGGTCGGGCAGCGCAACCCGATGTACAGCGTGCTGCTGCTGATTGCCTCGTTCGCCTCGCTGGCCGGCCTCTACGTGCTGCTCGGCGCGCCGTTCGTCGCGGCGATACAGATCATCGTCTACGCCGGCGCCATCATGGTGCTGTTCCTGTTCGTCGTCATGCTGCTCAACGCATCGGCCGAGGCGCCCGAGTCGGGGGCCGCGCGCCGGGCGGTGGGGGCCGGACCGCGGCGCTTCGGTGCCGTGCTCGCGGCGCTGCTGGCGGTCGAGCTGGCGTGGTCGTTCCAGCGCATCCGCGGCGTCGCGCTGCCGACCGATGACGTGCAGGCGCCGACGAGCGTCCACAGCATCGGCATGACGCTGTTCACCGACTACGCGTTCGCCTTCGAGGCCACCTCCGTGCTGATTCTCGTCGCCATGGTCGGAGCCATCGTGCTCGCGCGCAGGGAGGCATCGTAGATGTTCCCGCTGCCCGATCCCACGTTCAATTCGTACCTCATGCTGTCGGCCGTCCTGTTCTCGATCGGCACGGCCGGCGTGTTCCTGCGCCGCAACCTGATCACGGTGCTGCTGTCGATCGAGGTGATGCTCAACGCGGTCAACATCACGTTTGTCGCGGCCGACCGGTATTTCAACCACGTGGACGGCCAGATCATCGTGTTCTTCGTGATGACCGTCGCCGCGGCCGAGGCCGCCGTGGGGCTGGCCATCATCATCGCGCTGTTCCGGCACAGGGAAACCCTGAACCCGGACGACTTCACGAGCCTGAAGTGGTGACCGCGTGCTGTACCTGATTCCGCTCCTGCCGTTCCTCGGGTTCCTGCTCAATACCGCCTTCCGCCACCGCGTGTCGAAGGCGGTGTCGGGCGCCATGGCCACGGGCGCCATGGGGCTGGCCTTCGGCGTGTCGCTCGCGGCCGTCTGGCGCGTGCTCGGCAGCGCACCGGTCGAGGGCGTGCGCGCCATCCGCGAAACGCTCTACACGTGGATTGCCTCGGGCACGCTGACCGTCGAGCTGGCGCTGCGGCTCGACCCGCTGGCCTCGGTGATGATTCTCGTCATCACCGGCATCGGGACGCTCATCCACCTGTACTCGACCGCCTACATGCACGAGGAGTCCGACAGCGAGTTCGCGCGGTACTTCTCGTACCTGAACCTGTTTGCCGCCTTCATGCTGGTCCTCGTGCTCGGGGCCAACTTCCCGGTGATGTTCATCGGGTGGGAAGGGGTCGGCCTCTGTTCGTACCTGCTCATCGGGTTCTGGTTCAGGAAGCCGTCGGCCAACGACGCCGGCAAGAAGGCGTTCATCGTCAACCGCGTCGGCGACTTCGCGTTCCTCCTCGGCATGTTCTGGCTGTTCGCGATGTTCGGCACGCTCGACTTCCAGGAGATCGCGCGCCTGGCGGCCGGCGTTCCCGTCGAACTGGCCATCGGCGCCGTGACGGGCATCACCCTGCTGCTGCTCGTGGGCGCGACGGGCAAGTCGGCCCAGATTCCGCTCTACGTCTGGCTGCCCGACGCGATGGAAGGCCCGACGCCGGTGTCGGCCCTCATCCACGCGGCAACGATGGTGACGGCCGGCGTGTACATGATTGCGCGCAACGCCGTGCTCTTCAGCCACGCGCCAATCACCATGGAAGTGGTCGCGGTCGTCGGCGTCGTGACGGCGCTCGTGGCCGGGACGATCGGCCTCGTGCAGAACGACATCAAGCGCGTGCTGGCCTACTCGACCGTCTCGCAGCTCGGCTACATGTTCCTGGCCGTCGGCGTGGGCGCCTTCTCGGGCGGTATCTTCCACCTCTACACCCACGCGTTCTTCAAGGCGCTGCTGTTCCTCGGATCGGGCGCGGTGATTCACGCGCTGCACGGCGAGCAGGACCTGCGCAACATGGGCGGCCTGCGGCGTGAGCTGCCGGTGACCTACTGGACGTTCCTCGTCGGCACGCTCGCGATTGCCGGCGTGCCGATGCTCTCCGGGTTCTTCTCGAAGGACGAAATTCTCTTCCGCACGTTCGAGAGCGGCCATCCCGTGCTCTGGAGCCTGGCGGTGCTGACCGCGCTGCTGACGGCCATCTACATGTTCCGCCTGCTCTACATGACCTTCTTCGGCCCGGCCCGGTGGCAGGCCGCATCGTCGCACGGTCACGGCGATCATGCGGCCCCGGCCGCGAGCGCCGGCCACGCGGCGCACGGTACGTCCGGGGGGCACCTGCACGATGCGCCGCCGGCCATGGCCATCGCACTCATCGTGCTGGCCGTCGGATCAGTCGTGGCCGGATACGTCGGGATTCCCGAGGCCATCGTGCACGGCGGCAACCGCATGGAGGCCTTCCTCGCGCCGAGCTTCCGCGCGCCGGGTGCCGTGGTGCCGGCCGTCGAAGCGGAGCATCACCTGGCGGCCGAGCTGACGCTCATGGGCGTGTCGACGCTCGTGGCGTTTGCGGGTATCGGCATCGCCACGCTGCTGTTCCTGCGCCGACCGGAACTGGCCACGGCGGCCGCCGCACGGTTCGGCGGCGTGCATCGCCTGCTGCTCAACAAGTACTACGTGGACGAGCTCTACGATGGCGCCATCGTGCAGCCGATCAAGCGGCTGTCGACCGGCCTCTGGCGCGGGGTCGACGCCGCGCTGATCGACGGCGTGGTCAACGGTGCCGGGCTGGTCGTCCGGGGCTGGAGTTCGGTGCTGCGGCGCCTCCAGACCGGATCGGTGCGGGCGTATGCCATGTCGATGTTCGTCGGAGTCGTCGTGATGGTGGGGTATTACCTGTGGCGGTAGGTCGCGATTCGCTTGTCGGAGACGCCGGGTGCGGCAGGGGGTGGCCGTGCTGACATCCCTCGTGGTGCTCCCGCTGGTCGGGGCGATCCTGGCGCTGCTGGCCGGGCGGAGCGGCAGGGACGAACTGGCGCGGCGGCTGGCCCTCGGCACCTCGCTGGCCGTCTTCGTCGTCAGCCTGGTCATGTGGGGGCGGTTCGACGCGACGTCGGCCGCCTACCAGTTCGTCGAGCGTTACACGTGGCTGCCGGACTTCGGCATCTCGTACCACCTCGGCGTCGACGGCATCAGCCTGCTGCTCGTGGTGCTCACGACGTTCCTCACGCCGGTGGCGCTGCTGTGTTCCTGGGAGTCGATCGAGGATCGCGTCGGCGAGTTCCTCTTCTTCATGCTGGGACTCGAGGCGGCCATGATCGGGGTGTTCGTCTCGCTCGACCTGTTCCTGTTCTACGTCTTCTGGGACGCGATGCTGATTCCGATGTACTTCCTCATCGGCATCTGGGGCTACGACCGCCGCATCTACGCGTCGATGAAGTTCCTGCTCTACACGATGGCCGGCAGCGTGCTGATGCTGCTCGCGATCCTGTGGATGGCCTACTACCACCAGGCGGTCACCGGCGTGCCGAGCTTCGACCTGGCGGACCTGCTGACACTCGACGTGCCCGGCGGCGTGCAGACGTGGCTGTTTCTCGCCTTCGCGGTGGCCTTCGCCATCAAGGTGCCGATCTTCCCGTTCCACACCTGGCTGCCCGACGCCCACGTGCAGGCGCCGACGGCCGGGTCGGTGATTCTTGCCGGCGTGTTGCTCAAGATGGGCACCTACGGCCTGCTGCGGTTCGCCTTTCCGCTCTTCCCGCAGGCGGCGCTCGAGTTCGCGCCGTGGATTGCCGTGCTGGCCGTCATCGGCATCGTCTACGGCGCGCTCGTCGCGATGGTGCAGCCGGACCTGAAGAAGCTCGTGGCCTATTCGTCGGTGAGCCACCTGGGCGTGGTGGTGCTCGGGTTGTGCGCGCTGACGGTGCAGGGCGTGCAGGGATCGGTCTACCAGATGCTGGCGCACGGCGTGTCGACCGGCGGCCTCTTCCTGATTGTCGGCATGCTGTCGGACCGGCGGCACACGCGCCTGATCTCGGAGTTCGGCGGGCTCAAGGCGGTCATGCCGAAGCTCGTCGGCGCGTTCCTGCTCATCACGCTGGCGTCGGTCGGCCTGCCGGGCACCAACGGATTCATCGGCGAGTTCCTGATCCTGCTCGGCACCTTCTCGAGCCTGTCGCTGACGAGCGCGCGGGTGTTCACGGCGGTGGCGACCACCGGCGTCATCTGGTCGGCCGTCTACATGCTGTGGATGTTCCAGCGCGTCAACTACGGCCCCATCACCAACGACCACAACCGCGGCCTGCGCGACCTGAGCGTGCGCGAGTGGCTGGTCATCGCGCCGGTGTGCGCGATGGCGGTCGTCATGGGGGTGGTGCCCGGCCTGTTCCTGAGGCCGATGGAACCCGCCGTGGCGCGCACCATTGTCGAGATTGTCGGCACGCCGGGACCGGTCAATGCCGGCGCGGCCGTGCTGCCTGACGGTGTGGCCGTTGCCGACGCGCGGCTCGACGAGGCCGTTGTCGTCCCGTCCCCCGACCGCTGACGATCATGCTGAACCAGATCATTCCCGTCGTTCCCGTCCTGCTCGTCGTGCTGTCGGCGTGCGCCGTCCTGCTGGCCGAGGCGTTCCGCCGGTCCGGCGATCGGCTGCCGATGGGGGCGCTCGGCCTGATCGGCCTGACCGGCGCGATTGTCAGTTCGATCGTGTTGTGGGACCGCAACGCCGTCGGTTTCAACGCCGTCGTGCTCGACAACTACGCGATCTTCTTCAACGTGGTGGTCTGCGCCATCGGCATCATCACGATCCTCGTGTCGGCCGGCGCCGCCGATCGCGACCGACTCCCCTCGGGCGAGTACCACGCGCTGACGCTGTTCTCGGTGGCCGGGATGATGCTCATGGGGTCGACGCGCGACCTGCTCGTGATCTTCATCGCGCTCGAGATCATGTCGCTGGCCGTCTACGTGCTGACCGGACTGAAGCGGTCGAGCCTGATTGGCGCCGAGGCGGCCTTCAAGTACTTCGTGCTGGGCGCGTTCGCGAGCGCCTTCTTCCTCTACGGGATCGCCCTGTCCTACGCGGTCACCGGTACGACGAAGCTCGACGAGCTGGCCGTCCGGGTGGCCGGTGCGAGCCTCGAGCCGAACATCCTGCTGCTGCTGTCGATGGTGATGCTGCTCGTGGGGTTCGCGTTCAAGGTGTCGGCCGTGCCGTTCCACATGTGGACGCCCGATGCCTACCAGGGCGCGCCCACGCTGGTGACCGGCTTCATGTCCACGGGGGTGAAGGCGGCCGCCTTCGCGGCCTTCGTCCGCGTCTTCCTCACCACGTTCGAGCCGCTGCGGCTCGACTGGATGCCGGTGCTCTCGGCCATCGCGGGGCTCACGATGATCCTCGGCACGGTGGCGGCCGTCACGCAGTCGAGTGTCAAACGCATGCTCGCCTATTCCGGCATCGCGCATGCCGGATACCTGCTGGTGGGTCTCGTGGCGGCCAACCAGGCGGGCAAGGCCGCGATCCTGTTCTACGTCGTGGCATACGCGGTGGCCAATCTGGGCGCCTTCGGCGTGCTTGCCGCCCTGTCGACTCACGACCGCGACCACGACAACGTGCGCGACTTCGCCGGGCTGTGGCGCGAGCGGCCGGGCATGGCGGCGCTGCTCACGATCTTCCTGCTGTCGCTCGGCGGGTTCCCGCCGACCGTCGGGTTCGTGGGCAAGTGGTACATCTTCAACGCCGCCATCCAGGAGGGCCTGTTCGCGCTCGCCATTCTGGGCGTGCTGATGAGCGTCGTCTCGGTCTACTTCTACCTGCGGATTGTCGTGCAGATGTACATGGCCGACGAGGACGGCGTCGTGGCCGCACGGCCGGCGGCCCCGGCGATTGCCGTCACCGGCATGGTCGTCGCGCTCATTGCCGTCTTCTATCTCGGCGTGCTGCCGGGGCGGCTGCTGTCGATTGCCGCGCAATCGGTGGCCGGCATTTTCTGAGATGTCGAACGACCCTGCCGACGATCGCGTCCTGCCCGACACGCCGGCCCATCGGCCGATCGAGCGGTTCTGGCCCTACGCCGAACTGGCCGAGGAGCCGAGCGAGGAAGAGCTGGCCACGCTGCATCCCGAATTGCGCGCGGTGCTGTTCGGCGCACCGTCGCTGCCGTTCTCGATGTCGATTGTCTTCCGGGCGTTCGAGGGTGAGGGCTACGACGAAGCCGTGCGGCGCGCGCGGGCGTCGGACGAGTATGCCGAGTACGAGGTGGGTGGCGCGCTGACGCACCGGGCGCGGTTCTACCCGAGCGGGCGTCCGGCGGATCTGCGAGATCTGTACGAACTGGTGGCCCGACGCCCGGACACCGACATCCTCATCGACGACAGGCCCGTGCCGTACGCCAGGGAACTCTGGCTGCCACTGGTCTGGTTCCTGATTCGGTAGCGGTGCGCGCGGCGGCGGGGACGGGGTGTGGGGTGGGAAAGACGGAACCGGCACCACACGCGGCGCCGGTCCCGCAAGTGTCAGCTGGGCTTGGTGACGTTGCCGGCCTGCGGCCCTTTGGGACCGTCGACGATCTCGAATTCCACCTGCTGGCCTTCTTCGAGCGTCCGGAAGCCGGATCCCTGAATCGCGGAGAAGTGCACGAACACGTCGTTACCACCCTCGCGTTCGATGAATCCGTAACCTTTCGCGTTGTTGAACCACTTGACCTTACCAGTGATACGCATACTACTTGCCTGCCTTGCGAGACACGCGACGGAGTGCGCCGCGTCGAACCCCTGCCGTGGCTACCGCGAGCGCGACAGGGTACAAAAAAGACCGCAAGATGCGGTCTCAACCCAACGGAGACGCCGGCCCGCCCAACGTCAACGCGCGACTATACATACGACCGGTATTGCTGTCAAGAAAAACGGCGCAACCTGGGTTTGTAGCATTCTACTGTCCGACAGGTCGGTTTTCCACGAGAATCTGACGTTCTCGCCCGCCTGGTCTATTTGAAAGGTATTAACAGCATGCGTGCGCTCCTGAGTGTTTCCGACAAGACCGGCCTGGTGCCGTTTGCCACGGGGCTGGTCGCGGCCGGCTGGGAGCTGGTTTCGACCGGCGGAACGGCCCGCGCGCTCGAGGCGGCCGGCCTTCCCGTGATTGGCATTTCCGAGGTGACCGGATTCCCCGAGATGCTCGACGGCCGCGTCAAGACGCTGCACCCCCGGGTTCACGGCGGCATCCTGGCACGCCGGCACCAGCCCGGCGACCTCGAGGCGCTGGCCGCGCACGACATCCGTCCGATCGACCTCGTGGTGGTCAACCTGTATCCGTTCGCCCGCGCGGCGGCCACGCCCGGTATCGCCTTCGACGCGCTCATCGAGGAGATCGACATCGGCGGGCCCAGCCTGGTGCGGGCCGCGGCCAAGAACTTCAAGGACGTCCTCGTTGTCGTCGAACCGGGTGACTACGATCGGGTGCTCGACGCACTGACGACACCGGGGGCGCTGACGCCGGCCCTGCGCTTCGACCTGGCGCGCCGTGCCTTCGCGCATACGGCGGCCTACGACCGGATGATTGCGACGACGCTCGAGGCCGTGCGCGTCGACGAGGTGCGCGGCGACTTCCTGCGCGACGAGGCGCTCGAGCCCGAGGCCCTCCCGGCGATCTGGACGCCGCGTCTCACCAAGGTGCGCGATCTCCGCTACGGCGAGAACCCGCACCAGGCCGGCGCGTGGTACGCGGGGGAGGATTCGGGGTTCGGCGCGGCCACCGTCCACCAGGGCAAGGAACTCTCGTTCACGAACCTGCTCGACCTCGATGCGGCCGCACGCATTGCGCTCGAGTTCGACGAGCCGGCGGCGGTCGTCATCAAGCACACCAACCCGTGCGGCGTTGCCACGGCCGACACGCTGGCCATCGCCTGTGCGCGCGCACGCGAGGCCGATGCACTGTCGGCCTTCGGCGGCATCGTCGGCCTCAACCGGCCGATCGATGCGGACACGGCGCGTGAACTGGTCTCCACGTTCATCGAAGCCGTCGTGGCGCCGGGCCTGCTGCATCCCGAGGTGGTGCTGCCGATCCTCGCGACCAAGGCCAACCTGCGTGTGGTGACGACGACCTTTCCGCCGGCCGCGCGGGAGCGCGACGTCCGCTCGATCATGGGCGGGTGGCTCGTGCAGGATCGCGATCGGGTGGCCGAGGCGCGCGAACGCTGGCCGGGCCACGATGCCGTGCGCGTGGTGACGCGACGGGCTCCGTCGACCGAGGAGTGGCAGGCCCTGCGATTCGCCTGGCGCGTCTGCGCCCACGTCAAGTCGAACACGGTCATCTTCACCCGGCCCGACGTGACGGTGGCCGTGGGGGCCGGGCAGATGAGCCGCGTCGATGCCGTCAACACCGCCGTGATGAAGGCTGGTGCGAAGCTGCGCGGCACGGTGGCGGCCTCCGACGCGTTCTTCCCGTTTCGCGACGGGCTCGACAGCCTCGCCGCGGCCGGTGCGACCGCCGTGGTGCAACCGGGCGGGTCCGTGCGCGACGCGGAGGTGATTGCCGCCGCTGACGAACATGGCCTGGCGATGGTCTTTACCGGCCGCCGGCATTTCCGACACTGATGGTCGACGGTCCAGCACGAATGGCGGCACGACCGAACCCCGCACGACGCCCATGAGCCTGATGTGGACCGATGACGACGTGCGGCCGGGGACGCCGCGCCGCACGAAGACGGTGTTCGTCCTCCTGCTCGCCGCGCTGCCCGTGTACTTCCTGCTGCTCGGCGCCAATTCGATCTGGGACGCGAACGAGGCGTTCTACGTCGATACCCCGAGACAGATGGTGCTGACGGGTGACTACGTCACGCCTGTCTTCAACGGCCAGGAGCGCCTCAACAAGCCGGTCCTCAGCTACTGGGTGGTTGCCGGCCTGTACCGCATGTTCGGCATCTCGGTCACCGTCGAGCGTGTCGGCATTGCGATGGGCGCCGTGGGGATCATCCTCGCGGCGTTCCTCGTCGGCCGTGCGCTGCGGTCGACCGTCGTCGGGCTGCTCGCGGCCGTCATCGTGGCGACCTCGCCGCGCATGGTGATGTTCTCGCGGCGCATCTTCATCGACATCTACGTCACGCTGTTCATGGCGCTGGCGCTCGCCTGTTTCGTCCTGGCGCGGCGGTTTCCCGAGCACCGGCGCCTGTGCCTGACGGCGATGTATGGCGCCATCGGCCTGGGTGTGCTCACCAAGGGGCCCGTTGCCCTGTTCTTCCCCGTGGTGGCCTTCGCGATCTGGTTGATCGTCGAACGCCGGTGGTCCGAGGTGCGCCATCTGATGATCGTCCCCGGCGCGATCATCGTGACGGCGATTGTCGCGCCCTGGTACGTGGCGTTGTACCTCACGCACGGGTGGGGGCCGCTCGTGCAGTTCTTCGTCGGCGAGAACCTGGGCCGCTACACCGGCGAAATGGCCTCGGAAGGCCGCGGTGTGCTGTTCTACCTGCCGGTGCTCCTCGGCGACCTCTTCCCGTGGTCGCCGCTCGTCATCGTGCCGCTGCTGTCGGCCTGGCGGCCGGCCGTCGGCGAAGAAGACGTCGCGCACGCCTCGATCCGGCGGCTGCTGTGGATCTGGATCGTGGCCATCACCGTCGTGTTTTCCCTCTCCGAGAGCAAGCAGGACCTTTACATCTTCCCGGTCGTACCCGCCGTGGCCGCGCTCGTCGCCGATGCGCTGGTGTGGTCGCGCTTCGGTCGCGACGATTGGCGCATCGCGGGACTGGTGGCCCTGGTCGCGCTGCTGACAGCCGTACTCGGTGCGGCGTCGTGGTGGCTCTTCGGTCGCGGGTACTACCGGCTCGACGGCGTCTGGCTCGTGGGAATCGCCTGCATCGCCGGTGGCCTCGCCACACTGGCACTGCTCGTCGCGGGCCGGCACCGCAATGCGGTGCTCACACTCGCGACGACGTTTGTCGCCTTCAACTACGTGTTCGTCTCGCTCGTGCTGCCGAGCACCGAGCGGCTGAAGCCGGCGATGCCAATGGCCGACGTCATCCGCGCGCGGGCGGCCGACACCGGCCACATCGGCGCCTACCACATGATGTTCCCGAGCATCGTCTACTACGTCGGACGCCCGATCGAGGAACTCGCGGACCCGGCGCAGGTGGAGGCCTTCTTCGCGCGCGAATCCGATCGCGGCTCGTGGGTGATCATGGGCGAGGACCGGTACGACCAGCTGCGCTCCACCATTCCCGGTCTCTGTGTCGTCGATCGCCGCCCGCTGTTCGAGGCCAAGTTGAGCGACCTCATCTCGCAGCGCCCGCCGGCCGACGTGCTGCTGGTCGGCAATCGGTGCAGCGACGAACCTAGCCGGTGATGCGCGGCAGAAACGGTCCGAGGACGAGCCGGATCAGCATGAGTGCCGCCCAGCACACGACCGGCAGCGCCGGGACGCGCGCGTCCACGCGATCGACCCACGCGCGCAGGCGCGGCCAGTGGTACAGCGCGACCACGATGCCGGCGGCAGCGATGGCGTAGTTGGGCGAGAAGATGTAGCGCTCGGCAAACCGGCTCGACGGCGTGAACATGGCAATTGTCGTGGCGGCGAAGCCGAGTGCGAAGACGAGGCCGCGGCGCGCGCCGTCGGGCATCGCGTGCCAGCGTTCGCGCCATGTGCGCCGCGAGGCCCAGGCCGCCGCCACCAGCGCGAAGCTCCAGGGGGCCGGATGCCAGGCGACGCGAAGGGCGTAGAAGCCGAGGTGGTGCAGGACGGTGGGCGTCGAGGCTGCGTCGACCGTGCCGCCGAGGGTGAGCGGCGCCATCTGCCTCGCCCACAACCCCGCCCAGAAGCTCTCGCCGGTCACGCGCACGTAGGCCATCTCGTAGACGACGCACATCGCGGCGATGGCCGCCGCGCCCGCCGCGAGGGCAACCAGCGCGCGGCTGATGGGGCCGCGTTCGCGCAGCGGATTGGTCAGCAGCCACCATCCGATGGCGACAAGCGGTACCGCCACGAATACCGTCTTGGTGAGGACGGCCGCGCACAGCGCCACGGGCGTCACCCAGATCCATCGCCACGACCGCCGGGCGGCGTCGATGCCGATCACGGCCACCAGCAGGAACACGAGCATCGGGTACTCGTGGTTCGCGCGGATGCGGAAGATGAACGCGAGCGGGATCAGCTGGAGCAGGACGAGCAGCGCACGACCGTCGGCGCGGGACGTGAGGCGCGCGGCGAGTGCGGCAATCAGCAGCAGCGCGGCCAGCCCCGCCGCGATGCCCACGATGTAGGCCGCCTGTTCGCCCGGGACGCCGGCCGCGCCGAGCAGCGTCGGGAGCACGAAGATGCCGATGGGGTGTTCGCGGAACAGGCCCTCGTGGTCCCAGTGGCCCGCCCACTCCGGCGCGATCCAGTGTGAGGCTGGTCGTTCTGCCAGCTGTGCCGACAGTGCCGCGTAGAGCGCCGAATCCGGATCGTCGCTGGCAAAGCGCGTGACGACGAGGACGGCCGAGACGAGAACGAGGGCCATCGCCCAGAGGACGATCTCGCGCCGCGACAGCATCGGCGTCACCTACGCCTCGCGGCCGGCGGCCGCCGCCAGTGTGTCGGCATCGACGGCGGCCGGACCGAAGCGCCCGACGACGAGGCCCGCGGCCAGGTTGGCGAGTCGCGCGGCATCGACAAGCGTCGCGCCGGCCGCGAGCGCAACGGCCAGCACCGCGACGACGGTATCGCCGGCGCCCGTCACGTCCGCCACCTCGCGCGCGGCGGCCGCCAGCCGCGTCTCGACGGCCGTGGAACCGGCCGCATCCAGTACCCACATGCCGTGTTCGCCGCGCGTGATGATGACGTTCGCGCCTGTCCGTTCATGGATCGCGCGGGCAGCGCGCGCGGCATCGGCATCCGACCGGATGGTCGTGTGCGTCATCAGTTCGGCTTCGTGGTGATTGGGCGTGAGCAGCGTGACGCCGCGATATCGATCGGCGTCTGGCAGCTTGGGGTCGACGAGCACGGGCCGATCGTGCGCGGCCCCGGCCGCGACGGCCGCGGCGATGACCTCCCGGGAGACGACGCCCTTGCGGTAGTCGGACAGCACGATGGCGTCGTGCCTCGCGCCAGCCTCCGCGATGGCGGCAGCGAGGGCCGCAGTGATCGGCGCGGCCGGCTCGTCGTCACGTTCGTGGTCGATACGGGCCACCTGCTGGTTGCGCGACGTGACGACGCGCATCTTCCTGGTCGTCGGCCGGTCGGGATCGACGATGAGGCCGTCGGGAGCCAGACCGTGCGCATCGAGTTGACGCCGCAGGTCGTCGGCCGACGCGTCGCGCCCGATGAGGCCGATGAGCGTCGCCGCCGCGCCGAGCGCGTGCAGGTTGTGCGCGACGTTGGCGGCGCCGCCGAGGCGGAACTCGTCGCGCTCGAACCGCACGACGGGCACCGGGGCCTCGGGAGAAATACGGTCCACGCGGCCGATGACGAAGTGGTCGAGCATCACGTCGCCGGCAACCGCCACGCGACGGTCCGCCAGGCGTGCAATCAGGCTGGTCAGCGTACTCATGAACCGGAGGGCGCCGGCGTGGCGATCGCCGCCGCGTCGGACGTCGGCCGCACCGCGTAGGGCAGCGAGATCAGGCAGAGGAACATCATCAGGAACTCGGAATCGCCGAAGTTGTACTCGAACATCCCTGCCGAGACCATCGCGGCAATGGCGCCGAAGCCGGCGCCGGCCACCGCGCGCTCGCGTCCCTGCCCGTGGCGCATCGGGCGGATCGTGCCCCACGCGGCGGCGACGATGAAGGCGAGCCACAGGAGCAGCGCGGGGAGGCCGCGTTCGGCCGCGATCTGCGCGGGCACGTTGTGCAGGTGGGGATTGTAGGGATGAACGGCGTCCGGCCGGACGTACTGACTGTAGACGCGGCCGACCATGTCGGGCCCCACGCCGAACCATGGGTGGTCGCGCACGATGTCCCCGCCCATTGCGAGCATGTCGAGCCGGTCGCGGTTCGACGGATCCTGCAGGTCGACGATCGAGTGGGCCCGGGCCTTGTAGCTCTGCGGCGCGGCCACGACGAAGACGAGCGCGGCAACCGGGACCACCAGCAGCAGCTTGAGGTTGCGCGCCGCGAGCAGGCAGACGATCCCGACGAGGGCGCCGACATACGCGTTGCGCGTGAGCGTGGCGGCCAGTGCGACAACCAGCGCCGGCACGGCCACGCCCGGCCAGGCGCGCGCGCCGGGATCGAAGATGAGCCGGGCCGCCGCGGCGCACAGCACCAGCATGAGGACGCCCGAGTAGGTCATGTAGTGCGAGAGGAAGCCCGTCGGACGGTTCTCGAGATGGTCGTAGCCGAAGACCTGCGACTGCACGACGCCGACGAGTGCGGCCGCCGCGCCCACGGCAATGATCACGTTGAGGGCCGTCGTCGCGCGGTCGCCCCGCAGCAGCCGCAGCGTCATCGGCACGATGAGGAAGAGCACGAGTTGCTTGAGGTCGATGACGCTGTCGCGGACATCCACCGACACGAGCGCGCTCAGCACCGTCCACACCGCGTAGGCGGCCAGCGGCCAGACGAAAACGGGCAGCGCGGGGCGCCTGGCGTCGCCAAGCGCGATGCGCAGCCACATCAGCGCGGCGATGCCGAAGAGCACCTGTGAGACGAGCAGCTTGAAGGCGACCAGCGCGATGGCCGCGACGAGCAGCAGCGCCGCGGTGCGCTCGAACGATGCCCCGGCCGGTTTCACCGTGTGGCCTCCAGCATCGCGGTGGCCGCGCTGATCACGGCCGAGGCCGGTACGTTCGAGAGGCACCGGAAGTCGCCGGGCCCGCAGACGCGCTGGTCGCAGGGCCGGCAGGGCAGCGCGCCGGCATCGACGGCGGCCGTGGGAATCGTTTCGGGACGCCACGGTTCCGATCGTTCCGGCAGCGTGGGGCCGTAGATGGCGACGATCGGCACGTCGGACGTCGCCGCCACGTGCAGCGGCCCGCTGTCACCGCCGATGAACAGCGCGGCGTGCTCGAGCGTGGCGCGCAGCGCCGCGAGCGACAGGGCATCGGCGTCGACGATGCGCGCGGCGGCCTCGCCGGCCTGCTGCCGGGCGATCGCGATGACACGCGCGGCCGCGTCGCGATCGGAGGGGCCGGCGGTGATGAGCACGGCGCGCTGGGGGTCACCCTGCGCCAGCCGGGCTGCCACCGAGGCGAACGACTCCTCGGGCCATCGGCGAAACGGGTTGCCGGCGCTCACGTGCAGCACGATCAGCCGGGTGGTCCGGTCAATGCCCCGGGCAGCCAGCGCGCGGAGGACGTCGGCGGCGACCGTGCCATCGACCGGCATCTCCACGCGATCGAGCGCGCGGAGGGGCGGCGACGCCAGTTGCGGATCGACTGCGGCCAGCAGGTCCCACTGGTTCGCCACGGCGTGTCGCGGCTGGTAGGTGCGCGGGCGATGCACGACGTGGGTGTACATCCAGGATCGTCCCGGGACATCGTAGCCCACCCGCATGCGCGCCCGGGTCGCCCACGTCAGCCAGGCGCTGCGTGGGCCGCCGTGCAGGTCGATCGCCAGGTCGACGCGTTCGGCGCGGAGCCGGCGCGCCAGGCGCAGGTCGTCGCGAACCCGCCGCCAGCCGCGGCTGTAGGGAACCGTGATGACCGATGACAGGTGCGGGTTGGTTTCGACGACGGGCGCGGCCAGCTGCTCGACCAGATAGAGGAGGCGGGCGGTGGGGAAGCGTCGCCTCACGGCGCGGATGACTGGCGTCGTGAACACCACATCGCCAATCAGGCGAAGTCGGACGAGAAGGATCGTCAACGCCTCAGTCTTCGATCGTGGCCTCGTCGACGAGCATGACGGGGATGTCATCCTTGATCGGATACACGCGACGACACTGCTCGCACTTGAGTCCGGCTCCGTCGTGAACGAGGCGGACGGGCGCTTTGCAGGCCGGGCAGACGAGGATTTCGAGGAGCGCAGCGTCGACGGGCATGCGGGAAACTATAGCAGCCCGCAGCACCCGCGGATCGGGCTGTCTTGTGCCACAATCGAGGGCACGCCATGCTCATCGGATCTGCCCTGCTCATCCTGGCACTGGGCCTGCAGGCACAGGCGCCCGCCGGTGCGGCCGGCGCCCTCGGCCAGGCCTACTTTCTCTTTCTCGAGGGACGCTCGCTCGAGGACGACGGGGACCTTGCGGCCGCCGCGCAGCGGTATCGCGATGCCCTGGAACTCGCACCGGAAGCGGCCGGCGTGCGCGCCGAACTGGCCGCCATCTACGCCCAGCAGGGCGACCTGCGTGGTGCGCGGGCCGAAGCCGAGCGCGCAATCGAAGGCGAACCGGCGAACAGGTCCGCCCACCGACTGCTGGGCCTGCTCGACACCGCATCGCTCGACCGGACCGGCGGGCCGGATCCGGGCAATCCCGTCGTCCTCTCGGCCATCGAACACCTGGAGCGCGCCTCGGAAGGCGGCGTGCGCGATCCGGGGATCGTCCTCGCGCTTGGCGAGCTGTACCAGCGGGCGGGCCGCCCGGAACGCGCCATCGTGCTCCTGCAGGCGCTGCTCATCGATCGACCCGGCCATCCGCAGGCGACGATGCTGCTGGTGCAGGCCTATCGCGCCGCAGGCCAGCCGGACATGGCCGAGCAGTTGATCGAGTCCATGCGCGCGCGCGCCGGGGATTCGCCGGCCGCCCGGCTCCGCAACATCGAAGAACTCGAGTCGCGCGGCGAATGGAGCCAGGCCGCAGCGGCCTGGGCGCAGCTGGTCGAGGCGCAGCCCGCGCAGGTGGCGTTCCGCCTGCGCCACGCGGCCGCGCTCGTCAACAGCGGTGACGTCGAAGCGGCGCGCAACTCGCTGCTGGCCACCGTCGAAGCGGAACCGCGCGACGTACGCGCCTGGTATCTGCTCGCGCAGGTCGAGGCGCGCGCCGGCCAGGGCGAAGCGGCCGAGGCGGCCGCACGCCGCATCAGCGAGATCGATCCGGCCGACGGCCGGGGTCCGATCGCGCTCGCGATGGTGCTCTCGTCGCGCGGGGATCACCGCGGGGTCATCGGCGTCCTGCAGCCGCGCGTCGCGACGCCGTCCGAGGCCGACCTGGGCTCGGGCATGTTTTCGCAGATGGCGACGATGCTGAGCGACGCGCAGGTGGAACTCGGGGAGGTGCGGCAGGGCATCCGCACGCTCGAAGACGCGCGCCGCCGCGCGCCCTCCGACCACGACGTCCTCTTCAACCTGGCCGCGACCTACGAGCGCCACGACGACGAGAATCGTGCGGAGGAGATCTTCCGCCAGATCATCACGGCCGATCCGCGTCACGCCCCGGCGCTCAACTATCTGGGATACATGCTGGCCGATCGCGGGCGGAAGCTCCCCGAGGCCCTGACGCTCATCGAGCGCGCGATCGCGGTGGGCGGCGAAACCCCCGCCTACCTCGACAGCCTGGGCTGGGCCTACTACCGGCTCGAGCGCTACGACGAGGCCATCGGACCGCTCGAACGCGCCGCGAGCGCCGCGCCGGCCGCGTCGGTCATCCAGGACCATCTCGGCGACGCGTACGTGAAGCTCGGACGCCACGAGCAGGCCGCCGAGGCCTTCGAGCGCGCGCTGGTCGGCGACCGGGACGGGATCGACGAACGCGAGATCACAAGCAAGCGCGACCGCGCCCGCCGGGCGGCCCCCGCGCGGTGAGCGGCCGCGCGCTGATGCGGCTGGCCGCTGTCGCGCTCGCCGGCGCCATCGGTGCCGGCTGCGCGACTGGCGCATTCGTCCGGCCCTCAGGAATGCCGACGCCATTTCCCGACGGCCCGGCCGTCTGGGACGGACTGACGCGCGCCTGCACCGACGTGTCCAGCTACCAGGCGCAGTTGCGCGTGTCGGGCCGCGTCAACGGCCAGCGCGTGCCGGGCCTCGATGCCGGACTGGCGCTCGAGGCCGGCCGGCTCGCGATGATGGCCCGCGCCGGTGCACGCAACGTCTTTCATATCGCCGGCCGCACCGACGGGCTGACGCTGCTGCTGCAACTCGACGGTCGGGTCGTGCGCGGCCCGGCCATCGACGTGATTGACGCGCTCGTGGGCGTGCGTGTGGAACCGGCGCAGTTGCTGGCGGCGCTTACCGGGTGCCTCATGGCCGATGCTGACGTAGCCGCGTCCGAGCGGATCGGCGGGCTCGCTCGCATCACGACGGCCGACGGCATCGTGTACCTGCGGCCGCGCGGGAGCGACTGGCACCTGGCCGCCAGCGAGTTCGACGGCATCATCGTCGACTACCGTCGCGTGGTGGACGGCTGGCCGCGCGACCTCGTGATCAGGCAGGGGAGCGACGTCGCGCTGCGGTTCGAGGTGATAGAGTTCGTGCGCAATCCCCCGCTCCAACCCGGATTGTTCGAGGTGAGCGTCCCGGCCTCCTACGTCGAGGTACCGGCCGCATCGCTGCGCGACGATGGTGCGTTCGCGACTCCGGACTGAGCGGTCCTGAAAGGCGTTCCTGTCCGCATGCCACGCTCGATCCTCCTTCGCCCCTCCGCCAAGGTGAACCTCACGCTGCGCATCGGCCCGGCCAGGGCCGACGGGTATCACGACGTGCAGACGCTGATGCAGTCGATCGCGCTGCACGACGTCATGACGGTGACCGAGCGCACCGGGCCGTTCGGCCTGGCCAGCCGGGCGCCCGGCGTGCCGGCCGACCGCACCAATCTCGTGTGGCGTGCGGCCGAGCTGCTCTGGGAAGACCTCGGGCGCCCCGGCGCCCCGCGCAATGCGCACGTCCGCCTCGACAAGCAGATTCCGGTGGCGGCCGGGCTCGGCGGCGGCAGTGCCGATGCGGCCGCGGCGCTGGTCGGCCTCAACCAGATCTGGGACGGGCGGCGATCGCGCCGCGATCTGATGCGGCTGGCCGCCCGGCTCGGCTCGGACGTGCCGTTTTTCCTGCAGGGCGGCACGGCCATCGGCGTGGGGCGCGGCGACGAGATCTATCCGGTCGACGACGTGGCGCGGCTGGGTGTGCTGGTCATCAAGCCATCGTTCGGGGTCGGGACGGCCGAGGCCTACGGGTGGATCGACGTCGATCGGGCTGCCGGCCTGGTCGAGCCGGAGGCCCGGCGTCGGCACGAAGTGGAGGTCGGCTGGCCCATCGGCCCCGTCGCGTTGGCCAATGACCTTCAGGGGCCGGTCGCCCGGCGGCACCCGGCGATTGACGAGATGATCGACGCCTGTATTGCCCAGGGGGCCATGGCGGCGGCGATGTCGGGCAGCGGATCGGCCGTTTTCGGCGTGTTTGCGGAGTCGGCGGCGCGTCGTGCGGCCGAGCGGATCCGGCGGCCCGACTGGCTGGTGCTGCTGACGCGCACCCTCACCCGGCGGGAGGCCGTCGGCCGGATGGGGCTGTGATAAACTTCCGGGTTTGCAAACCGGCTTGGAGAGCTGGTGGGCGAGCAGGAGGCGGAGAAGCGAGCTGGAACGGCCGTCCGGACGAGGCCAGCCGGCCGCAGGCGACCCAATGCTGGGGCGTGGCCAAGCGGTAAGGCGCGGGACTTTGAATCCCGTATTCGAAGGTTCGAATCCTTCCGCCCCAACCACTCCCGACGCTCGAGAGACGCGACTGACGGCATGGCTCACGGTCCACTGAAATTGTTTAGCGGCAGTGCCCATCCGGCACTGGCGCGTGAAATCGCAGAGTGTCTTGGCATGTCGCTGGGGGCCGCCCGGCTGCATCGGTTCCCGGACACGGAAGTCTCGTTCCAGATCGACGAGAACATCCGCGGCGCCGATGTCTTCATCGTCCAGCCGACCTGCGCGCCGGTCGACGAGAGTCTCGTCGAGCTGTGCGTGATGATCGATGCGTTCCGCCGGTCGTCGGCCTCGCGCATCACCGCCGTCGTGCCGTACTACGGCTACGCGCGACAGGATCGGAAGGACAAGCCGCGCGTGCCGATCTCGGCCAAGCTGGTGGCCAACCTGCTCGGTGCGGCGGGCACCAACCGCGTGCTGACGATGGATCTGCACAAGGCGCAGATTCAGGCGTTTTTCGATATCCCGGTGGACCACCTGTTTGCGGCCCCCGTGATCATCGATTACCTGGCGCGGCAGAACATGGGCCCGATCACGATCGTCTCGCCGGACGTCGGCGGCGCGGAACGGGCCCGTGCGTATGCCAAGCGGCTGGATGCCGACCTGGCGATCGTCGACAAGCGGCGGTCCGAGGATGGGACGGCCGAGGTGATGAATGTGGTGGGTGATGTGCGCGGGCGGATCTGCGTGCTGTCCGACGACATCATCGACACGGCCGGGACGATTCAGAAGGCGGCGCAGGCGCTCGTCGACAACGGCGCCAGTCGCGTGCTGGCCAGTGCCGTGCACGGGGTGCTGTCGGGTCCGGCGATGAAGCGCATCGAGACGGCGCCGATCGACCGGCTCATCGTGACGAACACGATTCCGCTGGCGCCCGAAAAGGCGGCCTGCGAGAAGATCGTGGTCCTGTCGGTCGCGCGGCTCCTGGCGCAGGCGATTCGCAGCATCCACGAGGAAACGTCGGTCTCGAAGCTGTTCGTCTGATGTCGGACGGACGAAGGTAGTGCGAGCTCGCGGCAGGGGCCGGCGGGCGTGAGGAACTGAGGAACGATCATGGAAGCAGTACTCGAAGCTGTTCGCCGCGACCAGTTCGGCCGGAACAACGCCGGACGGCTGCGTCGCCAGGGGCAGATCCCCGCCGTGCTGTACGGCGGCGTCTCCGGCCAGGCCGAATCGGTGGCGGTGGACCCGAAGCAGTTGCTCCGGATCTTCCACTCGGAGTCGGGCGTCAACACCATCATCACGTTCAAGCTCGATGGCGCCGACACGCGCGTGCTGGTCAAGGACTACCAGCTCGACCCGGTCAAGCACGAGCTGCTGCACGTCGACTTCTACCGCGTCGCGATGGACCAGGTGCTGCGCGTGACCGTTCCGGTCCATCTGGTGGGCGAGGCGAAGAACGTCAAGGCCTTCGGCGGGACCGTCGACTTCGTGCAGCGCGAACTGCTCGTCGAGTGCCTGCCGGCCGACATTCCCGAGAACATCACGATTGACATCAGCGAGATGTCGATTCACGACGCCGTCCGCGTGCGCGACATCGACACGGGCGGCAAGTGGACGCCGGTGAGCGAAGCCGACATGCTGATCGTTCACATGGTGGCGCCGCGGGTCTCCGAGGAGGCGCCGGCCGAAGGCGCGGCTGCGGCCGAGCCGGAAGTCATCAAGAAGGGCAAGCCCGAGAAGGAAGCCGACAAGGCGTAGGTGCGGCCGGGGCTGGTGGACCGCGCGTGAAACTCGTCGCCGGCCTTGGCAACCCGGGTCCGCAATACCGGGCGACGCGCCACAACGTGGGGTACGGCGTGCTCGACGTGCTGGCCGCGCGGCACGGCCTGACATTCGATGCGGCGCCCGCCGATGCGCTGCAGGCGCGGTGGCGCACCGGCGACGGGGTGCTGCTCGTCAAGCCGCTCACGTTCATGAACCTGAGCGGCGAAGCGGTGGGCGCGCTCTGCCGCTACTACCGCATCGCGGTGGACGACGTGCTCATCGTCTGCGACGACGTGCACCTGCCGATCGGGCGCCTGCGGATGCGGGCCGGCGGCTCGGACGGCGGGCACAACGGGTTGAAGTCGGTGGCGCAGGGACTGGCCACCACGCAGTATGCGCGGCTCCGGATTGGAGTGGGCCGCGGGGATGAACGGCGGGATCTGGCGGCACACGTGCTCGCCGGGTTCGCGCCCGAAGAACTGGCCGGGATTGAAGAGGCGATTGCCCGGTCGGCCGACGCCGTCGAGCTGTGGATCAGCAGCGGGACGGCGGCGGTGATGAATACGTTCAATCGCCCCAGTGATCGTCCGTAACCACGCAAGCTCCTTGCCGCTTCCCGTGTGAACGCGGCCTGATGTCCATAAGGAGGCATATGAGCACCGTCCGTCAGTACGAATTGATCGTCATCACGCCGCCGGATACGTCCGACGAGGCACTCGCCGAACTGCACCAGCAGGTGCTGACCGTCGTCGAGCGCTTCGGCGGCACCATCGCCAGCACCGAACAGTGGGGCCGGCGCCGGCTGGCCTACGAGATCGCGGGCCACCGTGAAGGTGTGTACGTGCTCGAAACCATCAACGGCCCGGCCGAGCTCAACACCGAGCTCGACCGCCGCCTGCGCGTGCTCGACGTCGTCATCCGCCACATGGTGGTGCGTGTCGACGAGGAACTGGCTGCCGCCGAGCGGGCCCAGTCGCGCCGCAAGGCCGACATGGCCGAGCGCCGCACCCGGCGCGGGCTGCCGCCCGAGCCGACCGAACACGAGCGCCGTCGTCACGCCGAGGAAGACGACGACAGCGATGGGCCGATGGATCATGGCATGCGTGCCGGGGGTGACCGATGAGCGAGATGAATCGCGGAGGCCGTGGGTCGGCCGACAGGGACAAGGACAAGGAGCGGGGTGGGCGCCGCGGATTCTTCCGCCGCCGCCGCGTCTGCAAGTTCTGCGTCGAGAAGATCGACTACGTGAACTACAAGGACGTGAAGCTGCTGGCGCCGTTCATTCCGGAGCGCGGCAAGATCCAGCCGCGGCGGATCTCGGGCGTGTGCGCGAAGCATCAGCGCGCGCTGCAGACGGCCATCAAGCGCGCGCGTCAGATTGCGCTCGTGCCCTACGTGACCGACTGAGCCGGGGGGAATCGTTCATGGCAATCGAAATCATCCTGAAGGAGCACGTGGAGCACCTCGGCCGACGCGGCGAGGTGGTCAAGGTGGCCGACGGTTACGCGCGCAACTACCTGCTGCCGCGCAAACTGGCCCTGGCCGTCACCGAGAACAACAAGCGGCAGATCGAGCGCGAACGCGCCCGGGCCGAAGCGCGCGATGCCGAGGAGCGACAGGAGGCCGAAGCGATCAAGACCCGCATCGAGGCCCTCGAGATCGCCATCGCACGACGCGTGGGCGAGAACGACGTCCTGTTCGGGTCGGTCACCTCGGCCGACATCGCCGAGGCGCTGGCCGAGCGCCAGCTCACGGTGGATCGCCGCCGCATCCAGCTGGCCGATCCCATCAAGACGATCGGCGACTTCGTCGTGACCATCAAGCTCACGCGCGAGGTGGCCGCCGACGTGAAGGTGAAGGTGGTGGCGGCCGACGTGGCGCCGGCCGCCGACGCGCAGTAGGCGACCGGGCCGGTTTCCTGCAGACCCGACGGGCGCGTCCGGCTGGTGCCGGGCGCGCCCGTTTTCTTTCCTGTTGCCTCGCCGGGCCTCCCCCCGTAGCCTTGTAGCCTCGCAGCCTTGTAGCCTCGTAGCCTCGTAGCCTCGTAGCCTCCATGGATCGCACTCTGCCGCACAACCTCGAAGCCGAGAAGGGCGTTCTTGGCGCCGTCCTGATCAACAACCACGCCTTCAACCAGGCGACCGAGGTCATCAGCGCCGAGGACTTCTTCCGCGACGCGCACCGGCGGATCTTCGACAAGATGATCGGCCTGTCCGAGCGGAGCCTGCCGATCGACCTGATCACGCTGAAGGATGAACTGACCCGATCGGGCGAGCTCGACGACGTGGGCGGGCCGGCCTACATCAGCAGCCTGACCGACGGCGTGCCGCGATCCGCCAACGTCGAGCACTACGCGCGCATCGTCAAGGAGCGATCCACGCTGCGGCGCCTCATCCAGTCGGCCACCGAGGTGCTCGCGCGCGCCTACGACGCCGAGGAGGACGCCGACGTCCTGCTCGACGAGGCCGAACGGTCCATCTTCCAGATTGCCGAGAACCGCATGCGGTCCGGCTTCGTGAAGGTGGGCGACCTGGTGGATTCGGGCTATCAGCTCATCGAGAAGCTGCAGGAACAGCGGGGACTGGTCACCGGCGTGCCCAGCGGCTTCACGGCGCTCGACGAGATGACGTCCGGGTTCCAGCGATCGGACCTGGTGATCGTCGCGGCGCGTCCCGCGATGGGCAAGACGAGTTTCGTGTTGAACATGGCGCTCAACGCGGCGTGCAATGCCGGCAAGTCGATTGGCATTTTCAGCCTCGAGATGTCGAAGGAGCAGCTGTTCATCCGCATGCTGACCTCCGAGGCGCGGGTCGACGCCCACCGGTTTCGTGGCGGGTATCTCGGCGAACAGGACTACGCGCGGCTCGTTCAGGCGTTTGCGCGGCTCCACGAGGCGAACGTGTTCATCGACGATACGCCGTCGGCCGGGATTCTCGAGATGCGGGCCAAGTGCCGGCGGCTGAAGATGGAACACGGCCTCGACATGATCGTGGTCGACTATCTGCAGCTGATGCAGGGCCGCGGCCGGTTCGAAAGCCGCCAGCAGGAACTGGCCTCGATCTCGCGGGCGCTGAAGATCCTGGCCAAGGAACTCGACGTGCCGATCCTCGCGCTCAGCCAGTTGAGCCGCGCCACCGAGACGCGCGCCGATCACCGCCCGCAGCTCTCGGACCTGCGCGAATCGGGCGCCCTCGAGCAGGACGCCGACGTCGTCATGTTCATCTTCCGCCCGGAAATGTACCCGGTTGACGGCCAGGTCGATCCGGAGACCGAGGGCGTCGCCGAGATCATCATCGGCAAGCAGCGCAACGGCCCGACCGGCACGGCGAAACTCGCCTTCCTCAAGCAGTTCACGCGATTCGAGAACCTGGCGGCCGGGCAGGGCCAGTACGGCCGGGGCGACGAGTGATCCGGCCGACTGTCGCGACGATCGACCTCGACGCCGTCGCCGCCAACTGCCGCGCACTGGCCGCCATGCTCGCGCGCGAGACGGCGGTGGCCGGCGCCCCGCGCGCGCCCGGCATCATCGCTGTCGTCAAGGCCAATGCCTACGGACACGGCGCGACGCAGGTGGCGCTGGCGCTCGAGGCGGCCGGCGTGTCGATGCTCGCCTGCGCGGACATCGAAGAGGGCGTCTCGCTGCGGCAGGCCGGCGTATCGGCGCCCATCCTCGTGTTTGGCGCGCTCAGCGTCAGCGATCTCGACGGATTGATCGACTACCGCCTGACCCCGACGGTCTCCACGCCGGCGGCCGCGCGGGCGCTCGAGGCCGTCGCCGCACGTCGCAGCGTGGTGCTCTCGTGTCACCTCAAGATCGACACGGGCATGAATCGCCTCGGCTTCCGCCACGACAACCTTCGCCGGACGATGCCGCCCATTATCGG
The DNA here is from genome assembly GCA_044507065.1 of Acidobacteriota bacterium. Lineage (GTDB taxonomy): Bacteria > Acidobacteriota > Vicinamibacteria > Vicinamibacterales > SCN-69-37 > SCN-69-37. The sequence goes on from JBIQJY010000016.1 coordinate 43,043, forward strand.
GAGCCGGCACCTGGCGATTGATGCGGTCTACACGCACTTCGCGGCCGGCGAGGACGCCGAGTCACCGTTTCTCGACGAACAGCGGCGTCGGTTCGAACGCGCCGGTGCGGCACTGGGCGCGATGGGCCTGCGCGGCGCCGCGCGGCACGCGGCGAATTCCGCGTCGCTGCTGCGTGATGCGCGGACCTGGTACGACATGGTCCGTCCCGGCCTGCTGCTCTACGGGATCGTGCCGCCGCCGCTCGCGTCATCGCTCGACCTGCGACCCGGCCTGTCACTGAAGAGCCGTATCGTAGCCGTCAAGGGCGTCCGCACCGGTGAGGGCGCCGGCTATGGCCTGCGCTGGACGGCCGACGACCCGCGGACGATTGCCATCGTGCCGGCCGGCTACGCCGACGGACTCGACACGCGCCTGGCCGGGCGCGGCGTCGTGCTCGTGCGCGGCCGCCGGGCGCCCATCGTGGGCGCGGTGTCGATGGACATGCTGGCCGCCGATGTGACGGGCCTGGTTGTCGATCCCGGCGACGAGGTGGTCATCATCGGCCGCCAGGGCGATGACACCATCACCGCGCGCGAGATGGCCGCCACGATTGGCGCCATCCCCTGGGAAATCGTCTGCCGTCTCGGCGCGCGGATCGAGCGGCGCTACGGATCGAGCGAATCGTGAGCAAGAAGCCATCACGCGCCGTGTTCGCCTGCCAGTCCTGTGGCGCCCAGTCGCCCAAGTGGCTGGGACGCTGCCCCGACTGCGGTGCGTGGAACTCGATGGTCGAAGAACAGCCATTGATCACGCCCGAGCCGCGCGGCGCTGTCGCCGCCATGGGCGGGCGCGGCGCGCAGCGCTACGCGGACGTCGACGTCGTGGTGTCGGAGCGGCTGCCGAGCGGCATCAGCGAGTTCGACCGCGTGCTGGGCGGCGGCATCGTGCCCGGATCGCTCGTGCTGCTCGGCGGCGAGCCGGGCATCGGCAAGTCGACGCTGCTGCTGCAGGCCGCCGCGCACTTCGCCGCCGTCGTCGGGCCCGTGCTCTACTGCTCGGGCGAGGAATCCGAGCACCAGGTGAAGATGCGCGGCGAACGGCTCGGCGTGAAGGACGCGCCGCTCTACCTGCTCGCCGAGACGTGCATCGAACGGCTCATCGAGGAAGTCGAGCGTCTCAAGCCGGCACTGCTCATCGTCGACTCGATCCAGACGGTGTTCTCGCTCAAGGTGCAGTCGGCCCCCGGCAGCGTCAGCCAGGTGCGGCAGGCGGCTACCGATCTGCTGTTCACCGCGAAGGGACGCAACCTGCCGACCATCCTCGTCGGTCACGTCACGAAGGACGGAAGCCTGGCCGGGCCGAAGGTGCTCGAGCACGTCGTCGACACGGTGCTGTATTTCGAAGGGGAACAGCACCATTCGCACCGCGTCGTGCGCGCCGTGAAGAACCGGTTCGGCGCGGTGAGCGAACTCGGCGTGTTCGAAATGACGGGCGGCGGTCTCGTGCCGGTGGCCAATCCGTCGCGGCTGTTCCTGGCGGAGCGATCGCTCAACGTGCCGGGATCGGCCGTGCTCTGCACCATCGAGGGATCCCGACCGATCCTCGTCGAGGTGCAGGCGCTCGTGAGTGCCGCCACGTACGGCAACGCGCGCCGAACGGCGAATGGACTCGACCAGAACCGGCTGTCGCTGCTGCTGGCCGTGCTCGACAAGCGCGCCGGTCTGAGCCTGGTCACCGACGACGTGTTCGTCAACGTCGCGGGGGGCATGCGCGTGGATGAACCGGCCGCCGATCTGGCGGTACTGGCCGCGGTGGCCTCGAGCCTCCGCAATCGCGCGCTGCCGTCCGACGCGGTCATCTTCGGCGAGGTCGGCCTGGCCGGCGAGGTGCGCGCCACCGGGCAGGCGTCGCTGCGTGTGCGCGAAGCGGCCCAGCTCGGGTTCACCCGGTGCATCGTCCCCGAGGGGAACGTGTCGCCCGCCGACCTGCCGCCGTCGATGACCATGACGGGCGTGCGCACGGTGGCCGAGGCGCTCGAGGCGCTGCTCTAACCCGACAATGTGCGGCCCGCCGCGGGTACGGCCACGCGGCCCGGGGCCGCCCAACGCCGTACGCTAAGATATCCCTCGTGCACGGCCACTTGCTCGTGCGGGCACTATTCGCCGCGATCGTCATCTACCTGGCGACTTTCATCCGCCCCATCGAGGGGTCGCTCGTCGTCAACATCCTGATCGGCGCGTTCGTGGCCGCCGTTATCGTTGCCTCCGAGTCGCGCCTGCGCGACACCGCCGTCACGACGCTGCTCGGGGCGCTGCTCGGATTTGCCGTCGGCCTGGCGATCGCGCGCCAGATCGGCGGCGCGCTGTTCTGGGCCGACACCCAGAGCACCCAGGTCCGCTTCCTGCACGGCCTGACCGTCGTCGTTCTGCCGTACCTCGGGTTGATGTTCGGGATCCGGAAGAGCGAGTGGCTCGAGCCGGCGAAGTTCGTCTCGCTGTTCCGCGATGCCCGGCCGCAGAAGCACTACCGCATTCTCGACACGAGCGTCATCATCGATGGCCGCATTGCCGACATCGTCGAGACGGGGTTCCTCGATGGCACGCTCGTCGTGCCGCAGTTCGTCCTCAAGGAGCTGCAGATGGTGGCCGACTCGTCCGATGCGCTCAAGCGCAACCGCGGTCGGCGCGGCCTCGACATCCTGCACCGCATCCAGAAGATGGCCGGCGTCGACGTCCTGATCTCGGAGCTGGACTACCCGCAGGTCAAGGAAGTGGACATGAAGCTGATCGAGCTGGCGCGCGCGCTGCTCGGACGCATCGTGACCAACGACTTCAACCTGAACAAGGTCGCGCAGCTGCGCGGCGTCGAGGTGCTCAACATCAACGAGCTGGCCAATGCGCTGCGCCCGGTGGTGCTGCCCGGCGAGCTGATGAACGTGTTCATCCTCAAGGAAGGCAAGGAGCAGAACCAGGGCGTGGCCTATCTCGACGATGGGACGATGGTCGTGGTCGACAATGCGCGGACGCGCATCGGACGCAACCTCGATATCGTCGTCACGAGCGTCCTGCAGACGACGGCGGGCCGCATGATCTTCGGTCGACACGCCGAGAGCGACGGGCCGCGGTCGGACGACACGGGCCGGCGGCCGCGGCCGACCGCGCACGCGTGAGTTCGAAACACCCGGTACCGCCCCGGTTGCCTGTCGCGCCCTTCCGGTCCGGCGGCGGCGGGCCTCGACGTCGCAACCGCCACGCCATCTACACATCATGTCGGTAGGAGTCATCATCGTCGCCGGCGGACGCGGCGCGCGCGCGGGCGGAGCAGTGCCCAAGCAACTCGTCGACCTGGGCGGCCGCACGGTGCTGCAGCGCAGCATCGCCGCGTTCGACGCGCATCCGGATGTCGCCACCATCGTCGTGGTCCTGCCGGCCGAGCTGCTGCCGGAGGCGGCCGGGTTGATGGGCACGACGCGCGTGCCGGTCCGGGCGGTCGCCGGCGGCACGCGGCGCCAGGACTCGGTCCGTGCCGGCGTCGACGCGCTGGCCGCCGAGGCGACCGTCGTGCTGGTCCACGATGCCGCGCGGCCATTTGTCGACAGCGGCGTCATCGACCGCGTCATTGCGGCAACTGCCGGTGCGGGGGCTGTCGTGCCGGCGGTCGCCGCGCGCGACACGATCAAGCGCGTGGCGGGCCGAACGTCCCTGGTGACCGAAACGATCCCGCGCGACGAGGTGTGGCTGGCGCAGACGCCGCAGGGATTCACGCGGGACGTCCTCGTCGAGGCCGTCGCGCTTGGCGCCTCGGGCGTCGAGGCGACCGACGAGGCGACGCTGGCGGAGCGGGCCGGGCACGCGGTGGCCATCGTGCCTGGTGATGAGCGAAACGTGAAGATCACGACAGCCGACGATCTGGAGGCCGCGCGGATGCAGTACGCAGGGACGTCGCGAATCGGCACGGGCTACGACCTGCATCGGCTCGTGGCGGGCCGTCGGCTGGTGCTGGCCGGCGAGGTGCTGCCATCGGAGACCGGGCCGCTCGGGCACTCCGACGGTGACGTCGTCTGCCACGCACTGGCCGATGCGATGTTCGGTGCGGCCGGTGCCGGCGACATCGGCCAGCACTTTTCAAACACCGATCCGCGCTGGAAGGACGTCGCGGGTCTGGACCTGCTCGCGCGGACGGTTGCCATCGTCGCCGAGCGTGGCTGGCGCGTCGCCAACGTCGACGTCACCGTCATTCTCGAGCGCCCGAAGCTCGTGCCGCACCTGGCGGCCATTCGCGGCAATCTCGCCGCTGTCCTCGGGATCGAGCTGGCGCAGGTGAGCGTGAAGGCGAAGACGAACGAGGGCGTCGACGCGGTCGGTCGCGGTGAGGCCATCGCGGCGCATGCGGTCGCGCTCGTGGTGCCGGGGGCGCGGGCATGACGCCGACGCGCGTGCGCTTCGCGCCGAGTCCCACCGGGCAGCTGCATGTGGGCAACGTGCGCACGGCGCTGTTCAACTGGTTCGTGGCGCGACGGCACGGCGGCACGTTCATCCTGCGCATCGAGGACACCGACCGCGAGCGGTCGACGGTCGCTTTCGAGCAGGCGATGGTCGAGGATCTCCGCTGGCTCGGTCTGACCTGGGACGAGGGCCCGGACGCGGGTGGTCCGTTCGCGCCGTACCGGCAGTCCGAGCGCACGCCGCGCTACGAGGCCGCAGCCGCTGACCTGCGCGCACGGGGACTGGCGTACTACTGCTTCTGTTCGCCCGCGCAACTCGATGCGGAGCGCGAGGCCGCGCTGGCCGACGGACGGCCGCCGCGCTACAGCGGACGCTGCCGGGCGATCGATGCGGCCGAGGCGAACCGCCGTGTCGAGGCCGGCACGCCCGCGGCGCTGCGGTTCGCGGTGCCCGCCGGCGATCGCGACCTGACCTTCCACGACGTCGTGCGGGGGCCGGTGACGGTGAACACCTCGATCATCGGCGACTTCGTCATCGTGCGATCGGGCGGGTCGCCCAACTACAACTTCGCCGTGGTGATCGATGATGCGGACATGCAGGTGTCGATGGTGATTCGGGGTGAAGACCACATCTCGAACACGCCGCGGCAGCTGCTGATCTACGAGGCCCTGGGCCGCCCGGTGCCCGTCTTCGCGCACCTGTCGCTCGTACTCGGCGCCGATCACGCGCCGCTCTCGAAGCGCCACGGCGTGACGAGCGTGTCGGAGTTCCGTGCGCGGGGGTACCTGCCCGAGGCTCTGGTCAACTATCTCGCGCTGCTCGGCTGGTCGCCCGGCGACGAGGAAGAGATCGTGCCGATTGACGAGATGGTCCGTCGATTCGATCTCGCCTCGGTCAGCCGGAGTCCGGCGGTGTTCGACTTCGACAAGCTCGCGTGGATGAACCGGCAGTACATGAAGCAGGTGCCCGTCGCGCGGATCGCGCGCGATGCGGCGCCGTATTTCGTGGAGCGCGGGTTCGTGCGTACGCCCACCGATGCGGCCATCGAGTACCTGGCATCGCTGCTGCCCATGGCCGTCGGATCGGTCGACACGCTCGCGGAAATCGTCGAGCGGGTGGCGTTCGTCTTTGCGTGGGATGCCGATGCGGCGCACGCACTGGTCGCGGCCGAGCCCGACGGCGCGCGGGTGGTCGAGGCGTTTGCCACGGCGATTGCCGAGATCGGCCCGTTGACCGATCGGGAGCGTTTTCGCGCGGCGGTCGCGCGGGCCAGGACGGCGACGGGCCTCAAGGGCCGCGCGCTCCTGCACCCGCTGCGGGTGGTCCTGACGGGCGCCGAATCCGGGCCCGAACTCGACATCGCCGTGCCGGCCATCGAGCACGGCGCCGCGCTCGACCCGTCCGCCGGCGTTGCGGCCGTGCCATCCTGTCTCAGGCGCCTGCGCCCGGTCGCCTCGTAGCCTTGCAGCCTCGTAGCCTTGTAGCCTTGTAGCCTTCCTGGAGTCCCGTGTCTGTCATCTACGGCATCAATCCCGTGTCCGAGGCGCTCAAGACGCGCCGCGTCTCGAAACTCGTCCACGAGCGCGGCGCGGGGCCGCGCGTCGACGCACTCATCGCGCGCGCGCACGAGCTGCGCCTGGAAACGGAGACCGTCGATCGCCGCGCGCTCGATCGGATGACACGCGGCGGCGTGCATCAGGGCGTGGCGGCCGAACTGCAGCCGCTGCCGGCCTACACGGTCGAGGAACTGGTGGCCGAGGCGAGCGGGCCGCCGCTCTTGCTCGTGCTCGACAGCGTCGAGGACCCGCAGAATGTCGGGGCCATCATCCGGTCGGCTGATGCGGCCGGCGTCGACGGGCTGATCCGGCAGGCGCGTCACGCCGCGCCGCTCGATGGCGCGACGGCCCGCGCCTCGGCCGGCGCCGTCAGCCACGTGAAGATTGCCACGGTCGTCAACGTCTCGCGTGCGATTGAGGAACTGAAGGCGCTCAATGTCTGGACGGTTGGCCTCGACGATGGGGCGTCCGAGTCGTATGACGAGGTCGACTACACCGCGCCGACGGCATTTGTCGTCGGGGCCGAGGGCACCGGCATGCGGCGGCTCGTGCGCGAGAGCTGCGATCGGCTCGTGTCGATCCCGATGACCGGCATGGTCTCGAGCCTCAACGTCTCGGTGGCGACCGGGGTGGCCTTGTTCGAGGCCGTGCGCCAGCGTCGGCGGGCCGCCCGGACGGCCGGGGAAGGCTGATGGCCCGGGGCCGCGACGACATCCGGTAGCGCAAAGGTCCCGGACCGTGAGACACTGTGAGGTCCGACCCGGAGCGGTGTGTTCGCCCGGGGCAGGGGCGCGCCGGAGGACGGGCGGGGGTCGGGAGGTTGCCGCTTTGGCACATTCCGTGCTAGCATTCCCGGTTTGTTCGGCTGGCGTAGCTCAGTCTGGTAGAGCAGCTGATTTGTAATCAGCTGGTCGGGGGTTCGAATCCCTTCGCCAGCTCCAGATTTCAGTCGTCGCTCCTCGAAAGACACGCCACGAAGGAACGTGTGACGAGAGTGGCACGGACGAGCCGGGACTCGGCGAGGTAGCGAAGCGGTCAAACGCAGCAGACTGTAAATCTGTCGCCCTAGGGCTTCGAAGGTTCGAATCCTTCCCTCGCCACCATTCGACTCGGTCCTTCGGGCCCTCATACGGGGCTCGCCGGCCGGGTCGGGTGTCCCCGGTGGGTGCGGCCAGTCGAGGGGCGGAGAAGAACAGGAGCGCGGGCCGGTCGCGCCAGATCGCCAGCAGGCAGGTTGCACGTCGTCGGGTCGCAGGTGATTGAAGACCAGCGGAGTCGAGGGACGAAGGCGGGAGTAACTCAGTGGTAGAGTCACAGCCTTCCAAGCTGTTGGTCGCGGGTTCGATCCCCGTCTCCCGCTCCATTCGACTCGCCTGGTCGTTCGCTCGCGGTGCCGGTCGCCGCGTTGGAGTCGCGAGGACAGGTCCCTGAGCGAGCCGCGCGAGTGGCGGGTCGAAGCGCCGATGTAGCTCAGTTGGCAGAGCACGTCCTTGGTAAGGACGAGGTCACCGGTTCGATCCCGGTCATCGGCTCCAACCTTCGCCAGGCGCTTGCGGCGCCGGTTGGCCGGTCGCGTCGGCCGAGCGCGTTGCGAAGCTTGCCGGCCGCAGCCGCGAGTGGTGCGGGCGATGGCGGACGTGGACGGACTGGGCGGCTGGATGTCGCAGGCGCAGGTTGTGGCGGGTGGACGACCCCCCGCCCGGTAGTGAACGAAGGCGTGGGCAGAGGGACGTGGGGTCCCCGCCCCTCGATGGCGAAGGACGCCATTCAAGCGAGGACGGAGAGCAATGGCGAAAGAGAAGTTTGATCGTTCGAAGCCGCACGTGAACGTTGGCACGATCGGCCATATCGACCACGGCAAGACGACGCTGACCGCGGCGCTGACCAAGGTGGCTGCCGACAAGGGCTGGGCCAAGTTCGTGCCGTACGACGAGGTTGCCAAGGCGTCCGAATCGCAGGGCCGTCGCGACGACACGAAGATCCTCACCATCGCGACAAGCCACGTCGAGTACGCCACGCCGAACCGGCACTATGCGCACGTCGACTGCCCGGGCCACGCCGACTACATCAAGAACATGATCACGGGCGCCGCGCAGATGGACGGCGGCATCCTGGTCGTGAGCGCGGTCGACGGTCCGATGCCGCAGACGCGTGAGCACGTCCTGCTCGCCCGCCAGGTGAACGTGCCCTACCTGGTGGTCGCGCTGAACAAGGTGGACGCCGTCGACGACCCCGAGCTGCTCGACCTGGTCGAACTCGAGGTGCGCGACCTGCTCAAGAGCTACAACTTCCCGGGTGACGACCTCCCGGTGGTTCGCGTCTCGGCGCTCAAGGCGCTGCAGGGCGACCCCGAGGGCGTCGAGACGATCCTGAAGCTCATGGAAGCGCTCGATACCTACATCCCGCTCCCCGAGCGCGACGTGGACAAGCCCTTCATGATGCCGATCGAGGACGTGTTCTCGATCTCGGGTCGCGGCACGGTCGTCACCGGCCGCGTCGAGCGCGGCAAGGTGAAGGTCGGCGAGGAAATCGAGATCGTCGGCTACCGCGAGACGCAGAAGAAGGTCGTCACGGGCGTCGAGATGTTCCGCAAGCTGCTCGACGAGGGCGTGGCGGGCGACAACATCGGCGTGCTGCTGCGCGGCGTGGAAAAGGACGACGTGGAGCGCGGCCAGGTGCTGGCCAAGCCCGGCACGATCAAGCCGCACACGAAGTTCAAGGCCGAGGTGTACATCCTCTCGAAGGAAGAGGGCGGCCGTCACACGCCGTTCTTCAACGGCTATCGTCCGCAGTTCTACATCCGGACGACCGACGTGACCGGCACGCTGCACCTGCCGGAGGGCGTCGAGATGGTGATGCCCGGCGACAACACCCCGATCACCGGCGAGCTGATGACGCCGGTCGCCCTCGAGAAGGGCGCCCGCTTCGCGATTCGCGAAGGCGGCCGCACGGTCGGCGCCGGAACGATTTCGGAGATCATCGAATAATCCGCCGTCGCGCGGTCCCCGTCCATCGGGACGGGGCCGCGCGCTGGCGAGATTCGGGGACGGAACATGCGCGAGATAGTCACGCTGGCGTGCACCGATTGCAAACGCCGGAATTACAGCACGACGAAGAATCGTCGGAAGAGCTCTGAACGGCTGGAGTTCAGCAAGTACTGCCGGTTCTGCCGCAAGCACACGGCGCACCGGGAGAGCAAGTAGGTCGGGTCGGACGTGCGGGAGGTCTGGAGGGCGACCCCTCCGGATCGGAGTAGGCCAGTAGCTCAACTGGTAGAGCATCGGTCTCCAAAACCGAGGGCTGGGGGTTCGAGTCCCTCCTGGCCTGCCAGAATCTGATGCGCCGGGCCGCGGGAAGCCGCCGGCCGGGCGGGTGGCGGGATGACGGGGCCCGGCCACCGAAGGAACACGCAGACGATGTTGGATACCCTCAAGGAATCGCCTGATCATGTGAGCGGCTGGTTCGGGCGCGCGCGCCAGTTCCTGGTCGAGGTCCGCGCCGAACTGTCGCGGGTCACCTGGCCGTCGCGGCGCGAGGTCTGGGCGACAACCGTGGTGGTCATCCTGATTTCGTCGATCATCGGGATCTACCTGTACGTGGTGGATCTGAGCTTGTCGGCACTGGTCGCATGGGTGTTCGGCCGGGCTGGGAATTAACGTCGGCGCAGGTCGGCAGGGGTCCGCAGGCGGGGCTCGTCGCACACAATGACAGACGACAAGACCAAGCAGTGGTACATCATCCACACCTACTCGGGCTTCGAGAACAAGGTGCGCGAATCTCTCGAGCAGCGGGTGCAGGCCTACGGGCTGCAGGACGAGATTGGCGAAGTGCTCATTCCGACCGAGGACGTCGTCGAGAAGCGCGGCGGCCGCGAGGTGAAGAGCTCACGCCGGTTCTTTCCCGGCTACATCCTGGTCGAGATGCACATGTCGGACAACGCCTGGCATGTGGTGAAGAACACGCCCAAGGTGACCGGGTTCGTCGGCGCCGGCGCCAAGCCGTCGCCGCTCTCGCGTGAGGAGGTCGACCAGATCCTCCACCAGGTGACGGTCGCGGCCGAGAAGCCGAAGCCGAAGTATTCCTTCGAGCGTGGCGATCAGGTGCGCATCAACGAGGGGCCGTTCGCCAGCTTCAACGGGACGGTCGACGACGTGAACGCGGACAAGAACACGTTGAAGGTCATGGTGACGATCTTCGGTCGTGCCACGCCGGTGGAACTGGACTTCCTGCAGGTCGAGAAGCTGTAGGTGGACATCGCGAGCCTCGCGCCGTGCTGGCGCGGCGGTGAGCGCCGCGAGCGGCGGGAGTCGCGGGCAGCGAGTGGGGGTGGGGCCCCACGAGCGAGTTAAAGACGATGGCGAAAAAGATACAGGCACAGGTGAAGCTCCAGATTGCGGCGGGCAAGGCCACGCCCGCGCCGCCGGTGGGGACCGCGCTCGGTCCGCACGGCGTCAACATCATGGACTTCTGCAAGAACTTCAACGCGAAGACCGCCAAGGACGACGGGTTGATCATCCCCGCCGTCGTGACGATCTACGCGGACCGGTCGTACACGTTCATCACCAAGACGCCGCCGGCGCCCGTGCTGCTCAAGCGCGCGGCCAACGTCGCCAAGGGGTCGGGCGTGCCGAACAAGACCAAGGTCGGGACGGTCACGGGCGCGCAGGTCGAGGAGATCGCGCGGCTGAAGCTGCCCGACCTCAACACCGAATCGATCGAGGCGGCCGTCACCTCGATCCGGGGAACGGCCCGCTCGATGGGGCTGGACGTGATCGACTGACGGGATTGGCAGGCCGGCACGCTGCCGGCCCGCGGTCGGGACGAAGACGACCTTCGCCCCGACGTTCCCGGCATCGTGAATTGTGGGAGGGCGCACGGGCGCCCGTCAGTACCACGGGAGACACTATGCGCACGCGAGGCAGAAAGTACCAGGCGGCGCGGGACCAGGTCCCGACCCGGCTTCACTCGATCGAGGAAGCCGTGCCGCTCCTTCAGAAGGTCAAGTTCACCAAGTTCGACGAGACGGTGGAGGTTGCCGTCCGTCTCGGCGTCGATCCGAAGCACTCGGACCAGATGGTGCGTGGCACCGTCGTGCTGCCGCACGGACTCGGCAAGTCCAAGAAGGTGCTCGTGATTGCCGGCGCCGAGAAGCAGCGTGAGGCCACCGAGGCCGGCGCCGATGCCGTCGGCGGCGAGGAAATCGTCGAGCGGATCATGGGCGGCTGGCAGGACTTCGACGCGGTCGTGGCCACGCCGGACATGATGCGCGCGGTCGGCCGGCTGGGCAAGGTGCTCGGGCCGCGCGGCCTGATGCCCAACCCGAAGACCGGGACGGTCACCGTCGACGTGACGAAGGCCGTGCAGGAAATCAAGGCCGGCAAGGTCGAGTTCCGCGTCGACAAGGCGGGTGTGGTGCACGCGCCGATCGGCAAGATCTCGTTCGACGCCGACCGGCTGGTCGCCAATGCGCGCGCCCTGATGGAGATGATCCTCAAGGCGAAGCCGTCGGCGGCCAAGGGCCGCTACGTCAAGAGCGTGACGATGTCGTCGACGATGGGCCCCGGTGTGGCCATCGACACCACGCACGTCGACACGCTGGTGTGAAGCACTAGACCACTTCTTCGAAGGACGGGCCGCGGTGCGGCCCGGTGGAGCGATCAATGGCAGTCAGCAGAGCCGATAAGGCAGCGGAGTTGGGCGAGCTCGAAGCGGCGTTCCGCGAGGCGGACACCGCGGTGCTCGTCGACTTCCGCGGCATCACCGTGCCGCAGGTGACCGAGTTGCGGCGTCGTATTCGCGCGGTGGGCGGCACCTACCGCGTGGTGAAGAACACGCTGGCGAAGCGCGCCATCGTGGGCACGCCGTTCGAGTCGTTCACGGCGCACTTCGTGGGCACGACCGCCGTCGTCTCGACGGCCTCCGATCCGGTGGCCGTGGCGAAGGCGTTGACGACGTTCGCCAAGACCACGCCGGCGGTGGTCATCAAGACGGCCGTCGTGCAGGGCCGCGCGGTGGCGCCGGCGGCCGTCGAGGAACTGGCCAACCTGCCGGGCAAGCCCGAGCTGCTGGGCAAGTTGTTGTACGTGCTGCAGGCGCCGATGCAGCAGCTCGTGACGGTGCTGGCCGCCGTGCCGCGCGACCTCGTGACGGTGCTGGCGGAGTACGAGAAGAAGCAGTCGGCGGGGCAGTAGCGTCCGCAGGGCGAGTCGGGAAGGCGGGATGGGCCCCGCGCGCAGTTCAAGGAAGTCGATCGAAGCTTTCAGGAGAGTAGCAATGGCCGAAGTGACGCAGCAGCAGGTGGTGGATTACATCAAGGGGATTTCGGTGCTCGAGCTGTCCGAGCTCGTCAAGACGCTGGAATCCGAGCTCGGCGTGAGCGCAGCGGCGGCCGTGGCCGTGGCGGCGCCGGCGGCGGGCGGCGGCGGCGCGGCGGCCGCGGCCGAGGAGAAGACGGAATTCGATGTCGTGCTGACCGACATCGGCGGCAACAAGATCAACACGATCAAGGTCGTGCGCGAAGTGACGAGCCTGGGGCTGAAGGAAGCCAAGGACCTCGTCGAATCGGCCCCGAAGACCCTGAAGGAAGGCGTGTCGAAGGACGAAGCGGCGGCCATCCAGAAGAAGTTCGAAGAGGCCGGCGCGAAGGTCGAGATCAAGTAGCCCCGCGCCGTCCGACGGCGCGTGTTCCTGTTTCGAGACCGCCGGCCGATGGTCGGCGGTCCGCAGTATTTCGACTGGCGTGCGCAGCGCGCCGATCCGGCGCGTGCCATCGCGCGCCGGGACGGCGATCCGTGCACGGGCGACGTCCGACCCTGGCGGGTCCGGCGTCGCGGCCGTCTGGCGGGGGGGCGGGTCCCCCGCTACCGCAGGAGTCCCGAGGGGTCACTGAATGTACAGCCTGCCCAAGAACGTCTACCGCGAACGCATCGATTTCTCCAAGATCAAGACGACTATCGCGATCCCGAACCTGATCGAGATCCAGAAGAAATCGTACGAGCGGTTTCTTCAGATGAATCGTCTGCCGGCCGAACGTGAGGACGTGGGCCTGCAGTCGGTCTTCAAGTCCGTCTTCCCGATCAGCGACTTCCGGGAGAACTCGTCGCTCGAGTTCATCGAGTACTCGATCGGCAACTGGGAGTGCAAGTGCGGCCGGCTCGCCGGCCTCGAGCACCTGCGCACCAAGTGCACGAGCTGCGATACCGTGCTCGTTGCCGATCCGTACGGCGAGGGTGCCGTGATCTGCCCATCGTGCGGCACGGCGAACGAGGCGCGCGGCGACGTCTGTGACCTGTGCGGGACGACCGTGCAGATGAAGTTGAAGTACGACGTGGAGGAGTGCCAGGAGCGCGGCATGACCTTCGCGGTGCCGCTGAAGGTCACCATCCGGCTCGTGGTCTGGAACAAGGACCCGGAGACGGGCGTCAAGACCATCCGCGACATCAAGGAGCAGGAGGTCTACTTCGGCGACGTGCCGCTCATGGGCGACCACGGCACGTTCATCATCAACGGCACCGAGCGGGTCATCGTCAGCCAGCTGCACCGGTCGCCGGGCGCCTTCTTCCACACGGAAGACAAGGCGCTGTACGTGGCGCAGATCATCCCGTACCGCGGCTCGTGGGTCGAGTTCGAGTACGACGCGAAGAACCTGCTCTACGTCCGCATCGACCGCAAGCGCAAGTTCCTCGCGACGGTCTTCCTGCGCGCCCTGGGCCTGCGCGGCGCCAACGAGATCCTCCGGACGTTCTACACGGTCGAGGATCTGCAGCTGTCGGGCGGGCACATCCTGTGGAAGGTGTCCGACTCGCTGGCGGGCCGCCGGTCCGGGCAGGATTTCGCGATCCCGGGATCGTCGCTGTCGCTGCACGCCGGCAAGAAGATCCGCAAGGACCAGGTCGAGGCCCTGAAGAAGGCGGGCGTCGAGGCCGTCGAGCTGGCCGATGCCGAGCGCGAGGGCGCGTTCTCGGCCAATGACATCGTCGATCCGAACACGGGCGAGGTCATCCTCGAGTCCAACGAAGAGCTGTCCGAGCGCATCATCGCGATGGCGCAGGAAGCCGGCGTGGCCTCGATCGAGGTGTTCTTCCCCGAGAAGGACGAGGTCGGGCCCGTCCTGTCGCAGACGCTGAAGAAGGACCCGATCCAGAAGCACGAAGAGGCGCTGATCGAGATCTACCGGCGGCTGCGCCCGGGCGATCCGCCCACGCTCGACAGCTCGCGCAACCTGTTCGAGAACATGTTCTTCAACGCGCAGAAGTACGACTTCTCGCGCGTGGGCCGGCTGAAGCTGAACACCAAGCTGAAGCTGACCACGCCGCTCGACGAGAAGGTGCTGCACCCGGCCGACTTCTACGAGGTCATCCGGTACCTGCTCAAGCTGCGCAAGAACCCGACGCTCGTCGATGACATCGATCACCTGGGCAATCGCCGGGTGCGGTCGGTGGGCGAGCTGCTCGAGAACCAGTTCCGCATCGGGCTGGTCCGGATGGAGCGGGCGATCAAGGAGAAGATGTCGGTCTACCAGGAAATGGCGACCGCCATGCCGCACGACCTGATCAACGCGAAGCCGGTGATGGCCGCGATTCGCGAGTTCTTCGGGTCGTCGCAGCTGTCGCAGTTCATGGACCAGACCAACCCGCTGTCGGAGGTGACGCACAAGCGCCGCCTGTCGGCGCTCGGGCCCGGCGGCCTGTCGCGCGAGCGCGCGGGCTTCGAGGTGCGCGACGTGCACCCGACGCACTACGGGCGCATCTGCCCGATCGAGACGCCGGAAGGGCCGAACATCGGCCTCATCTCGTCGCTGTCCTCCTACGCGCGGATCAACGACTTCGGCTTCATCGAGTCGCCGTACCGGAAGGTGAAGGACGGCTACGTGCTCGACTTCGTGCAGGTCACCAATGCCGGTGGCCATGCGAAGTACACGGTGGGCGACGTCGTGCCGGCGGCCGAGCTGGTGGGCGCCGACGGCCGGTCGAAGAAGAAGGGCGTCGAATTCGAGCCCTACTGCTTCTACCTGTCGGCGTGGGAGGAGGACCAGTACGTCACCGCCCAGGCCAACGTCGAGCTCGACGAGGACGGCCAGATTCACAGCGAGCGCGTCAACGCGCGCCAGGAAGGCGACTTCATCCTGGCGCCCCGTGAGCGCATCGACTTCATCGACGTCTCGCCGAAGCAGCTGGTCTCGGTGGCCGCCTCGCTCATCCCGTTCCTCGAGAACGACGACGCGAACCGCGCGCTGATGGGATCGAACATGCAGCGCCAGGCGGTGCCGCTGCTGCAGGCGCGTGCGCCGTTCGTCGGCACGGGCATGGAGTACATCACCGCGCGCGACTCGGGCGCCGTCGTCGTGGCGCGCCGGTCGGGGATTGTCGACTTCGTCGACAGCAAGCGCATCGTCGTCCGCGTCGAGGGCAGCGAGAAGGAGGGCCTGTCGCGCGAGATGGGCGCCGACATCTACGGGCTGACCAAGTTCAAGCGGTCGAACCAGAACACGTGCATCAACCAGCGGCCCATCGTGCGCGCTGGTCAGCGCGTGGCGAAGGGCCAGGTCCTGGCCGACGGTCCGTGCACCGAGCTCGGCGAACTCGCGCTCGGCCGCAACGTGCTGGTCGCGTTCATGCCCTGGCGCGGCTACAACTTCGAGGACGCGATTCTCGTGTCCGAACGGCTCGTGAAGGACGACTACTACACGTCGATCCACATCGAGGAGTTCGAGATCGAGGCGCGCGACACGAAGCTGGGGCCCGAGGACATCACGCGCGACATCCCGAACGTGTCCGAGACGTACCTGCGGGACCTCGACGAGAGCGGCATCATCCGCATCGGCGCGAGCGTCAAGCCGGGCGACATCCTGGTGGGCAAGGTCACGCCGAAGGGCGAGACGCAGCTGACGCCGGAAGAGAAGCTGCTGCGCGCGATCTTCGGCGAGAAGGCCGGTGACGTGAAGGACGCGTCGCTGACCTGCCCGCCCGGGATCGAGGGCATCGTCGTTGGCGTCCGGATCTTCTCCCGCAAGGGGATCGAGAAGGACGACCGCGCGAAGCAGATCGAGGAGGACGAGCTCGCCCTGATGGAGAAGAACCTCCAGGACGAGATTCGCATCCTCCACGAGGAGACCAAGAAGCGGCTGGTGCTGCTGCTCAACGGGCGAACGCTGCGCAGCGACCTGTTCGACGCCGACGGCCGCGAGCGGCTGCTGCGCAAGGGCGCCGTGCTCACCGAGGAGGCCATGGCCGATGCGCCGTTTGCGTCGCTCGTGCGCGCACGGGTCGAGACCGACGACCTCGGCTTCGAGGACGAGCTGCGCACGATGGAAGATCGGACGGCGCAGCGCGTCGACGTCATCCAGCGCGAGTTCGAGGAGAAGAAGGAGAAGATCCGCCGCGGCGACGAGCTGCCGCCGGGCGTGATCAAGCTCGTCAAGGTGTACGTGGCGATGAAGCGCAAGCTGTCGGTCGGCGACAAGATGGCCGGCCGCCACGGCAACAAGGGCGTCATCGCGCGCATCCTCCCCGAGGAGGACATGCCGTACCTGCCGGACGGCACGCCGGTCGAGATCGTGCTCAATCCGCTCGGCGTTCCGTCGCGTATGAACGTCGGCCAGATTCTCGAGACGCACCTGGGCTGGGCCGCGCACGCCCTCGGTCTCTACTTCGCGACGCCGGTCTTCGACGGGGCCACCGAGACCGAGATCAAGCACTGGCTCGGTGAGGCGGGTCTGCCGAACGGCGGCAAGACGGAGCTGTTCGACGGCATGACGGGCATGATGTTCGAGCAGGACGTCACCGTCGGCTACATCTACATGCTGAAGCTGTCGCACCTGGTCGACGACAAGATCCACGCCCGGTCGATCGGACCGTACTCGCTGATCACGCAGCAGCCGCTCGGCGGCAAGGCGCAGTTCGGCGGGCAGCGGTTCGGCGAGATGGAGGTGTGGGCGCTCGAGGCCTACGGCGCCGCGCACATCCTGCAGGAACTGCTGACGGCGAAGTCCGACGACGTGACGGGCCGCGCGAAGATCTACGAGGCGATCGTCAAGGGCGACGCATCGTTCCAGCCCGGATTGCCCGAGTCGTTCAACGTGCTGATCCGCGAGCTCCAGGCGCTGGGGCTCGACGTCGAGCTGTTGAAGACGCGGGGCCGCCCGGACGGGGAGCAGCCGGACGGGGAACCCGAGCCGGAGCCGACCGATCCGGTGGTGGCGTAAGGAGCAATCGATGAGACCGAATCCCCACGACAAGGCGCAGCTCACGGCGGACTTCGACGCGATTCGCATCAGCCTCGCGTCGCCCGAGCGCATTCTCCAGTGGTCGCACGGCGAGGTGACCAAGCCGGAGACGATCAACTACCGCACGTTCAAGCCGGAACGCGACGGCCTGTTCTGCGCGAAGATCTTCGGGCCCGTCAACGACTGGGAGTGCCTCTGCGGCAAGTACAAGCGCATGAAGCACCGCGGCGTGATCTGCGACAAGTGCGGCGTCGAGGTGACGCAGGCCAAGGTGCGGCGCGAGCGGCTGGGCCACATCGCGCTGGCGACCCCGGTGAGCCACGTGTGGTTCTTCAAGGGGCTGCCGAGCCGCATCGGCCACCTGCTCGACATCACGCTCCGCGACCTGGAGCGCATCCTCTACTTCGAGGCCTACGTCGTCACCGACGGCGGCGACACGGAGCTCAAGGACAAGCAGCTGCTGACCGAGGACCAGTACCGGCAGGAGCGCGAGAAGTGGGGCTTCAAGTTCAAGGCGCAGATGGGCGCCGAGGCCATCAAGGAGATGCTGCGCCGGGTCAACGTCGACCGGCTGGCCGAGGAACTGCGCGAGAAGATGCGCAACGAGACGTCGGCGCAGAAGAAGCTGAAGTACGCGAAGCGCCTGAAGGTGGTCGATTCGTTCCGCCGGTCCACCAACAAGCCGGAGTGGATGATTCTCGACGTCATCCCCGTCATTCCGCCCGAACTGCGTCCGCTCGTGCCGCTCGACGGCGGCCGGTTCGCCACCTCGGACCTCAACGACCTCTATCGCCGCGTCATCAACCGGAACAACCGGCTGAAGAAGCTGATGGAGCTCAAGGCGCCCGACGTCATCATCCGGAACGAGAAGCGCATGCTGCAGGAGGCCGTCGACGC